>CAYXVG010000027.1:66556-88838 GCA_964468205.1 uncultured Solibacteraceae bacterium | reverse complement strand
TCGTGAAGATGCGTTCGGTCTCCCGGGATGTAACGGAGCGTGTGGAGGCGAAAAGCCTGGCCGAACAGCGCCAGGAAGAGATCCAGTTGCTGATGCAGGCCCTGCTCAAGAGCCAGGAAGAGGAGCGGAAGCGGATCGCGCGGGACCTCCACGACGACGTCGCGCAGCATCTCGCCTACATATCGATGCAAGCTGAAGCCCTACTGCAAAAGCCGAAATTGAATCCGGCGGCGCGCGGAGGCCTCGAGAAAATCCGCGATGACGTCGGAGCGGTCACCGAGAAGCTCCGCGTCACCGCCCATCAGCTTCACCCCTCCGGCCTGGAGCACCTCGGACCGCGCGCCGGTCTCGCCGCATTGTGCGAGGAGATCAGCCGGCACACCGGTTTGACGGTTCGCTTCCAGGCGAGCCAGGCGCCCGCGAAGTTGCCGGCCGAGGTGGGGCTCTGCCTGTATCGAGTCCTCCAGGAATCGCTCCACAACGTCGCGAAGCACTCCGGCGCCAAAGTGGCCAACGTGCGCCTCAGCGGAGTGAAGAGCGGTGTCCGGCTGACGATCCGGGACGATGGCAAGGGATTTGAGATCGAGGCGGTCCGCGGTAAGAAGGGGCTCGGCCTCATTAGCATGAACGAACGCGTGGAGTTGCTGGGCGGAACATTCAAGGTGGAGTCCCGCCCCGGCGGTGGCGTACGCATCCAAGTCGATATCCCCGTTAAGCCCTAAGATTCCGCCGCCGCTGATTCCCTTTTGGGGGTTTTTTGAGGTACTCTAATGAACACTCATGAATGGCGGTTGGAAGGATTAGACATGCCGAAGCTCCGAGTGCTTCTGGCCGATGACCACCGGATCATCCTCGACGGCCTTTGCAGCCTGCTCCAGTCAGAGCCATTGCAACTACGGACAGCCGAAAATGGCCGGGAAGCGCTGGCTGTGGCGGAAGATTGGCAACCCGACATCGCGGTGCTCGATATCGGAATGCCACAGCTGAATGGGATCGACGCCGCCCGCCAGATCCGGAAAGCGGCTCCGCGGACGCGCGTCATCTTTCTGACGATGCACGCCGATGTTTCTTATGTTCAAGAAGCATTCCGCGCCGGTGCGTGCGGGTACCTCGTCAAGCGGTCAGCGGGCTCCGAACTCCGCACCGCAATCCGCGAGGTGGCGGCCGGCCGGTCGTACATCTCGCCGCAGATTGCGGATCGTGTATTAAAGCCGCTGGTCAAACCCGGCGAAATCGGCGCCGGGGCCGATTTGACATCCCGCCAGCGGGAGGTGCTCCAACTGATTGCCGAGGGCAAGGCCAATAAGGAGATAGCGAACATCTTGTACATCTCCGTGAAGACGGTCGAGTATCACAAGTCCCTGATCATGTCGAAACTCGATCTCCACAGTACCGCCGAGCTAACACAATACGCCATCCGCCTTGGCCTGATCGACCTCGATAGAGCGGATTCTTAGCCGGGCAGCCCATGGCGGCGCGCCCAAACCGCCGCTTCAGGAATCACGGTCACGCCGGTTTCTTCACGCCTTTCTCAAGCCCCTGCAACAACCTGCCGCCCGCCGGCGCTCCACGACGCCCGGCCGTCCGGCATCCTGTCAACTGAGGCCGCAACTCCGCCCGGCCGCGGCGCTTGACAACAGAATATGACCAAACAAAGCCAACTCGCCGGCGGTGGCGAAATCGTTCTTGTCAAAAATCATCGTCTGTAAATAATTGAAATATAGACTACTTTCGCGTGATGCCAAATAACATCCACAGGGTGGCGCATCCGAACACGCCGGCCAGGCTGCCCGCAACTGAATCTTCGGAGGTCTCGATAGGGTTCGCGGGCGCCAGGAAATGCAAGCCCGCAACCGTTCGAAACGGAAGTACTCCCCAGCCTGTCATCCCCACGAAAAGTAAGCATGGGTGGCGATCGCAACAGACGGCATCCAGGGAAGCGAGGCAAGCTAATGAAACTAACACTCAGACTCTCGGCAATATTTGGCTCCCTCCTTCTGGGAGGCGCACTTTTGGGGACGCCAATCCCGAAGGTGGAGGCCAACCAAATTCCGGATCAAGAGATCGCCGACGCGATTGAGGACAAATACCTCTTCGACGGCATGATCGATCTGAACAGGATCGACACCACCGTGATCGAAGGCATCGTGGAATTGACGGGCACGGTGAACAACCTCCTCGCCAAGGAGCGGGCCACCTATATCGCGGAGCAGATCAAGGGCGTTCGGGCCGTGAGCAACCGCATTGACGTGAAGCCTTCCGAGAGGCGGTCGGACTCCGCTCTGACCGACGCCGTCAATGACGCGCTATTCCACGATCCGGCTGCTGACTCTTACGAGGTGAGGGTCAGCGTGCAAGACGGCGTGGCCACTCTTTCCGGTACGGTCGAGTCCTTCGCCGAAAAGCGGCTTACGGAAAGGGTCGCCAAGGGGGTCCGCGGAGTCACCGGTATCAACAATGAAATTCAAATCGAATACGAGACAGACCGTCCTGACGCCGAAATCAAACCCGAAATCGAGCACCGGCTCCAGTGGGACGCTCTGGTGAACGATGGCCTGATCGATGTTTCCGTTAATGGCGGCACTGTCGCTCTGAATGGCGTCGTGGGCAGCGCCGCGGAAAAGCGCCGCGCCCGGTACGCCGCCTGGGTGACAGGTGTCAAAGCAGTTGACGCATCCGGCCTGGAAGTGGAATGGTGGGCCGAGGACGATGATCTCAGGCAGAACAAATATGTCGCCAAAGAGGACGCGGAGATCGAACAAGCCATCGAGGACGCTGCTCTGTATGACCCTCGTGTTTTGGCGGCGAGGATCGAGCCAGAGGTCGAGAACGGATGGGTGACTCTGCGTGGTGAAGTGAGGAGTCTCCGGGCGAAACGAGCCGCCGGGGAGTTGGCCCGCAATACCGTTGGGACCATGGGCGTGAGCAACCGGTTGAAAGTCCGGCCGATTGACATGCCAACTGATGCGGAGATTAAGGAGAACATCAACACGGCTCTCTACGAAAATCCAATAACCGACAGCTACCAAATCAATGTGGACGTCTACGACGGAAACGTGACGCTGACGGGACGGGTTGACAACTCGGCGCAGAAGAGCCAGGCGGAGCTCATCGCTGAACGCGTGCGTGGCGTCTCTCGAGTGAAGAATTACCTCGACGTATCCGAAGGCGAGTCGCCTTGGACGGCCGGATATTACTATCCGTGGTACAAGCCAACCATCACCCCGCGGGATATGATGACCGACCCGAAGATTGAAGAGCGGATTGAGAATGAACTCTGGTGGAGTCCGTTCGTTGATTCCGATCAGGTCGAGGTCCACGTGCAGGACGGCGTGGCGACACTGACCGGCGAAGTGGATTCCTGGGAGGAATCCCAAGCCGCCATGGACAACGCCTACGAAGGAGGCGCGGACCAGGTGGTAAATCTACTGAGCATCGGGTAATCCCAGTGTTCCATCACGGGCGGCGACCTGCTCGGTAGCCGGCCAGAGGAGTTTCAAAATGCTACGCAGTTTGAACAAGTTGATTGGTTACAAGATTGAAGCTACTGACGGCGACATCGGCAGTGTGCAGGATTTCTACTTCCACGACGATACGTGGACAATACGGTACCTCGTGGTCGACACTGGCAAATGGTTGCCGGGGCGGTTGGTGCTGCTCTCCCCCGTCGCAATCACGGCGGGCGAGCCGGATTGGTCGAATCATCGATTTCCGGTGGCCTTGACCAAAAAGCAGATTGAGGAGAGCCCGTCGGCCGGGACCGACCGGCCGGTCTCACGCCAGTATGAGACGGAACTCCACAAATACTATGGATGGCCGGTCTACTGGGGAGCGGCGCCGCTTCCCGGTCACACACCAATCGGGAGGGCCAGGGAGGGCGCCGCCGGAAGACCCCGCGAGGGTGAGGAGATAAAAGAAGCCGATCCGGACCTGCGGAGCTTGCAGGAGGTGAACGGCTACCACATTCAGGCCACCGACGAGGAAGCCGGCCATGTGGAAGATTTCATCGCCGACACAGACGCCTGGGTGATCCGCTATATGGTCGTCGACACGCGCAACTGGCTGCCTGGGCGGAAGGTTCTGGTTTCACCGGAGTGGTTGGATGGAGTGAGCTGGCACGAACGCCTGGTCAAGGTCAACCTTGCTCGCGAGGAGATCAAGAAGAGTCCGGAATTCAACCCGTCTGAACCCGTGAACCGGGAGTATGAAGTCCGGCTCTACGATTACTACGGCCGGCCTGCCTACTGGAACCAATCCTAAGGCGCCGGGCGAGACCGGTTGCACGAACCGCTCAGCGAAGAAAGCCATCCGCAACACCGCGTAACGGCTCCCGCGCGATGGGGTCTCCTGGGGGAGCGCCGGAATTCGGCGATTCCGGCTTCAGCCATTGATGAAAACAGCTCATTCCAGTGACGCCCCATCCGCGGAAGGCGCCGTCGAGTCCGTGCGCGGGAGTGTGGTTGACGCGCGTTTCCCGGCCGGCGTTCCCGCGATCCATTCGTTGCTTCGAAGCGGCGATGACGGCCGTGTGGCGATCGAGGCCGTGACCCACGTGTCGCCGGAGGTAGTCCGCGGCATCGCACTAACCGGTACCGCGGGTCTCGCCCGCGGCGACCGGGTGAGGGACACCGGCCATTCCATTCAGACGCCGGTTGGAAGTCGTGCCTTGGGACGCGTGTTGAACGTCTTCGGGGAAACGATCGACGGCGGTGAGCCGCTCACCGGGGGAGAATGGCGCTCCATCCATCAGGAACTCGTTCCGCTTACGCGGCGGGCCACCACGTCCGAAGTATTCCACACGGGCATCAAGGCGATCGATCTTCTGGCCCCGCTCGAGCGGGGCGGGAAAGCCGGCCTCTTCGGCGGCGCCGGCGTCGGGAAAACGGTCCTGGTGATGGAGATGATTCACAACGTCGCCGGCCGGCACGGCGGAGTCAGCCTGTTCTGTGGAATCGGGGAGCGCAGCCGGGAAGGGGAAGAACTCTACCGGGAGATTAAGGAAGCCGGCGTCCTCGAAAACGCGGCGCTCATTTTCGGCCAGATGAACGAACCGCCCGGCGCCCGGTTCCGGGTCGGGCACGCGGCGCTGACCCTCGCCGAATACTTTCGCGACGACGAGCGGCGTGATGTGCTCCTGCTGATCGACAACATCTTCCGGTTTATCCAGGCCGGCGCCGAAGTCTCCGGGCTGATGGGACGCTTGCCTTCGCGCCTGGGCTACCAGCCGACGCTCGGCACGGAACTGGCCGAGTTGGAGGAACGTATCTGTAATACGGAGTCCGGCGCTATCACGTCGGTGCAGGCGGTGTACGTGCCGGCGGACGATTTCACCGATCCGTCGGCGGTACACACCTTCAGCCACCTTTCGGCTTCGATTGTGCTCTCGCGAAAACGGGCCAGCGAAGGGCTCTATCCGGCGATCGACCCGTTGCGCTCCAGCTCCAAGATGCTGTCGCCTCCCGTCGTCGGCGAGCGCCACTACCGCACCGCGGAACGGATCCGGAGCACCCTCGCCGAGTACCAGGAACTGAAGGACATCATCGCCATGCTTGGCATCGAGGAACTCTCCCGGGATGACCGGCAGACGGTATCCCGCGCCCGGCGGCTGGAGCGCTTCCTGACGCAGCCGTTCTTCGTCACTGAGCAGTTCACCGGCCACGACGGCAAGATGGTCGAACTCGAGGACACTCTCGACGGCTGTGAACGGATTCTCAATGACGAGTTCTCCGACTATCCGGAGAAATCGCTCTACATGCTTGGGAACATCGGTGAGGCGGAAAAAGAATGAAATTGAAAGTGCAGCTTCCCACCGAGATGATCGTGGACGAAGAGGTGTCCAAAGTCACGGGTGAAGCCCTCGATGGCTCGTTCACACTATTGCCCCGTCACATCGATTTCGTCACGGCGCTTGTGCCCGGCATTCTGAGCTTCGCCACGGCCGAGGAAGACGAGGCGCTGCTCGCCATTGACGATGCCGTGCTGGTGAAGTGCGGCGGCGACGTGCTGGTCGCCGCGAGAAGAGCTGTGCGGGGACGGGACCTGGAATCGCTGCAGGAGACCGTGAGGGAGGAATTCGCGTCTCTTGGCGACCACGAACGGAAATCGCGCTCCGCCGCTTTGAAACTCGAGGCGGATCTGGTGCGGCGGTTCCTGGAGATACAGGAAAGTGGCGGATAGTTCGGAGAAGAACGGAAAGGAGCGTTTTACGGGCGCGTTTACCGGCTCCGTGGGGCGCAAGGCGGTGCGCAAGTTGCGCGCCCGCCGCGAACGAGGCGAGAGCGTCTGGTTCTGGCTCGGAATGTTCGGCCTGGTCGGGTGGTCCGTTGCGCTCCCCACCCTACTCGGAGTCGCGCTCGGCGTATGGATGGACCGGAAGTGGCCGGGAGACATTTCCTGGACTCTGACTTTTCTTCTGGCCGGCGTGTTCCTTGGCTGCTGGAACGCGTGGCGGTGGATTCAGCAGGAAAGGGAGCGGCGCTGATGTTGGCCGGTACCCCGCTCGTTGTCCTGCTCGTCGGCGTAACCGTGATCTTGGTGATCCTGCTGCGGCCGGCGATGCGCGCTATCGGGGCGCCGGCGCTCGTGGGCTACATCCTGTTAGGCCTGTTGCTCGAGTTGCTGAATCGGAAATGGGAGATTGTGTCCGGCAATGCCGAAGCCGTTTATGAGTTTCTGGCCAGCATTGGCGTCATTTTTCTCCTATTCCGGGTGGGCATTGAGAGCGATCTGGGGAAGTTGAGACGTTGCCTCGGCGAGGCCAGCCATATCTGGATTGGCAACATCGTGATCAGCGCCGTGGCCGCGTGGGTCGCTGCCTATCACCTTTTGGAACTGGCGGCGATTCCGAGCCTGGTGGTGGTTGCGGCTCTGACGGCGACCAGTGTGGGCGTCTCCGTCGGCGTGTGGCAAGAGGCCGGCGCGATGAACTCCTCCAACGGCGAGCGGCTCATCGATGTGGCGGAAATGGACGACATCTCCGGTGTCGTGATGATGGCCCTGCTGTTTGGAGTCCTGCCCGTTCTCCGCGCGGGAGGCGGCGAGGATTGGTTGCCCTTGGCCGCAAGAACCTCGGGCATCGTCGCCCTGAAGATGGCGGGTTTCGCGGCGCTCTGTTTCACGATTGCCCGTTACGAGCGGCGGATCACGGGTCTCATTGCATCCCTGCCCGCTTCGTCCCACCCGATGCTGCTGGTTGTCGGCATCGGTCTGGTTGTCGCCGCCCTCTCCGGGCTGCTCGGCCTGTCGGTTGCCATTGGAGCCTTCTTCGCCGGGCTCGTCTTCAGTTCCGACCCCCGCTCGGAAAAGATCGACGCCGCCCTGGATTCCCTCTACGATCTCTTCACTCCGTTCTTCTTCATCGGAGTCGGGATGAAGATTTCGCCGGAGTCTCTCTCGGATGCGCTTGTGCCGGCTATCGTGCTCACCGTCGCCGCCGCCGGCGGCAAGTTCGCCGGGGCGGCACTGCCGGCGCTGTTGACCGGCAGCCGGCGTGACGCGGTATTGCTCGGCGTCAGCCTGATTCCCAGGGCCGAAATCGCGATGATCATCATGCAGCGGGGCTTGCAACTCGGAGATTGGGCAGTGCCTCCGCGAGTCTTCTCGGCGATGGTGATGGTGTCGGCGATAACGAGCGTCGGGGCTCCGCTCGTTATCCAGTCGCTGCTGCGCCGCTGGCCTCAGTCCGAAGGAGCCGCTGCATGACAATCAACATTCCTGCTCTGCTTTTTGCCTTTTTTTTGGGTCTCTTTCTAGGCCTATTTTTCTTCACCGGCCTCTGGCTGACCGTTCGCCGGCTGCCCGAATCCCGGCATCCGGCTCTCCTCTCCGTGGCCAGTTTCCTGGGGAGAGCGGGTCTGCTGCTTCTCGGCTTCTGGGCCATCGGCGATGGAGACATACAGCGCTGGCTGGCGGCTCTGGTTGGTTTCGTGACGGTTCGCGTTTTCTTCGGGCGCGGAATTTCGCGTGGCCGCTTCGGTTCAGCGCGGGAGGGTTTTCATGGATCCCACTCAGATTAGCCCCGACGAAGTGGTTCTGTGGCAGTGGCGGTTCGTGTCGCTGAACGCCACCATCGTATTCACGTGGCTCGTGATGGGGATTCTGACCATCGGCTCATGGCTCGTCACTCGCAATCTGACATCCGAACCGGACATCTCGCGGTGGCAGAATCTGCTCGAGGTCCTGATCTCCGGAATTCGCCAGCAAATCGAGGACGTCAGCCGGCAAGAGCCGGGGCGCTACCTGCCCTTTATCGGGACGATCTTCCTCTTCGTGGCGCTTTCCAATTTCTTGACCATTGTGCCGGGCTATCTCGCGCCCACCGGTTCGTTATCCACCACGGCCGCGCTTGCGCTTTGCGTTTTCGTGGCGGCGCCGGCTTACGGGATCGCCCGCCAGGGAGTGGCCGGATATTTGAGCCACTACATTCGACCGACGGTCTTCATGTTGCCGTTCCACGTCCTCGGGGAACTGTCGCGGACCCTGGCGCTGGCGGTCCGGTTGTTCGGCAACGTGATGAGCGGAGCGAAAATCGTGGCCATCCTGCTCGGCATTGTGCCGTTGTTCTTCCCGGTTGTCATGCAGGCTCTCGGACTGCTCACCGGGATGATTCATGCCTACATATTCGCCATTCTCGCCATGGTCTACATCGCATCGGCGACGCAAGCGCAGAAGAAAAGAACGGAAGAGTCCGCGAAGAACGAAAGTGAGGAATAGATGGACAGCATGACACTTGTAGCAATTGCTTCGATACTCGCCGCGGCGGTCTGCATCGGGGTGGGCGCCATCGGGCCGGCCCTCGGAGAGGGGCGGGCCGTAGCGCAGGCTCTCAGCGCGATCGCTCAGCAGCCTGACGAATCGAATACGATCACCCGAACACTCTTCGTCGGACTGGCGATGATTGAATCCACCGCGATCTACTGCTTCGTGGTCTCTATGATTCTGATCTTCGCGAACCCTTTCTGGAACCATTTCCTGACTGCGAACGGAGGCTAGACGGTGCTGATTGACTGGTTCACGGTTGGCGCACAGGTCGTCAACTTCCTAATTCTGGTGGCCCTGCTGAAGCACTTTTTGTACGGCCGCATAGTCAAGGCGATGGACGACCGGAAAGCAAGACTGGCCGCGCAGGCTTCCGAAGCGGAGGAGAAACGCGAAAAAGCCGCGGCAGAGGCCGAGGAATACGAGCGCAAGAACCAAGAGTTCGAAAAAGAGCGCGAGAGTCTCTTGGCGGAAGCGCGCGAGAAGGCCGGGGAGCGCCGGGACGAGATGCTGAAAGAGGCCGAAAGAGAGGTCGAGGGGAAGCGGCGGCACTGGCACGACGCCTTGGAACGCGAGAAGGCGGACTTCTTGTCCGCGCTTCGCCAGAAGACGGCGAGGGAAGTCGGCAAGATCGCCCGCCGGGCTTTGGAGGATCTCGGCAATGCCCGGTTAGAGATTTCTGCTGCCGGCGCCTTCGCCGCCAAACTGCGCGATATCGAAGACGATGACTGGGAAGCGCTCCGGGAATCCGTCGAGCAGCAGGAAGACGGCAGGATCGTCATCCGGAGCGGCTTCGAGCTTCCCGAAGACTCGCGCCAAGAAATCGAACAGGTGATCAGGGATCGTCTTGCGGATGCGGTTTTCGAGTATGAAACTGGCTCGTCTGATGGGTGGGGGCTCGAACTACGCACTGGGGACCGCAAGATCGGCTGGGGCCTCGATGACTACCTCGGAGGGTTGGAGGAGGCGTTCTCCGAAGAGTTGCAGCAGCCCATGAAAAAAACAAACGGGCAAGAAAGCGAGACCGCACGCGAAGACGAGCAAGAGGAGGTTGAAAGCGGGAAGCATGAGTGAAGAGCCGCAAGGGACGCTCGAGTCCACTCTGGAGCAAACTTTCTCAACGATTGACGCGGTCGTCGAGAGTTGGGAATTCCGGCCGCGGCTCCAGGAGTTTGGAACTGTGTTGGCGGTTGGCCGCGGCGTCGTCCGCGCAACGGGATTGCCGGGCGTCCGGTCGCAGGAGGTGGTCCGGTTTCAGGGAGGGCAGCTCGGCATGGCCTTCAACCTCGATCCCGGCGAAGTAGGAGTCATCCTGCTCGACAAAAGCAGCGGCATTCGCGCGGGCGCGGAACTGAGGCGGACGGAACGGGTATTGGACATCCCCGTTGGCGAAGCCCTGCTCGGGCGCGTGGTGGACGCGGTGGGCCGCCCTCGCGACGGCAAGGGGCCGCTGCAAGCTTCCGGCCGGCGGCCCATTGAACGGCCGGCGCCGCCCGTCATGCACCGCGCCCCGGTCACGACGCCTCTGGAGACGGGCCTGAAAGTAGTGGACGCGTTGATTCCCATCGGACGAGGCCAGCGCGAACTCATCCTTGGCGACAGGCAGACCGGCAAGACCGCGATCGCGGTGGACACCATAATCAACCAGAAGGGGAAGGATGTCCTCTGTATCTACTGCGCCATCGGGCAGAGGAGCTCAGCCGTGGCGACGGCCGTTGCCAGCTTGCGGAGTCACGGAGCCCTGGACTACTGCACGGTGGTGTTCGCCGGCGGTGAAGAACCTCCCGCACTGCAATTCGTGGCGCCCTATGCCGCGATGTCGATGGCCGAGTACTTCATGAGCCAGGGGCGCGACACCCTCGTGGTTTTCGATGATCTCACTCACCATGCGCGCGCCTATCGCGAGCTTTCCCTCTTGTTGCGGAGACCGCCGGGGAGGGAAGGATTCCCGGGAGACATTTTCTATCTGCACTCCCGGCTGCTGGAACGCTCGACCCATTTGCGGGACGAGCACGGCGGCGGCAGTCTCACGGCCCTGCCGGTGATCGAAACGGAGGAGCAGAACATATCCGCCTACATTCCAACGAATCTGATCTCCATTACCGACGGCCAGATCTACCTCTCGCCGGACCTCTTCCAAAAGGGCGTGCTGCCCGCGGTGGACGTCGGGAAATCCGTTTCGCGGGTTGGCGGCAAAACACAGCTTCCGGCCTACCGGGCGGTGGCGGGGGATCTACGGCTCGCCTACTCCCAATTCGTCGAGTTAGAGGCGTTCTCCAGGTTTGGAACCCGGCTGGACGAAGATACGCGGAAGACGCTGGACCGAGGCCGGCGCGTCCGCGAGGTCCTGAAACAGCCGCAGTACGAGCCGATGCCGGTGGCCGAGCAGATCTCGGTCCTAATTGCGGTGAATGGCGGAGTTTTTGATGAGATGGCGCTGGACGGCATCGCGGGCGCTTCGAGGAAGATTCGGGAGACAGTCAAAGCGGAACTGCCTGAGCTTTGCGGCGCGATGGAGGGCGGGGAACGGCTCGGCGATGACGATATCGGAAAGATTCTCAAAACCGCAAGTCGAAGCCTCGGCCGGGAATAGCAAACAATGGAGACACGCAGAGGCCTGGAACGGAAAATGGACGCCACCGAGGAATTGCAGTCGGTGGTGAAGACCATGAAGGCGCTTGCCGCGGTGAGCATTCGCCAGTACGAAAAAGCGGTCGAGGCGCTCGACGACTATAGCCGCGCCACGGAGATGGCCCTTCAGGTGGTGCTTGGCGGCGCGCCGTCCCTGAGGATTCTCGCCCGCCCAGCGCCGGCGCGCCGCGCGGGTGCGTTGGTGTTCGGCTCTGACCAGGGCATGTGCGGGCAACTCAATGACCAGGTCGTCTCTCACGCCGTGTCGGAGATGGACGCGCGGGATACCGGCCGGTCCGATCGCACCTTCCTGGCGGTTGGGCTGCGCGCAGCCGGCCGGCTCGAACAAGCGGACGAAACCGTGGAAGATGTTCTGCCGGTTCCCGGGTCGGCCAATGCGATCACCTTGGCGGTGCAGGAGATCCTGAGCACGGTGCAGAAATGGCAAGGCGAGAAAGGCCTCGACCACATCTGGCTCTTTCACAGCCGCCCGATTTCCGGGGCGTCATTCGAGCCGCGAACCGTTCGCCTGCTGCCGCTCGACAGCGAATGGTTACAGGAATTGTTGGAAAGGGAATGGCCCGGCCGCTCGCTTCCTCAGTACACGGCCGACTGGAATCAACTGTTCTCGTCCCTTGTGCGGCAGTATCTGTTCGTCTCGCTGTTCCGCGCCTTCGCGAACTCTCTTGCCAGCGAACACGCGAGCCGGCTGGCGTCGATGCAGGCGGCGGAGAAGAACATCGAGGAGCGCTTGCGGGAACTCACCGCGGAGTATCATCAGCGCCGGCAAATGGAGATCACCTCGGAGTTGCTGGACATCGTTTCGGGCTTCGAGGCCCTCACGAAGGGAAATAGCGCGGCGGGATAACGGCCGCGCTATCGAACCATCCTGATCAACTGGCTACGGGGAGTTCTCCGGTCGTCTCCTCGACATTCTCGAGATAGGTGTCAATCGTGGAACTGATCCCTGAAGCCTGGCCCTCGATGTCGTCGACGAGAGAGCGGTACCGCGGGTGGAAGAGCGTGCCTTCGTTTTCATCGACAAACCGGATGGCCGCGCCCACGTCATCGCTCAAACGGTCCAGCTTCTGGATGAGGCGCGTTGTGAGCTGTGCCTGCCAGAGATACATTTCGGTGCGGTGCTGGTGAACGAGATTCACACTTTCGGCCATCTCGTTGACCCTGTTTTTGATCACCGTCAGCTTTCGTTTGTGGTTCTGCACGGCTGTTTGAGTCGGGTGACGGAGATAGCGAACCAGTTTGGTGGCCTCATTGCTTACCTCGCGCGAATCCGCTTCGATGTCAATAAAGGCTGCATTGGCCTCGTCCGCGAACTTTTCGCCGGAAGCCGCTTCGGCTGGCAGCAACCAGGCAATAAACAAGATCACCGCCAGAAAGGTCAGTGTGGATTTTAAAGTCATCGATTTGCTGTGCCTCCTCTCTTATTGGGGGACACCCGCTTCCCTTCGATGTTTCGAAGCGAGATTACACGCGAGTGCGGGAAACTTTTCGGGAGGCTTGTCGTCTACCCGAGAGAGGAGGGTTCTATGGCAACTGCGAAGGATCTGAGAAACGCTGTACCAAACCGCTTGGATATCGAACATTTGGACGAATTGGGAGTCCAGGTGGTGAACAACTACGATCTGGAGTTGCAGTGTATGGCATGCGGCTGCAGATGGACCCCTCAAACAGATGGCAAATCCCTGCCGCCAAGCGAGTATTGGAGATGCCCGAATCGCTGTAACTGTTGAGCTGCGGCTGGCTGCGGCCTCTCCAGCACATCGTCAGCCGCTGGCGGAGTCGAGCAATGATCTAAGGTGGCGTGTGCGTTCCGGTGCGCCCAACTGCCGGAGGGCCTTCTTCTCAATCTGACGGATTCGTTCCCGCGTGAGGTTGAGCTTGGCGCCAATCTCCGTCAACGTGTGCTGCCGCTCGCACCCGATGCCGAAGCGCAGCCGGATCACAGCTTCTTCGCGCGAAGTCAAGGTTCTCAGGACGTGCTCCGTCTCTTGGCGCAGCTTAGCTCCGGCCAGGGGTTCCATTGGGGAAGCGGCCATGTCATCCTCGAGCAACTCGCCAAGCGCGGAATCTTGGTCGCGACCGACCGGTGTTTCGAAGGAAACGGGCTCGCGCGAAACGGCCACCAGTTGTCTGATCCGGTCCACCGGAATGTCGGTTCGCTGGCCGACCTCCTCGCTGCTCGGAACGCGCCCCAGTTCTTTTTCCAATTCGCGGCTCGCGGAGACGATTCTTTTCAGACTTTCGTGGCTGTGCACCGGCAGCCGGATGGTGCGGGATTGATCAGCGACCGCACGGCTGACCGCCTGCCGGATCCACCACGTGGCGTAAGTGGAGAATTTGAACCCCCGGCGGTACTCAAATTTGTCCACTGCGTGCATGAGCCCGAGGTTGCCTTCCTGGATGAGGTCCGCGAGGCCGAGGCCGTAATTCGCGTACTTCTTAGCCACAGAGACCACGAGCCGGAGATTCGCTTCCACGATCTTCTCTTTCGCGCGGTCCGCTTGCCTTTTTCCGCTGCGAATCCTGGTCACGGTGTGCTGGAGTTCCGAGAGGTTAGCTTCCGCCTCCTTCTCGCGCCGTCTGATCTCACGCCGCAGTTCTCGGGCAGTCTTAGGGGCCGGCGTCCCATGCAAATTCTGAATCGCGCGCAATTGGGATTGCAGTTGCCGGAGTTCCTCGAACATGCGCTCGAGATCGGACCGAAATTGACTCCAAACTTGCGGCCTAAAGGGAATCTTCCGGATGGCTTGCGCAACGGTTACCCGGCAGCGGCGCAATCTCGCCTGGCGCCGGGCCCGCTGCCTGCGATTGCGCTTCGGAGTGTTTTCGAGGTGCGCGCCGAGCGCGAGATAATGCCGGCGCAATTCGACTAACTCCGCTACTCGCCGATATACCGCGTCGCGTCTTCTCTTCAAGTCGGCTGACCGCTCATCCGGAGCGCGGCCAAATGCCACCAGCGTGTCGAGCGAGCACTTCCCCGTACAGACCTCTTCCGCCTGCCTTGCCGCTTCCCGCTGCACGTAGCCTGAGCGGCAAACGGCTTTTAGCATCCGCTCGCGTCCAATCTCCATCTGCCGTGCCAAGGCGACTTCCTCCAGCTTACTCAACAGGGGAATCGCACCCATTTCGCTTAAGTAGACGCGCAGATTGTCCTCGGAAGTCCGCTCACGCAGTTCACTCTTGTCCCCGTCGTGTGAATCGCTTTCGCCCGAGTGGGAGTCCGTTGGAAGAGGGGGATGGATTCTCTCCAGGTTCTCTTTTTCCATCTGATTCGGTCAGTTCGAGAGCCGGCGATCACGCTTTCGCGGTTGCGCGCGCAAACGCGGTTCCGAACACGATCTTCGCTATTTATTCGGACGTATTCGTTGCGAAAGGGGTTGCAGATGCGTGGGCCGGACCTACAGCCATGGCTGGAGGCGCCCTTCGTCGACGGCCCGTGAATGCGGGTAACGACATGGCAAGTGGACCAGTCACCTCCGCGGGAGTAACTACTGTAATGACACTAGAAGAACTACACAAGCTCGAAGAACTTTCCGCGCGCCTCAAGCACTACGGAGACCGTCTGAACGAAACAGCCAAAGCCTACAGAGACCCCGACGTCTCGATTCAACTTGAAGCGGTCGCGCGTGATATTCGGAAAGAAGCGGATCCGATCCTCGAACTCGCAAACAAGTACATCAGAGGGTGAACTCGTTGCGCGCGAATGTGGTGCGGTCTGACAAGCAGGTCGCCGAAGTAGGAACTCTCCGTGAACTTCGTTGCGCGCGCGAATGTGGTGCGGGCCTCCGAACCCATGTCTACACACAGTGCCGGCGGGGGTCCGTGACATCCGGTCATCAGCAGTAAACGGTGGAGTTAGCGCGTGCAACAGAGGTGGCGCCAATGAGAATCGCAATGCTGACTAACAGCTACGCTCCTTTAGTAGGCGGAGTGGAGCGTTCGGTCGAGTCTTTCGCGCGCGAGTTTCGCAGACTTGGCCACCAGACATTGGTGGTTGCCCCGATGATCGGAAAGTCCCGGGAATCGGACGAATTTGTATTACGACTGCCCGCGATTGAGCGTTTCCATGGCACTGAGTGGTCCGCCTGCCTGCCGTTCCCTCCGGGTTTGCGAAGACGCCTCGACGGCTTCGAACCAGACGTGATCCACTGTCACCAGCCGTTTCTGCTTGGCGACACGGCTTTGCGGCAGGCGCGGATGAGAGCGTTGCCCCTCGTCTACACAAATCACACTCTGTTCGAGCGTTATGCCGGTTTGTTGGGCATCGAGCGCGCGGCGGCGCGGCGCATCGCCACCAATCTTCCCGTCGTCTTCGCCAACCTCTGCGACGTGACGGTGGCGCCCACCCCATCTGTCGCTCGCATCCTCCGCGAGCGTGGCGTTACGACGCCGTTGGCAGTTGTTCCGACTGGCATCGACGGACGTTGGGCCGCCTCGGGAAACCGCGAGCGTGGCCGGAGGCGCCACGGAATCCGTCCGGATGAATTCGTCGTTGCTCATGTGGGCCGGCTGGTTCCGGCGAAGAACATGGAATATATAGGCGCGAGCGCCGCCCGTTTCCTCAACCACCAGCCGAGAGCCGCGAAGTTCTTGCTAGTGGGCGAGGGAGGATCAGTTGCAAACGTTGAGCGACAGTTTCAGGAAGCAGGTGTCAGAGACCGAGTCATCATAACCGGTAAGTTACAGGGGCAATCCCTGGCAGACGCCTATGCCGCCTCGGATCTGTTCGTGTTCGCCTCGAAGTCGGATACCCAGGGGTTAGTCCTGCTCGAGAGCATGGCGGCCGGAGTGCCGGTGCTTGCCCTGGATGCCCCCGGTCCACACGACGTTATCCGCGACGGCGACGACGGCCTGCTGCTGCCCGCGGACACTCCCGCGACCGAATTCGCCGAGGTAATGAAACGGCTCGCGAACAGTTCTGAAACGCTGCACAGACTTGGCGAAGCGGCGAAAAGACGGGCCGCTGAATTCGACCGGGGCCAGTGCGCCAAGCGGATGCTACAGACGTACCGGCAGGCCATCGAAGCATTGCCCGCCGTCGAGCCGAGCGCTTGGCAATCCGTTCGCGAGCGCGTGAAAGTCGAATGGGCACTCGCCGTGCAGAAAGCGGATCTCGCTTGGGCGGCGCTGTGGCGCCGTAATGGCGGATCCCGCCAAGCCAGTAGCAAGCACGTCTAACTGGCTTTCGCTTGACCGCCCTTTTTGCTGCGGCCCGCCAGCCACTGATCGACAGACAAAGGACCCGCTCCCCAGAAATATAGCGCCAGGAACCCCGCAATATATAGCAAGTTGACCTCGTAACCAGGCATCCCGAACTCCGGGCCCTGTTCCGTCTGTCCGGTGATATTCATAAAACTGAAACCGTGCGGCAAGTGCACTGCGAAGAGCGCCACCAGCATGTTGATAATGCCCAGCGCGGAGACAATTGGCACGAGCGCCCCGGCTATCAGCGCCAGACCGCCGAAAAACTCCACTACCGCCACCACTACGCCCATAAGACCCGGCAGCGGTATGCCGATCTGGCTCAGCATACCGGTAATGGACTCATACCCGGAAGCCGTTAACAGCTTCGGATAGCCGTGGACCACAAAACCAATGCCCAAGATCAGACGCAGAGGCAACGGTGCGTAGGACGCATTTGTTGAGCCGTTCATGAAATTCCTCCAACCAAGTGATCCCTCAGCTCAGCGTTCGTTTCCACCGATCCAATACCCATACTGGCCGGGAGCGGGGCCACAAGGTTGACCGTGGGGTTGCTGCTCCCGGGGATTGCCCGTAACGCCCTCCCTCCCTTGCCTGTCTCACCTGTGGAGGATCATGGTATGAAGACATTCATCGCAACTGTCGCTGCATTGCTTGTCACACTGAGCCTGGCGCCCGCGAAGAAACACTTTCCGGTAGTCCCCGCCGGCGCCGTCGTTTCAGTTGAACTGCTGGAGCCAGTGGATTCCGAGAAGAACGATCCCGGTGATACTTTCAAGGGACGCCTTTCCGAACCGCTCGAGAGCGACAGCGTTACCGTCGCGCCGGCAGGAGCCGACGTCAAAGTGCGGATGGTCAACATCCCGCAGTACCACACTACGCATGACGTGGACGACTTCGCTCTCGAACTCGTCGAGATCACGATAGACGGAAAGAAATACCCTGTCACCTCGGGATTCGCCGAGACCACTGCCGGGTTTCGAAAAGTCCGGCCCGGCGAAACCCCTGAAGGTACGACTGATGTTGACGACGTCGTGAGCGGTTTGGCCGCCGGCGATAGAGCGGTGATGGCCGTGGCCAGAGGATCGGGCGTTTCATTCCAGGTAGTGCGCGGTCCTGGCCTTGATGTATCGGCCAACGTGATCCTGAATTTCAAACTAGCCGAACACATCGCCGTCCGGCCGGAGGAAGCCAAGTCCGCCCGCTAGCGCTCTACTCAGGGTGTGGGAGTCTGTATGTCCCGCACCCCTTTCGCCGGGCGCCTTGAAGTTATTGAACCTTTTCCTCTTCGCCGGCCGTCTCCACCAGCTTTCGAATCTCGCTGGCGTCGAGACTCTCATTCTCCAGCAGCGCCTCGGCCAAAGCGTCAAGTTGTTTCCTGTGGCCGCCAAGCAGTTCGCGCGCTTTCTCCTCCAGACCTTGAATCAGGGAGCGGATCTCGTTGTCGATGAGTTGGGCGGTGTGCTCGGAGAAGTCCGGCGGCTGGGTCATTTCGCGGCCCAGGAAGACATGATCCTCGTCGCGGCGGAACGCAACCGCACCCAACTTTTCGCTCATTCCCCAACGACTGACCATACGTTTCGCGAGACCGGTCGCTTGCCGGAGATCGTCCTCGGCTCCGGTGCTCAGCTCGTCATAGACCAGTTTCTCGGAGACACGTCCGCCCAGCATCACGGTAATGCGATCTTTGAGGTACCCCTCGCGCAGGTTATGGCGCTCCTCTTCCATTAACTGTTCGGTGGCGCCCAGTGCCCGGCCGCGCGGGATGATAGTCACCTTGTCTAGCGGGTCGGTGTTCGGGAGCAGGCAGGTGAGCAGGGCGTGGCCCGACTCATGGTAGGCGACGCGCCGTTTTTCCTCTTCGCCAAGCATGGATTCGCGTTCCGCGCCGAGCACGATCTTATCCCGCGCCTGTTCAAAAAGTGTCATGTTCACTTGGTCCTTGTGTTCGCGCCCCGCCAGTAGAGCCGCTTCGTTGACGAGGTTCTCCAGGTCGGCGCCTGAAAATCCGACGGTCCGTTTGGCGACGATCTCGAGGTCGACGTCTTCAGCCAGCGGCACCCGTTTCGTATGCACCTCCAAGATCTTCTGGCGGGCGTCTTTTCGCGGCATCTCGAGCACGATCTTGCGATCGAAGCGCCCCGGACGCATTAGGGCGGGGTCCAGTACGTCGGGCCGGTTCGTGGCGGCCAGCGCCACCACCGCCTCGCCTGGTGAAAATCCGTCCATCTCGGAGAGTATTTGATTGAGCGTCTGCTCGCGTTCGTCGTGACCGCCGCCGAGGCCGGCGCCGCGCGATCGGCCGACCGAATCGAGTTCATCGATGAAAATCACGGACGGAGCTTCGTGCTTGGCGTTCTCAAACATATCCCGTACTCGCGATGCGCCCACACCTACGAGCATTTCGATGAACTCCGAGCCGCTGATGCTGAAGAACGGTACGTGCGCTTCGCCCGCGACTGCTTTTGCCAGGAGCGTTTTGCCCGTTCCCGGCGGACCCACCAGCAGCACTCCGCGGGGAAGCTTTGCGCCGAGCGCCCGGTACCGCCCGGGGTCGGCCAGGTAGTTAATAATCTCCTGTAGATCGCGCTTAGGATTCTCGAGGCCGGCGACATCCTCGAAACTCGTTTCGCTTTCGCCTTTGTGATAACGCTTGGCCTTCGATCGGGTGAACTGAAAGATCCCCCCAGGGCCCCCGGCGCCGCCCATCTGCTGCTGCATTCGGCGGCTGGTATAGACAATGAATCCAATTATCAATAGCCACGGCAAGAAGCCGATCAGGATCGTCGTCCACCCGTTATCGTCCTGTGGCTCAACGCGCACCGTAACGCCATTCTCTTCGAGCAATGCAATCAGCTCCTGGTCGTCGATCGGCGGCAGCGCGGTCTGAAAGGGCGCTGGTGCTTTCTCTTCGTCCTCCTGCTTATATGTGCCCCTCACCACTTGGCCGGCCAGAGTCACTTCCGCAACCCGCCCTTCACGCACTTCCGACTTGAATTTCGTGTACGGGATTTCCTCCGGTCCGCCGGGCATTTCGAGCCCGAAGACCACGTAGATCAGCGCCGCGATCAGCGCGATTCCGATCGCACTACTGATCCAGTTCTTTTTCGCTTCCTCTTCGGCCGCCAATACAGGTGACTCCGCCCGGCGGGATTGGTTTCAGCCCCGGCCTACAGAGTCCGAAGAAAGCGCCGGGCCCGTCTCGCTCGTTGTAGAACGGCCTTCGGATCCGGATCCTCGCCCGCCAATTCCAGAATGACGGTTCCATTGAAGCCGGCGGCGTTTAGCTGCTGCCCGAAGCGGGTCCAGTCAATCTCTCCGTCGCCGGGAGGCAGATGGTCGTCATGCTTACTCTTGTTGTCGTTTGCATGCACCACTTTTATATGCGCTCCGAGTTTGTCAGTTACGAGAGGGAGGCTTCCGGTCAGATGGGCATGCCCCGTATCCAGGCAGATCCCGACATCCAAGTCCTCTATCGCCCCGAAAATCCACAGAAGATCGCCGATGCTACCGAAGAGCAAGTGCGGAAGCACATTTTCGAGAGCCAGCCGCATACCCTCCTCCCGGCAGCGCCGGCTCACCTTGGTGAGTGCCCTGGCAGCGTTGTTCATTCGGGTGAGTTGCTCGCCCCGGTCCAGCCGCAGAGAGACCTCCGGTCCCGGGTGGATTACGAAGTGCCTCACCTCCAGAGTTGCCGCGGCCGCGGCCGCCTCGAGCATTTCGTTCACCGAGAATCTCCACCTGTCCTCGTCTGGCGAGCTGATATCGATGCTGTCCTTGAACGGAGCATGGATGGAGTAGGCTTCAATTTCCAGGTTTCGCAGCCGTTCGGCGGCCCGATCGACAGCGTTGCGGTCGTGATAGTCGAGGTGATCCGGGTACGTGCACACCTCGATCGTGCTGAAGCCGGCGCTGCGCACATCCTCGAGGCAGTCAAATATGCTGGTCTGGTAGAAACAGCCGGTGGAAAGGCCGACAGGCCAATCGCCCATGTTTCCTCCTCTGTAGCAGTGAATGTCGAAGTTCGGCCAAACTACAGGCGCCCTCCGGCCGGGAGCAAGATTCCATCCCTTCCGCGAAGCCGCAGTCGAAATGGCCAAGGTCATCGAGGCCGAAGTAGATGAGTCCGGCGAACAGGCGAACGTAAAAGTCCGCCCGTGTCGCTGCATCGTATACGTACCACTCGCTCCCCCAACCGTGGTCACGCTCGAACTTCGAACGGATGAGCCCGGCGATGTGCCGCGGGTGCCAGCCAAGCGCCAGCATCACGCGGACCACTTCCCGGATGCCGGCCGGTTTCAATAACCGATCGTTCGGATGTTCAAGAATGCGGGCCGTGCAAGGCGGCAGCGGGTCGAGCGAAGTCCGGTCATAGGTGGCGGGCCAAGCCGAAGCGGGCTCATGCTCCTGCGAGTAGAACCAATCGTGATATTTCGCCACATCGGATTTGGAATACTCCTGAATCAGCGATTCAGCGCCTTGATCCTGTCCTGGGATGCTCGCAGTTGTAACCGCCGCTAACCGCGTCACTTCCGCGGGCTCCCGCATCACTCGCAGCGCCTCGGCCGCTGTCATCTCATGCAAGGGCACGGGAAACATCGGCGAAACGTGACTCGTGATTCCGTCATGGAGGATACCCGCCTTTCTCCACGGTTTGAGGTACGCGCCGAAAGGAACCGCGATTGATCTGGTGTTCAGCGGATCTCCGTATTCCGTGATGTCAATCGAGATCATTTCTTTCCCCCGCTGCTGGGGCGGTACGGCGACTGCGGAGACTTCCACTGGCACTTCTGATTGCGGGGAGGCGGTTTCCTTCAGCCGGATTGACAGGTACTCGATCAGTAGGCCCAAGCCGGCGTACGCCCTACCTAACCCGGGTTCGATGGACTTGCCTGACGGCGAGAGCGATTGTGCGTAGTATTCCTCCAAGTGATGAGGAAGCGGGCCGATATCCTGCAAGCGGCCGTATGCGGCCGAACCCTTCGAGATCTTCCAAACGAAATGGTGTCCCCTGCCGCTGATGATGTGGAGAGGCCTGATTCCGGAGGCCGCGAATATCTCCTCCGCAAACCGCTCGACCGGCTGCTGCAGCTCAAACGCCCGCCATGGATCCAGATACGCCTCGGCCGGGAAATCGAAGTTGACATACTCGAGATCAAGGTGGACGATCAGGGATTCCCGATCCCAGAGCGATCTGAAGATCTCCGCGCCTTGCTCCAATAGAAGATCCAGGTCATGCGGCGGGCGAGGCTGGAACTCACTGCTGGCCGGTTCACTGGACCCCGCGATGTAGGCGCATGTGGCTTCCGAGAGGTTGCGCCCGCCGAGATATTCGACGATTCGGGCGCGGACGTGAGGATCGCGATAGCACATGGCTATCTCTGCGCCGTTCCGGATGCCGTTACCGTGGTGTATCACTGTCTTGAGAGGTGATTACTCTCTCGATTTGGCGTTTCAACCGCGGCCACTTACAGAAACACCTGCGCCAGCGCCATCAGGCTGAAGCCGAACAGAAACGCCCAGGAGATTCTGGACCGGCTTGTCGTCTCGAGTGAATCGGGAATCAGCTCAAATAGCACGAGGAATATCATGGCCCCGGCCGCAAATCCCAACATCGGAATCATCAATGGCCGGAAGAACCAGGTGACGATGCTTGCGAGGACAGCCGCCA
>CAYXVG010000027.1:0-66456 GCA_964468205.1 uncultured Solibacteraceae bacterium | reverse complement strand
CCGCCAGGCCTTCCGGAATGTTATGAATGGCAATCGCAACCGCAATATTGTGCCCGAGGTTGTGGATCATCTCTAATGACTTCTTCAGGTTGACCGGTCCGTCCGGAGGACGTTTCCGCAGCAGCGGCCCACAATTTTCCTCCCGCTGAAACACATCGAATGTCGTGGCGTCATCCATACGAGCGCTCGCTTCGCGCTGAGCGTTAACGACTCGCTTCGACCCTGAGTGGGGCGTTGCGAAGAAGGACTTGGTTCGCAAATATGGCGGAAACTCAGCCGAAATCCCAACTCCCGCAGAGCTTGCGGGAGCATGTAGATTGCATTGTGCAAGCCGCCCGGCTGGCAAAAGGGGGAGTGTCGAGCGATGGCAGCGCGGCGACCAGTTCCATGGAAGAGATACTCCGGTTGAAATGCGGGAGCCGGGACAAAGTCCGCGAGGTCTTTCGGACGGCGCTGAAGGACCTGGACGATGGTCCATCGGGCGCTGCGGAGTTAAGCCGGGAAGAGCTGTACCGTCTCTTCTGGCGGCTTGACGAAATCCTCGACAACCTGACTTCGCTCGCCATTCGCGTCTTGGCCTTCGATCTGATCGGGTTCCCCGCCTCGGCGGCCACCATGGCCGGGATTGTCGAATCATGCGGGAACTCGCTTCGGGAAGTGGTGCAGGGCATGGAGAATAATGAGGACGTCGCCGGCGCCGTCGCGAGGATTCACGCTCTTCAGGCCGATGCCCGGGACGCTCTCCTGCAGGGGATGACCGGACTCTTCAAGTCCGGACACTCTCCCGTCGAGCTAATGAAGCTCCATATCGTTTACGAACTACTCGACCGGACGGTCAGCTCATTTGACAACGCCGCCAGGACGATCGAGGATATCCAGCTCGATAGCGGTGGTTGACGGCCAAGCCGGCAACTAATTTGAGATGCCAGAACACCTGACAGAGAATGTGATTGCCCGGGGCAATATTACAGGCCCCGATCCTGCTGAAGCCGGAGGCACCGGTGAGCCGGACCTGCTTCTGCTCTACCTGGATGCCGACGAGGTCTATCGCTGGTATCACGAAGACGGCACTTCCTCCGACCTTTCGGCTCCCGACATCCAGTCGGCTTTCGCCGCCGCGCGTCTCAAATGGCCGGATTTCGAGTTAGTGGAATACCGGGACCGCCTTGTCGAGGCCGGCGACGAGTCGAAGATCGTCAATGTTCACGCGGCCGATGAAAAGCAACGGCGCGCGGAAGAATAAAACGCTGCTTGCCGCCTCGGAATTCGGCCGCGGGAGATGGGGTTCGGCTGAAACGATCCAGACCGCTATTTGTCACTCAGGAGAGGCCTGAATGGCTGAGTTTCAGAGAGGAGCCGCACATATGAAAGTCCCGGCTGAAATCTCGTTCCGTGACATGCCGCAAGACGAGCAGGTAGAGAAACTGGTTCGCCGAAAAGCCGAAAAGCTGGAGCGCATCTGTGACTATATCTCCAGTTGCAGGGTGACGGTGGAAAAGGAGTCACGGCGGCGGCAGACAGGGGACGCCTACCATGTTCGCATCGACTTGACGGTTCCGCCTGGCCACGAGCTTGTCGTGAGCCGCGATCCAGGGCAGCGGGAGGAGCAACACGACTTGAACCAGGTGGTCCGGCGCGCCTTTGACGCCGCCGAGCGGCAGTTGAAGGAGCTTGTGGAAAAGCAGAGGGGCGAGGTCAAGACAAGACCCGAGCAGCAGCTTGAAGGCGTGGTTGTCCGCATCTTCAAGGACAAGGGGTTCGGCTTTCTTCGTGATCAGAGCGGCCGGCAGGTCTATTTTCACCGCAATAGTGTCCTCGAGAACGGCTTTGACCGGATGGTTGTGGGCGTTGGGGTCAATTTCTTCGAGCATGAGCAGGAAGGGGAATATGGACCGCAGGCCAGCACCGTGCGGATCGTGGACAAACCCGGAGTTCGTGCCCCGAAAGAGGGTGAGGCGGCTATGGAACCTCCCCTCGGATGGGAAGACTGAAGCAAATGCGCAAGGAGAAATCGACGATGACGAGAACCATCACCATGCTCGGTAGCGCCGGTCTAGGAGCCGGCTTGATGTACTTCTTCGATCGAAGCAGGGGAAGACGGAGGCGTGCCGTAGTCCGTGACAAGACGGCCAGCGCGAGACGCGAGTTCCAGCGTGAGCTCGACAAGGCCGGACGTGACATGGACAACCGCGTCACCGGCCTGGTGACGGAAGTGCGAAAGGGCGTGGGGAGCGTATTCACGCGCGACGAAGATGTTGACGATTCCGTACTTGAATCCCGCGTGCGGTCCCGTATGGGGCATCATGTCAGGCATCCCCATGCGATTGAAGTGACCGCCAACCGCGGCGTGGTGACATTGAAGGGAGATGTGCTCGCCGAAGAGGTGGGAGAGTCGCTCTCCGCGATTAGGCTGACGCCAGGAGTTCGCCACGTCAAGAATGAGATTCGGGTGCATGAAAGCTCCGATGGAGTACCCGGCCTGCAGGGCAATGGACGAGCGCGGCCGGGACGGGAAGGATGGACTCCCGCGCTCCGGGTGCTGGCCGGGTTCGGGGGAGGCGCCCTCGCCGTCTTCGGACTGTCGAAACCAGGCGTCGCGGCCAGGGCCGCGAGGCTGACAGGGACAGCCCTCCTGGCGCGGGCGGTTTTCAATAGGAATCTGAAGCGCGTGGCGGGCCTCGACGACGATCCCTCGGTCGATATCCAGAAGACAATCCACGTCGACGCCCCGGTGAAGCAGGTTTTCGCGTTTCTAACCGACTTCACGAATCTGCCTCGATTCATGGCTCACCTGCGCGAGGTGCGCGACTTGGGTGACAGGAAATATCACTGGGTGGCGGAAGGTCCAGCCGGAGTGCCCGTGGCGTGGGACGGGAAGGTCACCAAACTGATTCCCGACAAGCTGTTGGAATGGACGAGTTTGCCCGATGCGCGGATCGTTAGCCGTGGCTCGATTCGCTTTGACCCGGGCCCCGGCGACAGCACGCGGATTACGGTTCGTATGGCTTACGCGCCTCCGGCTGGGATGATCGGCCATACCGTTGCTTCGATCCTGGGGGCCGACCCAAAACACGAAATGGATGACGACTTCGTGCGGCTCAAGTCCTTGCTTGAAACCGGCAAAACCAGGGTGAAGGGAACCAACGTCACGCTTCCGGAGATTTCCGGGTAAGCACCGCCAGGACTTAGGGCTGTGCAAGTCAGTTCTCTTGCGGCCAAGCGCCGGCCAGGAAACGTATTGCCGGTCTCATGAATCATCTCTGGGGAGGAACATTATGAAAGATGGAGTTGTCATGAGGAACGTGCTAGCGATCATGGCCGGATTCACGGCCGGAACAGCCACAGCGCTACTGCTGGCCCCGCGAAGTGGGCGCCAAACCCGCCGCAAGATCGTTCGCAACGTCGAAGACGCGCAGGAATACTTCGCTGAAGTCGGAGAGGAACTCGTGCAAAGAGGCGAAGAGTTGATCGAGGAGGGACGCAAACGCACCACCCAGCGCGCGGCGGCCGCGGCCAAATCATGAGTAATGACGTTCTGCTGGAAACCTTGGGCCTTACGCTGAAACGGCGGGGAACCTTCATCCTGCAGGACGTGAATCTGGTGGTCTTCAAGCGGGAGACGCATATCCTGCTCGGACCAAACGGTTCCGGCAAATCGAGTCTGGCCTACACATTGATGGGCTGCGCCGGCTACGAGCCAGACGGCGGCGTGGTGATCTTCAACGGCGAAGACATCACGAATGCAAGCATCGAGGAACGCGCCCGCAGGGGACTCACCTTGGCCTGGCAGGAACCTGCCCGCTTCGAGGGGATTGCCGTGGCGGACTACCTTACGCTGTCCCGGCCGGAGGCGTCCCATGATGAGGTCGTCGAAGCGCTTAACGCCGTATCGCTTTCGCCGGCCGCCTACATGCACCGCACCGTCAGCAAAGAACTCAGCGGTGGAGAACGAAAGCGAATCGAGTTGGCGGCCGTATACCTGATGCACCCGCATCTGGTGATTCTCGATGAGCCGGACTCCGGCATTGACGTGCACGGGGTGCGCTGGGTGAAGCAGCTCATCCATCGGATGACGCGCGAGGGAATGGCAGTGCTTCTTATCACGCACCGTGACGATATGGGCGACGTCGCCGACCGCGCCTCCCTGATGTGCCAGGGCGGACTCATTCAGACGGGCGACCCCGAGCGCGTCTGTTCGGGTTTCAAGCGGCGCTGCATTCCGCATGTTTCCCGCATGGGAGATCAGCCGTGGCCGGCGGAAGCGGTTGGCCAGTACGGAGATGAGCAACGATGACAAATCCGAAACCCAATGCTCGAAAACACCGGCCGGCGCCAGGACGGAATGGCGGGTATGGCGAATTGCTCCAGGCTTACGAGCAGGCGGGAGGTTCCTTGCAGATCCTCCAACAGCCCTCCTCGCCGCATCTCGCCGTCAGTTCTCACAAGGTGTTGGGCAAGAGCGAGCTTCCCGGTCTTCACCTCGACACGGAAGAAATCCAGGATGGGATCCGCGCCCGGATCTCCATCGAGTCCGGCGTGAAGCTGGATCAGCCGGTTCACTTCTGCATCGGCCTGCTGGGAGCCGAGGGAGCGCAGTCGATCGACATCGAATATGAACTGGGCGAAGAAGCCAGCGCGCGGTTCATCGCCCATTGCACATTTCCGAATGCCCGCAAAGTGGTGCACAAGATGGATGCCCGTATTCATCTCGGGCCCGGCGCGCATCTTCAATACGCCGAGACACATTTTCACGGAGATCACGGAGGGACCGAGGTGTTGCCGCATGGAGCCGTTCGCCTTGAGGAGGGGGCTCAGTACCTGAGCTCTTTCAACCTTGTGCGCGGACGCGTCGGGCGCTTGGAAACGAAGTACGAAGTGGATGCCAGCGAGGGGGCTCTGGTCGAGCTCGACGCGAAGGCGTATGGACGCGCCACGGACGAGGTGCTCGTCTCGGAGGTGATCCGCCTGAACGGCGCCCGGTCGCACGGCATGACTAAGACCCGGCTCGCCGCGCGCGACCAAGCGAGAACCAGGGTCTACACCCGCATCGAAGGTAACGCGGCCGGCGCGCGGGGACACATGGATTGCGCCGAGGTGGTGCGTGGCAAAGCCATCGCCGAGAACATTCCGGAAGTGATTGTGCGCAACGAGCAGGCGCAGGTCACTCACGAAGCCGCGATTGGCAGAATCAGCAATAAGGAACTCGAAACGCTGATGGCGCGCGGCCTCGACGAAGAGGCCGCCGTGGACGTGATTCTGAAAGGCATGTTGAAATAGCGCCGCGGATTGCCCCGTCCAGGCGGCCGCGCGGCTTAGGCTGAGTTCATTCCTCCCCGCTCACCCCCAGTTCTTCCCGCAAGCGATTCAATTCAGCCGTCAACTCCCCCACCGTTCCGGCATAGGCAGGATCGCCGTGGACGTTCCGATATTCCAAAGGGTCTTTCCCCAGGTCAACCAACTCCCTCGAATCGACGTCGCCATAGTAGTGGATGAGCTTGAACTCCGCCGTGCGGACTCCGTAATGCTTCCGTACATTATGCGGTCCAGGGTACTCGTAGTAGTGGTAATAGAATGACTCCCGCCAATCCGGCGGCAGTTTCCCTTCCAGAATCGGCCGCAGGCTGCGGCCCTGCATGTCCTCGGGGATGCCGGCTCCGCCGAAGTCCAGCAGGGTGGGTGCGTAGTCGACGTTCAATGCAAACGCCTCGGTTACCGTGCCTGCCTGGATGGCCCGGGGATAGCGGACCAGCAGGGGTACCCGCAATGCCTCCTCGTACATCCACCGCTTGTCGAACATCCCGTGATCCCCCACGAACATGCCGTTGTCGGTGGTATAGACGACGATCGTGTCCTCGGTCAGCCCGTTGTCGTCCAGGTAGTCGAGCACCCTGCCTACGTTGTCATCCACCGAGGCGACCACGCGCATGTAGTCCTTCACATACCGCTGGTAGATCGCCTTCTTGCCGGCCTCGCCTTCGAGTCCCTCCGGCACGCTCTTGCCGTATTCTCCCCATTGCGCGAAGCGGTCACGCAGGTTCGGCCAGAGGAGGTTCCGCGCCTCCTGAATGGGGCGCGCGCGGCCGGCGAGATCGTCGTCGAACGTTTCGGGCTCGGCAATCTCCGCGCCCTCGAACATCTGGATATGTTTCTCATCGGGAATCCAGCGCGCGTGCGGAGCCTTGTGGTGGTAGAGCAGCAGGAACGGTTTCTCCTTGTCTCGCCGCTCCAGCCAGGCAATGGCCTGATCCGTGATGATGTCCGTGACATAACCGCTGTGCCGCTTCTCCTCACCCATCTCGATAAGGGCCGGGTTGTGATAATCGCCCTGGCCGGGCAGGATGTTCCAGTAGTCGAACCCGGTGGGCTCGCTCTTCAGGTGCCACTTGCCTACGAGCGCCGTCTGGTAGCCCGCTTCCCGGAGCAGCTTGGGAAACGTCTGCTGGCTCGCGTCGAACGTCTCCATGTTGGTGCGCTGGCCGTTCGCGTGGCTGTACTTGCCCGTTAGCAATGTCGCCCGGCTCGGGGCGCAGAGGGAGTTGGTGCAGAAGGCGTTCACGAAACGCATCCCTTCCTGGCCAATCCGGTCGAGGTTTGGAGTGGAGGCAACACGGCTGCCGTAGATCGACATCATGTGAGCCGCATGATCGTCCGTCATGATGTAGAGGATGTTGGGCCGGGCCTCAGTCTGCCGCCCGCATCCACAAAGCGCCAGCAGAACCAGCCCCGTCTGCAGAACTTTTGTTCTGGTAGTCATTTCGTTCCCAGTCTACTGGTTCGAATCGCCGCAGCACGGCAATAGCATTCGCGGTTCACGCCGCATGCGGCCGAACAAATCCGCTTCGGCAGTTGACTCGGCCCAGCCGGTGTGGTGCGATTGCAGTGAATGACGGGCGAGCCGCTCTCTGGCGCCGGGGCTCCCGGCATCCGGTGAATGCGGCGCCGGCCTGCTGGCAGAACAGGAGGTCGTCGAAGCATGATGCACATGATACGGGAACAAGTCACTCGCCGCCAATTCGCTGCCGTCGCCGGTGGAGCAGCCTTTCTCCTAGCGGCATCCCTCATCGCCGCGGCTCAGATGGTCACCTTCCCGCGAATCTCGGAGGAGAAGATTCCGATTCACGAGATAAAGCCCGGCGAGACGGCTTACGCCACGATCCGCAAGCCGCCGGGCGAGGGACCTTTTCCGGCCGTCATCTTCCTGCACGGGGGACTCGGCCAGGCCCGCATGGAGAATCTGCGCCAAAGTGCGGTGAATCAACCCGCACAGGCACGATTCCTGGCCTGGGGTTACGTCATCGTCAACGCCACCCGGCGGGCCAACCATCATGATCCGCAGGATCGCGGGCTCGTCACCGATACGCTCGCAATCTTCGATCAAGTGAAGGCGCTTCCGTACGTCGATGAGCAAAGCATTGCGCTCTATGGAGGCAGCGGCGGCGGCACGCTCGCCCTCGAAGTTGCCAGCGTCACCGATGACCTCGCGGCTGTTGTTGCCGGCGAGCCGGCGACCATCATTTACATGGGCATGTTCACAATGGAGCACGTCGACTTCGGTCCCAACGGCCGGCCCGCCGGCGATCGCCGCTGGGACATCATGAAAGCTCGACCGCAAGAGCTTTACACTCCCCGGATCCGCGCCCATACCCGCAAAAAGCTGAGCGGGCTTTCCACGCCGGTGCTGATCCTGCACGGCGACCAGCACCCGCTCAAACACTTCAACTTCGAACTCTTCATCCCCGAGATGGAAGCGATGGGCAAGTCTGTGACCCTCATGAAATATCCAGGAGCGTTGCACGGCTTCTATTGGGGCAAGGGCCGCATCCCGGCCCTCGCCCGCAAGGCGAACGAAGATGCCGAAGCCTACCTGCGCCAGCGCCTGCGAACCCCGCCGGCGCCGGTCGACGAGTCATGGATCGAGCGGGTTGCCGTGAAGCCGCTCGAGAAACCGGACAATAATCAGCATCGATCCACGGGAGACCCATGAAACTCGCTTGCTCGATGATCCTGCTGTTTGCGGTGGCGGCGCGGCACCCCGTTCCCTTTGAGCGGGATGGCCGCTGGGGATACCAAGCGCCGGACGGCCGCGTCGCGATCAGCGCACGTTTTGTCGTGGCCGAACCCTTCTCCGCCGAGGGTCTGGCCGCGGTGGCGGATGAGCGCGGATGGGCCTATATCGACCTGGCCGGCCGCGTAGTGATCCGCCCGCTCGTCGTGGACAACGGGCCGGACTACTTCCGCGAGGATCTGGCGCGTTTTCGCCGGGGCGGCAAGGTCGGCTTTTTTGACCGGCGCGGCAAGGTGGTCCTCGAACCCGAATTCGACTTCGCGCTCCCGTTCTCCGCAGGACTCGCCGCGGTGTGCCGGGGATGCACGGAGGTTCTGGCGGGCGAGCACACAATTCTCCAGGGCGGGAAGTGGGGATATATTGACCGCCGCGGAGTCTTGGTCATCCCGCTCGAGTTCGAGCGGGCCGAAAGCTTCGAGCGAGGTGTCGCCAGGGTGAGGTACGCGGGGCAGTGGACCCGGATCGACAAGAAGGGCAATCGACTGGAAAACGAACCAAAGCCCGGCAAGTCAAGAACAGCGCCCCGTTGAACGCCGAAAGAAAGCTTTCCCTCGCTTTATTCGCTTCCCGCCTGGGTCCAACACGAGGCTCGCATCAGGTCTCCGCCGGCGTTCCGAAACAACGCGCGTGCTCCGCATTCTCGCGGATCTCGTCATGGAAGCGGGGATACATGCCCACAATCACTCCGTCTGACGGTTTGATGTGCCGGAACGCGAATTCAAACGCTTGGCGCACCGAATCCCGGTGACCGCAAAGCCGTCCAGCCGCCAGGATTTTGTAGCCCAGGCATGGACGATCCGTCTGCCGGATCACCTCCGTCATTCTCAGCGGATCGGAAGCGAAAAACGAATATCCGACCTGGACGGTGACCACTGGCGGCATCTTCTCCAACTCCGCGCGCGTCCGCGTGAGGTAGTAAAAGCAGGTCATGAAGAGATCGTTTTCCCATCCTTCATCCGCCACCTGCTGGATGCAATCCGGATTGTGCGCCGAGACCCCGGCGAGCGCCCCGGCGTCATGGACCCGCTTCACGAAGTCGTGGACCTCCCCGCTCTTGCCCTCGCGAAACAGCCGGTCCGTCACGCCGCCATGATGGACGACGGCGATCGGCTGGGTGAGCTTCACAACCTCTTTCACCGGCATCTGATCGGCTCCGCCGGAATGCAGGCAAATGAACTTCATCGCGGAACCCTGCTCACGCCGTCCCCGCAACACCTCGGCCATCTTGTCCGGCCGGCTGAATTGGTGCGCATTGATACCTGCGGCCTCACAGCGCTGCAAGTAATCAATGATGTGCTCCGGCGTGAAGTACTCCCGCATATGCCGGTCGAGGTTGCGGCCCAAATAGGAATACCCGCCGATCGGATTCCAGCCGGCCACCAGGCGGGTAATCCGGTGATTCCCGAGTTTGATCGTAGGCAGGGGCGGCCCGGGTTCCGTAATGGCGTCTTCCTCGCGCTCGCTGCCGCCCAACACCAAGCCCGGTCCAACCGCGCCCGCCGCGAGTCCTGACAGAAACCGTCTGCGGACCGTCAATCCGTTACAGCATTCACCGGCCATCGTTACCTCCTGTGACTCCGGTCTGGACTGCATCAAGTATACGCCCGCCGTTGTTATGGGTGCGGCCGTGGCGCACGGCTTCAACTTCGCTTCGATCCGTGGAACAGTCTATCCGTTAGGGCCGGTTCTGAAGCGCTTGCGCGCGGTCCGCGCTGCTTCGCCGCGGCACACTCTCTTCTACAATGATCAGATCCCAGGGCGCAAGGGAAACCTCTTGGTGCGGAGCGATCGCCTTCCCGGTGAGCAAATCGACCCCGGCGCCGTAAGGATACTGAATGTTCTGCGTCACGCCGGAGTAGTTGAGGTAATAGTGCATCGGCCGGCCGGATCCGGCGGCGCCGTGCTTCACCTGTACCGGCGGCGGAAGCTGCTGGTCAGCGCACGTGATCCCCGCCATTTTCGCGACATCGAGCAGCACCTGTTTCTGCAGTTCCGCCGAAAGGTGCGTGCCCTGATAGGTCAGCGTGCCCGTTCCGAAACGGTTGCGGGTGATGGCCGGATACTGGCCGAAGAACGGGTGATCATACCGGGCCAGGGTCTCGCAGCTTTCGGGAATAATCATCTCGGCCCAGACGTCCACGTTGTTCTCCGCGCCGGCTTCGAAGGGATCGCCCTTCAGGCCAATGGGCGCGGCGAGAGTCGAGAACTCCTGGTAGTGGAAGCCCGCGGCCTCTCGCAGCGGGCCGGGAGCTTTCTCCCAGCGCACCGTCGCATGCTCGTTCGCGAAGCCGCTTTTGAACGACATAACAACGTGCCCACCCTCTTTTACATACCCGGAGATCCGGTTGAGCAATGCATCGCTCGCGATATAGAGTGGCGGGACCAGCACCACCTTGTAGTCGTGCATCCGCCCGGCGTCCTCGGCGAAAACGAAGTCGACGCCGATGTTCAGCTCGTGAAGAGCGCCGTACATCTGGTGGAGGATGGTCATGTAATTGACGTGGTCGTCGAAAGGCATCGACTGAATGCCGTAGTGCGAGTCCACGCTGACCAGAATCGCCACGTCGTGATCCGGCACGAAATTGACCAGCTTCGGGCCGAGGGTCCGAAACTCGCCGGCAATCCGAGCGGCTTCCTTGTAGAGGCGGTTCGGCTCCAGATCGTGCGAGAGCAGCCCTTTCCAGTAGGTCTCCTGGCCGTAATGCAGAGAGTGCCAGTGCCAGTACGCCACCATGTTCGCGCCGCTTGAGACGTGGCTATAGGCGCTGAGGCGGAGTTGTCCGTCATAGGGAGGGAACTGTGTTCGCGAGTCCCAGCCGATGGTTTGCGCGTTGGTCTCGGTGACGAGGTAATTCGCCTGTTTCTGGGAGCGGGTCAGGTCGCCGCAGAAGCTGATGAACTCGCCGCTGAGACGGTCTTGAACCGGATGATAGGGGTTGACCGCCACGACGTCGAGAAACTTCGCTACCTCGATCTGGTCGACGTTGGTGCGAATTCCTCCCGGCCAGTTGTGTGTCACGAAATGCTCCGGCCTGGCGTACTCGCGAACGATCTCCGCCTGCCAGCGCAGGAAATCCGTCACGGTCTGGCGTTGGAAACGATCCCATTCCAGCTTATATCCCGGGTTCAGTATCCCCTCCCGAGCGGGAAGATCTTCCCACCCGGATAGTAGCTGCCCCCAGTAAGCGAAGCCCCAGATCTTGTTCAGCCGCTCAACCGAGCCGAACTTCTCTTGCAGACGCTCGACGAAATCGGCGTGCAAGCTGCGCGAACCCGAACTGTTGGGATGCGTCTCGTTATCGACCTGAAAACCGATGATCGCCGGATGATCCTTGAAGTGAGACACCACCTGCCGGATTACCCGTTCGGCGTACCAGCGGTATGTGGGGTGTGTCAGGTCCATGTTCTGGCGCACCCCGTAGGCGCCCTTATGCTTCGTTTCGAAATAGGCGGCCTGGTGGCGGTCTTTCCCCAGCGGCTGCCGCGCGCCCAGTTGCGTGACGATGATCTCCGGGTGCCTCCGGTAAAGCCACGGCGGAATCGAATAGGTCGGGGTGCCCAACACTACTTTGATCCCGGCCTTGTGCAGCCGGTCCAGTGTGCGCTCCATCCAGGCGAACTCGAACTCGCCTTCCCGCGGCTCCCAACTACTCCAGGTCGACTCCCCCAGCCGCACGAAGTTGATCCCGGCCTTCTTCATCAGCTCGACGTCCTTATCGAGCCGCTCGTAGGGCATGTACTCGTGATAGTAGGAGACGCCGTAGAGAATGGTGTCAAACTCCGGCGCGCCGGCGGCCGCGGCCACGGCGAACAGCAGGATGAGCAGAAAAAGGCGCGGTGTCATGATCGATTCCTCAGTGCGCGGACTGGACCTCGTGGGCGCCGATGGTAAGCGCTCCACTGGCGGGAAGGGAATTTCCAAAGAAATCCCGGGCGCCGGGGTCTATTCCGAACTCCTTTCGCAGATCGAGTCCAGCCGCGATCGCGGGCGAACTCATCAATAGTTGGTACTCGACCAGCCGGTGCAGATCCGCCGGGTTGGTCAGCAACGCCGGCCCGCCCTTGCGGAGAGCCGGATCGGCAAATAGGCCCACGGCGCGGCCGTCAAGCTTCTCCTGGCCGGTAGCCGCAGCCCACTCCGTGAGCGAGCGGCGCCCTTCCACGTTGAAACCACGTTCGCCCATCGCCCAGTAGAGATTGCCCCGATAGATGCCAATCTTCCCCAGCCCCTCCGTCTCGTTGAATAGCTGCGGACCCTGGCTGACGAAGATGTTGTTGTAGAAAGGGATCTCCGGCAGGTGTTCCGCGTACTTTTTGCTGATGCCGTAGGCGACCGCGGAACCCTTGGTGTTCCAGATCGTGTTGTTATGCACCAGCGTGCTCTCCATCCCCTCGCCGCCGACCCAAACAAATATGCCGGAGTTGTGGTCAAAAAGCCCGTCATCCTGGCTCACGTTGTAGCGGACCACATTGTTCGCAAATCGTGGCGCTCCCTCATACTGGCAGATCAGATAGCCGGAGCCGTAGTTATCGTGCGAGTAGTTGTACTGCAGCACCGAGTTCGTGACGCCGCCGTCGAAGTCGAATCCGCCCCCGTCGGAGGCGGTGCTGCGATTGTGATGGGCGACGTTATGCTGAATGATCACCCGGTCCGCATTGTGAGCCCAGATACCGACCGGGCCGTTCCCGGTCCAGGGCTGGTCCCATCCGTTGAACCGCGACTCGCAGTACTCGACCAGCGCCACCTCCACCTTGCTGACAATAATCCCGTTGCCGCTGTGGTTGCGCCGGATTGTCGGATCGCCCGGATTGTTCTCCGTCAGGCAATAGCCGATATACAGGTTCTTCGAGAGATCGCCGCCCGAGTTGATTCCGGCGAAGCCGTTGCGGTGAGCGTGAACGTTGGTGACTCGAACGTCCCGCGCGCCGCTGATTTCGACGCCGGAATGCTGAAAACCGGTCACCTCGATGTGGTCGATGGTGGTCCCGGAGGAATGCGCGAGGTAGAGGCCGTCGGTGGTGTTGCCGCCTTTCCGCCCGGCTCCCACCAGCTTCAGGCGTTGCACCAGGACGTGATCGCAACCGTCAATCGTAATCGCCCGGCCGTTTCCTCCGGCGATGACCGCGTGTCCGGCGCCATAGGAAGTTACTACGATGTTCCGCGCCGGAGTTCCGCGGTCGTCGCTACCAAGTTCCAGGGGACCGGAGAAAGTGGAGCCCCCTTCGAGCAGAATGCGATCTCCCGGCTGGAAACTCGTGGCATTGACCTTCGCGAGCGTTCTCCACGGTTCCGTGTTAGAACCGGAACCGGTGTCATCGCCCGTGGCGCTCACATGGAAGTCTCGTGCGCCGGCCGTATACAGGGGGAAAACAAACAACAAGAATAGTGCTAGCCGCTGGATATGCATTGTTGGAATCCTTGCCGGCCGTTACGGCCTCGTGGCGGAGAGAAGGCGGCTGGCTGTCTGTAGCAGACAGCCAGCCTGAGGTGAATCTGAATGCGGCGCCGTCCTAAAAGTCGACCCGCAAACCGAGTTGCATGGTCCGGTAGAAGCTGCCATCCACCCCCGTCACTTGTCCAAAGAGAGGATTCGTGACATTGGACTGGATACTGCTGAACCGGTGCCGGTTAAAGGCATTCAGCATATCCCACCGGAACTGGAACTTCGCCCGTTCCATCACCAGGAAGTTCTTCTGGAGTGAGAAGTCCTCCACATATTCCGGGAAGTTTCGGGCGCCGGACATCCGGTATGATGCGTCGCCGATCTCGTACCGGCCCTTGTCGCTAACGATCGACGTGTTCAAAATCCGATGATTCGGGTTCGGACTCGAGATGCTATGCATATCGATCGTTGATGTATCGAAGTTGCTGACCATCAAATCCTCGCCCTGCGGATTGTTGAATTTCGCCCGGTTGGCCGCCTCGTTGAAATTCGGGATACCCGAGGCGCCATAGCCGAGCGGGGTGCCGCTGCGGTAATTGCCAAGATACTGGATCGTCCACCCGCCGACAAAGAAGTCGACAGCCGGGTGCATACTCGCGCCCCACTTCTTCCCCTTTCCTACCGGCAGTTCGTACGTGACGCCCACCTTCACCACATGCGGAATATCGAACGGTGAGATCGTCTTCTCCAGCTTCAGGTTGTAGTAGTCGGCGGGACGCCCGCCGTTCACCCAACTGTTGAACGCGCTGTCCAGGTTGTCGAGGGATTTCGAGAACGTATAGTTGAACATCCAGCTCAACCCCTGTGAATAGCGCTTGTTGAACTGTACCTGGAGCGAGTTATAGGTGTTGAACCCGAGTGGCGAGTAGTAGGAGAGCAGCGTGTTCCAGGAGAGCACCTGCGGGAACGGTTGCAGGGTCTGAGAGATCGGAACCCAACCGCCGCCCGGCTTTTCGGATTCGGGGATGCCCGTGTACGGGTAGATCGCTCCCATTGCCTTGGCTTCGGCTGGAATGTCCGCTTCGTTGTTGATCCATCTCCCAAGCGTATCGCCGAGCGCCAGCGCCGAATAGGGGATTTGGTTGATCTGCCGCAACTGGTTTGCGATGATCCCCGTCGCTTTCGTTCCCACGTAGCCGATATCCAGAACCATCTCGTGAGGCAGCTCAAATTGGAGGTTGGCGTTCCACTGCTGGGTATAGCCCACGCGCCCGCCATCCGGGTCGTAGTTCACCAACGCCCATTCGCTCCCGTTCGAGTTAGATGGGTCTTGTTTGGCCTGCACTGTGGCGCCGGGATAGCCTTCGTCCCAGTTGAACGATGGGACGATGCCCTTGGCCGTGGCTCTGTTTGTCGCGGTGAAGCCGTACTTGATACCGTAGGGCACTCCTGACCACTCGTTCGGCGTGCGGGCAGTATAGAAAATGCCATAACCGGCCCGGAACGCAATCTTATTCCGGATCCGGTAGGCGAGCCCGATCCGCGGGGAGAAGTCGTTCCACTGGTTTTCCGTGAACCGCTGGGTGTTCTCGTCTCCGAATCGCACCACCCCGGGCAACCCGGTCAGCGGATCGATCCCGTTCATATCGAAATGGTGGATCCGGTTGTGCCACTCGGTCGGTACCGGTTGGCCGTCCCATCGGAAGCCGAGATTCAGCGTGAGGCGCTGGTTCACCTTGATGTCGTCCTGGAAGAAGAGACCCAGCGAATACAGGTCCATCGTAGTTGGCGAGTTTACATTCAGGCTGGCGTCGGTCACCGCCCCCAAAAAGAAGCTGGCGTATGGGTGCCCGGTCTTGGTGAATCCAGGCAGCCCGGTGAGATCGGAGCTGAAATTGAACTCACCCGCGCTAAACGGAGAAAGACTGCCCCAGGAGAGCGTGGTACGCTTGATGTCGCCGCCAAACTTCATGGTGTGCTTCCCCTTCATCACGGAAAACGTGTCCAAAAGCTGCCAGGTCGTGCCCGCGCCACGGTCGTTGGCCTGGTAACCGATCGTGGCCAGATTCACTCTGTCCCCGCCGCCCCAGGAAATCTGGGGATAGTTCGAATCCTGCGGGATCCCGTTAATTCCCAGGATTGAGCCGCCCGGTTCGTCCACGTGATGCGAGATGCTCGGATTGAGCTGCCGGTTGAACGCCATGCCGAAGTGATTCAGCATCGTTGGTCCCACCGTCCAGTCCCACGAAAGCCGGGCCATGAACGTCTCCACCTTCTGGAGCCGGGCCCGAGAGAGGGGGCCACCTTCGTCCGGATCGTTGAAGTCCCATACTCCGCCCTGATCAAGAAGCGTCCGGGGCCGGTCGATCCACGCAAACGAGCCGCTCAGCTTCTGCTTCGCCGAGAGATACTGATCGCCTTTGATCGAAAGCTGCTTCTGCTCGAACTTCGCCGTGTTGAAACTCGGGAAGAACCGGTTGTTGACCAGCGAGTCCACCTGCGGCATATAGTGCTGTCCCATGATGTCCATCACGCTCTTGGCCACGCGGGACATACGGCTCTGAGGGATGATGTTGCCGACAAACGGATCGCGAACAACAGATCCGTCGGCCAGAGTGCGAACGCTTGCCGGGTCGTAGATCTGCCCTTGCAATACAGACCGGCCAATCGCATCCTCTCCGAGAACGTTGCTCGTTAGGTAGTTGCTCATGTCGCCGCGGTACCACGGCTCGGTCGGAACCGTCACGCTCGGCGTGCCCGTGCCCCGGTTGGCATCCTTGTATTTCTCGTAGGTGAGGTAAAAGAAGCTCTTGTTCTTCCCGTTGTAGACTTTCGGAATGAAGACCGGGCCGCCCACCGAGAACGCATAGTTGTGCCTGCGGTCGCGCGCTTTCGGCCGGTCGAAGGCGTTGTTCGCGAAAGAGTTTGCGTTCATCCACTCGTTGCGGAACTGGTACAGGCCGCTGCCGTGAATGTCGTTCGTGCCGGACTTCATCACGAAGTTGAAGATGCCGCCCGCCGTGCGCCCGAATTCCGCGCTCATCCCGCTGGTCTGGACCTTGAACTCCTCGAGCGACTCGAGCGAGACGCTCGACTCGCCGAAGTGCCCCGTAATGTAAATGCTCGCCGATGCACCGTCAAGCAGCACTTCCTTGGAAAACGCCGGACTGCCGTTGATGCGGCTGGTCCAACTGTTGCCCTCGACGCCCGGCGTCAGCTTATACGCGAACGTCTCCGGCGATCGTCCTCCGCTGAAGCTCAACGGCAAGTCCACAATCCGGTCATTATCAAGAGCCGCGCCCACCTCCGGGCTGTCCGTTTGCAGCAGCGGCGTCTCGCCGGTAACTGTCACCGATTCGGTCGTGGCGCCGATCTCCAACATCACGTCGACCCGCGCGATCTGGGCAATCTGCAAGGTCAGGCCGTCGCGAACCGTCTGCTTGAACCCCGGCGACTCGAATGTCAGACTGTATTGCCCAATTGGCAGATTGGGGACGGTATACTGGCCAACTTCGTTAGTTTCCGAGTTGTAGACTGCTCCGGTGTTGATGTTCTTGATCGTAATCATCACCCCGGGGATCGCGCCGCCACTCGGGTCGGTAACCGTGCCCGTGAATGTGCCGCGATCCTGTTGCGCGAAGCTCATCGCCGCACAAACCGCGACGAGCAACACGAGAGATAATATACGGCTTCGTGTACTGTACTTCACTCTAACCTCCCTGCCTCGATGCGAGAATCCTCGCTCGAAATCAGACTCCGGTATCAGCATATTCCCGGAGGTGTTGAACAACAAGGCTATTGAGGTTATCCGAGGTGTTAGTAGGGCTGTCCTCGTCCCCGCCGGGATGATGGTCGATCACCCCGCATTCTTGGAACGGACATCCTTGTCTTCATTCGCCGCACCTTCACGCGAGGCCGTAGCGTGTTGCATGCTATAGGCGTTACTTCAGTCGCTAACATTTGTTAACTCTCGATATAACCGTTAGTGGAGCGCCGGCTTCATCCCTGTTGATGGAACTGTAACCTTGAACTATACTGGAGTTGGTGGCTGATGCGACCCTTTTCGATCTCCGAGAAGCGGGCCGAATTGCGGCGGGTTCTGGAAAGCCGGTATTTTGCTAAGGCGCGCAAGAAAAGCCGATTTCTGGAGTTCATCTGTGAACAGGCCTTCCAGGGCCAGGCCGACCAAACCAGTGAATATTTGGTCGGGGTGGAGGTCTATGAACGGGGTGAGAACTTCAACCCTCACGAGGACTCCATCGTCCGCGTCCAGGCACACGAGATCCGCAAATCCCTCAACCAATTTTACACGCATGAAGGCAAAGAGAGCGGCATTCGCCTCGAGCTTCCGCCCGGCCATTATGTTCCCCGGTTTTCCCATCCTGGCAACGGAAAATCCGCTCCCGCCCGGACTGGCGAGGCTCCCTCCCGGCAATCGTCGTCTCGTACCGCTTGGGCGGTTGCGCTCTGCTTCGCGCTGCTTTCGGCGGCACTCGGTTTGACGCTCCTGGCCGGGAGCAACGGCGATCCGGCCCCGGATGCTGATCCCTGGTCCGCTACCTACTCTCCGCAAATGGACTGGTTCTGGGACCCCTTCCTGTCTTCAGCCACGCCGCCTCTTGTGGTGGCGCCGGTCCATCCGCTCCTACGGGCGGCTCACGAGGGAGACACGGAAAAAACGCAGAGTCTCGGTTTCGAAATCGACAAATCGGCCCTGCCGCAGTTTCGCGATACGATCCACTACCGCGAACTCCAAACCTTCCGCTTCGTTCCCTCCACCACTGATTTCACCGCCGTCGGAGAAACCTTGGGACTCGTCCGAATTGTCGAACTGTTCGCCAGCCAGGGCCGGCGGGTTCGCGTGAAGGCGGCCCGGCTGGTCGATTTCGGCGAAATTGAACGCAACAACACCATATTGCTGGGAGGCAACCAGGCCTGGAGCGGACGAGTCTTCCTCTACCGCGAAGGTTTCTGGTTCCATGAAGGTGTTATCAGCAACGGCAACCCTCGCGACGGCGAACAAGATGTTTACCGGGCCGAATTCGATCCGGTAACCAACAGTCTGCGAAAAGACTATGCCCTCATCCTGATGCTTCCCAATGAACAACGGGAGAAGCGCATCATGCTTGCCTATGGCATCTACACCCAGGGATCGCAGGCGGCACTTGAATTCATCACCAGTCAGGCCGGCCTCGACGAGCTTCGCCAGGCCCTGATTGCGGAATACTCGGGCGGGGAGGCGATTCCCAGCTACTTCCAGGCCCTGCTCGAGACCACCGTCGAAAACTCGGTCCCCGGCAAAACCTCCGTCGTTGCCGTTCGCGTCATCTCCGATCGCCGCGATTCTTGATACCGTGGTAGTGACATGGAGGATTGCCGCCCTCCATGGCGATAAGGGGAGGCTTGCCGGGCTCGGTCAAGACGACTCTTTCTCGATCGGATGTCATGAGCGGGTGTAAACGGCTATTACCACTGGCGCTTTTCCCGGCGCTTTTGCTCTCGGCTCTCTCCCTCACGGCCGCGGGCCAGCAGACCACTGCCGAGGCGGACCGCCTCTACGCCGCCGGCCGCTTCCCGGAAGCGGCAGCTATTTACCAACGGTTCGTCGAAGCTTATCCCGATGAACCCCCATTGCTTTTGCGCTTGGGAGGATGTCTGCTGGCAATGAAGCGGTACGAGGACGCCGCGGCCCAATTCGCCCATGCGGTAAAGATCGACTCCTCCCTGCAACAGGCCCATTACGGGCTCGGCGCCGCGCTGCTCGAGTCCGGCCGCGGCAAGGAGGCTGTCCCGGCGCTTGAAAAGGCGGCCGCGCTCGCGCCGTCCGATCGAGATGCCGCGCGGCTGCTCGGCCGCGCCTATCACGCTGCCGGTCAATGGGTGAAGGCGGAAGCGGCGTTCCGCGATTTGGTGGAATCCGATAGCGGGGATGCCCTCAGTTGGTTCTATCTCGGTGTTCTGCTTCACGAAAACACCTACACCCAAGCCGCCTTCGAAGCGTTCGAAAAATCTCTGCGGGCTGGCCCGGAAAACCTGAAAGCGAGAATCTACCGCGCCTCGATGCTCGCCGAGCTGGGGCGGACCGCGGAAGCGGCCGCCGCGTTCGAAGAGCTCTCCAGGGAGCCGGATGCCGCCCGTGATCCCGAATTCCTGCTTGGACACGCGCAACTGCTCTTCCGCCAGGGCGATAAGCTCCAGGCCCTGGAGCGGATCGAGGATGCCCTCGATCTTCGCTCGAACGAACCCAAGCTGTACTACTGGAAAGCGCGTATCTTCTTCACCACGGGGCAGCATGAGCGTGCCCGCCAGGCAGCCGAAACGGCGGCTGAAATCGCTCCGGAACTCCCCAATTCCCGCTATCTGCTCCTCAAGATCTACCGTGAGCTTGGCCTTCGCGAGGAAGCCGCCAAGCAAGCGGCGTGGCTCAAGGACCACGAGCAAAGGACGAAACACGGAGGCAAGCCACGCTGATGAGGGCCCTCCTTCCGCTGCTCCTCCCCGGACTCCTTGCTGGCCAGATTCTATTCGAGGAAATCTCCCGTGAAGCGGGCGTGAACTTCACACTCCGGAACTCCGCCGCGGGCGAGTTGCGCCAGATCGAGCTTATGATCGCCGGTGTCGCCGCCTTCGACTACGACAGCGACGGCTGCTCCGACCTCTACTTCGTCAACGGCGCCGCCATACCCTCGCTGCGGAAAGAAAGCAGCGAGCTACATAACCGGCTCTACCGCAATAACTGCGATCTAACTTTCACCGACGTGACCGCCCAAGCCGGCGTGGCCGGCGAAGGCTATGCCATGGCCGTAGCCACCGCCGACTACGACAACGACGGCCACTCCGACATCTTCATCGCCGGCGTCAACCGCAACATCCTCTACCGGAACCTCGGTGATGGAACCTTCGCCGATGTCACCAGCGAAGCCGGGCTCAACGGCATCGATCCCGAATACGGCAAAATGTGGGCCATCTCCGCCGGCTGGTTCGACTATGACAATGACGGCCACCTTGACCTCTTCATCTCCAACTACATCCGCTGGGACCTCGAAACCGAGCCGCGTTGCGGACCGAAAGAATACCCCTACTACTGCCATCCCGACGAATTCGAGGGTCTTCCTCACCAGTTATTCCGCAACAACGGCGACGGATCCTTCACGGATCAAACCCGTGCCGCGGGCCTCATAGACCACATCGGGAAGGGGATGGGCGTTGCCTTCGCGGACTTCAATCGCGATGGCTTCATGGACGTCTTCGTGGCCAATGACTCCGTGCGCCACTTTCTTTTCCAGAACGAAGACGGGAAGAGATTCCGGGAAGTAGCCCTCGAAGCCGGCGTCGCCTTGCGCGAGGACGGCACTCCGATCGCCGGCATGGGTGTCGATTTTCGCGACTTCGACAATGACGGCCGCCCCGACATCCTCGTGAGCGGAATGCTGAATGATACCTTTCAACTCTACCGCAACACCGGCGATGAATTGCTCTGGTTCGAGGACTACACCATACAATCGGGCCTCGCCGACGGCACGCGGCAGATTACCGGCTGGAGTCTCGGCATGTATGACCTCGATAACGACGGCTGGAAAGACTTCTTCTTCGCCGCTTCGCACTTCCCGCACCTCGAGCGCTTCGTCGGCAGTTCGCCGCTGCCGAACCGGATCTTCCGCAATACCGGACGCGGCCGCTTCGAAGATGTCTCGGCTCGGGCCGGCGCTGCGTTTCAAGAACCCGCGCTTCACCACGGGACCGCATTCGCCGACTTCGACAACGACGGCCGGATCGATGTCGCCGTCAACGCTCTCAATTCGCCGGCCAAGCTATTCCGGAATGTTTCCAGCGCTCCAAACAACTGGATCGCGTTTCGTCTCATCGGGCGCCGGAATAACCGCCAGGGCCTCGGCGCGGAGATCAAATTGGTTCTCCCCGGCGGCCGCGCCCTGTACAACCACGCCACCACGAGTGTCGGATACGCCTCTTCGAGCGAGTCCCTCGTCCGGTTCGGGCTGGGCGGCGCCGGGAAGATTGACTTCGCCGAGGTGCGGTGGCCGGATGGAACCCTCCAGCGCCTGGACGGACCGGATATCAATCGCATCGTTGAGGTCGCCGAGCCGCCGCTGGAGCCGTGACGTAAACATGCTCACCGCCGTTATGGCCGCTCTTTTTCTGGCGCAGGCTGTCACCCTGCCCGAAGCTGACAAGCTTTACGCCGCCGGCCGCTACGAAGACGCGGCGCGCCATTACCGGGAATTACTAGCAGCCGACCCAGCCGACCCGGCCATCTCGCTTCGTCTCGGGGCGGCGCTCATGAGCCTCAACCGCGCCGCGGAGGCCGTGCCCCATCTCGAAACGGCGGAGAAAGCCGCCCCGGAAAATCCGGCCGTGCTGCAGGCCCTTGGCCAGGCGTATTACGCCGGCGGCCGTCTGGCGGATGCGGCCATCCGCTTCCGCGGACTACTTTCTCTTCGCCCGGGAGACGCGGCCATCTTGCTGCGGCTTGGCGCTTGCCAGTACCAGCTTGGTGAATACGAAGAAGCTGCCAGGAGTTTCAGGGGCTCGCTCGAGCAACGCCCGGACAACGTGCGCGCGCTCGCCGGTCTGGGCATGGCCTGGAACGCGATGGGCCGGCCCGGTGATGCGCGGCCGGTCCTCGAAAAAGCTCTTGCTCTACAACCGGAAGACCGCTCGGTCCGGCTCGCTCTCGGCCGGGCCTACTCCGAACTGGGAGAATTCTTCAAGGCGGAAGACCTTCTCCGGGTGCTCACCGCCGAAGACCCGGACGACTCCGAAGCCTGGTTCTTCCTCGGCGCCGCCCTCTTCGAGAACGCATACCATGCCCCCGCTCTCGAAGCGTTGGACGCATCTCTGAAGGGTCGCCCCGGCTATGCCCCGGCCCTGATCTACCGCGCCCGGGCGCTGGCGAATCTCGGCCGCCTGGTAGAGGCCGAAGCGGCGTATACATCGCTCGGCGGCTCCCCTGTTGCTGATCGCTGGGAATTCCTGCTCGGCTACGCGGAATTCGCCTTCTTGCAGAACCGCCTGCCGCTGGCGCTCGAAAAGATCGAAACCGCCCTCGATGCCAATCCGGAATCTGGCGTTCTGCACTACTGGAAAGCTCGCATACTGCTCCACCTCGACAACTACACCGAGGCGGAAGCCGCCGCGCTACGGTCCGTTTCTCTCTCGCCGGATCTGCGCCAACCGCGGAGCCTGCTCGTACGCATCCACCGCATGCAGGGGCAGCCGGAAAAGGCCGCGAAGTACATCGAATGGCTCAGGGAAAGAGAACAATCCGTCGCGCTTGGCCGCGGTCGATAGACGATCTGGAATGGCGGCCGGGGATTACCGCCCAGTGCCTGGCCGCCGCCGCCCCTCGCCGGAGCGGCGCAATCCGTCGAGCCATTCCAGTGCGCCGGCCGATGGCGGGCGATGATCCGGCAGCGGAACGCCCAGCAAGTCGCGCCCCCCGTTATTCTCGATGCGCATTCCGGCGCCGATGCACGGCGAACCGGCCCGGAGCCGGTAGCCCAGCAGCGCTTGAATCCCCGCGGGGATCATGCCGGGATTCAGAAATTGAGGGGCGTCCCGGATCGCCCGGGGATCCTCCGGCGGGTTCCGGTGATCGCCGTGGTAAACATTGTTCTCGAAGATGGCGCCCACCGCTCCGCCGTAATCGTACGTCGTCCACTCCTCGGTATCGAAAATGTTGTTAGTGAAACGGGTGTTCACGGGCCACGGTCCGCCCCAGTTGTCCATCTTTAACAGCGTCCGGTCCACATCTCCGGGCGGCTTTCGGTTCATATAGACCACGTTGTTGTAGATGTGCGTATCCTCGACGGGCCCGCTGATGTGAAAAATCGGAGAGAAGCCGGCGTGTTTCCCCACGCTCCGCAGGCCGTCGTTCACGCTGACGTTGTACCGGATCACCGTCCCCGTATTCCCGGCGTTGTCCGGGCCGGTGGCGCCGCCGTTGGTGCAGACAAGCAGGAAGCCCCCTTCGTTGTCATGGCTGTAGTTGTACTGGATCAACGTATTGCGGCAGTTCCAGTCCGCATCGAAGCCTTGCGCGTCCCACGGCGCCTTGTGGCCGCTCACTTCATTGAACTGAATCACCGTGTTGTCGCAACTCCACGGCCAGATGCCGGCGGCGGCTTCGCCTTCGGGCAGCATTCGCGGGCAGTTTCGCATCACGTTGTACTCCACCAGCGCGCCGTCGCAGCCGAGCGGCACAATCCCGTCTCCGGGAATCTCCTCCAGCAGGTTGTTCCGGATGACGACGTTCGTGCTCGGATGCCATTGTGTGCGTTTCCAGTAGCCGCTCGCGCCCAGAATCCCGTTCCGCTCGCAGCGCCAGACGTGACAGTTCTCGATGCGCAGACCGTCAAACCGGGACCGCGTCTCGCCCGCTTCGTTCTCCCACTTGATCCCGAAACCGCCGCCTTCGCGCTTCACCAGGCTTCCGTTCACGTCGTGCACGTCGAGGCTGTCCAGAACAATTCCGCGCGCCGTGCCGAAATTCCGCAGATGGATGTAGACCCCGCAGCGGCCGGCCTTCCGTTCCTCGCCGCGGTTCGTGATCTCCAGGTTTCGCACCTCCCAATGCTCGACGTTGAAAAGGTACAGCGTGGCGGGCATCACGCCGCCCCCGTCGATGCGCGGCTTCGGCCCTTCTCCGTACATGTCGAGCTTCACCGGAGCGCCGGCCGTTCCCGAACCCGCCGGCTTAAGCTGTCCGCGGTAGACCGTGCCCGCCCTCACGAGCAGCCGGTCGCCGGATTCAAACACGTGGCTGTTCACCCGCCCGAGCGTCTTCCACGCCGAAGCCGCCGAGATTCCATCGGCGGAGTCGTCGCCAGCCCGGCTGTCGAGATGGTAATCAGCGCCGCATACCTGCGCCGCGGCAAAAGCGAAAAGCAAACAATGGCGCCACATGGGTACCTACAGCATAGCCCCCCGGCACAACGCCGGTGGCTTTGCTCCGCTGCGGCCGGCCCGGCTTCTCCGCCTCCTCCGTCCCTCCGCCACCGCCGGCTCACAACGATCCGGGTTTCAACGCCTATTCGAGCATGCTGCGAATCGTGCTCTCGTACTCCGGGAAGTACTGCTGGATCAAGGGCAGCTCAAAGCTGCGCAGGATGCTCGTGTTTGGCTCCCGCTCCAGCAGGAAATCGAAAGACTTCTTCACCAACTCCCTGCGCGGCGTCCGCCCGCCGGTCAGCTTCTGCCAGTAGTCCTCCGTCAACGTAACCGTGTGCGTGGTCGTGGCCGCGCCCGTCACGGTAACGGTGAAGGTCTTCTCATCGGATGTTTCTACGCTGATTGGCATGGGCTTCCACTATAACCCAGGCCAGGGCTACGAAAAAGAAAGGGAAATTCAGCAGATTGTTCGCCCCGGCAATGACATGGAAGCCGCCCGGACGTGGCTTGACGAGAGAAGTATCGAAGTGGTCTGCGCTTCGGATGCTGCCGCTTCTAAATGCTTCGCCGCACGTTGTTCCTTCCCCTTAAGACGCGGCCTGAACGAACATCACCGGCTTCACCCCGGAGGCCTCGAGCAGCCGCCGGATGGCCTGTTCAGCGTTGCGCCGCCCGTCCCGGTGGATCCCCATATCAAAGGCCGTCTCCTTGATAGACTCGATGGCAACCAGCCGGGCCTGCCGCTCCAGATCGGGATTCTGAGGGATCCACGGCGTCCACCAGGTCGTCTCGCGATCCCACACGCGGGTTTCCTCCTCGTTCAGAACAATGTGAAACACCCGCGCCGCCGGCAGAGCGATCCGGACGCCGCCGTCCCCGGTCCTGGCGATGTCCTGATCCCGGATCTCAGACAGGTCCACTCCTCCAAGCACGTCGGCTTGCACGATGAGCAAGAGCCGCTCCGAGCCGAAGGGCTTCTTCTGTTCCTCGAGCCCCACCACTTTCTGCACCGTATACTTCACCGTCACCAGTTCGCTCAATTCCTGAATCTGCTGCACAACGGCTGGCAGGTCAGCCGCCCGCTCGTAATCCGGAGAAGGACTCCGCGAGCCGGAACCGAGGCGCCAGCCAATGACCGCGCCGCCGAGCGCGATCAAAAGTACTACGGAAAGACGGAACAGCGCCTTTACGCCCATTTCTTCACTGTAGCGCGACCCGCGCGGTTAGGCTTCGCTGCGGCGAGCGATGCGCGTTGAAACAGATTACCGGATCTGCAATGCTAAAAAAGCGGGTGGGCCATTCCGGCCATTCATACGAGGAGGAGAGATCGATGGGACTCTTGGACCGATTGCTTGGCAGATGCCAGACCCAACTGCCAGCCAACGCGGGAAGCTGGCGCCTGAACGGTTCGGTGGTGGAATTGAAGTTGGACAAAGCGCCGGAATTGCGCGGCCGGGGAAGCGCTGTTCGGTTGGAGGGCGCGGGTTTGCCCGTGCGCGTGCTTGTCGTCCACGGCGATGACGGCGAGTGGTACGCTTTCCAGAACTCCTGCACTCACGCGGGCCGCCGCATTGACCCGCTGCCGGGCAAGGGCCAGGTCCAGTGCTGCAGTCTCGGCCGGTCCACCTGGAACTACCGGGGCGAAGTGATCTCCGGCGCCAGTGGGAAGCCGCTCGGCCGCTTCGCCGTCCACCGCGACGGCGGCATGCTTTTCGTCGACACCAAAGCCGAAGCCTGAAGCCGCCCCGCCCGCCCCTCTCCTTGGCGGGGCTGATGCGGCTCCCTGCCCGCGCTGTATGGTACGATTCCTCCGGTATGCGAGCCGCGCCCGTCCTACTCTTGATGTGCTTCATCTGCTGCGGGCCGGACACGGCCAGAGAGTCCGCGGTTGCAGTGGAGCGTTACGACGTCTTCCGTTCCGGCGCCGAAGGCTACCCAAGCATCCGTATCCCGGCGCTTGTCACCACCCAGGCGGGGACCGTCCTGGCCTTCGCGGAAGGCCGCCAGCAGAATCGGGATCACGCGGAAAACGACATTGTCCTCAAGCGCAGCGAGGATGGTGGCCGCACCTGGGGCGCCATGCAGGTGATCGCCGCGGATGGCCGGAACTGTTTGAACAACCCCCAGGCCGTTGTGCTTCCCGGTTCCGGCCGGGTCCTCCTGCTTTACCAGGTGTTTCCACACAACCTGCACACGGTGCCGATGGGCGATGAGGTGAAGATCGCCGATCCGGGTATCACCGGCGAGACCGTGCAAAAAAGCTACATCATTCATTCCGATGACGACGGACGCACCTGGTCGGCGCCGCGGGAGGTCACGGCCGGAGTGAAACGCCCGGCGTCGGTCGGCCACGCCGGCGGCCCTGGAATCGGCATCGTTCTGCGGCGCGGTCCGCATCGCGGCCGGATACTAATGCCGTTCAATGAATCGATGTATCCGCCGGGCAGCCTCGATCCGGGCGAGCGTTTTTTTCACGTCTACGCGGCCTACAGCGACGATCAGGGGGAAACCTGGGGCTACGGGGAAAACGCTCCCCATGATCAAAATCTGCCGGGCCAGAACGGATGGGGCAACGAAGTGCAAATGGCGGAGCTTGTTGACGGCGCGGTTCTCATGAATTCGCGCAGCTTCGGTGGCAACCGCCTGCGGAAAACCGCGGCCAGCCGGGATGGAGGCCTCACGTGGCCGGCTCTCACTGACGACCCGCAGCTACCCGAGCCGATGTGCATGGGGAGCCTCTTCCGCTATTCCGGCCTGCTCGACGGCGAGGAAAGCGTTCTGCTCTTCAGCAGTCCGGCGGATCAGCAGCGGCGAACCGCCGGCACAATCCGGCTCAGCCGCGATGAAGGGGAAAGCTGGCCCGTCTCGAAGATTCTGCTCGCCGTGGGCCAGTTCGCCTATTCCTGTTTGACGCGACTGCCGGACGGTGCTGTTGGCTGCCTCTACGAGACGGACGAATACGGGCGAATCGTCTTCGCCCGGTTTCCGCTCGAGTGGCTGATGAAGTAGGCCGGCCCGGTCTACTTGTTCGCTCTCTCCTGGTACGTGCCGTCTGTAGTATTAACCCGGATCCGCTCGCCGGCTTCGATAAACGGCGGTACCTGAACCACCAATCCGGTCTCGAGCGTCGCCGGTTTGTTGACATTGGAAACGGTAGCGCTCTTCAGGCCCGGCTCCGTCTCCACCACTTCGAGGTCCACCGAAGGCGGCAGGGCCACGTTTACCGGGTTGTCTTCGTAGAACTCGACCATCACGCTCGTGTTGGCCACGAGATAATTCATGGCGTCGCCAAGCACTTCCTTTGGTAAGGCGATCTGATCGTAGGTCTCCGTGTTCATGAAGTAATAGTTGCCGCCCTCTTCGTAGAGGTATTCGAGCTCGCGCTGTTCAAGAACCACGCGCTCCGCGTAGTCGGTGGAGGCGAATTTGTGATCGATAATGGCCCCCGTGCGCAGATTGCGCAGTTTCGCCTGGACAAAGCCGCGGCCTTTTCCAGGGGTTCGGTGCTCGGTCTTGAAGACCGAATGCAACTCCTCCTTGAATTTCAGGATCATTCCGGGGCGCAGTTGGGTTGCTTGGACCATATGTAAATTCTTCTTAATGAATCGGGATTGCGTGGAAACCTTAATTCTAGCATGGCGCACCTTCTCCCCACCCCCGCCGTGGCCGCCGGCCGGTTGAAACCCCCGATCTGCGATTGCTAGGCTTGTAACCTGCGGTAGGCTTGTGTTTGCCACCCAGACCATGCGGAGAATTAAGGAGTGAGCTGCCACTTGATCGATGCCCGTGAAACGCTTCGCAGGCATGAGATCCTGCTCATCGGGGCCAACGGCTTTCTTGGCAAGGTCCTGCTCGGGCTACTCCTCGACCGATTCCCCGATCTGAAACACCTTCACCTTCTTATGCGTGGCAAGCGGCGGCTTTCGGCCGCAGAACGCTTCGAGAACGAAGTGCTCGGTTCCCCACCGCTCGAAACTATCGTATCGAGAATCGGCCGCGAGGCGATTCGCGCCAAGGTGACGGTTCACTCCGGGGATCTCTCCGAGGTGGAGTGCGGCCTGCCGGACGAAACGCTCGAATCCCTGTCGGGCCGCGTGGGGCTGGTGGTGAACTGCGCGGGACTGGTCGAATTCTTCCCGCCGATTGACGACTCCTTTGCCTCCAACGTCGACGGCGTGGAGCACGTGATCGGCCTCTGCCGCCGCCTGAACGCCAAGATGCTCCATGTCTCTACGTGTTTCGTCTGCGGCGAAGCCGACGGCCTGGTGGAAGAATCCGAGCCGATCGCGGGCTTCTATCCCCGCCGGCGCGGGGCCGCCGACCAGGGCTTCCAATATGACCGCGAGATCCACTTCATGCGGGAGCGCATCCGGGAAGCCTATGAATCCGAGGGCCTTTCACGCGGATGCCGCCGCCCCAGGGAACTCTCGCAGAAACTTAGCGACCTCGGGCTGCAGCGCGCTCTTCAATGGGGATGGACGAATACCTACACCTATACGAAGAGCCTCGGCGAGCAGATTCTAGCCGCGGAAGAGGATCTCGACTTCGCGATCGTGCGGCCCGCGATCGTGGAGGCCGCGCTTTCGTTCCCATTCCCGGGCTGGGTCGAGGGCGGGCGCACCGCCGCGCCGCTCGTGATGATGGCGATGAGCGGCTTACGCCATTGGACCGTTCGCGAGGACGCCCCGATGGAGGTTGTCCCGGTGGACCTGGTGGCATCCTCAATCCTGATCGCGGGAGTGATGCTCCTGAACAACGCCGCCGAGCGCGTCTACCAGGTCTCCACCGCCGATGTGAATCCGATCTATTATGGTCCTCTCATTCGGATCCTGCTCGAGGAATACCGCCGTCAGCAGCGGCTGCGCAGAAACGGAATGCCGCTGATTCAGTTTCCGGCCGGCGTGCGGGTTCTGCGCCCGGAGCAGTCGAAAGCCCGCGGCAAGCGGCAGCAGGAGACGATCAGCCGGCTGCAGAGCTGGGCCACCGGTCTCCGGCGCTTCATGGAACGAACCGGCGTGCCGGGCTCGCAGAAGGTTCGCCGCATGGCCACCCGGCTGCGCCAAACAGGGCTGCGGGTGATGGTGCGCGACCAGGCGCTGGAGATCTACCAGCCCTTCATGCTCGACAACCGCTTCATCTTCGAGAATGAGAACATCCGCGCCGCGTACAGCCGGCTTTCCCCGGAAGACCGGAAATTGCTGCCCTGGAATCCGGAGAGGATCGACTGGCGCGACTACTGGGTGAACAATGAGGTCGCCGGGGTTCAGAAATGGGTGCAGACGGAGACGTCCTTCCGGATGTAGCTTGCCGCTATGGGCCCCCATCCACAACTCGATCCCGCGGCCGTCGAGAAGCAGCTTCTCGATATCATCGCCAAGTTGCTGCGCGAGAGCGGCAAGGAGCGGGCGGCGGAGAAGGTCAGCCTCCATTCGAGCCTGGAACGGGATCTGGGCCTGGCCAGCCTCGAACTGGTCGAACTCATGGTCCGCTGCGAATCCCGCTTCGAAGTAGAGCTGCCGGACCACATTGCTGAAGAGGCGGAGACTCCGGCCGGCTGGGCGCAGGCGATCCTCGAAGGCGGCCAGGAGGCCGAGGCGAAGGTCACCTACCGCATCTCTCCACCGCGTCTCGATGGCCTCACCGAGCCCACGGGCGCCAGTTCGCTCGTCGACGTGCTTGTGCGGCATGCCGAGGCCGACCCTGGCCGCGTGCACATCCATCTGCTCGAACAGAATTCCGGCCAGGGCATCACATACGGCCGTCTGTACGAGGAAGCTTCCGCGGTTGCCGCGGGACTTGCGGACATGGGGCTGCGCCGGAACGAAACGGTCGGCATCATGCTGCCCACCTCGCCAGACTTCTTCCCGGCATTCTTCGGAGTGATGCTGGCCGGCGGCGTTCCCGTACCGATCTACCCCCCAACCCGCCCGGACCGCATCGAGGACTACGTACGCCGGCAGATCGTTGCCCTGCGCGGGACCGGGATCCGGTTTCTGATCGCTTTCGGAGCCGTCGCCGCGGTGGTTCAGATTCTTCGCGTTAATCTTCCTTCGCTGGTGGATGTCACCACGGTGAAGGATCTGAAGCAGGCAAAGGGGCGTCTCGGCATGGGTTCCGTCCGGCCGTCCGAGAACGCCGTGTTGCAGTTCACGTCGGGCTCTACCGGCCCGCCAAAAGCGGTCGCCCTTTCGCACTCGAATGTGCTGGCAAATATTCGCGCCATCGGTGCGGCGGCAGAAGTCCGGCCCGGTGACGCGCTGGTGAGCTGGCTGCCGCTCTACAGCGACCTCGGTCTGATCGGCAACTGGCTCTTCGCGCTGTACTACGCCGCGCCGATCACGATCTTCTCGCCGCTGGACTTCCTGCGGCGGCCCGAGCGCTGGCTCTGGGCGATCCGCGATTCCCGCGGCTCGCTCGCTTCGGCGCCCAACTTCGCCTATGAGCTGTGCGCTCGCCGCATCCCGGCCTGGACGCTCGAAGGCATCGATCTCAGCTCCTGGCGGGTGGCCGTCAACGCCGGTGAACCCGTCTTGCCGGAAACCGTCGACCGCTTTCTCGAACGCTTTGCGCCGTACGGATTCCGCCCCGAGGCAATGCTGCCTTGCTTCGGTCTCGCCGAATCCACGGTGGCGTTGACCATGCCGCCGGTGGGGCGGCTGCCTCTGCGCGACCGCATCGAGCGCGAGGAATTCGAGAAAACCGGGCGGGCGGTTCCGGCCTCCGCGGACGACGAAACCGCCCTCACCTTCTTCTCATCCGGAACGCCGGTGGAAGGGCAGCAGGTTCGCTTGGTGGACGAGAACGGACACGAAGTGCCGGAGCGCGCCACCGGCCGGCTGCAATTCCGCGGCGAAACCACGATGAGCGGATACTATCGCGACACGGAGGCAACCGCCGCCGCCGTGCGCGGCGGCGGCTGGGTTGACAGCGGCGACTTCGGCTACATGGCCGGCGGCGAGTTCTTCTTCACCGGCCGCGGCCGCGACACCATCGTCAAGGCCGATCGCAAACTTTGCCCGCTGGATGTCGAGGTGGCGGTGGGAAACTTGACCGGCATCATCCCGGGGTCCGCCGTTGCGTTCGGCGCGCCCGAGGAGGACTCCGGGGCGGACCGCCTGGTGGTGGCCGCCGAGACCCTGGCGAACACGTTTGAAGACTTCCGCCGCATAGAGACCGAGGTCATTCGCGTGGTGGATGCCTATCTCGGCATGCCGCCCGACGACGTGCGTCTGGTGGCCCCCGGTTCGCTTCCGCGGACGCAAAACGGCAAGGTGCGCCGCAACGACATCCGCTCGCTGTTCCTGCGCGGCAAGCTCCGGAGCGGACGGCGCCCGCCCTGGATGCAGATGGTTCTCCTCCGCTGGGAGAACTTCGGCCCGCTTATCCGGCTCGGATTCCGGCGGGTCCGCGTCGTCGTGGGCCGCGCCGCGACCAATACGGTATCGAGCCTGGTGGCGAGAACAGCCGGAGTTTGGATGCGCCTCACCGGCGCCGCGGGAATCGCCCGCAGCGCCTCCCGCCGGATTCTGCAACTGCACGCCCAGCGATTCTCCCTCCAGGGTGGCGAGAACCTGGCCGGCGGCAGGCCCGTGCTGTTGGTAGCCAATCGCTCCGGACTGTTCGATCCCCTGGTGATGGTGGCGACGCTTCCCGGCAAAGTATGGTTCGCTGACCGCGCGGCCCTGAACGGGTTGCCCGCTCATTTGAAATTTCTGCTCGAACCACTGATACTCGGCGATCGTGATGGTCAGACGACGCCCGCGGCCGGCCTGGTTCGCGGCCGCGTCCGGAGCGCCTTCGAAAGTCCCTGCACCGTCGTCAACTTTCCGGAAAGCCCGGTGGGCGAGCCGGTCTCGCGCAACCGCTATCGGCTCGATCCGTTTCAGGCGGCGGTGGAAATGGGCGTCGAGATTCGCCCCGCCGCCATCCGCGAGCGAACGACGCAGCAACAGCCGGTGGAACGGGCGCGCGTGCGCCGCGTCACCATGGTCATCATCCGCGAGCCGGTCCTTTCACCAGAGCGCGCCGACTTCGTGGATCTGCGCCGCCGGGTGCGGGAGGCGATCGGAGAGTATCATGCCTGAGTTCACCATTGACCTCGGAATCCGAATCCTCTGCGCATTTCTCATGGGATCCATTCCCTTCGCTGTTATGGCCATGTGGGGTAGCGGTGTCGACATTCGCACGGTCGGCTCCGGCAACCCGGGCTTCAACAACGTTCTGCGGGTGAGCAAGCCCCGCTCGGTGATCTGCCTGCTGGGCGATCTCGGCAAGGGAATATTAGCGATTCTCTTGCTTTACCGCGTCACCCAGCCGGAGTCCGCCGCCTGGATTCTCGGGTTCGCGGTCGTGCTCGGCCATTGTTACTCACCGTGGCTGAATTTCAACGGCGGAAAGGGCATTGCTACCTCCGCCGGCGTGATGCTGGTGCTCTATCCGGCCCTCGCGCTCGGCTGCGCGGCCGGCTACGTGATCCTGCGCGTCATTGGCAAGAAGCGGAATTGGCCGGAATCCGGGGCGCTGGCATCATTGAGCTGTTTCGCCCTCTTCGTGGCGCTTGTCTTTGTTCTGCGCGGGCAGCAACTCGGGATCCTGGCGCTGTTGATGTTTGCCATTGTGGCCTGGCGCCACAAGGACAACGTACAGCGATTCACACGGGCCCTGGCGAAGTGACCATGGCCGCCCCGAAACGGTTCGCCTTCTACGACCTTGACGGCACGCTCGTCTCGACCAACGTCGTGCATCAGTACGCCTGGTATGCGCGGCAGTCGCCGAGCCGGCTTGAGTCCTGGTCGCGGACCGCGCGCCTGCTGGCCAGCGCGCCTTTGCTCATCGCCCTCGAAAAGCGGTCCCGGCGGAAGTTCAACGTGGCGTTCTACCGGGCCTACCGGGGAATGCGCCGCGACTGGCTTGAAAGCCACGCTCGGAGGCTGTTTAACGAGCTGTTCCGGCCGGGGATGTATCCCGGCGCGAAGGCGCTCGTCGACGCCGACAAGGCGTCCGGATTCGAGACCGTTCTGGTCACCGGCAGTCTCGATTTCGCCATCGGCCCCCTTATCGAGTTCTTCGGTTTCGACCACGTAATCACCAATCGGCTGGTCTTTGCCGGCGGTGTCGCCACGGGCGAGATTGAAGAGCCGCTGATCGCCGAAGCCGAAAAGGTGGCCGCCATCGAGCGCTTGACCAAGGCGCACAACGGTAGCCCTGCATCCTCGAAGGCGTATTCCGATTCTCTCTCGGACCTGCCGATGCTCGAGACGGTCGGCGCGCCGTCGGCCGTGAACCCGAGCCGCGAACTCCGCCGCATCGCCGAGCAGCGCGGGTGGCCGATTCTTGATTTGAGAACAACCAACCATGAGTAAGCCCATCCTGATTACCGGCGCGACCGGATTCCTTGGAAAACACCTGGTCGAGCAGTTGCTCGCCCAGCCGGACTGCCCTCCGCTGCGCATTCTAAGCTACGGCCCCTGCCCGTTCGAGGGCCGCGAGGGCGTCGAGATTGTCGAGGGCAATGTCATGGACGCCGCCGGCGTTGGGAGTGTGATGGCGGGATGCGGCCAGGTCTATCACTTGGCCGGCTCGGTCTCCCGCGACCCCCGCGATAACCAGAAGATGTTCGACATCCACGTCGAGGGCACGCGCAACATCTGCGAGGCGGCGCTCCGGCATCAGCCCGCCAAGATCGTCGCCGTTTCCTCATCCGGTACCATCGCCGTCAGCAAGGCCCCGGAAGACATCCTCGATGAGTCGGCCCCCTACCCCTACGAACTGATCAAGGACTGGGCCTACTATACGAGCAAAGTGGAGGCCGAGAAGGTTGCTCTCAGCTATGTGAAGGAGCACGGCCTGCCGCTCGTGATCATGAACCCGGCATTGCTGCTTGGCCCCGGCGACGACCTCGGCTCCTCGACCGGCGATGTCGCTCTCTTCCTCGAGGGACAAGTGATGGCTCTCCCGCTCGGCGGCATGTGTTTCGTGGACGCCCGGGACGCGGCCCGCGGCCTCATTCTGGGGATGGAGAAGGGCCGCCCCGGCGAGCGCTATCTGCTGGGCGGGGCGAACTGGACTTTCCGGCAAGTCATCGAGTCCGTGGCCGAGATCTCCGGCAAGAAGGCCCCCGTTCTGCAGCCACCGCTCTGGCTGTCGCTGCTGAGCGCGCGGGCGCTGCGCAGGCTGATGCCCCTGGCGGGCAAAGAGTTCAAGATGGACGACGTCACCATCATCATGTCCTCCCATTTCTGGTACTTCACCTCGGCGAAAGCCGCATCGGAGCTGGGTTTCGAAGCCCGTGATCCCATGGAGACGCTGCGCGACACGGTGGAGTATCTCGAACGCCGCAAGCGATGAAGACCGCCGTCATCGCCAATCCGAGATCCGCCGGCGGCCGCACCGGGAAGCGGTGGGGCGCATGGCGCCAAGCCATCGAGAAGCGCTTCGGCGCCATCGAGTGCCGGTTCACCGGGCGCAGCGGTCACGGCTCCGAACTTGCCCGCGAGTTTCTCCTCGCCGGGTTCGAACGCATCATCGGCGTCGGCGGCGACGGCACGTTTAACGAGATCGCCAACGGCTTCCTGAACGCGGAGGATCGCGCTTTGCGGCCGGGCGCCTGCCTCGGAATCATCCCCGCCGGCACCGGCGGCGACCTGCAGCGGACGCTCCGCATCCCCTCGGGCATTGAAGCGGCGCTCGACGCACTCGCCAGCGGCGCCACGCTGCCGGTCGACCTCGGCAAGATCACTTTCGAGGCTCATCATGGCGGGACGCAAACCCGCTACTTCATCAACGTCACCAGTTGGGGCATGGGCGGCGAGGTGTCCCGCGACGCCAAGAACCGGCTGCAGGTCTTCGGCGGCAAGACAGCCTTCCTCTGGGCCACGGTGAAGAATCTGCTCTCTTACTCCGGCAAGCGGATCGACCTGACACTCGACGGCAAGCCCGCCGGCAGCCACACGGTGCTCAACATCGCCGTGGGCAACGGGCTGTTCCACGGCGGAGGCATGTATGTCTGTCCGAACGCCGTGCTCAACGACGGCCTGCTCGAGGTGACGATCATCGGGAATCTCGGCTTGCCGACGCTGGCCCGGGATGTGCGCTACCTCTACAACGGCAACATCGCCGCGCACCCGAAGGTGCGTTGCTACCAGGCTCGCGAGATTGCGGCGACGTCGCCCGAAACGGTCAAGATCGAGGTGGACGGCGAGCCGCTGGGCCGGCTGCCGGTGCGGGTGTCGGTGGTTCCGCTGGCGATGCGTGTGATTGTGCCGGCGGACAGCCCGCTGCTGTAGGGCGGGCCGGCGTCGCCGGGCCGGCGGGGGACGGCTATTCGAGAAACTTGCGAATGCGCTCGACGGCTTCCATCAGGTTCTCGTAAGAGTTGGCGTAGCTGAGGCGGAGGTAGCCTTCGCCGTAGGCGCCGAAGGCGTCGCCCGAGAGCGTCGCGACGCCGGCTTCCCGCAGCAGCCGGTCAGCCAGAGCCTTCGACTTCAGCCCCGTCCCGGTGATGTTCGGAAAGGCGTAGAAAGCGCCGTGGGGAAGGGGGCAGCGGACGCCCGGCAGTTCGTTCAGGCCGGCGACGAAAGCGTCGCGGCGGCGCCGGAATTCGGCCACCATCTTCTCGCTCTCGTCCTGCGGCCCTGTCAACGCGGCGAGAGCGGCGCGTTGGGTGAAGCTGGCCGTGCAGGAGTTCGAGTTGACCATCAGCTTGTTGACGGCATCGACCAGCCGGGCGGGCATGACGCCGTATCCGATGCGCCAGCCGGTCATGGCGTAGATCTTCGAGAAGCCGTCGAGGATGATCGTTTTCTCCTGCATCCCGGGCAGGCTTGCGATGGAGAACGGGGGCGTCTCGTCGTAGTAAATCCGGGAGTAAATCTCGTCGGAGAGCACGACGAGGTCGCGGTCCCGGACGAGGTCCGCGATCGTGCGGATGTCCTCTTCCGGAATCAGCCCGCCGGTGGGGTTTTGCGGCGAGTTGAGGATCACCATGCGGGTGCGATCGGTGAGGCTGTCGCGGAAAACGTCGAGGTCGAAGGAGAAGCCGCGGTCCTCGATGAGCGGGATGGGGACGGGCTTGCCGCCGGCGACGCCGATCATGGATTCGTAAATCGGGAAGCCCGGGTTGGGGTAGATCACCTCGTCGCCCTCTTCGATGAGCGCGAGGATGGGGAAGAAGATGACCGGCTTGCCGCCGGGGACGACGCAGACGTGCTCGGGGCCGGCGGAGATGCCGCGGCTTTGGGAGATGTGGCGGGCGATGGCCTCCCGGAGGTCGGGGTAGCCCTGCGTGGGGCCGTAGTGGGTCCAGCCCTCATCGATGGCCCGCTTGGCGGCCTCGCAGACATGGGCCGGGGTCTTGAAGTCCGGCTCGCCGATTTCGAGGTGGATCACGCTGCGCCCGGCGGCCTCGATAGCGCGCGCCTTGACGAGCACCTCGAAGGCGGATTCGACAAGGATGTGGTTCATCCGTTGCGCGAGTTTCATGGTTTCACTCTCATCATTCTTTATCCGGCGGCCGATTATGCAACCGATGGGCCGCCGCCCACCTCATAATAGTATTAGTAACAGTGGCTCCGGCCGCGGCCGAACCACGAGGTTGTTGAAACGCGATACCGCATTCCACGGTTTCGCCCGCCGGCTCGTCATGGTTTGTAGTGACATGAGCGCGCTTGCGGAACAATGGATCGAGGCGCCGATGAGGGATGCGCTGCCAGAAGTTCTGGAGGAAACCGCCGAATGGCGGAGCCGCTTCATTTCCGCGCACATGCGGCGGATCTTCGTGCAGATCTACCGCATTGTCGGAAACGTCGAGGATGCCCAGGACCTGACCCAGGAAGCCTTCATCAAGGCGCTCCAGCGTTCCGAGCAACTCCGCGACGAAAAGAAGGCGGCCCACTGGCTCTCGCGCATCGCCACCAACACAGCCATCGATTTCCTGCGGCGGCGCGGCCGCGTAAACTTCACCGAGATTGACGATCTACCGGAGCCGCTGCGCGCCTCATCCGCCGACAGCCCCGAGCAACTGACGATCCGCGGCGAACAGCAGGCCTATCTCGAGGAGGGGCTGGCGCAATTGACCGTGCGGGAGCGGACGGCCCTGGTGCTGCGCGACGTGGAGGGTCTCTCCGCCGGAGAAGTGGCGCTCCGTCTCGAGTGCTCAAAAGCCACCGTGCGCTCGCACATCGCGAACGCGCGCATCAAGTTCCGCCGCTATCTCGAAAGGAAAAAGGCATGAAACATCCCGACGAATACGGCCTGGCGCTGTACGCCGGCGGCGATCTGCCTTTCTGGAAGCGCTGGCAGACGGCGCTCCACATGAGATCTTGCGAAGCGTGCCGGCGCGAGGCGGAGCGCTTCGGGCGCGGCGTCCAGCGAGTTGCGGAAGAAGCGGCGGCGCTGCCCAAGGGCGTGGATTGGGAGGCGCTGGCCGGCGAGATGCGGGCCAACATCCAGGTGGGCCTGCAGGCGGCCGAGTGCGTCGCCCGGCCGGAGGCGCACACGCGCCGGTTGGGCTGGCGCGCGGCGGCGGCCCTGGCCTGCGTGACAGTAGTGGTTGTCGGCGGCTGGTGGCTTCACCTGCCACGCTCCGGAGCGGGCTCTTCGCCCGTTGAGGGAACGGTGGCGGCGGCCACGGCCGGCGGAGTCGAGTTGCTGGAAGCCGACCGGGCGCTGACGCTCTTGCACGAGAGTTCGGAACCGGTGCTGGTAACGGCGAGCGTCGACGGGGCGATGTCGGTCCACTATGTCGACGATGAGACCGGTATGGTGACGATCAACAATGTCTATGTGCAGTAAGTTGGGCATCCTGGCTGTTGCGGCGGCGGGGCTGGCGGCATGGCCGGCCTTCGCGCAGGAGCAGCAGAACCTGCAGATCGATTTTCCTCCGGAGTCGCCGGTGAGCGTGGTGTCGGTGGACTGGGGCTCGTCGAAGACCGATGCCCGCGGCGGCGCGCTGGTGGTGGATCTGCAGACGGCCCTCAAGCTGCGTAACACGACCGAGCGGCGGATTCGCGGGGTGACTCTGCTGGTGCTGGCTCAGGAAGTGACCCCGGGCGGCAAGGCAAGCGTTTCAATACCGAGCCTGAACGCGGGGCCGGGAGAGGTGTTTCCGGTGCGCCTCGACGTGCGGCTGCTGCGGCCGCTGCAGCGGGGCACGGGTCCGCTCGTGAAGGTGGCCCTCGACGGCATTCTCTTCGAGGACTTGAGCTTCTTCGGCCCGAACCGGCTGAACTCGCGCCGTTTAATGACGGTGTGGGAGATGCAAGCCCGGCGGGACCGGGCCTATTTCCGGGAAATCCTGGAGGCGCGCGGGCCGGAAGGTCTGCAGGAAGCCGTGCTGGCGAGCGTGGCGCGGCAAGCCGACCGTCCCCGGCTGGGAGTGCGCGTCGCGCGCGGCGGGCGGGCGACGACAGCCGAACCCGGTGACGAATACCGTTTGGCCTTCCTGCGCTTTCCGGACGCTCCGGTGGAGGCGCTTTCCGGCGTGGCTCAAGTAGCCGGGCAGGAAGCGAGTGCGCCGCGGCTCGAGGTGCGGAACCGGTCCACCCGGCCGGTGCGGCACCTGGAGTTCGGCTGGATCATCAAGGACATGCGGGGCCAGGATTTCGTGGCCGGGAACGTTCCGGCGGAGGTCAACCTGCAGCCGGGCGCCACCGGGACGGCGACGAGCGAGCGCGTGCTGCGCTTCGACAAGCCGATGATGGTGGAGAGCATGTCCGGGTTCGTCAGCCATGTGGAATTCAGCGACGGCGAGGTGTGGATCCCGTCGCGGGAAGACCTGACCGGCCAGCAGCTCGACCGGCTGACGGCTCCTTCCCCCGAGGAGCAACGGCTGACCAACCTCTACCGCAAGAAGGGCTTGCAGGCGCTGATCGCCGAGCTCGAAAGCTTCGGCGGCTAAGGCGAACAGGCGACGAAATAAAGCGAAGAAAAAGCGAAATAGAATTCCCGCCACATTATTGAATCTAATACGCTTAGTTCGTATTTGGGTTTGTTTCGCCAATTTCTGTTTTCCGGCCGCCCGGATCCCCCGGCAGAAGCCGAGCCGGCGGGGGACACGTGCCATGGGCGCAGGCCCGGCGGGTCCGCCGCTGTTGGAGATTTTCGGATTTCAAACATCAGTCCCCGGCGAGAGTTTGTGCTCCGGCGAACCCGAGGGTTTCCGGCAACCGGGGTGCGGATACAACTTGCGGCGGCGCCGAGGCCGCCTGGCCGTACCGGCGAGGAAGCCGGCCGGCGGGCCGGACACCGCGCCCAGAGATTGTTCTAACACGCGGATCCCGGGGACCTCGAAGGGGCAAAGCGGCAAGTGGTTGATAGCACGGTGGATCGGTTTCCGGAAAACGGTGTCAACGGGGCAGCTGGGTGGCCAGATTTTCGTCACGCTGGATTCACGCCGATTCTGCTAGAATCAGGATTCCGATGTCCGTATTGAAGAGCATTGACCCGAGTTCGCTGCGCGGGCTGGAGCCCGACATGCTTTCCTTCGACCAGCGCCTGGCGCTTGCCGGGAGGTGGATTGCGGTGGATATCTATACGCCGCGGACGCTGCCGGTGCGCCGGATCGTGGTGGTGGGCGAGAGCGCGGTGGACTGCGCGCGGCAGTTGGCCGAGCAGGGGGAAGACCCATCCCGGTACGAGTACCAGCGAGTACCGCCGGCGTGTTAGCGGGGCGGGTGAAACCCGTGCAATTGCGGCGTGCGGTGCGCTATACTCAGATTGTTACGAAGTAAGCGCGAAGGCGTTTGAGACGCTCTACTCAAGCATTCGCAACCTTCCCTAGCACCGCTTAGCCGGTCACTTCGTGCGTCGGGGCGTGGCTCAGCCTGGTAGAGCGCCTGGTTCGGGACCAGGAGGCCGGTGGTTCGAATCCACTCGCCCCGACCAATCCTTCAACCACTTACTAATTGTTCCGTAATTATGTAGACCGATGCTGCCATTCGCTGTTCCATGGCTAACGCTCTTTCTGTTGACCAGGACACTCTATTGGTTGATGCAAGGTTTCCGCAACTGAACCTCAATCCCAGCCAGGTTGCCGCAAATCCGGAGCCGCACTGTCCGGAATCTGGAAGCGCCTGGTTGATTGCGTTTCCAGACAGCAACACGAGATTCGCATGGGCTAAGACCGAAAGAGAAACCTCCAAGTACGTAGTGGTTGCGACCCACCCGTCGCACTCAAAACAGTCGTAGTACTCAGCGGTTCGGCAGCAATATGCAGCGCGGGGGACGATGCAAGATGCTGCGCAAGCAAGCTACGCCATGCGCAATGAGATGGCGCCTCCGAGGGCACTGATCCACACTTTCATACGGATTATCGACAGCCAGTGTACCGCCATACCTATCGTCGACTCGAAGACGATCCCCGTTTGCCGAGCCCTTCCGCAATCATGGACGTCACTAAGGTATTGAGGCTCACGCCTTCCTGCCGCGCGCGCTCCACCAAACGGGCATGAAGCGACTTCGGTACGCGCTGACGCCATTGGCCACTCGCCGAGATAGCAGAGCCAGGTTTCGGAATCGGGTCGCCGCACTCCTTTAGTGTGCTAAGCGCCGCCTGCAGCGCGTCGCGCCCATTTCGCGTCGCCTCTTCGACGGTTTCGCCATCGGAGATCACACCGGGGAGATCAAGGTACTCGATCAGGTAGCCTCCACCGTCTTCGTCCGAAAGTGGACGGATGGTGAAGGGGTAGGAGTCCAACTGTTTTTGCTTTCTCATTCTTCACCTCTTGCTCGAGCGACGAGAGCCACAAACTGCCGGATGTAGACCGGCTTGATGGGACGTGCAGCCGGAACGGTGAGGAGACCAGCCAAGGGGTGACGAAACACGACATGGCTCGTCCCGTGCTGCCGATAGTCAAAGCCGTGTTTTGCGGCAACGACCTTTAGATCATCGATGTGCCAGTTGCGCGGATTGGTTCGCATCCTGGCAAGGATCTTCTCCGCCTTGGCCACAGAACCATGGTATCGCCGGCGGTACCACTAGGCAACGCTTGAGCACGGCACATTGAGGACAACGTGGCGGCCACCAACAAGCTCGAACTCGTCGTCGAAGTTAGCACGAACAGTGCCAACGCCTCGATCAAGAGCGTCAACGCGCACCTGTCCTCACTCGAAGCGACGGCAGTAAAGACCGCGCTCGGCGCTTCCTCCGGCATCGGCCGGATGACGGCTTCGAGGGCCAAGGGAGCCACGGCAGGGAATCTGTTCGCGGATGCCATCAAGTTCGCTCTCAATTGGGCGAAGGACTTCATCATTGGTTCCGTGATGATGGCTGCGGAGAACGTCAAGGTGGCGGCTTCGCAATCTGTCGAAGGCCAACTTGGTGCACTCCGGCGCGAGTTCAACAACCTCCACGAGGACATCGGTGCGCAGTTCCAGGATGACTTCAAAGCACTGATCGGCAACCTGCGCGAACTCGTTGGCTGGCTCCGGGAGAACACGGACCTGCTCACCAAGTTCGGCCAGGTGGCTTTGTGAACCGCCGGTATCCTCACCTCCTATGCGCTGGCTGACAAGCTCATGGCCCTCGCTATGTCAGGGCTCCCCTGGAAAAGCGCTTATTGGGAGATCTACTCCTCGACAATCTGCCCGCGGATCTCTCCGGCCGGGAAATCAGAACTGTGGACGTTGACGTAGGTCATCCCAGCCCGCATTGATTGCACCAGCAGCGGCAGAGTGGCTCCGCACGCGTCATTTACGATGTTTGCCTCGGTCAGGGATCCCTCGATTTTCAGCTCGGCGCCGACTCCACCGGGGATCACGCCGGCCAAGAATACTACTACCGGACCGTTCTCATCGGGCAAGCCGCAGTGAATGTGAGCGCCCGCCTGTCCCAGAAGGGTAGCGTTCGCCGGGGCCTCGATCTCGAGTTCATACTCGATGATCGTCTGCTCCTCGTTGACCTGAAAATCGGCCTTGCCTTCGGTGTCAGTTGCAACCGGGGGAACCTCATTTTCCCCGGCCAGCTTTGCCTCGAATCCAATATCGCCCTTCCTCGCGAATGCTGACACAGCGGTGGCCAGCACGATGATGCTGAGTGTCGTGACAATTCTCTTCATGGGTCGCCCTCCTATTGGCTCCAGATTCCAGTAATGTGGGTCGTGGCTGGCCGGTGCGAGACGATCGCATGCCCGGCCAGCCATTTCTTCCCTCCGGTTCACTGAGCCTGCACGACCGATGCCATTGGTAGAAAAGGCCGTGATATCAGTTGTGTGCATGAGGACATGCCGTCTATATACGTAGATATTTCACGCCGGATAACGAAAGAATTTCCCTATTTGTGGCTCTTCGCGGGGCGGCGGGGAGGACGGATGCCAGCAGCCGCAGTTGAAGTTTCGTCTACATCCGTGAGACTGGCGGCTGGCGGCCCCGACAACACGAATGACCCGCATCGCGGAATTCGGTGGATAAGATGAACTCCGTCCGCACCTACGAGACAGATTGCCGCAACACGAGAGCCGCCTTGCCGTGACCCGCCAGCAGGCGGACGGGAATGCCGGGTATTGTCGATATCATCCGAGGAATCTATTCGTTAGGGGGCCGCGAACGAAGAGCGCTCCGCGAAATGGGGGTGATGCTGAGAAGGTGGGACTCAAGCGCTACCGCCTCGCGGCCGCGCCGCTGTCAGGCGGGATCTGAGCCACCAGCGTGGCGTTTGCCAAGAAGTGTTTCCTGCAGATGAGAATCAACCGCCCAAAGACCGGCGAAACGCCCGCTGGATTATTCGCGACGGGGGCTCTGGAAGCCGGACCCGCGACTCCGATGAGTTCACGGGAAAGAGGCGGCCGCGTTCGTGCGTCGAGATTGCTCCGCTGGGGGTCAGTGTAGCTGTCGACTTCTAGTCCTCGCTCGCAGATATCACTTTTGTCATGTTGGACATAAGGAATTACGGCTCGTTTACGGAGCAAACCACCGATTTGGCTGAAAGGCGAGGTGAAGTCACCGCCGTTCGGCGTGGAAGCTTGCGTGGAAGCCGGGTTCCTGCTGCGAAGACTTCAGCGCGGCCAGAACCTTGCTTCGCCGCATTCGAGGCCGATGCCCTCGATCAACCGGCAATGCCATCAAATTCAGGTCAACGGCGAGAACCAGACGTGGGGGATCATCTACCACCTTGCTGCTGACGCCGTCATAATCCTGGGTGTGTTCAGCAAGAAGACTTCGGCAACACCGGATGAGATTCTGAAGACCTGCAAATGACGCTTTTCCGCGTACCGGAGGGCGGCTTTGGGCGAAAGCAGGAAGCAAAGGATGAATACTTCCCAGAGAGCACGACTCGAAGGCGCCGGATGGGCCATCGGGGACGTGGCCGAATTTCTGGATCTGAGCCCGGACGAGGCGAAGTACGTAGAGTTGAAGCTGGCCCTTGTAGCCGGGGTACGCCGATCGCGGGAGAAACAGGGACTGACGCAGTCCGCTCTGGCGAAGAAAACTGGGTTCCAGCCAGTCGCGCGTGGTCAAGATGGAGGGGGAGACCGGTCTGTCACGCTCGACTTGATGATGCGGTCGCTTTTGGCGATTGGCGCGACTACCGGCGAGATTGCAGAGTTGATCAAGCGTGCCGATCGGCGTCGAGCCGCGTAGTCCATCGTTCAGAGAAACCGGGGGAGCGGCAACGGCAGCTCCGGCCGGGCAATGGCGAGAAAGCCAGCCGGGTTTTGGCGATCGGGGAGACTGGCGGGAATGCGGGCAAGGTGCGGGGACTGGCCTGCGGCACTGGTCCCGGTTTCCGGTTGACAATCGTGAATCGGTATGCGATTGTTTCAGCAACGGGGGGCATACTGGGAATCATTGCTGCTGCGGCGGGAACTCGCCCCCGGCTAGGAGGGAACATCCTTGGGGAACACTGCCGGTGCGACTTCCCGGCGAACGGTTCCGGTCTCGAGGGCCGGATCGGGAGCAGCACGGGATACTCATTCCAACTCAAAAGCGCCTCTTGACTGGCTAGGCGGACCATTGCGCGGGTTCGTCCGTGGCGGCTATCGCCAAGTACGGCTCATGCGGACACTGGCCAATGATTGGCTCCTCAACATTGAGACGACGCCCCATCGCTGGTCGGTGAACCGCATTGAACCAGAACGGTTGTTTCAGGATCAACAACGGAGTGTACCTGTAAAGAATGGGGATATGGGCGGCTACTACGCGATTGACTACGCCGTCCTGCGGAGGATCATCCAATTCCTGGAGCCCCGACCCAGTGATACGGTATTCGACCTTGGCGCTGGAAAGGGCAGGGTCGTCTGCATGTTCGCCCGGCTCCGGCTCCAGCGTTGCGTCGGAGTGGAGCTTTCTCCGGCGTTGGCTGAGACAGCAATGGCTAACGCCCGCCGCCTTAGAGGACGCGAAACCCCGATCGATATTGTCCGCCAGGACGCCGCGCAAGCCGATCTTGATGATGGAACGATATATGTCCTATTCAACCCGTTTGGAGCGGACACACTGAACGAAGTCTTAACGAAGATTGAACGCTCGCTTGCCGTCAATCCTAGATCTTTGACTGTCGTCTACATCAATGATCTACATCGGCGACTCTTGGAGGACCGCGGGTGGCTCACCGAAATCCACGAGATGTGGACGCCGTCCACCCGGCACATCAGTTTCTGGCGCAACTCGGGGGCGGGAGAAAGAACGCAGGAAGTAACGGACTGAGGCAGAGTTATCGCGGTAGGATGGTTGACGATCGGAGGGGAAAGCAATGACAAGCGGCCTCCGCGCGCCCGCCCGCCAAGCCGGATTGGGTTGTTCGCGGTTCTTGTTGCGCCGCCCTCTACCCGGATCTGACGGCAGATTAACGGGGCGCGTTTACCACGGTTTCGCGAGGCCTACCCGCCTCGCATCGAACGAGCCCGGGCAGCCGGAGAAGCGCCGGCCATCGCAGTCTTCGATACTCGATACTCCAAGAGCATATGAGCAAGCACTTCACTCCAAGCGCTGTGAGTACGTACCTTCGGTTCGCGGCCAACAAGCAACTACCTTATTCCATCCTGGTTCCGTTGCGGCAAGCGAGGTCGGCGGCCGAAGCGTTGCGAGTTGGCCTCCCACCCGATCAACCGCTCCGTGAAGCAGCCGCATTCACACAAGAGGGCGAGGTGAACGGCCACTTTCTGATTGTCGCTCATAACGGACTCTATTCTTACGACTCGGGCCGCGTCGAACGGTTGCTGGCAGGCTACGGATTTGGGTTGGACCAGTACCGCGACCGCTGGTATGCCTTCCGTCACTGGCGGAGGAAGCACACCGGCGAGATCATCAGCTTCCGGCTGTCGGACGGCGACATCAGCGATATTCGTATCGAACTGACACGGGTCGGTCCGATGGTTCATCAGGTTCGGGCGTTCGAGGATTCGCTGTACGTCACGGACACGCTCAACAACCGTCTGGTTCAATACCGCCTCCACAGTGACGGTCTCAGAGAAGTGCGGTGTTTCCTCCCGGGGGGCTGGCTAAGCAGCACCGACGTGTGGATGAACTCGATCACGGAGCACGAGGGTAAGTTTTATGTGATGTACCACAATCAAACCCAAAAAAGCGGGCGAAAAAGCCAGATTGTAGTTCTTGACCACCGTCTGCAGCTTCTGGATACCATCCAGACCATTGCGGGATCCGCTCACAACATCGCTTTTCCGAGGGGCGAACTGACCTACTGTGACTCCGACAATGGCGTCGTGGTCTGTGGGGACCGCAGGTTGACAGTTGGAGATTATCCACGGGGACTCGTGGTGGAAGACGGATTTCTCCTGGTCGGATTATCGGAAATCGTGCCCCGCGAAAGAAGGGCGAAGACCAACGGCAAGGTGGTTGCGTTGGACCTGGAGAGCGGTCATGTGGTTGGCAAACTCACGATCCTTGGCTCCGGCTCGATTCGCGAACTGGCGCGAATTCGGTGAAAGCGACGGAGAAGCTCCGTTGGCTTCACCGAACCATGCAGCCGCGGGATTGCCGTGCGATTGGCCGGTCAGGTTGGTCTGGTGGATGGCGGAGATGGTGGCCGCTTCGGGATCGGGGAGTCCGGGTGCGGATGCAAGGTCCGCCGTTTGGCGCCGGGCGGGCGGCGTGTGAGGCGGCGGCTTCACCGGGTATTTTGTCCAGCGCGTTGGGTCGTTAGAGGAACCGGTAGGTGGCCGGGTTCACCACCTCGGGCATCTTCGCGTCGCCGAATTCGTAACGGTCGGGGCTGTAGTTTCGCTGGGACTGCATTACGGTGTCCCATTCCATCACCTTTCCGGTGTAGGCGGCCTCGCGGCCGAGAATAGAGGTCATGGTGGCCCAGGCGACGTTCTTCGATTTGTTTACCGGATTGCCGGAGCGGATGCTGGCGATCAGGTCGATGTGCTCCTGCTCGTAGGGGTTCGTCAGTTTGCCCTGGTAGCGCCAGCCGCCGCCGGCCGTGATGGAGTTCTCGCAGTTGCTGGTTCCCTTGCTGCCCACCACGGCGTTGGCCATGCGCGCGTCGCAGCCGTCGATCTGCCGGTTCTGGCTGAACATCCGCCCGCCGTTGGGGTATTCGTACTCGACGGCGAAGTGGTCGTAGACGTGGCCGAAGGTTCCGCCCGGGGGGTGGCTGATGCGGCCACCGACGCCGTACGCCCGCACCGGGTGCGCGTCGAATACCCAGTTCATGAGGTCCAGCATGTGAATGTGTTGCTCGACAATGCTGTCGCCGGAGAGCCAGGTGAAGTAGGGCCAGTTGCGGTGCTGCCATTCGAGGGCGCTCCAGCCCTGCACGTGCGGGATCGCCCAGATGGCGCCGACGTTGAAGTAGGCCCGGCCTTCGATGAGCTCGCCGATGGCGCCGTCGTGGATGCGCTTCACCGTTTCGAGGTGGTCGAGTTGATGGCGGCGCTGGGTGCCGGCGCCCACGGCCAATCCTTTCTTCGCGGCGAGCTCTCCGGTGGCGAGAATGGAGCGCACGCCGGGCGCGTCCACGGCGGCCGGCTTTTCGAGGAAGACGTTCTTGCCGGCCTCCACCGTGGCCCGGAACTCGCGGGGGCGGAATTGCGGGGGCGTCGCGAGGATGACGTAGTTGATGGAGGAGATGCCGAGCAGCTTCTCGTAGGCCTCCCAGCCGGTGAAGCAGCGGTTGTCCGGCACCGCCACTCCCGCGATGGCGAGTTGGCGGCGGCATTCGGCCAGGCGGTGTGGGAAGAGGTCGGCCAGCGCGACGATTTCGATATCCGACGCTTTGGGACGGGCGCCGGGTACGGCGTTCTCCGTGTGGTAGCCGTTGCCCGGCGGCGGATAGATGACCTTCGTGTCGGCCTGCAGGATGTTCAGCGCGGCGCCCGTGCCCCGGCCGCCGCAGCCGATCAAGCCGACGTGGATCTTTTCGCCCGCTCCCCGGGCCGTTTTGACGAAGGGGAAAGTGGCCACCGCGGCGGCGCCCGCCACGGAAGCGCCGCGGAGAAAGTCGCGCCGCGGCACGGCGCGTTTGTGGGTCGATGATTCAGACATTCGGGATATCCTCATTCCGTGGGTTCGAACCAGGGCGTGCCAGGCACCTGCCGTTGTTTGGCGAACTCTTCGTCCATGGTGACGCCGAGCCCCGGGCGGTCGGTGACTTCGATGAAGCCGTCTTTCATGATGTTGCCTTCCTTAACCCAGCCTTTCCACAGGTCCCAGTGCGTCATCCAGTGGAACTCGCAGGCGAGGAAATTCGGGATGGAGGCGCAGACGTGCGCGGAGCCCATGGTGCCAATCGGCGACACCACGCAGTGCGGCGCCACCGGCACGTAGTAGGTGTGCGCGAGGTCGGCGATCTTGCGGGATTCGAGCAGGCCGCCGCACTTCTGTATGTCCGGCATCAGGACATCGGCGGCGCGCTGTTCCAGAATGTCGTTGAAGCCCCAGCGCAGGAAGCGGTTCTCGCCGCAGCAGATGGGCGTTGAGGTCGATTCGCGAACGTCCCGCATGGCGGCGACGTTCTCGGCCGGGACCGGCTCCTCGAAGAAGAGCAGCTCGAACTGCTCGAACTCCTTGGCCAAGCGCTTGCCGGTGGTCATGTCGAAGCGGCCGTGGCCGTCGACGCAGAGCGCGGTTTCCCGCGGGAAATTCTCGCGGACGAAGCCAACGCGCTTCACCATGTAGTCGATCTCCATGTTGTTGGCGGTCCAGTTCACCCGGTCCCAGCGGTGAGGGTTCCCGGCGTCATCGCAGTCGATCTTGACGATGGTGAAGTTCTGGTCCTTGATCCACTGGAAGGTTTCGGGAGTCTTCGGGTCGTCGGGCTCGTGGCGGGCGGAGTCGCAGTAGATGCGGATCTTGTCGCGCATCTTTCCGCCGAGCAGTTGGTAGACGGGAAGCCCGGTGGCTTTGCCCGCGAGGTCCCAGAGGGCGATCTCGACGCCGCTGAGAGCGGTGGTGTGCTGGCCGCCCTGGGCCCCGGCGAAGATGCCGGCGGTACGGAGGCGTTCCCAGAGGAAGTCGACGTTCAGCGGGTCCTGTCCGATGAGCATGCGCCGGAACCGATGATGGATAATCGCGGGCGCGCCGTCGGCGGCGTCGGTGCATTCGCCTTCGCCGAAGATGCCTTCGTCGGTGTAGACGCGGACATGGGTTTGATGCCCGTGCACGCGCACCTCGGCGGTCCGGACATCGGTGATTTTCAGGTTCGGACGGCGGTAGGGAGACGTGTTGTTTTGCACCGCGGCCGAAAGGGATCCCAGGGAAAAGACGCCCCCCAGTCCCGCGCCCGCGGATGCCAGGAAATTGCGGCGTGATCGAATAGCCATGCCGAAAGTTTATATCATGAATGGGCGCCGCGGTTCCGGTGGAGCAGAACTGGAGCGCGGGCGTGCCGAGCGGGCGCTCATCGGCTGATCCGGAAAACGAAGGCGTTCTCGCCGGGCGGTGAAGCGGGAAGGTTGATGATTAGGTGGCCGGGTTCCCGGCGCCAATCCAGGTCTTCGGAGTGTCCGAGAAGCGTGATGCCGGTAATCTCGTCCGGGTACCAGGCCGAGCCGAGCGACCGGATGGCGAGCGGTTTTCCGTTGCGGGGCCATCCAAGAGCGATGACGTAAAGCGTCTCTCCCTGAGTGGTGAAGCGAATGTCCTCGGCGGTGAAACCGTCGAACTTCAAGTCCGAAAGGTGGCCCACGGGAGTCTCGGTGGGTCCTTCGCCGAACCGGAACCATGGACGGGCTCCGTAGATGGCCTCCCCATTCAGGCGGAGCCACTCCCCGATACTCCGCAGCAGGCGCTGCTGCTCCTCCGGAATTGTCCCGTCCGGATGCGGGGCCACGTTGAGCAGGAGGCAGCCGTTCTTGCTGACGATGTCGACCAGGTCATCCACCAGGCGGTCGGCGGTGTAGTACTCCAGGTCGGTCGCGTAGGCCCAGGAGCTGCGCGCGACGGAGGAGTCGGTGAGCCACGGCTCGGGGAAGATGTCGGGCATGCGGGCGCGCTCGAGGTCGCTGGTGGCCGTACCGAGTATCATGTCCGGGCGCTTATAGGTGAGCACGACGTCCTGCCCGGCGGCGCGCGCGTGGTTGTAGTAGAAGGCGGCCATCTCCTGGCGCACCTGCTCGGACAGGATCGCCATGCGCGAGTCGAAGTAGAGCAGGTCCGGTTCGTAGCCCTCCACCACTTCCTTCACCTTCGCGAGCCACGTGCGCTCGAATTCCCCGGATGGCATCGGGTCGACCGACAGGTTGGCGAAGCGGCCGTTGGGCAGCCTCCTGCCCTGTGCGGTTGACGGGTATCGCGGCCCGTAGAGCGAAGCATAGGCGGGATCGCCGGCGTCGGTCTCCGGGTCCCAGGTTGGGTACCAACCCCACAGCCACTGGTGGTGCATGCTGACGACGAACTTCAATCCCTGGCCGCGTACAGCTTTTGCCAATTCTCCCACCACGTCCCGTTTAGGACCCATGGCGGCAGCGTTCCACGAGTTTACCTGGGAGTCCCACATCGAGAATCCGTCGGCGTGCTCGCCGACCGGGCCGGCGAAGCGGGCGCCGGCCTCGACGAAGAGAGAAGCCCACGCTTCGGGATCGAAGTCCGGCGCGGTGAACAGTGGAATCAGATCTTTGAATCCGAAATTTAGCACAGGGCCGAAGGTCTTCACGTGGTAGGCGTGATTCGGGTGTCCCGGGCGGTACATGTTGCGCGAGTACCAGTCGGTGTTGCCGGTCCCCTTGGCGGCGGAGTAGGGCCCCCAGTGAGCGTAGATGCCGAACTTCGCTTCGCGGAACCAGTCTGGGCAGCGGTAATTAGCCAGCGATTCCCAAGTGGGTTCGAACGGCCCGGCGCTTCTGGCGGGATCGGCGTCCTGAGTAGATGGCACGGTGCAACCGGCCGCGAAGAAGACGGCGCAAGCCAGCGCGGCGAGTGGAGTACTTCGTTCCATTGCCGTTATTTGATCACAAACCGCTGGCGTTAAGACTTCCCAGGTAATTCCCGAGGGTAATGATCAGCGAGGCCAGGATGATGAGGAACATGCCGGTTTGCAGAACCCGGATGGAGCGTGTGCCGGCGCCGGTCCACTCGCGGAAGAGGTAGCCGAAGAGGTTGCTGAAAAGGATCAGCATCGCCATGTGCAGCGCCCAGCTCGTGAAGCCGAACTGCCGGCCCAGGAAGCTGTGGCCCATTCCGTAGAAAAAGAACTGGAAGTACCAAAGCGAGCCGCTGAGCAGGGCCATCGAGTAATAAAAGGCCAGCCCCTTTCCGGTTTCGCCGGGCAGCCTGAAGAACTGGGCTCCGGTGCGGTTTCGGGCGATGAGTATCAAGCACCAGAGCGCGTTGGTGACCCAGGCGCCACCGTTCGAGAACGGGTAGATGGCGTTCATTTTGAGCATTTCATTTGCGCCGGCCTCCACCGCGGCGGCTTCGAGCGGCGCGCCGGCGAGCAGGGCGAAGTTGAACACGGCGGACAGCACGCCGGCCATGGTGGCGAGGGGAAGGCCAAGCTTCAGGTTGTACCTCGAGCCGGCGTTGGCCGCGGAGCTTTCCCGCAGTGCGCCGGCCCAACCGCACAAGAGGATCCCGGTGAACGAGATAAGGATTCCGGCGAGTACCACCAGCCCGGGGCGGGTGGAGAACTTCTCCGCCATCTCCCAGACGAAGCCACGGTTGGGTTCCCAGATGAGCGGCATCAGGGTGCCGAGAGCGGCCGAGATGCCGATGGCGACCGCGTAGTTGAGCGAGAAGCCGATATACCGGATGCCGAGCCCGAAGGTGAGCCCGCCAACGCCGTAGAGGGCGCCAAGCAGGAAGGTCCGCAGCAAGACGTCCGGCGGCACGGCGGCGAGGACCTCCAGATATTGCGGAACGGTGAGGAAGGCTCCGGCCACGGGCAGGATGAGCCAGGCGAAGGAAGCCTGCGAGATCCAGTAGATCTCCCAGGCCCACTTCTTCGTCTTCTTCTGAGGTGTGTAGCAACTCGAGGACGAGAGGGCTCCGATGGCGTGGAGTCCGACGCCGGCGAACGGATCGGGCGGCATGGGCAGTGGTGTAAGCCGCCTAGTGTATCAGCTCCGAAGCCGGTGTTCGTCAGACTTTCTTCGCCAGCTCAAAGGTGGAGCCGCCGAGCACGTGGGCGAGCGGCCGAGCTTCCGGGTAACGCTCCAGGCCGAAGATCACAGCCATGGTGAGGGGTACGGCAAGGAAGAAACCGGTGATCCCGAAGATCGATCCCCAGAGCGCCAGCGAGAACAGGATGAGGGTTACGGGCAGGCCGAAGCGTTCTCCGAGAAGCCTGGGCTCGAGGACATTCCCGAAAATGAAATTCGCGACCAGGAAGGCGAGGAGGGTGAGCACAGCGTGGAGGGGCCCCATCATGATCAGCGCCAGGAGCACCGGCAGGAGGGCGGCAATGATGGAGCCGATCTGGGGGATGTAGTTCAGCAGGAAGGCGAGCAGTCCCCAGAGGAGGGCGTAGTCGACGCCGATCAGGGCCAGCAGCAGACCGGCGGTTCCGCCGGTGCCGATGCTGACGATGGTCTTGATGATGAGGTACCGGTAGATGACGGTGGCGTAGCCCTCTGACCGGACCGGCTTGTCATCGTTGGCGAAGACTCTGTCCATTCGCTCCCGCAGGCGCGGGGCGTCGAGCAGGGCGTAGATCGCAATCAGCATCACGAAGAAGATTTGCGCGGCCTTGCCCCCGACCTGGCCGACGAGGTTGGCGGCGAGTTTGAGAATCGCCCCGGGTTCGAAGAGGCTGAGCAAGTATCCGGGCGGCGTTTCCAGCCCGTACTCCTCGAGCGAGGCGAGCAGGCTCAGCACGGCGCGTTCAATCCTGGCTTCGTAGCGGGGCAGGTCAGCACCGGCGCGGGCGATACCGGTGGCGAGCAGCGTGGCAATCAAAACGATCACCGCCAACAGGCAGACTACGGTTCCAATCGCGGCCAGCGCCCGCGGGACGCGCTTCCGTTCGAGGAAGGAGACGGGGTAGGAAGCAAGAATGGCGACGAATCCCGCCTGCAAGAATGGAATCAGCACGGCCGAGAGGGTCTTCAGTACGAGGACAAGAACACCGACGGCCGCCGCGCCCAGCAGCAAGCGCAGCGCCGAATTGGAAGGTGGACTCGAAGTGGGCGCCATTCCAATACCATGGTAACCGCGAACCGCCGCCGCTCCCGGACCGGGGCGCAATAGCGCCCGGTTCGGGGGCCTTGCAGCATTGTCAGAGCTGGCTTCCGTCCATCTCCTGGCCGAGGACGAAGGGAGGCGGGAGGAAGTCATAATTCGCCTCCATCCATTCGTCGAGGGCGGCGGTGAGTTGGAACTGCGAGTCACGGTATTCGGCGCGGCCGGCGAGGTTGTTGAATTCGTTGGGATCCCGCTCGAGATCGTAGAGTTCGTAGATGGGGCGGCGGGGGCTGAAGTAGGCGTTGGAGAACCTGGGGTCCAGGCGGCCGGCCCGGTGCTCGCGCGCCATTGCCTCCCAGATGGGTTTCCCGCCGTAGTCGACCGGCTTCACCGGCTCCTCCGGCCGGCAGTTGTAGATGAGCGAGTGGGAGCGGGTGCAGACGGCGCGGGCGAGGTCGAGGTGGTCGTGCCAGCCGCGGCAGGCGAAGACATGTTCGCGGCCTTCGAAGGGACGGCCCTCGAGCAGCGGCAGCAGATTCTTGCTCTCCCACAAGCCGTCAGGCCGCGGAACGCCGGCGGCTGCGAAGAAGGTCGCCGGCATGTCGATTCCCGAGACGAGTTCGGCGGTGGCGGAACCCGGTTTGATGCGGCCGGGCCAGCGGGCGAGCAGCGGGACGAGCCAGCCGGGTTGATAAAGAGTGCCCTTGCCGTGCGGCAGGGCGTGGCCGTTGTCGCCCATGAAGACGACGAGGGTGTTTTCGGAGAGGCCGCGGGCGTCGAGCTCATCGAGGATCCGGCCGAAGAGGCCGTCGGCGCGGGTGACTTCGCCGTAGTAACGGGTGAGGTCCTCGCGTACCTCGGGGAGGTCCGGCAGGTAGCGCGGCACCGGAATTTCCTCGGGCTTGTAGGAGGCGGAGAACTCGTTGCCGTCCCACCGGCGGTGCGGATCGTTGAAGCTGATCTGCATGGCGAAGGGTTTCGCCGTGGGCTTCTGGCCGAGGAAGGCGCGCAGGTGCGCGAGCGCGTCGTTTTGATTGCCGAGACCAAGGAAGTCGACGCGGTTCTTCATGGTCTGCAGGTCGTGCTTCTCGTAGACGGATTGCACCCAGGGACGGGGGCGGCTGCGCCCGTCGGCGTGATGCCAGCGGCCTCCGACGCCGGTCCAGTAGTTGAATTTCCGGAGGACCTCGAAGAAGGTTTCGTGCTCCGGCGGCAGCGGTGCGGCGAGCCGGGTCATGTGGACGCGCTGCGGCGATTTGCCGGTCATGATGGAGGCGCGCGACGGGCCGCACTGGGGGGCGGTGGTGTAGGCGCGGTCGAAGCGCATGCCTTCGGCGGCGAACTGGTCCAGCCTGGGTGTGCGGATCGTTTGGTCACCGTAGCAGCCGAGGTGCGGGGCCGAGTGATCGTCGGTGAGCACCATGAGGATGTTCGGCTGTTTCGGAAGCTGGGCGAAGGCGGGGGCGGCGGTGAGGCCCGCGGCCTTGAGAAGAGAGCGCCGGGAGGTCTTGGGGGGCATGGCTTACTTCAGGATACGCTCCAGCCGCCGTCGATGTGGAAGACCTGGCCGGTGACGTGGCGGGATTCGTCGCTGAGCAGAAAGAGGCTCGTCTTGGCGACCTCTTCGGCTTCAAGGATGCCACCGGAGAGCTTCTGGAGGCGGTGTTCGACGAAGTCGAGGATTTCCGGATTGGTTTGCGCCCGGTGGCTCATCGGCGTTTTGACGAGACCCGGGGCGACGGCGTTCACCCGGATCTTGTGGGCGGCGTAGTAGGCGGCCAGGCTGAGGGTGAGGGAGTGGATGGCTCCCTTGGCGGCGGCGTAGGCGTGGGCGGCGAAGTGATCGGGCTGGGGGGAGGAAGCGATTGTGCTGCCCATGTTGAGGATGGTTCCGCGGAGGCCGTTGCCTGCGAGCGGCTGCCCGAGCATCTGGTTGAGGACCGGCCGGGTCAACAAGTACATCGTCTTCAGATTTACGTCGAGGGTCTTGTCCCAGCCGGGTTCGGTGCATTCGTGGAGGGGGCCGTCGCCGAAACGGCGGCCGCTCATTCCGACGACGTTGAAGAGCGCGTCGATGCGGCCGTGGATCCGGACACAGGCGTTGACCGCGGCCACGGCGGATTCCGCGACGGTCAAGTCGGCTTGATGGAAATCGCAGACACCGCCCGTACTCCGAATGGAATCGGCGAGGTCGTGGCCGGATTCCGGGTCGATGCCGGCGGCGAAGACGCGGGCGCCCGCGGCGGCGGCCAGATGCGCGGTGGCGGCGGCGATGCCGGTGGTCCCGGAGATGAGGCAAACCTTGGCTTCCATGCGATTGCTCATGGTACTGAAGATATCCTGCTAGCGTGGGCGATGAGGGCGACGCCGGTGAGGAGGAGCGCCGTGCCGAGGGAAATCCACCGCACCGCGGCGCGGGGCGCGCCGCGCCACTCGCCGGTGGCCGCGCCCCAGCCGTTGGCGGTGAGGACGATGGCGCCCATGAAGACCGGCCAGCCGAGGACGAATCCGAGATCGCCCAGTCCCTGGCTGCCGTAGCCGTAGACGAGGTTGCTGCCGAACCAGAGGAGTCCCATGGTGGAAGCCAGCAGCCAGTTGGCAGCCGGGCGCTCGCGGCGGAAAGCTTGCCAGGCGGAGCCGCGTTGAATCAGCCAGCCGCAGTAGGCGGCGTTGGCAAGGAATCCGGCGCCGGTGACGAGCGGCCAGATGGCGTTGATGGCGCTTGTTTCGCCGGCGCCGAAGCGGCGAGCGCTCTCGACAATCTCGCTGCCGAAGGCGAGGCCGAAGTTGATGGCGGGCGCCCCGAGGGCGCTGGCGAGGCAGATCAGCAGTCCGGCGCCGAAGGAGGCGCGGCGGCCGGGGGTGGCCAGCGTTTCCCGGATGCGGCCGGCCACGGCGGAGGCGGCGACTCCGAGGACCACCACGGCGACGCCGGCCAGAGTGACGGCTCCTTTCGGGGCGGCGATCTGCTCCGGGTGTTGGAAGACCAGCGGCACGAGTGCGCCGAGAGCGGCGCTAATTCCGATGATGACGCCGAAGCCGAGGGCGACGCCGAGGCGGTCGACGGCGAGTCCGAAGAGGACCGCGCTCACTCCCCAGAGAAAGCCGAAGAAAGTGGCGAGAGCAATCGATTCCGCGGAGGTGGCGGAGTAGACGGCGGGGAGGCGAGGGACAGTCGCAACAGCGGCGAGCAGGGGGAAGACGATGCAGCCGGTGAAGGCCCAGACGAGCCATGAGTGTTCCCAGCGCCATCCGCGAACGCCTTTCATCGGCGCGGCGAAGCTGCCGTTCATGAGGCCAGCGAAGAGGACGAGGAGGAAGGCGGCAGTCACGGGTTGCGCCGGAGGTCGATCTCCTTGCCGGAATAGTAATCGGGGTGACCGTCGGGAACCATGGGGCCCGGGTTCGGAATGGTGTCGAGGACTTTCTGCAGCTTTTCGGCGGCGGCCTTCATCTCCGGCGTCATCTCGCCGGGCGGGATGAGGGTTTCCTCGAGGGCGTCCGGGGCGACGGTGTAGAAGCTGCCGTCGTGGAAGAGTTTGTACTTATGATCTTGGGCCCAGCGTTCGAGCGGACGGTCCATCTTGGACCAGCCGGGGCGGGGGTCGTGATGGAAGAAGACCCACTCGCGCTTGTTGCCAGGCTCGCCGCGCAGTTGCGGCGCGAAGCTGATGCCGTCGATCACGTTTCCGGCCACCATGTCGACGCCGGCGAGTTCGGCGAGAGTGGGGTAGAAGTCGGTCGAGTCAATCAGGTCGTCGAGCACGACGCCGGCCGGGACCATGCCGGGCATGCTGGCGATGAACGGCATGCGGGCGCCGGCCTCGTTATGAAAGCCCTTGCCGCCTCTGACCGTCTTGCCGTTCATCTTCGAGTCGATGGTCCAGGGGGAGCCGTTATCGGAGAAGAAGAGGACCAGCGTGTCATCGCGCAGGTTCAGCTCCTCGAGCTTGGCGACGATGCGGCCGATGATGACGTCCATGTACTCGACCATGTCGGCGAAGTACTTCTGGTTGCTTTCCAGGCGGTTCCCGGATTCCCATACGCCGGAGTGCGGGGTCGGGTTGAAGGGGCCGTGTGTGAGGGCCATGGGGTAGTAGACGAAGAATGGGCCGGCGGCATTCTTCTCGATGAATTCGAGGATTCGCGCGGTGTACAGGTCGGGGCCGTACTCGCCGGGGTATTCCTTCACGACACCGTTGTCGGCGATGGTGGGGTCGGCGAAGCGGGAGCCTTTGTCCTCGGTGTGGTAGGCGTGCCAGAGGAACCAATCGTCGAAGCCGGCCTGGTCGCCGGTCATGCCCTTGCCGCGCCATTCGGGCTCGACGTCCGGCGGGTTGTAGCTATGGAGCTGCCACTTGCCGGAAATGAGCGTGGCGTAACCGGCGTCCGACATCAGGTGGCCGAAGGTGCGCGCCTCGGGGTCGAGAATGCCAAACGCCTTCCAGTTGCGGGGGTTGTACTTGCCGGTCATGATTTGCACGCGGGTGGGTGTGCAGAGCGGCTGGGCGTAAGCGCGGGTGAAGCGGATGCCGGAGGCGGCGAGGGCGTCGAGGTGCGGTGTTTCGTAGGACTCGCCGCCGTAGACGCCGAGGGTCTCCATGCCCAGGTCGTCGGCCATGATGAGAATGATATTGGGGCGCGAAGCGGATTCTTCGGTTGGCGGAGCCGGGGAGCAGGAAAGGGCGAGGAACGCCAGCCCGAGGAGGAGGCAGAAACGCGAAAGCGCAGAGAAGGTCATGATTGGGGTAGATTCTATCGTAAGGAGGGATTGCATGGAAACCACGAGACGCAAGTTCTTTCAGGCCAGCGCGGCCGCGCTGGCGGCGAAGGCGATGGCGCAGCAGCCGGGGGCGGGCGTACCGGTCCGGACGCTGGGCAAAACGGGAGAGCAGGTTTCGATTTTGTGCCTGGGCGGCGGGCACATCGGCGGGGTGGCGAGCAAGGACGAGGCGCTGGCCATTCGCATGATGCACGCGGCAATCGACGAGGGCGTGACGTTCTTCGACAACGCCTGGGCCTACAGCGACGGCGGAGCCGAGGAGGTGATGGGGAAGGCGCTGGCCAGCGGCAAGCGGGACAAGGTGTTTCTGATGACGAAGTGTTCCGGGCGCGATACCAAGTTCGCGACGCAGTGCCTGGAAGACAGCCTGCGCCGTTTGCAGACCGACCGCATCGATCTCTGGCAGTTCCACGAGATCAACTGGGACAACGATCCGGATTGGGTCTTCGAGCGCGGCGGCCTGAAGGTGGCGATCGAGGCGAAGAAGGCCGGGAAGGTTCGGCACATCGGCTTCACCGGGCACAAGGATCCGCGCATCCACGCGAAGATGCTGAACAAGCCATATGAGTGGGAGACTTCGCAGATGCCGATCAACCCGATGGACCACTTCTACCGGAGCTTCGTGAACGAGATTGTCCCGCTGTGCCTGGCGATGGACGTGGGCGTGATCGGGATGAAGAGCATGGGCGGCGGAGGCGTCGGCGGCCAAGGCATGATCTGCGAGTACGGCAAAGTGACACCGGAGGACTGCCTGCGGTACGCCCTGAGCCAGCCAGTCGCATCGGTGGTGCGTGGCTGGACGTCGGTGGAGCAGATCATGGCGGACGTGAAGGTGGCGCGGGGTTTCCAGCCGCTGTCGGATGCCGAGATGTCCCGGATCCTGGACAAAGCGGAACCGGACGCGGGCGACGGACGGTTCGAGCATTTCAAGACGACGCAGCGGTTTGACAACAAGATCTACCGGAAGATGCACGGGTTCCCCGAGGTTTAAGCGCCAGATCTTAAACCACAGAGAACACAGAGGACGCACAGAGGAACACAGAGTTAGTTTTGCCGGGTGATTAGGGCGGCCCAGTCGGAGTTGGGATCGGACGGGGGGGCGCCGATGGGTTGGCGTCCGGGGCCGGTGATGGATTGGACGGAACCGCTGAGGAGCGGGCCGCCGGTGCGGGGGTTGTACCACTTCACGGTGTAGGAGCCGGGAGCGAGTTCGAGGGCGGCGGCGCCGCCGTTGGTGAGGTAGACGGCGTAGACTTCTCCGGCTTTGGCGAGGACGCGGACTTCCTTGCCGCCGTGGGCGAGGCCGTTGGCGGGCTCCATCTCCCAGAAGGGGAGGTGGTTACGGAAGAACTCGAGGCCGTGGCGGGTGAGGTCCCACATTTTGTCGCGAGAGCGCCAGTCTTCGCAGTTCAGGTCCATGTGCGGGAATTCGTAGCCGAAGTACCACTCGACTCCGGAGCCGCCGCCCATGAGATTGCCCCAGAGGCCGTACTTGCGGGGGACATCGTGAGCGGGATCCTCGCTGTCGGGGACCACGCCGTGGGTGGCCGGCGGCTGCTCGTCGCCGAAGACGGCCCAGGGGCGGCCGGCGGCGGCGGACGCCTGGCGGAAGTAGATGGCGTCGTCGTTGTAGTTCTCCATTTTTCCCTGAATGGAGGTAACTTCGAAGTTATCCGCGCCGAGGATTCCGGCGTAGTCCTGCCGCGCTTTGTTGTTGTGGGAGTGAACGGTGATGGGGTGGGTATAGGGGTCGAGGGCGCGGATGAAGTTGGCGATCTCCTTGCGGTCCGCCGCCGAGACGTTGTTTTCCTCGCCCTGGTTCCAGACGAGGGCCGGGTGGTGGGCGAAGCGCGCGATCAGCTCGCGGTAGTAAAGCCTGCGCTCGGGGTTGAGGCCGGGGCTGCCGCCGAGGGCGTGATCGTTCTCGGTTTCCTGGGTGATGACGTGGAGCATGAGTCCGAGGCGGGTCATGTGGGAGAAGACGATTTCCCACTGGCCGAGCTTCGAGCAGTCATAGCGGTCGCGGACGTCTTCGGCGGACCACATCCAGACGTCTTTCCCGTCGCCACCATCGATGTTATAGGTGAGGAAGTAGACCGAGTTCATGCCCTTGCCGGCGAGGTAGTGGAGCGCGCCGATGATGTTCCGGCCCTTGCCGTCCTGCCAGAGGGATTCGCCGCCGGGTTGGTAGTCGCCGGCGTGGGGAGCGTATTCGTGTATGAACTTGCCCTTCTCGTTCGTACCTTCGTTGAACCGCGCCTCGGTGTCGTAGGTGTTGTCGAATTCGTAATAGGCGAGGAAGTTTTCGGGGCTGTCGGCGCCACCCTTAAGGAAATACTCGCCGTTGCCGGCGTGGCGGAGGTGATGGCCTCCGACGTAATCGAGGCGTCCCTTGGCGCGGAAGTCGCGGCCGGCCTTGTCCGAGGGCGCGACGGTGAACGAACCGGATGCGCCGTCGAATGCGGCCGGCTCGCCGGCGCCGGGGACCAGGCTGATGGCGACATCGGGTCCGGCGCGGAAGGAAGCGGTCCAGTTCCACTCGCCCTCGGCTTCGGGCGAGAAGTGGGCTTTCCAGATGTTGCCGGCGGTGGCGGAACTGTTCGCGGCATCGCCATCGGCGGCGAAGTATCCCGGCACGGTGAAGGATTCGCCCGAGGCGGCGTGGGTGAAGGTGACGTTCAGGCGGAAGTCGCGGAACGGGTTCGGTTCGGCGTCTTCGGAGGTTTCAGGCCCGGCGAAGGCGAGGGTGACTTTGTGCCAGACCATGAGGTCGCCCGAGATGACGGGCTCGGGGGCGGAGGCGCAGGAGAGGACGAAGAGCAGCGCGAGGACGAGCGGCGCGAAGAGGCGCGGGAATCGAGAGGACATGACGGCAATAATATCAACTTCGGTCCGGTGTGACGGTTTCGACGCTTATTCCGCAGGATTGAAGCTGGATTAAGCTGCAGAACCGTCACCGGCCTCTGCAAACGCGTGCAGGCCGGCAAGTGCAGCGGTGAGGTGCATCCTACGGGCGGCGAGCGAAAAAGCGGGGACCGGCGGAACCGGTCCCCGAAAACGAGGTACATCATGCGAATCAAGATGTAGAGGCCACCACACCGTCTACATCAGCGAGGCTAGCACGGGGTTTCCAGCAGACCAGGGGCGACCACGTGTAAGTGACTGTAGTTATGGGGAAAATATTTTCTAATTTGGTGTGACTCGATGACGTCTGGGCCAGGCCGTCGCTTGATAATCTGGAGTATCACGCCTACAACGTGTTTCGCTGACTCGGCTAGCTTGCTACCTGTGCCCTCTGAGTTCGCGATAGACGCGTAATACCTCTTTCTCGGTCATTCCGGCGACGTAGTCCGCAACGAACCGGACTTCTTGCTCGCGCTTGTCGCAGACAGCCTGGAGTCGCTGGCGTACACCTTCTGCAAAAAGGTAATGCTGACGTTTCTTAACGGCCAAAAGAAGCGTCCTGAAAACGCTCCTAATGGCTCTGCGCTGTCCTTGCTGCGGAAGGGCTAGGATCGGATCTTCTATAATGTACTCCCAGATGAACTGTTTCAGGACGGCGACCTGCAACTCGGCTTCAGGCTCTATCGTGACCAGTTTTGAGTCACTCCTTGTCGGCCGGCAAACCCTGATGGCGTTCACATATTGAGCTATCAAGGTGGTTGTGAAACCGTACAGTCGAGCTCGGTGTTCTTGGGTGTCGGCGTATTTCTCCTCTGGCTCGAACGGAAACACATCCAACACCGCATCGAGGGCTCCCTCATATTTCGTCCTGCTTCGTCTCCACTTTGGCTTGCGGCGGAAGACCTGCTCCATGAAACGGTGTCTCTGGGTGGTCTTCCCCTTGAACCGGTCAAGGGGAATGCGTCCGACACGGAAGAAATCCGTAAGATCGTGAATCGCGTAGGTGACGTCATCGGCCCAATCCATAACCTCGGCTATCAGCCCGCGCTGCATTGGCAGTCGGCGGCGACGTACCCATTCGAAAACCTCTCGCTCGGTACTGTAGTAGCCCCACTTCTTCGGCTCATCCTCATTCTCAAGATGTGCCCATGGGTATTTGAGAATGCCGTCGAGTGTTTGTCGGGTCCAGTTCAGGCCGGGGATGGCATCTTCGGCTAGACCTCTTGCATCGCTCGTTGCGAGGCGGGTAACAATGCGGAAGGACTGCGCATTCCCGTCGTATCCGTCATCGACGCCCGCGGCTCGAACGACCTTGTCCAACTCCTCTTCGGCGACGTGTCCGAAAGGCGGATGTCCAAGATCATGAGCCAGACCCGCAGCTTCCGCTGCATCCGCATCTAGTCCGCCAAACTCGGCCACCAGAAGCCGCTGTGACCTGGAGAGGTGTTCGGCGATTCGCCTTGCAATTTGTGCAACTTTGAGTGAGTGCGTGAGCCGGTTATGGAAAACATATCCAAGATCGGGTGAAATAACCTGGGTTATCTCTGCGAGGCGCGCAAGTTCACCGGCGTATAAGACACGATCACGATCGCGCTGACCGGCTGTTCTCCAATCCCGCGAAGGCTCGCGGATGTAGCGAGCTGCGTTGTGTCGCTTCTGGCTAGCGGGTGAGTTTCGTTTTGCGCTTCGGTTTGGCAAGCCTGATCTTCAAGTCCGGAGTGTACTTCAAGGTGCCGCCCATAACCATCGGAAGTACGACGGTCTTTATATCAACATCTCTGACTTTCTTCCACCGGCTACGTTTTCGGAGCCGCTGACCGAGGGCACTGATGCGAGTTCCGGCAGGTGTGCGCTTCACCTGCGCTAACAGTTCGTTCCGCAGAGCCTCTTTCTCGTCGGTAGTCTTCAAAGCCATCAAGCCTCCTCTCGTGCCAAAACGAAGACGGTCACGCTTGCACAGAACCTCAGCCGCACTGAGTATACCACAGGTGAAAATCGGGCTCTCCGACCGCCTCGGCGTGCGTGGTAGTCCGTTTTCCTTACAACTCCTTCAGTTTGAGCGATACTCATATGACTTTCGGCTACAGAAGAAATGTCGGCCCAACCGAAGTTCAAATCAGGCATGCGAAAGACTCGACCGAGCGCTATAATCCGGTCCGTCAAGAAACCCCTCATCATCGAGGGTGATGAAGCCGGCTACAGTGCGTACGTGCTGAAGCTTCCGACCATACTCGTGACGGGGCGGACACGAGAGGAACACACCGGCTCGGGCCCGAGACGCCATTCCCATTTACCAGGAGGCTCCGCGCGCCGACCCGTCGCCGACATCTATGGTCCAGGAGATTGAGGTCGAACTGCCGGCTTGAGGAGCAAGAGCGCGCAGGCCGGGTGTGTTTGCGGAGTTTTCGCTGGCCCCATAGCGTTGACAATGGTCTCGGATTCGAGGCGGCCGGGCTGCTTCTTTTCGGTATTCAGGCGGACGTCAATAACTAACTCACTCTCTGTGTAGGATTCGTCGCTGACGACTGCGCAGCCAACCGCGAATGGCGCTGACAGAGGCGCTGAGATCTCCGCGGCGGGATCGCCGCGCCAAGAGGGTGGGGAGCTACTTGTTGAAATTGACGATGGCGGCGAAGCTGTCGGGTTTGAGGCTGGCGCCGCCGACGAGGGCGCCGTCGATTTCGTCCTCGGCCATTAGCTCTTTTACGTTGGCGGGTTTGACGCTGCCGCCGTAGAGGATGCGCACGGCGGAAGCGGCTTCGCCTCCGAATATTTTGGCGATTTCCTCGCGGATGACTTGGTGGGCATCGGCGGCGATTTCGGGCGTCGCGGTTTTGCCGGTGCCGATGGCCCAGACGGGTTCATAGGCGATGGTGACTTGAGCGAACTGCCCGGCGCTAAGGCTCTTGAGGCCGCCCTGGATCTGGCCGACGAGGACGTCGTTGGTTTTGCCGGCTTCGCGCTCCTCGAGGTGCTCGCCCACGCAGACGATGGGATTGAGGCCATGATCGAGGGCCGCGACGGTCCGCTTTAGCACGGTCTCTTCGGTTTCGCCGAAGTACTGACGCCGCTCGCTGTGGCCGATGATCACCCATTTCGCGCCTGCATCCACGAGCATCGCGCCGGAGATCTCGCCGGTGTAGGCGCCTTCCTTTTCCCAGTACAGGTTTTCGCCGCCGATCTCGATCCGCGTGCCTTCGGCGGCGGCGACGCCGGCCGGAATGGAGACGTAGGGCGGGCAGATTACGATCTCCTGACCCTGGGCGTCCGCCACGAGCGGTGTGAATTCATTGAAGAATGCCGTGGTCTCACTGGGGGTCATGTACATCTTCCAGTTGCCGGCCATGATGGGGGTTCGATTGCTTGCCATAAGTTGCCATTCTACCGGATGCCGGCCGCGGGATGGAGTTACAGGGGGGTGACAGGAGGGCGGATTGCCGCGGCAGGACGCCTGCTGGAGGGACTCGCGGAATTATCGGGAATCATCGGGGACAGCCAGCCAGTGGTCGAACTTTCCAGTCGGATTTTTGATTGCATGGCCGCGGCGGTTCGAATACACTTGGGGCTACTGGGAAACTGGAATCCTGGGTCAAGTTACCAGATCATCTCGAGACGCTCGAGTCCCGGCGCGATCCGTAGGTATGGCGTGGGCGCTGATATGCGGCGGAACCGCTGAGTTGATCCCGGTTAGCCGATGGGCGCCGGTCCTCAACCGGTGACATGGTCCAGGGGCATAAGGAGGATGCATTGCCTGAACAATTGCTTGAGCTAGAGGACTCCAACGGCGACATTACGATTCGACTGGACGGAGACGAGGTTAGAATTCGCGCGGGGTTTCAAGGCCGGCCGGGAAGCATCGTGATTACGAGTCCGGATCACGACGACGAGCTGCGGATTCAGATTGACGCCCGCGGCAGGATTCATGCCGGCGGTTCGCGGGCCAGCGGGGTGATAGCCGGCTTTCATGCCGAAGCGCCGCACGGTGACGTCGAGGAAGGCGCGACGGTGCTTCTCCAGGCAGACGACGGCTCACTGCAACTCAGCCGGTTCGATTCCGGAGCGGGGCGCACGCTCACGATCGAGTTGAACGGGCAGCAGGCGCTGGCGCGAATCGGCGCTGAGGGCACGGCGGGAACGCTGCAAGTTTCCGGCGCAGGCGGCGGCGCGACGATTCGACTCGACGGGACGGAAGGGGAGGTTCGCGCCGGGGGCGCCGGCGCGGACGGATCGCTGACACTGCGCAATTCGGAGGCGCGGCCGAGAGTGGAAGCGGAAGCGGAACATGCCCGGGTTCGCCTTCGCCAGCCTCCGCAGCCCGGAGAGCCTGGCTTCAGCGGCGGCCCGCCGTCGGGCCCGGTTACGGTGGAGCTAGCCGGAGACGAGGCCAGGATCTCGGCCGGGGTGAGCGGGCAAGCGGGAGTGGTTGGCATTCAGGATGAAGCGGGGCGGACAGTGTTGCACCTCGATGGTGCGCAGGCCGAATTGGAGGCGGGAGCAGCGGGGCGATCCGGCCGCGTCACGGTGAAGGACCGCGAGGGGACGAGCAAGATCACGCTGAACGGGCAGTCCGGCCGGGTCACTGGAGAAAGCGGAAGGTTCCGGGACGTGTTTGCAATTGACGATGCGGGTAGGACTCAGATCCAGCTTGACGGGAACGATGCGGCGATCCGGTGCGGCCGGCAAGACCAGGCGGGACGCATCGACGTCCGGTCAGACAGCGGGGAGAACATCATCGTACTCAACGGCGCCACCGGGAACTGCGGGCTAGGCGTGGAGGGAAACGCCGGGGCATTGTTCGTCAAGGACGCGACCGGCACGAACCGCATCGTGCTCAACGGCGCCACGGCCAACGCCGGATTGGGCGGGGCAGGGAACGCCGGGGCGCTGTTCGTGAAGGACGGCAACGGGGCCGATTCGATTGTGTTGAACGGCGCCGCGGCGAATGCCGGTATCGGGTCGCCGGGAACGCCGGGAAACATCTTCGTCAAGAACTCGGATGGGGAGGACAGCATCGTCATCAACGGGTCGAGCGGGAACATCGGGGTCGGAGGCAACGGCCAGGCGGGCGATCTCTTCATCCGGAACGCCGATGGAGACGATGTGATGCATTTGAAAGGCTCCAATGGGAACGTCGGGATCGGGGGGCATGGCGAGTCCGGCGATGTTTTCGTCAAGGACGCCGGCGGGAATAATACGATTCATCTGAGCGGGAATTCGGGGGATATTATTCTGATCAACGCCGATTGCGCGGAGGAGTTCGACGCGGCCGTTCCGGAAGCGCTCGATCCGGGCACGGTGACGGTACTCGACGACGAGGGCCGCGTGCGTACGAGCGACCAGGCTTACGACCCTCGGGTGGCCGGGGTGATATCGGGCGCGGGAGACTACCGTCCGGGGATCCTGCTCGACCGCCGCGGGGCGCCGGGGAGCCGCGTGCCCGTGGCGCTGGTGGGGAAGGTGTTTTGCAAGGTGGATGCGGCATACGGGCCGATCCGGGTGGGGGACCTGCTGACGACATCGGCCACGGCGGGACACGCAATGCGCGCCAGCGATCGGGGCCGGACAGCGGGCTCCGTCATTGGCAAGGCGCTTCGCGCGTGGGAGGAGGGCCAGGGGCTGATACCGATCCTGGTCGCCCTGCAGTAGGGAGCAACTGGCCATGACATCGCTGCGGAGCATCGCTCAATGCGTTGACGCCTCGGGAACCATCTCGATTGTTCACGATTTCCTGGGGTATCGCTGGGGACTTCCCAAGTTGACCGCAACCTCGCTGCGCAAACAGATCCGGTTGATTCAGGGCCGGCACATCCATCTGGATATCATCTACGTCGCGTTCGAGCAGATAACGAAGCCGCTGCAGGAGGACTTCGACCACGCCGTTTTCCTGGCGCGGGAAA
>CAYXVG010000026.1:46446-89584 GCA_964468205.1 uncultured Solibacteraceae bacterium | reverse complement strand
CTTGATCAGTGGAACTTCGTCATCGGCGTTAACCTCACCGGCCAGTTCCTGTGCGCACGGGAGGCGGTCCGGGAGTTTAAGCGCCGGGGAGTGAAAGCCGATGTATCCTGCGCGGCCGGGAAGATCATTTGCATGAGCTCGGTCCACGAGGTCATCCCCTGGGCCGGCCACGTCAACTATGCTGCCTCCAAAGGCGGCGTGATGCTCATGATGAAAAGCATCGCTTTGGAGGTGGCGCCCTACCGGATACGTGTGAACAGCATTGCTCCCGGCGCCATACGAACTCCCATCAACACGGCGGCCTGGGAAACACCAGACGCTTATGAAGCGTTGATGAAACTGGTGCCGTACAAACGGATCGGGGAGCCGGAGGACATTGGCCGTGCGGCGGCGTGGCTCGCCTCCGATCAGGCAGACTATATTAATGGAACCACCATTATCGTGGACGGTGGCATGACCCTCTATCCGGGTTTCGCGACAGGCGGCTAGCTGTGGAGACGATCGGCGAGTCGTTGCGACAGCACTGGCCGGAGTACCTGATGGAGGCTGCGGGTCTCGGGATGTTCCTGGTCTCTGCCGGATTCTTCGCCACCCTCTTGGAGTCGCCCGGCTCTCCGATCCGCGCGGAAATTCCGCAGGCGGTCGTACGCCGGGCGCTAATGGGGCTTGCCGTGGGTCTCACCGCTGTCACCATTATTTATTCGCCGTGGGGACAGCAGTCCGGCGCCCACCTCAATCCGGCCGTGACGGTGACCTTTCTGCGAATGAGAAAGATAAAGGTTTGGGACGCTGTATTCTACTCCGCTGCCCAGTGTATCGGTGGTATTACGGGTGTGTCGCTGGTTTACTTTGTGCTACGGGAAGCTTTCGGCGATTCGCCCGTCTCGTTTCTGGTGACCGCGCCAGGCGAAGCGGGGGTCGGAGTTGCCTTCGCCGCCGAGTTCGCGATGTGTTTTGGACTCATGTTAATGGTGCTCGTCACAACCAATGACACCCGCTGGAGGCGATATACGGGGTGGTTCGCCGGCCTCCTGCTGTTCCTCTATATCACGGTGGAGGCTCCACTTTCCGGCATGAGCATCAATCCGGCCAGAAGCCTCGCGTCGGCTTCGCTGGCGGGTACTTGGACCGCTTTTTGGGTCTATATCCTCGCCCCGGTGCTCGGAATGCTGGCCGCCTCCCAAGTCTATCTGGCGACCAAAGGAAAAGCGGCGGTCAAGTGTTGCAAGCTGAACCACCTCACCGACAAAAGATGCATTCATTGTGGCGTGCCAGGCGGATCTGTACAGGCCGGCAAACCGCGGGTTGAAACAAGCGATCCCGAAGACCCGATCGACGACGGTCGCGGGGGGAGAGAAAGCTGACGCGATATTTTGGACGGGAAGGAGCGATATGGGTAGCGCAGACCACTACGACGTCATCATTGTTGGCAGCGGGGCCGGAGGTGGAACACTTGCCCATCGGCTGGCCCCAACCGCAAAGCGGGTGCTGATTCTCGAGCGCGGCGACTACTTGCCGCGGGAGAAAGACAATTGGAATCCACGCGCGGTGAATCTTGAAGGAAAATATCAAACCAAAGAGGTCTGGAGCGATCAGGACGGCAACGACTTGCACCCGCACACCAACTACTGTGTTGGTGGCAATACGAAGTTCTATGGGGCTGCATTGTTCCGCTTGCGAAGAGAGGATTTTGGCGAGATCCGGCATCACGGGGGCGTATCTCCAGCTTGGCCGATCTCCTATGACGATCTCGAATCTTACTACACCGAGGCCGAGCGGATTTATCACGTCCACGGGCAGCGGGGGGAGGACCCAACCGAACCGGCGGCCACCGCCCCCTATCCCCACCCGCCGGTGAGCCACGAAACGCGGATACGGCAACTCAGCGAAGATTTCGCGGCCCAAGGTTTGCGCCCGTTCCATACGCCTTTGGGAGTGATGCTTGACGAGCAGAATCCACATGCCAGCCGATGTATCCGATGCAACACCTGCGACGGATTCCCTTGTTTGGTCCATGCCAAATCCGACGCGCAGGTGCTGGCTGTCGATCCGGCATTGCAGCATCCAAACGTATCGTTGCTGACGAATGCTGTCGTGGTGCGGCTGGAAACCTCCCCGTCAGGACGGGAGGTGAGCAAAATCATCGTCCGGCGCAACGGCGCACGTGAGGAATACGGAGCGAACATCGTCGTGGTTTCCTGCGGCGCTATCAATTCGGCGGCGCTCCTGTTGCGATCCGCTAACGATAAGCATCCGAAAGGACTCGCCAATAGCTCGGACGTCGTCGGCCGGCACTACATGGGCCACGTCAATTCCGTCGTGATGGCGGTCTCGAAGTGCGCGAATCCGACCATATTCCAGAAGACCTTGTCGTTGAATGACTTCTACTTCGGCTCGGAGGACTGGGCATTTCCCATGGGCCACATTTCCTTCGTCGGAAAGCTGGACGGAGTAACCCTAAAGGCTGGGGCGCCGGCCATTGCACCCGGCTTCACTCTCGATCTTATGGCCGGCCATTCACTAGATTTCTGGCTCACATCGGAAGACCTGCCGGACCCGAACAATCGTGTAACCCTTGACCGTAAGGGTAAGATCGTACTCTCCTATCGGCCAAACAACGAGGAAGCACACAGGCGGCTGACAAAGAAACTCAAAGACCTGATGCAGCGCCAGCACAAGTGCGCCATTCACGGACATGAATGCCACGTGGGACTCTTTGCACGTAACCTGTTTGCCGGCCAGCGCATACCGTTGGCTGGAGTCGCGCACCAGAACGGAACGATCCGCTTTGGCGCAGACCCCCGGAGTTCGGCGCTCGACACCAACTGCAAGACCCACGATGTGGAGAACCTCTACGTAGTTGATGGCAGCTTCTTCTGCTCGTCCGCGGCCGTGAACCCCGCCCTGACGATCATGGCGAATGCGCTCCGCGTGGGCGATCACCTCATCGAGAGACTGGGGTGAGGCAAGGTGTGCTGGTGAAGTCGGTCCGAGCGATGAATGTTTTGAGCGCCGCCGTGCTTGTACGGGCGCTACCCGGAAAACTACCGCTAGCGGCGGCTGAAGTAACTGGTGTAGGTAGGATGGCGTTTTCAGTCGCTGACCTCGACCGCTCCGTGAGCTTCTTCACGGATGTTCTCTCCTTTCGATGGGTGTCACGGAATCAGACGGTTTCCGGGGAATTCGACCGGCTAACTACCCGAGTGGAACACGGCGGCGACCGGATTTCAGGCCGTCTACTTCCGCGATCCCGGTAACCATCCTCTTGAGCTGATCTATTGTCCTCCCGGGAAAAGAAACCCGAAGTGGCAGCAATATAGCCAGAACCTTTCCCTCGGTATTGATCATACGGCCTCGCTACTGCAGGCACCGATGCGAGCTTGCGCGTCTACCAAGCTCTGGGGTTCACTGTCGCCGGTGAGAGTCAAGAACTACAGCGGGGAACAGGGCGCCTGGACCACGTCTCCGGTTCGCGAGTCAGGATTACTGGAATGTGTGCTGGCGCCGGTCCGCGAGTGTAACCGTTCGAATACATCACTCCCCAGTCTGCAAGACCATACCCGCCCGACCCGCGGCCAAAATGCTAGTTGCGCCTTGTCGCGGCCATCATAGTCAAAGATCTTGACCGCACCGTAGAGTAGTTGAGGGACCTTGGAGCCTCATTCATTACTCCAGATTCTGCATCGTTGGAGCCGGCCGGCGAGCGTGGCGCCGAAGGGGTGCTCGTTCGCGACCCGGACGGCCACGCTCTGCTGATTCGCAGCCGATGACAAGGAGGAATTGGATCTCGGATTTCGCCTGACGGCCGTCACCTTGTACGGCAACTAAAACCGCTATTGCCGGGGTGCCGTACCAAGGCTCAATTTGCGAATTCAGAATTAATGCTGGCAATCGCCCGGTCTGTGCTGAGCACCTGCTTGTTGATGAGGCGCTCCACTTCAACCGCGCAACGCTGTTCCAGATCCGGACAGCGCTGTTCATAAAGGTCCATCATCGCCTTAGCTTGAGCCAAGCCAAAGGAAACCCCCAGTCCGGAAAGAGAACGGCGTCCGAGGTCCCGGATGGCATCGCAAGGCATCTCGCACACGGTAGCCGGGCCGATCACCTTATCGGGGAAACTGCCTGTAAGCGAATCCCCGCCAGCCGTGGCGGACCAGGCAAGACGCTGCGCCCGCACTCCCGCTTGTGCAAGCGCTTGGAATCGTTCGCCGAAGACGGAATTCAGATAATTCGTGTAGGCGACCCGCGCCGTGGATACGGCCAGACCATCGCCCGGCCTACCATCGGGCAATTCCCCTGAGTCCGGCAGGCTCTCATACAGATGTTCGATACGCCCAAGCGCAAATTCCGCGACAGACGTCACGTTTTTGACATCTTCATGCCGCGCCAATTGCTGTTCGAGTCCATTGAGATAGGCGTCGAAGACCTCGCGATAGCGCCGCACGCTGAGCAGACTGTGCACGCCCGTGTTGACGCCCGAGGAGATCAGTTGCTGCAGAGCGGTGATACCCTCCTCCGTAGCTGGTACCAGGATAATAACGTTCTCCCGCTCGAGTTCATTCCAGAAGAGACCGGCCTCCTCCACAAGCGATTCCACGTCATATGAGAGATCTGCCGCCAAGGGAACAGTCACAAAACCATCCGTACCTCTCGTTTCTCTGTAGACTGGCGCCAGTTTGTCCGCCGTTTCGCGCACTACCTTCAGAACGAGGGCCGAGTATATCTGCGTGCTGTCAAGGCCATTCGCAGCCCACGTTGCGATGTCTTCCCTGTAAGCCCCTTTTCCGGCCAGCGCTCCCTCGAACATGGGGAGATTAAACCTCAGGCCTGTGACTTCGTGCCGGTTCGCGAATTCCGGAAACGGTTCGCCCAGGCACTCGTTTTGAGCGACTCCGTCGAGCCATATGCTTCCCCCCAGATTTCTGGGGCGCACTTTGCGGACATTCGGCATCACACTCAGCTAGTTGTGCGTAAACTCCCCCTCTTCAAGCACATCACCGGCCTCCCGGGAAGACTTGATTTCCTCACGCAGCATCTTCACGAAGACTTTGCGTTCGGTCCACCTGACCTTTTCAATCTGTCGCGGGGGAATGGCAACCTTCCTTCCGGGAAGCCAGTTCCGCGTATCAATCACCATCGACTCGGTCCACCACATGTCAGCGTCGATGATGAAATCCTCGACGTGTCCGATCTCGCCGTCCTGCGCCTGGATGTGGTAGCCTCGCACTTCCCGCATACTGCGCAAATGTGGATCCTGGTTTTGTTGCGCTCCTTTGTTTTTCAACTCTGCTGCACTTCCCGCAGGATGGACTGGAGGAGGCATTTCAGCAGGCATTCCCACTGCTCCCACTGGGGGAGTCCGAGTCTCGGCGGACCAATAGGCGGGCCAACCGTAATAGCGGCTCAGTTCGGTTTCTTGCTGGCGGGATACGGGTTTGTGCGCATCAATTGGCGGACTCTTCTCCACCTGCTCACGAGTGAGCTTCACGGCCACGGATTCTTCATTCTCGTCTATCTTGCCAACAGAGATGGGCGCCAACAAGACCCTCCGTCCGGGCAACCAGTTTCCGGTATCCACCACCATATAACGGACCATCCACGAGAAATCATCAAACAGGAGATCTGCGACGGAACCAATATGACCGTCTGTTGCGCCGATCTTGTATCCAAGCAGGTCTTTCGTGTTCAGGAGCATGTTCCAATCCTTGTTCAGGTGACAGCCGATACCGCGAAATCGTTACGGCGTGAGAGTGGATCCGTAAGCCGGTCCGGCAGCCAGACGAGCCTAGGCTGCCTCTGGCATCCACGAACGGACAACTTTAGAGCGGCTAACGCGTTCCCGAAGACCCTTGCGGGCCCGGTGAAGACGCACGCGAATAGCCCGGCGGGTGCAATCCGATTCCTCGGCAAGGTCGCCAATCCCCCAACCGAGAAGGTATCTTCTGGTGAGCAAGATCCGGTCCTTCTTTGGACATTGACCGAGCAACTTTTCTGCGTCGGCAGCGGCGGTCGGATCATGCGTCACAGTAGGTTCGTCTTCGAATTCCTGCATCCTTGACTGCTTGCGCATATGATTGCGTCCCAAGTTCAGAGCGATCGCGTTAACCCACGAAAGCGTCTTCTCCGGCTTGCGAAGCTGGTGCCGGCGCTCCCATCCTCTCGCCCACGCAGCCTGAGCAGCCTCGCGGGCGTCATCCTCCGGAAAGCCTTTGGACATCAGAAAGTGTACGGTTCGAGTCTTGCCCTCCTCATAGGCGTGCCCGAATGTGTCCTCGGTTAGTTGCTCCGTCCGTTTCTCAATCATGTGTCTAGTTTGGTGGATAAGAGATAGAAAAATAAGTGTCTTACCGCTACGTAACGAAAGTTGTTTAACGTTACTTCTTCTCTAGCTAAGTTGCCCGCAAGTGTATACTTCAAGGAAGGAGGACGAACGACGACCGATACGACCACTACTCCGCGGCCGCGCACTCTCAGCCGTGCTGGAGTTTCGGCGGAGGAAGTCCAGCGCCAGCTTGAATGCATCATCAGGAGCGAAGCTTTCGCGCGCTCCCAGCGGATGAAGCGTTTCCTTGAATACACAGTCGCAATGGTCCTTGAGGAGCGCGGCGAGGAGTTGAAGGAGTACTCGATCGGGATTGCGGCATTTGACAAGCCCGAGGATTTCGACCCGCGCATCGATCCGATTGTCCGGGTTGAGGCCGGTCGGCTTCGCACGAAGCTGAAGGAGTATTACGAATCAGAGGGCCGGGAAGATACAGTGCTGATTCGTTTCCAGAAGCGGAGTTACGCACCGGTATTCGAATTTCGTAAATCGGGACCGCTTCCGGGCGCAAGCGGTTCGGACGTGAAAGTCGCCAAGCCGATGCTTGTCGAGCGCGAAGAGAACTTTCCAGAGCGGGTGCTTGACTCTGTGGCAGTGTTGCCTTTTTCAGATCTTAGCCCAAAACAAGACCAGCAGTACTTCTGCGATGGCATGACGGAGGAGCTGATTAACGTGCTGAGCCGCATTCATGGCCTTAGCGTTGCGGCTCGAACCACCGTGATGCAGTTCAAAGACAAGGTTGCCGACGTCCGGGCGATTGGCCAGCAGCTCAGTGTTCACGCAGTATTGGAAGGGAGCGTCCGAAAGGACGGCCGGCGGATTCGAATCTCGGCTCAACTGATCGGTGTCGCCCACGGATATAACCTCTGGGCGGATGTGTTCGACCGGGAGATGAGCGATATCTTCGAGGTGCAGCAGAGCATCGCGCAGTCGATAGCGCAAGCCCTGAAACTCCATTTTTCGGAGGAATCTCTCCAGGGCCGCCCCATGCAGGATATCCACGCCTACAAACTCTATCTCCAGGGCCGGCATCACTGGGTCAAGAGAGCGCCGGACAACCTTCGCAAAGCCATACGGTATTTCGAGCGAGCCATCGAGCGAGAACCCGAGTATGCTCTAGCATACGCCGGAATGGCGGACGCCTACGCTTCGCTTGCATGGGCCGGGATATTGGCTCCAGAAACCGGTTGGAAGCGCGTCAAAGAGTTCGCCGATGAAGCGATCCATCTTGATCCGGCCTCCGCGGCGGCCCACAACTCCCGAGCCGTCATGCTTGCGGTTTTCGACTGGGATTGGGACGGCGCGGAAGCAGCTTTCCGGCGGTCGATCGAACTGGACCCCAGTTACGCTCCGGCCCGTCACTGGAACGCGGCGTTTTGCCTCGGACCGCAGGGCAGGTTCGAAGAGGCGGAGCGCGAATTGATGCTTGCTCTTGACCTCGACCCCCTGGCGCCGGCTGTCTACGCGCACCTGGGGTGGATCTGCTACTGCCGCGGACAATGGGAAGCTGCGCTGGATACATATGAAAAGTGCTTGGAACTCGACCCCCATCACTACAGTGCACATTCTCTGAGCGGGTATGTACACCTGATTCGAGGTAACACGAGCAAAGCGATGGCCGCTTTCCACGAGGCGCTGCAGCTACAAAGCAGAGACGCCCTGGCAATCGGAGGCGCAGGGCGTTGTCAGGCAACCTTGGGGAAACGAAAGGAAGCCACTGCCTGTCTGCGGAAGCTGAAGCGGAGAAGCAGCTACGTTTCGGAGACTGACATCGCTCAGATTCACATTGGAATGGGCGAGATTGAGGCAGCCTTCGATTGGCTCGAGCGCGGAGCGGAACGCCGTTGTGCTCGCTTGATCGGTTTGAAGGTTGACCCCGTCTACGAGAACCTGCGAAACACTTCGCGATTCAATAGCTTGCTGTCTCGCATGAGACTCGCCGAATAGCCTCGCCATCAGCCCTCGGTGTCTCCACCGCCCGATGAAACGGCGATTGGCGCCATTGGTCTACCGATTGAGGCTGGCAACCAGCATTGCCGGCCAAGAAACCAGGGACAAAGGAGGCGCCTGATGCAATCAATGACAACATCAACCGCAAGTCTCCTGGTCGGCTTTCTCGGTGTCTGCAACGAAGCGCTGGCCAGGCGTCGTGACTCTTTTCCATCTAAGCAACTCTTTGGTCTGTACGAGAAACTCTTTGCCGAGCGGGACTTGCTCGTCACAATCTATGAGGACGACCCTGGGGAAGCGATTGGTCGCGTCGCCATCCGCTATGTTGATGGACGCTACGAACCCGTCAGCGGTAGTTCGGAACGGCCGGCCTTTTCAGTGAAACTGAAGCGCTCTTACATGGACCATGTAATCGCTAACTCGGATGAGTACACTGCGCATCCCGACAAACTCGACTGGGATTGGCTGAAAAGTCTTAGCGGGCTGGCTAGCCAGACAGGAGCAACGAAGGTTCGCGATGTCATGACGGCTCAGCTTCGGCCTGTGCCGCACGATGTCTCCATCAAAGAGGCTTCCCGGATGATGCGCGACTTAGGCATCGGTGGGATGCCCGTTGTTGATGGCCGGACGTTAATTGGTATGATCACGGACCGTGATATCACGGTGCGGGCCACCGCCAAGGGGGCCGATCCGAACATCACTCCCGTGCGCACGGTTATGACATCGAGGATCGCCAGTTGCCGGCAGGATGCCCGAATTGGACAGGCTGCCGGGATCATGCGGAATTTGCACATCCGGCGTCTGATCGTCCTCGACGAGGCTCAGCACCCTGTGGGAATCATCACGCTTGGCGATATTGCCGCGAGAACGAACAATCAGCAATTGGTAGGTTCGCTCCTCGCCGACATCACCACATCGGCAGTCAGCCGATGAAGGAGACCAGTCATGCCCACGATACCCTCTATTCCTCTCTTCCGGCTATTTGGATTTCTCGTAGGCGTTCACCCAAGCTGGTTCCTGGTTGCCATGCTTCTTATTTGGACTCTTGAATCTGAATACTTTCCAGCCGTCATAGGTGGGCTCAGGCCGACTACCTACTGGCTTCTCGGGGTGGCTGGGACCTTCGCGTTTTTCGCGTCCGTTGTACTCCATGATCTGGGTCATAGGTTGGCCGCGAGAATGTACGGTATTCCTACCGGCGCCGTAACCCTCTTCATGTTTGGTGGTGTGTCGCAAACGGAAGAAGATATCCTGTCAATGAAGTCGGAGACCCTGATTGCCGCTGCGGGCTCTGGTGTGAGTGCTGTCTTGGCGGCCGGCTTCGGCGGATTATGGCGTCTGGGTGCGGTCTCCGGCTTCCTGCCGGAGTTGACCGCACTCCTCGGATACTTGGCCGGCGCCAACCTTTTGTTGGCCATATTCAATTTACTGCCCGCGTATCCGCTCGACGGCGGAAGAGTTTTGCGTGCCTACTTGTGGCGCCGGACGCGGGATTTTCGCAGCTCGACCGGGGTGGCGGCGAAAGTGGGGTCTGGCTGCGCCGTCGGCTGCGTGGCCGTGGGTGTGCTGAGTGGCGTTGCCGGCCACATCATCGCGGGAATGTGGTTGGCGCTATCGGGGGTTCTGTTGTTCACTGTGGCTCGCGCATCCGGACAGCAGAGCGGTATAGTTACCGCGTTCTCGAAAAACCCCATTCGCCGCTTCATGAATCCGGCCCCCGTGTGCGTGCCTGCCGCCACGCCCATGGATGAATTCATCGACAAGTATGTTTATCAATATCACCACCGGATGTTTCCAGTAATCAACGGTGGCCGGCTATTCGGACGCATTGAAGTTCGGAACATCCGGTCAATACCGAGGCAGGAGTGGAGTCGGCGCCACGTATGGGAATTCACTGACGAATTCACGGACGCTAACAGTGTCTCGGCTGATTCGGATGCGTTGCAGGCTCTCGAGTTGATGAAAACAACGGGGAACACACGGCTTCTTGTCAGGGAGAAACAGACGCTGCTAGGCATCGTCACCCTGAGGGACTTGCTAGAACACCTCACTCTGAAGCACGAACTCGAGCCGGGCGCCAGCTTCAGGCGATCCCATTTCGAGAACGAGCGGGCGATGCGTACATGAAATGGTACCGAAACAATTTCACCAGGGGGAACTCACAAGGAGAAAGAAGCATGAAAGTACGGGATGCCATCAACACCGGCGTGATTTCCATTAAGGCGAACGCCAACCTTCTTGAGGCGGCTCGCCAAATGGACCGGAATGACGTTCGCGTTCTGGCCGTCGTCTCGGAGGACGGCTGCCCCGCAGGCGTCGTGACGGACCGTGAACTCGCCACAGCAGCCGAGGTCTCGAACCCGGAGACCACGCCGGTGGAGGTGGCGGTCTCCGCGGAACTGACCGGCTGTTATGAGGATGTGGAACTCGTGGAGGCTGTTCAAATTATGATGTTGATGCGGATCCGGCACATGCCTGTGTTCGATGCCCACAACCGTCTCATCGGTTTCTTGTCCGCCCAACCCCGAACCCACAATATCCACTAGAGCGCAGGGCCTCAGGCCGGTCTGGCTCTGCCGGCGGCTTGTGGTGGCAGATCTGAAAGGGATACACGCCCCACCAAACTGCTGTAGCGATTCACGACAGGCAGTTCTTTCAAATGTTCAGCGCGCATCACTCTGGCCGCATCTTCAACATCCGTCTCCTCGTAGCACCCGACAATCTTGCTCTGCATCACCTCAGCGACCTCCGTCTTCGCGAAGTCGAACGGCCGGGATTCGCGCAAGTCTTGAAGGCGCTGCTTGGTCAAAACCCCAATCGGCCGCTTGCGATCAACCACGAAAAGGCGCTCGGCCCCAGCGGTATCGAATTGCCTGGAGGCCTCCAGTAGTGAGGTTGCCGGTCCCACAACCGGCACTTCAGAATTCATGACTTCCTTAACGCGCATCGTTGCCCTGACTTCTGCAACACACTCCTAATCTGCATAATCGCATCTTTTGATCTGCAAGTCATCGGGTGCGATTTCGACCAGGTCGCTTCCGAATCCTTAATTGAACGCGTGGCAGCACTCTTCAAAAGAGATAGTGAACCGCCACGGCGATCAGCAGTATCGACACCAGGATCCAAAAGAATACGCCGAATGCCGTCACCAATACTCGTTCTTGTTCTCGAACTTGGAGCGCTTCCCGACGGGTTCGCGGGCGCCGTCTCGGCGTTGTCGCTATCAGCAAAAGCGCAGCAACGATGCCGACGGCTACGAACGGTATCCAGTAGATGTGCCAAAGAATAGGTCCGAGGGGCTGAAGCCAAATTCCACCAGCCCAAGTCACGAAGAATAGGATTACGACCAGAAACGCGAGACCTGGCCAAGCGGGTTCCTCGGGCTCCTTATGCCGACCGGTGATGGACCGTACAAGGAGAGCCAATAGGACTGCGATCCCAAGCGCAAAGCCCACATCGACAATCCACATCAACGGTTCAAATCTCCCTTTGGTTAGAAGATCGCCTACGTTTGGGTTTGTTTCAACTCTTGCTCGGAGCGGTCTTCCTGGCTCCTGGCGGGAGTAGCCGACGGACACTCGAAAAAGGGGCCAGACGCGTAACGGAAGACGATGTTCTCAGGTCTGGCTTATGAGCGGAGGTGGCATGAAAATCAGGCGGATTGCCGTACTTACAAGCGGCGGCGACGCTCCCGGGATGAACGGCGCCATTCGGGCAGTGGTGCGCACCGGGAGGGAAAGAGGCTGGGAGACGCTCGGCGTGACCAGCGGCTACCGCGGTTTGGTCCAGGGTTCGTTTCAACAATTGGAGCGCCGCGATGTCGGGGGGATCATTGGCCGCGCAGGTACAATATTGGGCAGCGCCCGCCATCCGGAGTTCCGCGAGGACGAAGTGCAGCGATCCGCTCTGGCAAAGCTGAACAATCAGCAGGTCGATGCTCTGGTGGTGATAGGGGGGAACGGATCTCAAGCCGGCGCATACGCCGTCTCTCGATTAGGCTTCCCTGTAGTGGGCGTGGCGTCAACGATTGACAATGATTTGTTCGGTTCGCATGTCACGATCGGATTCGATACTGCTCTTAACGTCGCTCTGGAATCGATCGATCGCCTCAGGGCGACTGCCTCCTCGCACCACCGCGCGATGGTTGTTGAGGTGATGGGCCGCGACACCGGCCACCTCGCGTTGATGGCCGGAATCAGCGGTGGCGCCGAAGCGGTGCTGGTGCCAGAACTGGACATCGATGCCGACTCCGTTGCAGAGGTGATCCGCTCCGCCTATGAGCGAGGCAAACCGCATGCATTGATAGTAGTTGCCGAAGGCGCCAAGTACAATGCGGAGAAGCTGGTGCAGTACTTCCGGAAAGAGGGGAAGGACCTCGGCTTCAGAATTCGGACCACCGTTTTGGGCCACGTGCAACGGGGAGGTAAACCGACCTACTTCGATCGGATGCTGGGGACCCGTCTTGGCGCCGCGGCCACGGACAGCCTCGCCCGCGGAGAACATGGAGTTCTCGTTGGTTTGTCGGGGCGAGAGGAGCCCACCACCACTCCACTGGAAGAGGTTGCGGGGAGTAAGAAGGACGTCGACAGCACACTCTTGCGTTTGGCGACCGTCTTGGCGAAATAGTTGAGGCTGAACGACCCCCGTTCCGTACAGGCCCGCCGGTGTCCCATGACGCTACCAGTTACAGCGGTTCGGGCAACGCCAGTAGCCTTCGGGCAATCGGGAATCCGCGATGAGCTGCGGTGACCATGTCGTACCGCAACTCATGCACTGCAACTGGAGGTCGAACTTGTTCAAGATCTGAACTCCCAGTTCCGCTAACTGTTCGCCGGTCATCTGGTTCGGTCCCGCTTGTTTTTCAAGTTTCTCTGATTCATGCATAGGTGTCTTGCTCTCCTTTCCTGGGTGATCCTTCGAGATCGAGGAAAGTTTCCGTGTGCATGGTGACGGATATCCGCTTTGCCAGTTTTCCCGCGGCGACTCCGAGAAACATTTCCCGCCAGGGCTAGTCCCACCGGTATGACACCTTTTATGGTGCGGCGCCGGAGAACTGGCCGTCTCTCATTCCTCGGATTGCCCCTCATTCTGTCCTCCGCGCTCTCGTGCAGCGCGCCACCTGAAGCCGGTATGCAACCGGTGGAGACTGTCCTAATCGGGACCGGCGGCTCCGTGGTAGGCTCTGCGATTCTCGAAGAGACGCCGGCGGGAGTTCGCGTGACAGTCGACATCGAGGACCTCAAGGCCGGCGAATATCGCTACTTGTTTTATGACACGCCTGCCTGTGACCCTCCCGACTTCATGACCGTTGGAAACCCTTATCCAGAGGGGGCGGCCACCGGCATGCTCGAGAACATGTCTCCAGCGCTAAGTCGTTCGGTGGGCCGCTTGACCGTGGGGGACAATGGGGAGGGCCGAGCCAGCGCAATAGCGCCCGTGGTTACGCTGGGTACCGGCAGTAACTCGCTTCTCGAGGGGGGCGGAAGTGCGCTGGTGATCTCAGAGGTGCGAGCCGGCGGCGAGAGGCGAGCATGTGGGTTGGTGCGCGGTCTGGGAAAGGAGCCCGCCAGCCGCAACGGGATGTCAGGTTATGACCAATAAGCAGGACGTCCGTAGTAGTCATAGAGACGTGTTTCGTATTGCCGGTTTACCGGTTGCGCTGGATCGTACTCTGGGCTCCCCTTGATCTCTTCCTGGGTCAGATCCACGGTTACTTTCTTGCCTTTCCAGCTAATGGAATCGATCCAATTTCGGGCAATGAGCACCTTGCGCCCTGGTAGCCAGTTTCTCGTGTCGGCCACGAGATAGCGAAGCATCCACGGACCGGTTTCGACGATCAAATCCTTAACATGTCCGACCTCGCCATCAAGCGCTTCAATGTAGTAGCCGGTCACCTCGCGGGCACTGCGAAGGTGCGGATCGTTTTGTTCTTTTTCGCCCGCTTTCTCCACAGCGCGCTCCATGGCGGGGACCCCTGCCTGCGCAGGCACTCCGGCCGGCGACGGCGTCCAATAGAGCGGCCAGCCGTAATAAGCGCTCAGCTCTTCTTCGTATTGCCGCGATACCGGCTGCTCTTCGCTTGCCGGCGGACTTTCTTCCACTTGCTTCTTGGACATTCCGACCGGCAGAACATTCGCTGACCAGTCAGGCTCGCCAACGTCCACCGGAGATATCAAGACACGCCGGCCAGCCAGCCAGCCACCTGTGTCCGCTATGATGTACCGCACCGCCCAGGCCTGGTCATCGAAGTAAAGATCCTTCACCTTTCCCAGATCTCCGTCGGTTGCGAGCAACTTGTATCCAATAAGGCTGTCTACGCTGCGTAGCATCGTCACAGAACTCCTTTCCCCTTGGTGACCCTGATCTGTACCGGGCGTTTCGGGATCGGTTCGTTTTCGAATTTCATCCCGTAACGCCGGCCTTGGAAGCGGTGTCATCTTGTATACGGAACGACATGGAGAGATCTGCAATGAAGAAGGTGAAGCTACTCGAAAAGCGATGGATTGCGACGTCGACAGCGCACATCATTCTGGAGAAGCCGGAAGGTTACACATTTACTGCCGGACAGTATTTTGCGGTTCGGCTCCCTAACGAATCGGGTCGCAAAAGCAGTGCCAAAGATTTCACTCATACGTTTACCATCGCCAGTGCACCAACCGAGGAGAACCTCAGTTTCGCCACCCGGATGCGCGGCAGCGCATTCAAAAAGAGACTCGACTCTCTTGAGACGGAAGCAACGTTAGAGGTTACAGAGCCATCAGGCGAATTTCAACTCCAGTTGTCGGCGGACCGCCCGCCCGTCCTCATCGCTGGCGGAATCGGCATCACGCCATTTCTTAGCATGCTGAACGATTTGGCGGAGGATGATATCCCGGTACCGGTCGTTCTTCTCTATTCCAATCGCCGGCCTCAGGACGCGCCGTTTCTTCAAGAATTGCGGCAGATGGAGGAGCAGCAGGAGCGTTTCCAGATGATCGCTACCATCACCGAGCCCGACTTCGCCGAGCTCGCGTGGTCCGGCGAGACGGGTCGCATCGACACTGATCTTCTTAAACAGGCTGCGCCGCGGCCGGACTCCTTTGAATTCTACATCGCGGGTCCTCCAGCAATGGCGGACGCAATGAAATCCCTTGTCCAGAAGAGCGGCGCGCCCGCGAACCAGATTCACATCGAACAGTTTGCCGGATACGAGAAGAACCCAACCGGAGAGCCGGAGGGGGAGTGAGGACTGGACTGAATATCTGCCCACTCCACATCGGGCTTGCGATGGCTTTCGCGCATTTACTCGCGGCTCCTGGCGGTAGCAGTACAGAGAGCCCTTCAATAACGCCAGAGCAGATCGTCGGGGCCGTGAAAGCGGGGCTTCGCTTAGATAAAGGCGTTGAGGCTCCCCGAGTCGATGTCAGCGTCGCCAACGGCATCATTACGCTTACCGGTACGGTGGACAATCCGCTTAGCCGGAAACGCGCCTGCAGCCGGGCTCGGCGGGTAAAGGGCGTGCGCGGGGTCGTGAATCGAATTCGCGTGGTGCCACAGCCACTACCGAACGCGGATTTGGCGAACGCAGTTATAATCGCCCTTCGTGAAGACCCGGCGGTAGACCAGTACCAGGTCGCCGTGGTAGCGGAAGACGGGACGGTTACGCTCCAGGGCACTGTGGATTCGTGGGCGGAAAAGGAGCTTGCGGGAACGATCGCCAGCTCCATCAAAGGTGTCCGAGCAGCAGAGAACAGGATCTACGTACACCCTCCGTTTGTGAGACAAGACGACGAGCTTCGCACGGAGATTCAACAGCGTTTGAGGTGGGATAGCCGCGTGGACGCTGGTTTGATAACCGTGGACATTGTTGACGGCCAAGTCACCTTGAACGGGACGGTCGGGAGTGTCGCCGAAAAGCACAGAGCGGTAACAGAGCGGTATACGACGCATATGTAGAGGGTGTTCTGTCGATCGACGCGAGGCAACTCGAAGTGTCAATCCGGCCGGGGGATGACCGGCTGCGAGAGAACGAGTGTGCTTTTATGACGGACCAGGCAATCACCCGCGCGATTCATGAGGCGTTGCGGCAAGACCCGCGGGTGGATGGCTCCAGCATTTCCGTAACCGTGGAAATTCGCGAGGCGGCCCTAAGCGGGACCGTTGAGAACCTTCGTGCGAAACAAGCCGCTGAAGAAACGGCCGGGAACGTCGTTGGGGTGTGGAATGTGGAAAATGAGCTGCAGGTGCGGCCCGTCTCCAGACTATCAGACGAGATGATCCGATCGAAGATCCGGCGGAGGTTTCTCTTTGATTCCGAATTAGCCGGAGAGGAAATTACGGTGACGAGTGAGAGTGGCAAGGTGGGCCTGTATGGTTCGGTTGCTGACATATACAATCGCGACCGCGCCGAGGAAGTGGCCGCCTCTGTGGAAGGCGTGATAAGTATCGCCAACAATATTCTTGTGCCTCCGCGAGAGCGACCCGCACCGGAGAGCGATTGGAAAATTCGGAGAAACGTCGAGAGCGAACTCTTCTGGTCGCCGTATGTTGATTCCGAGAATGTAAACGTTATCGTGAGCGAAGGAACGGTAACGCTAACCGGCGCGGTTGATACGCAGCATGAGCGTCAGGCGGCCGAGGATAACGCTTATGAGGGGGGTGCCATCGCCGTGGATAACAAACTGAGAATCCGTGAGGGCGGTAATTAGAGTTCCCGGCTTTGGGCCAAGATCGCGGCCTCGGGCGCCAGCAGAGTAGACCGGAGTTCTGCCCGGCCATCATTCAGCGAAACAGCCGGCTCCGGTTCTGAGTCGCCCTAACGAAGTGTAGAGGTGTATATGGGCAGAAGAAAGCAGACCAATGACCTCGCCGCGCTAGCCGCTCTTCCGTGGACCCCGCTCGTGGCAGGATCGTGGCTGGTGGTAGCGGGAATCCGAAAGGGTTCGATTTTAGCAGGTGTCCTTGCTGCCGTAGGTGGCGCGCTGCTCTACCGAACAATATCCCGGCCAGCGCCAAGCCAGTCAGACCGCCGGCCGTTGTTCGCCCGGGGCTTGATGATCAAAAAGTCGGTTCATGTCGACAGATCTCCGGCGGAATGCTACCGGTTTTGGCGGAACCTCGAGAACCTATGTGAGTTCATGGATCATCTGCAATCGGTCCGCGAGGTGAGCAAGTCGAGGTCGCGCTGGGTCGCGAAGCTCGTCGGAGGTGCGTCGATTGAATGGGACGCTGAAATTGTGAAGGATATGCCCGGCGAGATTATCGGCTGGCGCTCGCTGCCTGGGTCGCCATTGCAGACCGCTGGCTCGGTCCGCTTTGAGCCGGTCGGCAAAGGTACGCAGGTGATGGTCACCTTCAAGTTTGACCCGCCCGCGGGCAAAGTCGGCGCGGCGGTCGCGGAGCTACTCGGAGATGCTCCCTCAAAGCGGATCGGCGAAGAACTGCACCGGTTCAAAACGACCATGGAGAAACGGGCCGAAGAAGCAGCCTTCTCGCCGGAGCGGACTTCCGATCCGGTGGATCGCTCTTCCATCGAATCGTTTCCCGCCAGCGATCCCCCGTCCTGGAACCCATCCCAGGCACAGAGTTAGGCTTGTCGCTCGGCTGGTGCTTCCGAGCGGCGCCGTCTTCGCCTTCGCCGTGAAACACCGGCTTCGCCCTGGTGTCACCCGAGGGGCAAAGCTCACCTTTAGGGAGGTTTGACTTGTACATCTTAGTGTTACTTGCTGGCATCTTCGGCGGCGCGTTACTTCTCGGACGTGGCCTGCAGGAGTCGAAGTTCACGAAGCTCGCCGCCGGAATAGGTGTTATCGCCGTTACCAGTCTGCTGTTTGGGCTGATGAGCTTCTGGAGCGAGATGCTGTGGTTTGAGGCGGCGGGATACGCAGCCCGATTCTGGACGGTGGTCCTGATAAGATTGGGAACGGCGATTGTCGCCGCTAGCGCCGCCGGCATTCTTGCCGGCCTGGTCGTCTGGTTGCCTTTGCCCTCCACCAGACGTTTCCGCTATTGGCCCGTGGTCGTGGCTGCTGCCGCCGGCGCCATCTGGGGCTGGGCGTCGTGGAGCCAGGTCGCTCTCTATGTAAATCGCGTTACAACTGACGTCCTAGACCCTGTTCTCGGACGTGACACCGGTTTCTACTTCTTTGTGCTCCCGCTCCTGGACAGAATATGGGAACTCCTTTTACTGACAATTCTAATTGCCGGAGCGGCTGCTGTGCTGGCGCTTGCCTCGCGCGACTCAACAGCGCGCGAGGAGGATAGCCGGCATTCGGATCCGGCTAATGGCCCGCTGCGCTCTCTGTATGTGGTCGCCGCTGCCGGACTAATCGTGCTGGCGCTTGGGAAGTATCTCGACCGCTACCATCTCATGTACTCCGAATTGGGAGCTGTCTACGGTCCAGGTTGGACCGATGTCAACATCCGGATGCCTGCTTACTGGGTTGTGGCTACGCTGTGCGCCCTTCTCGCTCTCGCTTTCCTCCTCCCGCCGGTGAGGCGGACCCTTCATGCCCGGCTCAAGCCTTTGGTCAACTCGGCAGAACAGACCCAGAACCTTGTTCCCTTGGTTGCTCCGATGGCGGCTCTGGCCGTCGTTTGGCTGCTGTTAGTCGGAGCGCTGCCAGCGCTTGCACAGTGGCTTAAGGTCCAGCCGAGCGAAATCACCGTGGAGGCTCCCTATCTCGAACACAATATCCGTTTCACGCGGTTGGGTTTTGACCTGGACAAAGTTGAGGTCCGGCAATTCCCAGCCATGGGGCCCCTTAGCGAGCAGATTCTGGAATCTAACGAGGATCTACTTTCTGAGGTCCGGCTTTGGGATCCGCGCGCGCTCGACTCTGTCTATGAACAGTTCCAGGAGATTCGCCTTTATTACGAATTTGCTGGAGTGGATATCGACCGGTACCACATAGACGGCGACTACCGGCAGATGATGGTCGCCGCTCGCGACATGAACCCTGGTAATCTTCCACCCAAAAGCCAGACCTTCGTCAACAAGCGGTTTAAGTACACTCACGGGAATGGAATCACATTGGCGCCAGTCAGCGACTTCACTCCAGATGGTCTGCCGAAGCTGTTGGTGAAAGACATTCCGCCAACGTCGGTGAATCAATCTCTCACCGTGACACGTCCAGAGATCTACTATGGAGAGCTCACCACGTCGCCCGTTATCGCGAATAGCAGCGAGCCTGAGTTCAACTACCCGGCTGGCGATGAGAACGTCTACACCCACTACTCCGGTGACGGCGGTGTCAAACTATCCAACGCTTGGCGGAAGATTATCTACGGGTGGAGGTTTGACGGTACCCGCTTTCTACTCTCCTCCTATCCGACCGCAAAGAGCCGTCTTCTGTTTCGCCGCAACGTACGGGAACGGGTTGGGGCGATCGCGCCTTTCTTGAGACTTGACGAGGACCCCTACATCGTTTTGTCGGATGGAAAGCTCTACTGGATTGTCGACGCCTATACAGTTTCAGAATACTTCCCCTACAGCGAGCCATTCGCGGCGACGGAGATCATCCCGTATCGAGCGAATGATAGGCCAATCGCTCTCGGAGCGAGTTCCGAGAGCTATCTTGATGGAGCCAACTACGTCAGGAACTCCGTCAAGGCAGTGGTAGACGCCTATTCCGGCAAGGTAGCTCTCTACGTTTATGCACCGGACGACCCGCTGGTGCAGGCATGGGATCGTGTATTCCCGGGAATACTACAGCCACGTTCCGATATGCCCGAAGACTTGAGGTCGCATGTGCGTTATCCTCATGAACTTCTTCATGCGCAAGGCATGGTTTATGCGAAATATCACATGACAAATCCTGAGGTCTTCTACAACCAGGAGGATCTCTGGGTGCGTGCTACCGAGAAATACTACGGCGACGTTCAACCGGTGGAGCCTTACTACATCATGTGGAAACCAGCCAGCGCGACGGCCCCCGAGTTCACGGCCATCCTCCCATTCACGCCAAAGAACCGTCAGGTTCTCATAGGCTGGATTGCCGGTTTGTGCGACGGTGAGAATTATGGGCGCTTGCTGGCTTACAAGTTTCCGAAGGAGAGGCGGATCCCCGGCCCCCAGCAAGTGGAGACGAAGATCGACCAGGACGCATTTCTGTCAGAACAGCTCAGTCTGTGGGATCAACGCGGGTCGCGCGTGATTCGCGGCAATCTGCTCGCCATCCCCATAGACAAAACTCTGCTCTATGTTGAGCCAATCTACCTTCAAGCCGAAACGGCCGCCTATCCAGAGCTTCGCTTGGTTGTTGTCATGCACGAAAACAACCTGAGCTACGCCGAGTCTTTCGATGAAGCTATTGCCGGACTTATAGATGATGAGGCTCTGGATCCGGCGGCGATTTCAATGACGTCCGGCCGCTCGCCGAGCGCCGCTGCACAAGAAGCGCGGCGGGCCTTCGATGACTATCTGCGCCACCAGGGACGACGGGAGTTTGACGAAGCCGCCGCGGCTTTGAAACGGCTGCAACAAGCGATTGAGGAACTCACCAGCGAAGACCTCCCGTCAGACGACGCGAGCTAAATCGAGGACCAATGCATGTCTACTGCCAAACGACAACCAAATCCCGCGCTGACAATTTCTCGAAAGGGTTTTGACGCTGTTCTCTTTGACCTCGACGGTGTTGTAACCAAGACGGCAAAGGTCCATGCGGCGGCGTGGAAGACATTGTTCGACAATTATCTCGAGCGACTGAGCCGGAGGGTTCAGATTCCGTTTGAACCATTTGACGCCGATGGAGACTACAAGCAATACGTCGACGGTAAACCGCGCTATGAAGGGGTCAGGAGCTTTCTGGAGTCAAGAGGGATCCACTTGGAGTGGGGAGACGAAGACGATCCTCCAGGGGTGGAGACAATCTGCGGGCTTGGCAACCGCAAGAATGAGATTCTCCGCGAGCGGCTGGAGACGGACGGGGTCGAGGTGTTTGGACCGTCTGTCCGCCTGATCCGCGATCTCCGCAAAAAAGGTTTTCAAACTGCGGTTGTCTCATCGAGTAAGAACTGTGGAGCCGTCTTGGAAGCTTCCGGATTGACAGACGTTTTCGACGTGAGGGTGGATGGGATCACGGCCAGTGAAGCCGGTTTGGCGGGCAAGCCAGATCCCGCAACGTTTCTGGAGGCGGCTCGCAGGCTCGCCGTGAAACCGGAACGGGCCCTCGTCGTAGAAGACGCCGCCGCCGGGGTTGAGGCCGGACGGCGAGGTGAATTCGGACTCGTTGTCGGAATCAGTGAGAGTGGGGACCGCGAGACTCTTGCACGTCATGGAGCGGACATTGTCCTCAAGAACCTTGGTGATGTTGTGGTGGAATAAGCTCAGCCCCTCGCCTACGGTAGCGGATGTTTTGGATAACCGACTCCACCGGATCCCGGCGTAATCACGCCACATGTGATCCGCGCTCCTGCTGCACCGGATGGCTGAGTCTCATAGTCATCCGGTTCGGCATGAATTACAATTGCCCGATTCATGAGCGAGCGCTCCCCTTCCCCCAACGTGGCGCCATCGACCGTTCGCTGAATCTCGGCGGTACCGTCATCGGAGACCATCAAGTTCCGCATGTCGCCCAGGTGCGGTCCCCCTTCCACTGCAAAACCGTGCTTCTGGCCCGGCAAGGCGAGGTGGCCGCCGGCTGATTCGAAATCGGGCGGTGTGCATTGGCCATTCTCGTGAATGTGTAAAGCGTGTTCACCCGGTGGAAGATTCACGAGACTCAGCACGATGTTTACTCCTTCGCTCGTCTGGGTAAGCGTCACCGTACCTACGATTTGGTTTTCTGAGTCGATGAGTTCGGCACGCGCTTGCTCTTCCACTGTCGGTACATTGAGGTTGCGGCAAGCACTTGCACCTGCAAGCAAAATTCCAATCAAGCCCATTGCGGTTTTGAACATCGAGAACCTCCCTGTATGAACACAGCTTTGGCATCGTGAGACGACAACTTACCGGCGTTATGCGGATTCTTCGCCGAGGAGAGATTCTCTTGTTTCCGGTGACGGAACGCCGCTTATCATGATGCCGTGCTGCTTCTGATATTCCGCAATAGCTTCCATCGTTTCATTGTCGAGCACGCCGTCGATCTCGCCTTGGTACAGACCTTCGTTGGTCAAGGCCGTTTGCACCTCTTCGACAACAGAAGGCAAATAGGGTTCATACAGCCCCCCATCAAGGCCCTTAATGAGTTGCACTTCGTCCTCGCCCTCCATTTGATTCTGCGCAATCGCGGGGCCGCTCACGACGAGCAGACCGCAGAGAATCATACCTAAGTAGTTGAGTTTCTTCATAGCTGATAACCTCCTCTCGCAAAGGGGATAGAAGAGGACTGAGAAGTGTTTCATCAGGCTTACCCCTGCCCTGTGAAATCTTGAAACAGTGACGCATCTTTCGTGGTCGTCTGAGTAATCGGCTTTATGGAGAGGAGAGGATCAGCAAATGAGAATACCTGTGACCATCTTCGGAATCCTTCTCGTCGCAGTCGGTACGGCGGTCCCGAACTACGGGAGGGCCGCGATCACCACCATGGAACGTCAACTGCCCAAGATTGGTCCTTTTTCGGCCGGTACAGCCGAAGGGCGCCGAGTAGTATCCTTGCCGCCAACCGCTGGCGGGATCATCCTTACTGCCGGTGCGGTTCTTATCCTGGGAGTGTCGATTGAGGGCCACAAACGAAACAGCAGCGATCACACGGAGGCGTCATCGTGATGGACGCGGTCAAAACCAACGATGTCACCAGCTTGCCGAACGCTCTTAAGCAGTTCGACGAAGTCGCCGCGCGTCTTTCCGGACGGCCGCTTCTCGTATGTCTGGATTACGATGGCACACTAACTCCCATCGTTGCCGATCCCGAAGACGCAAGCCTTAGTGAACAGACACGAGACTCCATTCGCGGGCTCGTGTCTACGAGTCCGGTGGCGATTGTGAGTGGCCGCGATTTGAATGATGTCCGGGCTTTGGTAGGCCTCCGACAGGTGTACTATGCGGGGAGCCACGGCTACGAGATCGAATCTCCATCCGGCGAGCATTTCGATTTTGAAGACGCCTGGGGCTACTATCCCCTGCTCGATAGCGCGGAGAGCATCTTGCGGACGATACTACGTGCCGTACCCGGAGCGAAGGTGGAACGGAAGAGATTCGCCCTAGCCGTACACTACCGGAACGTCCCGGATAATTTCATCGACGTGGTTAGCCAGGCCGTAGACGGGGTTTCGCGAGACCATCCCGGGCTCCGGCGAAGTGTCGGGAAGAAGATCTACGAACTCAGGCCGAGTCTCGATTGGGATAAGGGTAAAGCGGTTCGCAGGATTCATGAGTTGATTGAAGCGGACAAACCGGGCTGTGTCCCAATTTACATCGGAGACGACACAACCGATGAAGACGCCTTCGCGGAAATCCAGGATGACGGAGTTGGCGTACTGGTGCGGGACGAGGAGTCGAGTGAATCCCTGGCCCATTTCGTGCTCGACAGCACTGAAGAAGTGCGCCGATTCCTTGTCAAGTTGGCCGAACTGCGTGGTGAGTGAAGATGGCATTCGCTGATGCTGAGAAAAACAACTGGTCTCTCGTTTACTCTGACTGCAACCCCGAAAGAGAGGGCCTCCGGGAGGCGCTGTGCACTCTCGGAAACGGCTACTTCGCCACCCGGGGCGCGCGAGCGGAAGCCTCGGCGGACGGTATTCACTATCCTGGCACTTACTTAGCTGGCGGCTACAACCGGCTCGAAACCGAGATATCAGGTCGCGTCGTCGAGAACGAAGATCTCGTCAACCTGCCAAACTGGCTTCCCGTTTCGTTTCGGATCGAAGACGGTGGATGGTTCGATCCGCATTCATTTGAGATCCTGTCGTACCGGCAAGAGTTGAATCTCCGCGAGGGTTTGCTTCGCAGGACTGTTCGCATCCGTGATCTGGAAGAGCGGGAAACGACCTTGGAGTGCGCTCGCCTGGTCCACATGCAGAATCAACATCTGGCCGCGGAAAGAATTGTCATCACACCGGAGAATTGGTCCGGCCGGATGACGATCCGCTCCGCGCTCGATGGCCGGGTCGAAAACGAAGGTGTGGAACGGTACCAAAAGCTGAACGGAAGACATCTTGCGCCACTGCGTAGCGGTCTTGCCGCCGACAGCGGTCATATTCTGCTCCTCGAGGTCGAAACAACTCAGTCGCATCTGCGAGTTGCGGAAGCCGCGCGAACCACCATAATTCGCCGTGGTGAGTCGGCTGAGGAGCCGTCGCGGACAATCCAGGCCGCGGGGTATGCGGCCCAAGAAACGGTACTCAAAGTAGAGCGGAACTCAAGAATCCAGATCGAAAAAACCGTTGCTTTGTATACGTCTCGAGACACCGCCATCAGCGAGTGCGGATTGGAGGCCGCGGAGGCGGCCCGCAAGGCTGGGCCGTTTGACGACCTCGTGTCCAGTCATGCCAAAGCCTGGGAGAGGCTGTGGCGGCGCTTTGCTATAGAGGTGGAGCAAAGCGACGATAGTTCGGAGGCGGATCTCATACCGCTCGCACTGCGTCTCCACGTCTTCCACCTGCTCCAGACTGTGTCCATGCACACAATGGATCTGGATGTGGGTGTCCCGTCGCGCGGTTGGCATGGAGAGGCTTATCGCGGCCACATTTTTTGGGATGAGCTATTCATTTTCCCGATTTTTAACCTCCGCTTGCCGCAGGCGACGCGCTCGTTGTTGAAATACAGATACCGGCGTCTGGGTGAAGCGCGTGCGGCGGCTAAGGCTGCTGGCTTCCGCGGAGCGATGTTTCCCTGGCAAAGCGGCAGCAACGGGCGAGAGGAAACACAGAAGCTGCATCTGAACCCCCAGTCGGGACGCTGGAACCCGGACAACAGCCATCGCCAGCGCCACGTGAATTCCGCGATCGTCTACAACGCTTGGCGGTATTTCGAAGTGACGAGGGATGTTGAATTCCTCTCCTTCTACGGCGCCGAACTCATCCTCGAAATTGCCCGGTTCTGGAGCAGCATCGCTCAGTACAACGAGCAGTTGGGCCGCTACGAAATCTCTGGCGTGATGGGGCCGGACGAATACCACGAGGACTACCCCGGCCAAACTGGCAAAGGGCTGAAAAACAACAGCTATACCAACTTCATGGCCGCTTGGGTGTTGTGGCGGGCGCTTGACGTCCTCGATCTGCTTGCTGCGGACCGAAGACGCGATATCCGCGAGCTACTGGACCTCAGTGAAAGAGAACTCGAGCGGTGGGACGAGATCAGCCGCCGGATGAGGCTCGTCTTCGTGGAGGAAGATGTCCTGACACAATTCGAAGGATTCGACGGCCTAAAGGAGTTCGACTGGGAAGGTTATCGGCGCAAGTACGGAGACGTCCAACGACTGGACCGCATTCTCGAAGCTGAGGACGACACGCCGAATCGTTACCAGGTGTCCAAACAGGCCGACGTCCTGATGCTGTTCTATCTCTTCTCCGCTGAAGAACTCGCAGAGCTCTTCGAGCGGCTGGACTATCCATTCTCCAGGCAGACAATCCCGAGGAACATCGAGTATCACCTGAAACGAACCTCCCATGGCTCGTCCCTCAGCAGGGTTGTTCATAGCTGGGTGCTGGCCCGTTCTGACCGGCTTCGTTCGCGGCAACTGTTTCTGGAAGCCCTCAAAACCGACATAACGGACATCCAGGGCGGAACAACGCCCGAGGGGATTCACTTAGGTGCAATGGCCGGATCAGTTGACCTGGTTCACCGTTGCTTCACGGGCCTGGAGCCACGCGGAGGTGTGCTTCGCTTCAACCCGTGCCTGCCGAAAGAGATCCGCCGGCTCTCGATGAAGCTTCGCTATCGCAATCATTCTCTCAGCGTGACCGTAACTTCGGATTCCCTCATCGTGGAAGCGTTGCCCTCCAAAGCAGGACCAATCTCCATTGGTTACCGGGATGAGACCTACGAGCTCCGGGAAGGAGAGAAGAAGGAAATAGCCCTGAGTTCCGGGGCGACCGTTCGCAGGTGAAGGAGGATCCTGGAAGCTTCTGCGTTGAGCTTATGCCGGCCGGAGATCGTCAAGGCTTCACGTGGGGCGTGAGCGAAGTTCATAGCGGACCGGCTGTTTCCCGACGGTCTGCCACCACGAATGAAACCGCTCGCCAGCGGGCGCTGCTCCCTCGGCAACAATGCGCACGGGCGCATGAACCTCGAGGGGATCGGTGCAAAACGGATAGGGGCGGCATACGATCTGGCGTTCCCCGGCCGGCTCCCATGTGATACTGACCACGTCTTCCGCGCTCGACCTTGGCGTATTGTCGAAGCGCAAGACATCCTCGCCGAATCCGTTTGCATTGCCCTCCGCTGGCCGGATCATCGTTGAACAGAGGGCGAGCGACATAGCGTCGGCAAGTTGTAGCAGCCGTATGTGCGGGTCGAGATGCGCCGCGGCAAGAGCCTCACTAAACTCGGTGCTTTTCACCCGGGTCGCGAGTTCTGCCTGCTGAGAGCTAAGCTCGCTCAGAAAGTCCCGAACAGACGCGGTCTCCTCTGATTCTTCCTTTGCCTGAACCGTTACACTATGGCTGAATTTCGCCGGAGCATCCAATCCGGCCTTCGGTGCGTAAAGCCAGTTCGCGTGGTAACTGATGAGCAGGGAGGCGTACGGATGGAGTTCCCGCAGGCGCGGAACTCCGAGCCGCCAGCGCTTCATTGCCTCCTGCTGGTCATTCAGTACATCCCTAAGGTCCCTTGGGAGACCATCCTCGGCCAGCGGCGGTGCGGCTTCCCATTCCCACCAGCCATTATCATGCTCGGCAATGGCCAGCACCGTCTCCGCACGCAGCCGTTCTGGCTCGCCGAAAGGAGCGAAGTGTCCGGGGGAGCGGAACTCGCCGGTCCCCCAGTACGCTGCCAGTGTGCCCGACAGCCATGCATGATCCGGCTGAGAAACCAGCCAGTATTCACCGTTCCGTTTCGTTTTCAACACCGCCGCAAGGACCTGTGCTGCCTGGTTCCATCACGACAGTTGCGAGCGGGCGCGGCCATAGGCCTCTTCCAACTCCTCGACTGCCGCTTCCAGGCCCGACTTCATCTCCTCCCAGGCCTCCTCGCTCGACGAACTCATCTCATTCATGCTCTCCCGGGCATCCTCGTACTTCAATTCCAACTCCTGGACATCCTCCATTATTTCCATCTTCTGCTTCTCTTGTGCCTGCTCGGCCTCCTCTCTGAGTTCCTGGATCTGGGTCTTTAAGGCGCTCATCTGCTTCTCCATCTTCGCCATGTATTCTTTCCTCTCTTCCGATAGGAATTCCCGCGTGGTTTCCATGGCTTCCCGAGTTTCCCTTTCGACATCCTCCGCTCCTGTGCCAGATTCATCCGCCGTCTCGCCGCAACCAGCCAGGAGGACCGCCACCGCAGCGCATGACACCACCGTTGCCCACATTTTCATTTTCTGTTCATCTCCTTTCCCGGTTTCTGTCGGGAAGACTCGATTGGAGCGCCGGAGTTACAGCGTTCGTCTCGATCACCATCCCCAATCCGCCACGCTATCGTGCGGTGAACCATGAAACGAACCGGCGCGAGCGGAGGTCTCCTCAAGAAAGGTGAGAAGCACTCTCATGAGCTACGAAGCCAGTCCGTCTTTCACTGACGAAGTAAGGATAGAAAAGGACAGCCTTGGCGAAGTGCGCGTTCCAGTGGACGCCCTCTACGGGGCCCAGACACAGCGGGCCATCAACAACTTCAAAATCAGTGGGCTTCGCTTCCCGTCAGAATTTATTTCCGCCTTGGCGCTCATTAAGGGCTGCTGTGCTGAAGCTAACGCCAAATTCGAAGAGCTCGACACCGAGTTATCCGATGCCATCCAAGCGGTGGCGCTCGAGATCGGGCAAGATGACTACTCGGAACAGTTCCCCGTAGATGTCATGCAAACCGGCTCGGGAACAAGCATCAACATGAACATGAACGAGGTGATCGCTACCCTGGCGGGTAGGCGGCTCGGCCGCCATGTTCATCCGAACGACCAGGTCAACCGCAGTCAAAGTAGCAACGATGTCATTCCCACGGCCATTCACGTCAGCACGTATCAGGCCAATCGTTCCGTGCTGCTCCCGGCTCTTTCCAGGCTTTCCGCTGCGCTTGGTGTCAAGGCCCGGGAGGTAAGCGGCATCATAAAAACTGGCCGCACTCACCTGATGGATGCCCTTCCCATGCGGATGGGGCAGGAACTGCGCGCCTGGCGCCACCAAGTGCTGCAAAGCGCCCAGCGCATCCGTTCTGTTCTCCCCCGCCTTGGACGGCTACCGATCGGGGGTACCGCCATCGGCACAGGCCTTAACGCTCCGCCCGGTTTTGGGCAACAGGTAGTGCAGTGCCTCTCGCAAACGACCGGCATTCGCTTTCGTACCTCATCGAACGCGATGGCGGACATCAGCAGTCCCGACACGGCCGCCGAACTGAGCGGCGCTCTGCGGGCCGTGGCGGTCCCGCTGATGAAGATATCGAACGACCTCCGCTGGATGAACAGCGGACCGAATGCCGGCTTGAACGAGATTTCGCTGCCTGCCCTGCAGCCGGGAAGCAGCATCATGCCCGGCAAGGTCAATCCCGTAATCCCCGAGGCGGTCGCCATGGCTTGCACCCAGGTCTATGGGAACGACACGGCGATTGGCATGGCCGCCCAAGCAGGCTCGTTCCAACTTAATACGATGCTGCCCCTTATCGCTTGCAATCTGCTCCAGAGCATCCAACTCCTCGCCAACTCCGCCGATCACCTCGCTAACCGGGCGGTCGGTGGCTTCACAGTGCACCGGAATCTTGTGGAAGAACGCGCCAAGCGAAACCCGATCCTGGTGACCGCCCTGGCGCCAAGAGTTGGCTATGACTGCGCGGCGGAAATCGTGCACTGGGCTCAGTCCAAAGACGTGAGCATTGTCGAGGCTGCCGTCGAATTCACCGGTCTGCCGCGCGAGGAAATCGAGAGAGCCCTTGATCCGGGAAAACTGACTGGCGGTCGCCGGGCTAACCGCTAGTCGACCGTCTGAAAGAGATTATTCAGCGACTCCGCGAGTGTGGGATGGGCGAACACTCCATCCCGGAGGCGTTGGTAAGGGATCTCCCCCATCATCGCCACCTGGAGGACGCTCATTACTTCTCCACCCTCTATCCCGAGGATGGCGGCGCCGAGAATCCGGTTTGTGGCGGGATCGATGAGGGCTTTCATGAAGCCGCGCGTCTCATCGACTTCCAGCGCCCTCGCAACACTGCTCATCGGCAGTTTCGCCACCCGGTACTCACGCCCTTGGTCTCTCGCCTCACGTTCTGAGAGCCCCACCCGGCCCAATTGTGGGTCGATGAAGACCGTATAGGGCACGAGTCGATCAGAGGTAATCCTCGATCCCCCGTCGAGCAGATTCGCCTTCAGAATGCGGTAGTCGTCATAGGAAATATGGGTGAATGCCGGCCCTCCTTTCACATCGCCCAGAGCATAGACCCCCGCGGCGCTCGTCTCGAGCCGGTCATCAACCTGAATGTGCCCGCGCTTGGAAGTCTCAATGCCGGCGGCCGGAAGGTTCAAGCCGCCCGTGTTGGGAGATCGTCCTGCGGCGATCAGCAAGTGAGTTCCCTCGACGGTGCGAATCTTATTATGCAGAAGCATCCGCACTGCTATTTTGCCGCCGGGAGGGTTCCGGACCTGGTCGACTACCGCATCCGTGACGATCTCAATTCCATCTTCCCGAAGGATCTCCTCCACGGCGCTCGCGACATCCTCGTCTTCGCGTGGAAGGAGTTGCGGCGATCGCTGAAGGATTGTCACCCGGCTGCCAAATCGACGAAACATTTGTCCGAATTCGACTCCGATATATCCGCCGCCAACGACAAGAAGGTGCTCTGGAACTTCGTCGAGCTCCATGATCGAGCGGTTATCCAGGTAATGAACCTCTTCGATCCCCGCGATTGGCGGCCGGCGCGGACTCGTTCCGGTGTTGATGAAGATCTGGGGCGCCTCCAAGCGCAGATCGGCTCCGTTATTCCGCTTGACGACAACAACTCTCTTGTCCGCAAAACTCGCCTCGCCGATTATCAGGTCGAGGTTCTCGGTTTCCTCAAGTTTGCGCTGGCTGCCGGATCGGAACATGTCGACGATGTCCCGTTTCCGCTGTCTCACAGCTTCCATTTCGACGGAGATCCCGCCATCGAAGCGAACGCCATAGTCCGAAGCGCGCCGCGCAACATACGCGGTCCGCGCACTGGCCACCATGGTCTTCGTTGGTGTGCATCCCTCATTGATGCAACTCCCTCCAACGTGCTCTTTCTCCACCAGCGCCACATGCCGGCCGCGGGCGGCGATGGCGCCGGCGAGCGGACCGCCGCCCTGACCAGCACCGATAACAATCGCATCATACGCTCCCGTGTTGTGGTTTCCCATCCTTTTCCCCCGTGTCAAATGCCGAATCCGGGGCCACTTCCTACGAAGACGCTTTCTGCGCCTCCGCCGTCCGCGCACCCACTTTGCACCAGCCTAACAGTTTCGTCAAGTCCGAAGTCTGGAGCGCCTCCAAACGCGTAACCGTATCGGCGATCTCGGTCCCAAGCGACCTCGGGATCTTTCCTTCGGTCAACCGCCGAAACTTCCGGAACACACCCGGAAATCCCGGTGGACGCGTATGAAATCCTTCGTAGTCAAACTTCGCCCGCTTGAGCAGCCAGCCGTTTTTCAGCAGTATCTGGACATGGCAGGGCAGCTTGTCTGGCCTGTCTCCGGCCGGATGATCGTGACGCTGGACACGGATTCTTTGGGCTAAAGTCTGTACTTCCGATCTCGCAATGCGCTCCCGCTCATACTGGAGCGGAGACAGGTCCCCGTCCACCAGCGCCGCGGCGATCATGAATGGCAGGCTTTTGGCGCCCCGTTCCCGGGATATGAGAGGCGACTGCGCCGGCTCCTGGTGCGTTTCGGCCAATAGATCAGAGTTAACGTCGACACCGATAGCCCGAATCTCCGACGGCTTGAAACAGTATTTGCTTCGCAATTCAATGGCGCCCTCAATGCAACTTTGCGCCTGAACGCTACCGCTGAATCGTCTGACATTGCTCCTGGTGATTCGTTCGGCCCCGGGATCCCAATCAGTCTCGAACTGCTCGGAAGCTGGCAACACACACCGCGTGGATCCTTCGGTCTTGTTTACTGGACCGGTCGTTTTCCTGGCGGCCATCAGCACGGCGTGGACCGCGGAACCCGCCGCGGCCGGGCGAGCCAGCAGTGTCCAGTCAGGCGCTCTTCCCGCGCCCCGCAACGCGAGCGGACTGCTTGCCGCGGTGGCAATGGTTAGTGCGTTCTTTGTCTGCTCCGGAGTCAACCCCGTCGCCCGGGCGGCTCCTGCGGCCGCAGCGCACGAGTCATGGGCAATCACATCATATCCTTGCGCGCTAAGCGGCGCTTGGTCAGCGAGCAGGCACTGCACTTGATACGCGGCTGTTAGCGCGTCTAGAAGATTCTTGCCGCTCGCTTGGGCGCATTCCGCCGCGGCCAGAACTGCCCCGAAGTTGTTGCTCGGCTCACACGTCTCTCCGCGGGCGAAATAGTTGTCGTTGCAATCAAGAAACCGTATCAGTGCGCTGTTGTAGAAAGCCGCCCGGTCAGGCGGAGCGGAACCGCCGCCTATCAAAGTACACGGCCCGTCCCCGTCGAACGCCGTGATCTGAGAGTGAAGTGCGGACATCCTCGGGGCGCCAAGCGCTCCAAGAGCGCATCCCAGGGTATCGAGCACTCTGATCTTCAACTGGATTTTTGCTGCATCGGGAAGGCGCTCGAAATCACAGCCGAGCGCGTAGTCTGCAAGTTCGCGCGCTCGCATCGGCCTGCGTTGCTGATTCATCTTCTTTGACTGAGAGACCACCTGGCAAGGGAATCGTTTCGCCGTTCCGTGCGTTACTGGTAACAAGGCTGGCTGTGTATTTGTCAAGAAGAGAGGAGCTGTCGGCTATGTTCGTCTGGATGAACGTTCGCCGGACTGTAAGAAAACGCGGCCCAGCCACACACACATAACATGAGAAGAGAGAAACTTCTGACCATCGTTCTCTTGGTCACTGGCTCGGTAGGCGTGGTGTTACCCGCCTCCGCTGCGGGGCTTGATCACTCCGCCTGGGATGCCATCCTTAAGCAGTATGTGAATTCCGCCTCCGAGGTCGATTATCGCGGACTGAAAGAGCGTGGCCAAGAAACTCTTGACGCCTACGTGGGCGAACTGGCTGGACCCTGGCCACCCGACATGGTTCCAGCAGCCGAAAAGGCCGCGCTGATCAACGCCTACAATGCCCTCACGATCAAGTGGATCGTGGCGAACTACCCGGTTGAGAGTATTTGGCAGACGGACAATCCGTTCCAGACGGCGCGGCACAGGCTCGACCAGGATCAAGTCTCCTTGGATGAAATTGAAAGCCGCCTCAAGCAGATGGAAGACCCGCGCTTCCATGCGGCGCTTGTGTGCGCGGCCCGGAGTTGTCCGCCATTGTGCCGCGAGGCTTACGTCAGTGAGCGAATCGACGAACAACTGGATGACAACATACGCCGCTGGCTGGCTGACCCCAGCCTGAACGAGTTCAATCCACAGGAGAAGACAGCGCGCATCAGCAAGATCTTCCAGTGGTATGAGGACGACTTCCATCAAGATGGCGGGCTCAAGGGGTTCCTCGCGCGCTATGCGCCGCCGGGCAAGCAGGCGTTTCTTAAGGAGCCGGACTTACGAATTGAATATCAAGACTACGATTGGGGGCTCAATGACTCTGCGGGCGCCGGAAGCGGCTATTCACGGCTGAACCTATATTGGGATTGGCTGCGTAACAGGCTCCCGATTGAACGGATCAAGACTTGGTTTCTTAGTCTGGGAAGAGAGCACGGAGTTAACCCCTTTGTCTTCGGCGCCATCTATATAGGCGCAATACCATTCTTCTCGCTATCCGTGGCGTGGCTGATCCGCAATCTCAAGAGGGGACAATCACCGGTTCTGCCAGCACTTTGCGCTGGGTTCTGCTTCATTTCCGCGTATCTTTATCTTCTGGTCGCCGGCCAGAATATCCCGGCGTGGGTTTATGTTTTCATCGCCGCCATGCTGGTGTTCGGAGCGTATTCGACTGTCCGCAAGGTGAGATCCCGCCTGCGAGAGGAGAGCCATACATGAGCTACCAATACGACATGGTTGTAATTGGAGGAGGAGCGGCTGGCTTGACGGCGGCCGGAATGTCTGCTGTTTTGGGTGCAAAAACAGCTCTCGTCGAGGCGAAGAAGTTGGGCGGCGACTGCACGTGGTACGGTTGCGTTCCCAGCAAGAGCTTGCTCAAGGCCGCGAAAGTTGCACACGAGATGCGCACGGCCGGCCGTTTCGGACTTACTCCCTCGGATGGCGGGCACGAGTTCGCCCGGGTCATGGAGCGGGTGCGGTCGATCCGGCAGCACGTGTATGAGGACGCGGATGCGCCACCGAATTTTGAGAAGCTCGGGGTTGAGGTCATCGAGGGGCAAGCGCGCTTCCTGGACCGCCATACGGTTGAGATTCAAGCCAACGGCGGCGCCCACGAAGTTACCTCTCGCTATTTCGTCGTGGCCACCGGCAGTTCGCCGCGCATTCCGAACTTCGATGGGACCGGCGGCATCCAGGTTTTGAACAACGAGACGATCTTCGAACTCGAAGAGCTTCCGAAGCGTCTCCTGGTGCTGGGCGCCGGGCCCATCGGAGTTGAGATGGCACAAGCATTCCGCCGCCTCGGAGCGCAAGTCACCGTGCTTGATCGCTCGGAGAGAGTTCTGGGCCGCGACGACGGGGAACTCGCGCCTATGCTGGTCGAAGAACTGCGGAAGGAGGGCGTCGAGTTCCGCCTCGGGACGGAATTGATCCGCTTCGACAATGGCGCCGCGATCACGAAAACCGGCGAGCGAATCGAAGCCGACGCTGTTCTCGCCGCCATTGGACGCAAACCCAACGTCGATTCTCTGAATCTTACGGCGGCGGGGATTAAGACGAATGAGAAGGGCATCGTCATCGACGCCCGTTGCCGGTCGTCGTCGAAGCACATTTATGCCTGCGGGGACGTAGCCGGGCGGTACTTATTCACTCACATGGCCGAGCACATGGCGAAGGTCGCGGTGACGAACGCAATCCTTCACGTGCCGGCTTCAATGGATGAACGCCACGTTACCTGGACCACCTACACAGATCCTGAGCTGGCCCACGTTGGCCAGCGTGAGGAGGAACTGAAGCGCAATGGAGTGAAGCATTCGGTCTACCGGTTTCCTTTCACGCAGTTGGACCGGGCGATAACCGATTCGGAAACCGCGGGAGTCGTCAAAGTGCTCGCGAACCGCTGGGGAGGCATACTGGGCGTCTCCATCCTCGGCGCGAACGCAGGCGAGATGATCGGCGAATACGCTCTCGCGATGCGCAACCGAATCCGGTTGGACAAGGTATCGTCCACGATTCATCCGTACCCCACCTATGGTCTTGGTAACCGCCGGGCCGCGGACCTGTTCATGATGGAAAAACTCACTCCCTGGATGGTTCGCTGGTTTCGCCGGTTGTTCCGATTGCGCGGAGATGACCGTGGCCTCGCGGCGCTTGGCCGGAAGTAGAAGAACAATCTCTGTGCTCAGCGCCCGAGCGACCATTTCACGCTCGCGCACACCGTCTGCGGCTCAAGAATCATTGACCCTTGTAAGATCTTTGCTCCCCAGAGTTCCATCCCGGAACTCCGGTGCAAAATTTCCCGAAGGTCACTGCAGAGGGGTACCTGAGGTTGGTCAAGTGCAACCATCTGCGATTTGTTGTGATTCTGGGTTTCGCCGCGGCTGCCGCGCTGCCTCAACTCGCTCCGGGCGACTGGAAAACTGACCTTGAGCAAAAGTCGATCGACCTCGCCGAACTGAGGCAAGGCGGGTCCGGTAAGGACGAGATTCCGGCCATCACCAAGCCGCGGTTCGCCGATATCGAAGCGGCACGGGAATGGCTAGACGACTCCGAACCGGTCATTGTCTTTGAACGCAGCGGCCACGCCCGGGCATATCCGCTCCAGATTCTCCTCTGGCACGAACTGGTGAATGACCAGATCGGCGATCTTCATTTTTTGGTCAGCTTCTGTCCCCTTTGCAACAGCGCCCTTGTGTTCGACCGCTCTCTCGAAGGAGAAGTGCATGAGTTCGGTGTGGCTGGGATGCTTCGTAACAACGACATGATCTTCTTCGACCGGGCCACGGATTCGTTGTGGCAGCAAATCACAGGAGAGTGCCTTGTTGGCGCCTTAACGGGAAAGCGGCTTCGGTTGCTCCCGAGCCAAACAGTGGCATTCTCCAGTTTTCGCCAGGCTTCTCCCGACGGCCAAGTTCTGAGCCGCGAGACAGGACACTCCATGCTCTATGGTCAGAGTCCGTATGCGGAGTACGAGTTCGGAGGCCGGCCGCCGGTTGATCCAAGTGGCCGACTCGCCGCGAAAGACCGTGTTCTCTATCTAGCCAGCGGAAGCTCCAGCAAGACGTTTCCACTCCGCCAATTGCGGCGTTGGGGGCTGGTGTCGGGCAAGGTTGGAAAACAACGGTTCGTCGCCTTCTATCAAGACGGAATGGTCAGCGCCATGGACCGGGAGCGCATCGCCGATTCGCGCAACGCTGGTGCGGTAGGTGTTTTCTCTCCCGAAGTTGACGGCCAGCGCCTGACCTTCCGCCGTAAGAACAATCAATTCGTTGACAAGCAGACGGGAAGCGCCTGGAACATTCTCGGTCAATGCACCCAAGGCGCGCTTCAGGGGAAACGGTTGCGGCCGATACCTCATGGCGTCTTCTTTGCCTTTGCCGCACAGGCCTTTTTCCCCGAAACCGAAATCCGCCAGGATTTGACCGGCTCCAGCATCGGTCCCGGTCCTGGCCATCCAACCGGCGCGCGGAGAGACTCTGTCTTTCCGTTCGCATCGCGACCAAGGTAGTCACAAAAGGAGCAGCAAAATGACAAGTCGTTCTCTGATTCGTTTCAGGCTCGCCCTCCTGGCGACGCTTTTGGCGTTCACCCAGTTCGCTTATGGTCAAGCTGTAACCGGTACGCTGGTGGGGACAATCACCGACGCATCGGCGGCGGTAGTGCCGGGGGCAGTAGTAACCATAACCGAGATGAACACGGGTGTCACCCGGACGGCGGCCGCCAACCAACGGGGCGCCTACGTTTTTCCTAATCTTGCCAACGGTGTGTACCGCGTCGCGGTCGAACAGCCTGGCTTCCGTAAGGCCGTGCGTGAAAACGTCGAGGTGCTTGTCAACACCACCGTCCGCGTGGATCTCGAATTGCAACCAGGCGAGATCAGCGAATCCGTTCAGGTCGTCGCCGAGGCGCCTCTGTTGCAGACGGACCGAGCCGATACCGGGCGCCAAATCGTGCGCGAGCAGGTCGAGAGCATGCCGCTGGCGTTCAACCGCAATTTCCAGGCGCTGATCAATCTCGTGCCTGGAGCCACCCGCGCCTTCCGGCCGCATTCAGAGTTCTTCAATCCACAGGACAGCCTGTCCACAAGGGTTAACGGGCAGAGCAGATTGTCCAATAATCTCCAGTTGGAGGGTGTGGACAATAACCATCGAACCGGACTACTCAGTGCAATGATTCCGCCGATCGAGGCCATCGAGGCGGTCGACATCTCCACAAGCAACTACGAGGCCGAGTTGGGCCGCGCCGGCGGCGCGGTGACCAACGTGACCCTGCGCAGCGGAACGAACGAATTCCATGGCAGCGCATTCGCCTTCAACCGGGTTAGCAAGACGGCCGCGAGGAACATCTTTGCCGATTCCAAGGCGCCCACCACCTACAATCTGTTTGGTGCAACATTCGGAGGACCGGTGTTGATTCCCAACGCCTATAACGGCAAGAACCGGACCTTCTTCTTCATGGACTACCAGGGCATCCGGGATCGCCGTGGAGATGTGAGCTTCGCAACTATCCCCACTTCCGCATTCCGTAGCGGCGATCTTAGCGCCGGTCCCACGGTCATCTACGACCCGGCCACCGGCGTCGCCGATGGTACTGGACGACAGCCATTCTCCGGCAATCGCGTCCCAACCGACCGGATCAGTCCAGTCTCACAGCGCATTCTCGGCCTCGTGCCTCAGCCGACCGCGGATGGCTTCGGCACCAATTTCCAGAAGGCCACCGTTCGCAGGAAGAATACCGACGGTTTCGACACGAAGGTTGATCATAGCTTCACAGACAACGACAAAATCAGTGTGCGGTATAGCTTCCAGCGCCACGAGATCGAGGATCCGCCCTTGTTCGGCCTGGCTGGCGGGGGAGGCAAGGGTTTTGCCGGAAACGGACTGCAACGCAGCCAGAGCGCGGGCGTCACGTACACGCGAGTATTCTCCCCGTCGCTCATCATGGAAGCGCGCGCTGGCGTCCTGAGGTATCGTAATGACGCTCAAAACGCTGATCTCAACACGAGGGCGTCAGACGAGATCGGAGTCCCCGGTGTGAATGTGTCGCCGTTCACTGGAGGTCTGGCCGGGATCAATATCAACGGCTTCTCGAATCCGTTAGTTGGCTTCTCCGCAAGCCTACCTTGGGAGCGGGCCGAGACCAACTTTAACTTCGTCAATAACTGGACCAAGATCACTGGAAGCCATACGATCAAATGGGGAGCCGATGTCCGCCGCCTGCGAGACGACCTGCTGCAAACCCAGACGTTCAGCCCGCGGGGCCGGTTTGATTTCACCCCCGGACCTACCTCGCTCAACGGCAATCCCAACAACGGCTTTACCAACTCCTTTGCTAGCTTCCTGTTGGACCAACCCAACACCTTCGGCCGCGACCTGCCCGTGATTTTTCCCGCATTTCGCCAGACGGCCGTGTTCGCCCATGTGCAGGACAAGTGGCAAATCCATCCAAAGCTCACGCTAGATCTGGGCCTCCGTTGGGAACTCTGGCCGCCGGCCACCCCCGGCCGCGACGGCGGCTTCTCGAACTTTGACCCGGCCACCAACCGTTTGATCGTAGCGGGAGTTGGAGGCAACTCGAGCAACCTTGGGCGCGAAACACATTACGACTTCTTCGCTCCAAGGTTTGGGTTTGCCTACCGTGTCGACGATAAGACGGTGGTCCGCGGAGGTTACGGGATCAGTTACGTCCCGCTGCCGGATAACTCGTACGCTTTTAACTTCCCCGTGAAGCAGAATAACGCCTTCAACGCGGACAACTCGTTTAGTGCCGCTGGATCCCTAGCCAACGGCTTCCCGCCGGCCGAAGTGGCTCTCATCCCGCCGGATGGCATCATCAACAACGCTCCGGAGCAGAACTTCTTTGTCGTTCCACAAGACTACAAGGAAGGCTACGTCCAGTCATGGAACGTTACCTTCCAGCGGGCGCTGCCCAAGAACTTCACGCTTGATGTCGGTTACGTGGCCAACCATGGCGTCCGTATCGGCGGCCGGCCAAACCTAAATGCCGGTCTCATCCCCGGCGCCGGAGCGGCGGGCCAGCCGGAGTTCCAGCTCTTCGGACGGAGGGCCTCCACCACTCTGCTTTTTCAAGGCACCAGCACCAATTACCAATCACTGCAGGTCAAGCTGGATCGCCGGTTTAAGGGCGGTTTTCTTATGACCACCGCCTATACCTACGGGAAATCCCAGGATTCGCTCAGCGGCGACAACGGCGGCTTCGCGAACCACATCTTCCCGGAACTCAACTACGCCCGATCGAACTTCGACGTTACCCATACCTTCGTTCAGAGCTTCGTCTGGGATCTGCCTTTCGGTAAGAATCGGCGCTGGCTGCAGAACGGATGGCAGCGATGGGTGTTCGGTGATTGGCAGGTGAACGGAATCTTCACCTCACAAACGGGGACCCCACTGAACCTCACGTTCAGCAACGCCAGCTTAAACGCTCCTGGTAACACGAACCGGCCGGACATAACGGGACCGCTCAACAAGCCCGAGCAGGTGGGGCGAGGCGCCTTCTTCTTCGACACGTCCAACTTCTCTGCGCCGGAGCCGGCGACTTTCGGTAACGTTGGACGCAACATCTCGCGCGGACCTGGCCTGGTGAACCTCGACTTCTCCGTGTTTCGCAGCTTCCCGCTGACCGAGCGGATTGCCCTCGAATTCCGCTATGAATCATTCAACTTCACGAACACGCCGCATTTCAATAACCCGGGCACGACCTTTGGCAATGCCACCTTTGGACAAGTGACCACTGCCCTGCAAGACCAGCGGCAGAATCAATTTGGGCTCAAACTGATGTTCTAATCGCCCTTGCCCAATTCGGTGCGACCGCCGCGCGAACGCCTCAAAGACGGGGATCTTGCGCGGCGGTTTTCATTGACCCGGGAGGTTGCGCTACCCGCTAGGAATCGTCTCTTCGAGGCGTTTGTTCGACTTGCGCCGGAACAATCAATTCGCCGCCAGAAACTGCCTGCGGAGCGTTACTTCGGGGGGATCCGTAACGAAATACCCCGCAGTAGCGGAGACTTCCGCCAGAGCTATTTTGGCCTGTGGTAGTGCCGCACCGAGGGGAAACGAATACGGAAAACACATGGCGGATTATCCTCTGCGGAAATACGGATCCGTGTATGAAACGGTCAGAGTCAGACGGAGCCAGCCGCCGGTCCCGTATCTAAACCGGAAATGAGATCCCTTGCGCAGCCTAAGTTCCTGCTTCTGAGTGCGCTTCTACTCCTTTCGTTGGCGCTCTATGTGGATTTATGCCGATTAGATGCAGTCAATGGCTGGCGACCGGTGCTGCACTTCTTGTTCGACATGGCGGCGCTCTTTGCCTTGTATTGGGTCGCCTACCGCATGGTGAGGTCCGAACAGCCCGGCTCGAAAACCACGATGGGCCTCATTCTTCTGGGCGCGGTCCTTTTTCGCGTCGCTCTCCTGCCTACCGGATTGCCGGCATTTCGCGACGGCAACGGTCTTTGGAGTGGCTTGAAGACTGATCTCACCGGTCAAGGTGTCTCTTTTGAACGGTTCCTGCTATTCGACTGCGATGTCTGGCGATACCTTTGGGATGGGTACGCTTGGGCTCACGGTCACAATCCATATCAATTTGCGCCGGATGACCCTGCGATGGACGATCTGGCCAACCCGGATGCCAGCCTGACAACGAACAGCGCGCCGATTTGGAGCGAAGTCCGCGAAAACATCCCGTACGGACACCTCAGAACAGTCTACCCCCCGGCCGCGCAGGTCCTGTTCCGTGTCTCTTACGCTCTCGTCCCGGGGAGCGTGCTGATGATGAAGATCCTCATCGTCGGTCTGGACCTCGGCGCCGTGATCTTGCTCATCTTCGGTCTCCGGGCCGGCGGATTGCCCTCTTCGCGGGTCATTCTCTATGCGTGGAATCCGCTGGTCATCAAGGTCTTTGCCGGCAGCGCGCACTATGACGCGCTGGTGGTTCTCACGCTCGCGGCGCTGGCCTTTGCGATTCTCCGCGGATGGCGCCGCATAGCTTCGGTCATGCTCGGCCTGTCCATCCTCTCGAAGTTCGCCCCGATCGTGCTGATTCCATTCCTTTATCGCCGTACCGGTTGGCGCGGCGTCGCGCTTTGCACCGGGGTTGTCCTATTCGGTTTTGGTCTGCTTCTGCCAGCCTCTCAGGGCTTGTCGGGCCTGTCAGAGTTCAGCAGGAACTGGCAGTTCAATGCCGGCCCCTACGCACTACTGCAGTGGACGGCCACTGTGCTACGGATTCCTGACGCCGCCCTGTTCGCGCGGGCTGCTTCAGCGGCGCTTGTCCTTTGCGGTCTGCTTGCGCTATATCGGCTCGATCTGCGACGAGACCAAAACTTTGCACTTCTGGGCGCGTGGTCGCTCGGCGGGCTGCTCCTGTTGAGTCCCGTGGTCAACCCCTGGTATGTCACGTGGATTCTTCCTTTTGCCGTGCTCTCCCGGCGCCACGAATGGCTCTGGATGACGGCCTTCGTCTGCCTGGCCTTCCTGGTTATGGTGGACGGCCGTGAATACGTTTGGGCGCTATTCCTCGAATACGGGGCACTGCTGATAGTTTTCGTGCTCGCGTATCGCAGTCAGGCGCTCACTTATGACCTATATCAGAAAGGAGCTCAATACTCATGAGCAAATCGACCATCTTTGCGTTTTTCGCCGCTCTCTGTCTGGGAGGCACTCTCCTCGCCCAGGGAAGCGGTTCATCTGCCCCGCGACCCGACTCCAATAGAGAGTCGCCCTTTACGGTGACGAAGGTAAGCAAGGGCACCATCCTCAAGGCGGCTAAGAACGAGATTGTCGTGGAGACCGACGGAGACGAAGCCGCTTTCCGAGTCTCGGCCGCTACGAAAGTCACCGCCGAGAAGGGAGCCGATGTCCCCGATACGAAGAAAGTCGCCTTGGCCGACCTGAAAAAGGGTCACCGAGTCCACGTGAAATACAGGGCGTCCGACGATATGGCGCTGGAAGTGAAGGTGCTCAAAAACAAAAAATCATAACAGACCAGTCGGCGGATGTTCCCTCCGGTGCTCCACCAATGTGCTTGGCGGCGGCCGCTCTTCCAACTGCGGCCGCGCGCCAAGCGCATATACGGGAATCCACCGGAGCGATGGGTCTGACAATCGCTCACCGCTTGCGTTCGTCTTCGACGGGAAGTTCCTCCAGCTTTCTTAAGAGCCGGTTTTCAAATGCGTCCCGAGCATCGGTTGGCCTCTCGGACTCATAACCAGAACGTAGTCGCTGCCCTCCACGGCGAATCTGCTCTAGCTGCCGGGAGAATCGTGCGCACTTCTTGCACATCCAAAGGTGGAATTGTACCTGCCAACGCCGCCAAGCGCCGAGGCGCTCCAAATCGCCGCTGCTTATCACATCTGCTACCTCTTTGCACGTAATCATTTGGGCCTCTCCCAACCGCGGTTCTCTAAACACTCCCGAAGGCGATTTCTGGCGCGGTGCATTAGCACACCCAAGTGTGTGAGGCTCACGCCGGTAATCTTACAGATTTCTTTCGATTCAAATCCTTCCATCTCGCGGAGGACAAACACGGAACGCTGGGGTTGAGGCAACCTCTCAAGGCAATGCTCGATCGCCGCGCCCAACTCTTGGAATTCCACGAGCCGGAGAACATCCTGCGGAGGAGTGGCCCAGCTACCCTGCTTGTCGAATCGCCGGGCGAAGACCTCGTCGATTGGATCGTGTTGCTCTTCCTTTGCTTGGATCCGCCGGCGCTCCATTGTCTTGCGGTGCAGAATACCGAAAATCCAAGTGCGCAGTTTCGAACGGCCCTCGAAGCGATCAAGCGACGACAAGAAGGTGACGAAAACCTCCTGCACAAGGTCCTCGGCTTCCTGCTCTCGAAATCCCATGCCCCGCGCGGCGCGGTAAAGCGGACGACTGTGTTCACGCACTAGAGCCGCCAACAACTCCGGATCCCGGCTCCGCAGCCGAGACATTAGCTCGGGTTCCGCTACGCTTCCCTTTGCCACACGTTCCACCCCACCATTTTTCCAGAGTACCGGCGATAGCGGTATCCGGCTACGGAGCAGAGGGCGTTCGTCTGCTCCAGACCAATCAGCAAACGCAGTCGGACGCCTGCAAACTTGCCGTGGCCTCCGCCAACCGAAACTGTACAACCAACAGTACTTCAAACCTCACGAAAAAGGTTGACAGATATTCAGATCCTGTGATACGTTTGTACTTGCAAATGGGTTGCATCCTCAAAGATCCACTCTTTAGAGACGGCCACGCGAGGCCGGCCGCAACCTGGCTGCGTTTTCTTACGGCGATTCTAGCCGCCGCTGTCTTGCTCGGGCTCAGCGTTTTCGTATACAGCCCGCTCCACAGGGACGACCCGGCATCTGGAACGCCCTGCCCCTTTTGCCAGTTCAAACATCTCAGCGCTGAGCCACCCGCCGCTCTTGTTCAACTCGCGGTCTCCGCAACGGCAGACTGGCTTCCGGCT
>CAYXVG010000026.1:37867-46346 GCA_964468205.1 uncultured Solibacteraceae bacterium | reverse complement strand
ACCCGCCGCTCTTGTTCAACTCGCGGTCTCCGCAACGGCAGACTGGCTTCCGGCTGTCGCGCAAACAACCAGCCATTTTAAACCTACCCCGCGCACCCGATTTGGACGCGCGCCTCCGGCCTCTTTGTTCGCAATCTGAGTTCAACGGCGTCGCGCTTCCAAGGAAACTGGGACGTTGCCTATTATCGATTGTTTTTAAAGGGGAATTTTTGATGACTATTAGAACAGCTGTTTGTGGCTTGATTTTGACTCTCTTCGCGTCTGTCGGTACCGCGCTTTCGGCGCAGGGTGTGCCGGAGCAGGCCAAACTCGTCGTGCAGGTTCAGGACCCGAATGGGGTCCCGATTCCAGGCGCCATTGTAAGCGTCATGGAAGAATCGGAGGGCCGGCGCTGGAGGCAGCGCCGCACTCGAGGCGCAACACCGCCAGCTCCAGGCGAACTGGGGCGCCGTGCGAGCGACGAGAACGGTCAGGTCCTGTTCGAGGGCCTGCCGGCTTCCGACGTCTCGGTGTTGGCGGCAGCCGAGGGATTCTTCCCGAACGAGGCATCCGAGGTGAATTTGACCACTGGGCAGGAAACCATTGTCACGCTCGAACTCCAGGTCCGCGGGGTGGTTTCCGAGACCGTGGTTGTTACGGGATCCGGCACCGAGAGCCTGGCGCACGAGGCTCCGGTCAGAACCGAGCTCATCACGCCGGAGCTGGTCGAACGCCAGGTGAAGACGACCGTCGCCGAGGCTCTCCAGGCGACTATCTCCGGGATCCGCACGGAAATGAACTGTCAAAACTGCGGTTTCATGCAGCTTCGCATGAATGGCCTCGAAGGCCCCTACACGCAAATCCTGGAGGATGGCCTGCCCAGCTACTCCGGCGTCGCTTCCGTTTATGGCTTGGAGCAGATTCCCGCCGCGTTCCTCGAACAGATCGAGGTAGTAAAAGGTGGCAATTCCGCCCTTTACGGACCGGGCGCCGTCGCCGGCGTCGTGAACCTGATCCGGCGCGAGCCGTTTACCAACCGCTTTCGCCTGGATGCCATAACAGGCTGGCAGCGTGGCCGGCCCGAACAACAAGCTGGCGCGGCGGCGCAGTTAATTGACCTGCCTGGCGCCTTCTCGGGCGACTTCTACTATCGTGGCATCAACCGCGTCCCGGTCGACCGCGATAACGACGGCTTCTCCGACCTCGGCAAGCGTAGACTCCACTCCGGCGGATTCGGTCTCTATCGCCCTTTCCTGGACGGCCAGGCGCGGCTCTCGGTTACGGCGGCTGTCGCCGATGAGTTTCGGCGTGGTGGAGACCAGTTTACCCTGCCCCCGGAGGAAACCTTCATTACGGAACAGATCGACTCCCGGCGCTATAGCTCATCGGTTAGATGGAATCACGCCCTTTCGCCAAGAACCTACTACAATCTTCGCGGAAGCGCTGTCTACTACGGACGGGACACTTACTATGGCGCCGGAATGGATCCCAACGCATACGGGAATACGCGGAACCCTCTCTCCGTCGGCGACGCTCAACTTGCGCATCAGGCTGGACGCCATTCTCTGCTCGGCGGCTACCAGATGTCTTGGGAGTTTGTTAAGGACGTTGCGCCTTCCTACGGCCGCACCCTCGGAGGAACCTTCCGCAATCATGGCCTGTATTTACAGGATGAATGGCGCGCTACCGAGCGCTTCAGCCTCATCGGCGGTTCTAGGTTCGACAAATCCAATCAGGTGGCCAACTGGATCCTCAGCCCCCGTATTGGCTCGAAGCTTGCCATTACGGAGAACCTCGTCTGGCGGGCCACGCTCTCTACCGGCTTCCGTGCGCCCGCAATCTTCGACGAAGATCTCCACATCGCTCAAGTCGGCGGCGAGGGCTTTCTATTGCAAAACAGCCCCGATCTCAAGGAAGAAAGATCCGTCAGCTTCGGTACTGGCTTTCAGTATACTGGCGCCGTCGCGGGGCGGCGATTGCAGACCGGCGTGGACTACTTCTATACGGATCTGCGTGACGCCTTCACCCTAGTGGAAGAGGAGTTACCCGGTCAGGACTTCCGTCAATTACTCCGGACCAACGGACCCGGCGCCCATGTTGCCGGTGTCAACCTCGACGCCGCCATCCAGATTCACCCCCGACTCGGCTTGCGCGGAGGCTTTACCTTCCAGCGGGCGCGCTGGAGCGAGCCCGAAGAGCAGTTCGGCGCACTGGACTTCTTCCGCACTCCGGAGCGTTATGGCTTCTTCGGTATCGACTGGGATCTGCCCGGCGGGATCGACGTGACTGGAACGCTGGACTACACCGGACCGATGCTGGTCCCTCACTACGCTGGCTACATCGACGAAGACCGCCTGGAGACCAGTCCCAGTTTTGCCGTCGTCAACGCTGTGGTCAGCCGGACTTTTGATCTCCGGGACAACACAAAGCTCCGGCTCTACTTCAACCTCCAGAATGTCGGCGACACCTATCAGCGAGACCTCGATCGGGGTCCGGACCGCGACTCGGCCTACGTCTACGGCCCGGTCGAGATGCGCCGCGCGGTTGTTGGAATGACCATCGAATTCTGACCCGGCCCACGCTTGACCGCACGGGCGGGGGTATTGCGCGTCACTGGCGGGAGGGCCTTCCAGGCGCCGCTTACCGGAAAATCCGGCCCGCCCAAAAGGATAAGTGAACCGGTGGCCTTCCGTCCTTCATCCAACGGGGGAAGGCGATTGGAAGGGACTCCGATGAGGGATAAGACACTTGCTCCGACAAGACGTGCGCTTTTGAGAACCGCTGGCCTCGGCCTTGGCGTCGCTGCGCTCAATCTAAAAGCTGCTGACACTTTCGTTCTTCCGAACCTGCCGTATGCACACGACGCGCTCGAGCCGCATATCGACGCTCAAACCATGGAGATCCATCACGGAAAGCATCATGCGGGCTACGTGCGAGGTCTGAATAGCGCTCTCGAGAACCACCCAGACCTTCGGGAGCGCTCGATTGAAGATCTGCTGCGTACGCTGAACGCGCTCCCGGCCTCTGTCCAAACGGCCGTGCGCAACAGTGGAGGCGGCCATGCAAACCACACTCTGTTTTGGGAGATCATGGCTCCTGGAGGCGGCGGGCGCCCGAAAGGCGATCTCGCTACGGCTATCGACCGGAAGTTCGGCAGTTTCGCGGACTTTCGGAAGGAAATCGCGCAAGCCGCCACCGGGCGTTTCGGCAGCGGATGGGCATGGTTGACGGTGGACCGGGACCGGCGGCTCTCAGTTGAGTCAACCGCGAACCAGGACTCTCCACTATCTTCCGGACGGACACCCATTCTTGGAATCGACGTCTGGGAACATGCCTACTACCTCAAGTACCAGAACCGCCGGGCTGATTATGTCGAAGCCTGGTTCAATGTTGTCAACTGGGATCGCGTCAGCGAATTCTACGCTAAAACGGTTTGAAGGTCGGCTCGCGAACATCCGGCCCGTTCACCAGCCAACTCCGCCCGTTGGCAGGAATGTACTGAGATTTCACCCGGTGATGTAGGTAAACTCAGCGGTTAGCGCTATTCCTCTGTCAGCGCCCATTGAATCATGAAACCGCTTTCCTCCAGGTTCTGCCTGGGAATCGACACCGGCGGCACATATACTGATGCCGTCATTCTGGATCTGGAGGCCAGCCGGGTGATTGGGACATCAAAGCAGCCCACAACCCACTATGACTTGGCTGTCGGCATCGGCGCCGCCCTTGATCAGGTGCTGCGCCGGGGTAAACTTGACCCGAAACACGTGTCCCTGGTGACGGTTTCTTCGACCCTGGCGACCAACGCGGTTGTCGAGGACAAGAAGGCCGCGGTCGGGATGATACTAATTGGCTTCCCCGAATATGTCAACCTGCCCGCCGCATGCATCAAGTACATCCGCGGGGGTCACACACTAAAAGGCGACGAGCAGGAACCGCTGGACGTTCCCGCGCTAGCAGAAGCGGTAGAGGACTTGCGAGACAAGGTAGACGCCTGCGCCGTCTGTTCGTTGATGAGTGTTGTAAACCCGACTCATGAGCTCGTAGCGGCGAAGACGGTCGAAATGCTGCACCCTGTACCGGTGTTTTGCTCACATCAGATCAGCGGGAAGTTCGGTATCAAGGAGCGCGCCGCGACGACGTTATTGAACGCTGGGCTGGTGCCGGTCATGTCCCGTTTTCTGGACGGAGTGCGCACTTCTCTCGCGGCCGCCGGAATCGATGCTCCATTGCTGGTTGTGCGTGGGGATGCCCGGGCCGTGGCGGCCGCGAACGCTTTGTCGGCGCCAGCGGCCACGGTCATGAGCGGACCGGCGGCCAGCGCTTTCTTCGGTGCGCGTTCTGCGCCGGATTCGAGCGCGCTCGTCGTCGATGTCGGAGGAACCACCACCGATGTCTGCCTGGTTCACGACGGGCTACCGGTAGTAACCGGCGATGGCAGCGTCATTGGGCATTGGCAGACTCACATCAATACCGTTGAGTCGTTCACGGTAGGCGTGGGGGGAGACAGCGCCGTCTGGGTAAACTCCGGTGCGGTCGGCTTGAGCGCCGAACGAGTCCACCCAATTATTCTTCACCCTGAACTGTCCAATTTGTCATCCCGGCTTAGAGACAATGCCGAACCACGTGCCGTCGTCGCGACGCTAGGTCAACGTACCGCCCTCGCAAACCGCGACGCTGTTCTGCACTATCTCTGTCAGAACGGCTCCGCGACCGCCGAGGAGTTGCGGATCGCCGTCGTGTCCGACTCCCTCTCAATCGCTGCCCACCTCAGAGAACTCAAAAAGCATCAACTTGTCGCTGAAGTCGGTTTTACTCCAACCGACGCTCTTCAGGTCCTAGGGCAACTCGAACTTGGAGATAGTCAACCAGCCTTGCGCCTCGCAGAGTCCATGGCTCGCAGGTGCGGCAAACCCGTCGAGCAGTTCTGCGAGGAAGTCCTGGCAGTGGCCCGGCGAAAGATCGAGAACTCTCTCTTGGACCATGTGATTCGCCGCGAGGTGGGGCTCGATCTGGCCAGCTTCCTGGCGCGGCGCGGCGAGCATAAGCTGCTCGACGTGACGATGAAACTTAATGTGCCGGTCGTGGGTCTCGGCGCCGCCGCGCCGCTTCTTTTGCGAGGAATCGGCGAAGCTCTGGGCGCGGAGGTAGTCTTTCCGGAACACTATCCGGTCGGAAATGCAATGGGTGCGGTGCTGATGGGTGTGGAAGCGTTTCATCTGCCGTCCACTGCCTTCGAGCCTTAGTCTTTGGCGAGGTTGCCCTCCAGCCGCTGGCGCAGTGCAACCCGTCCGGCGAGTCTTTCAGCCCGGCGGGCGGATTAACGTTGCCGTCCGTCGGAATTGGCTCATAGATCCTCGTTTTGTCGGTTAACCTTGTTCTGTTAGTGATGCACCAGGTCCGGCACGTACGAGAGAACCAAGCGCGCTTGGCGCCGTTGAGGCTTGCATGGCTTGCGTGGCTCTCGATCTTCCTGTCTGTTCTATTGTTTTCCGCGCCTCTTGTGTGCGCCCTTAGCCACGGAAATGACAGTGATGACTGCGATCTCTGTCGCGCGAGGAGTGCGCCGGCCGCTACAGCCGCCGCTCCACTCTTGTTGCTCAACCTTGTCGTCGTAAGTATGGCCTGGTACACTCCCGGGCGCCTGACTGTCGACCCGTCAGTAGATCATCGCAACTGTCGAGCCCCCCCCGCCCCTTCTGTCTGGACTGCTAACTAACTGAAACTGTTCTCTTCCACTCCTCCCGGTAGGGAGCGAACTCCTGGATCATCGGAAAGCAGAGGGGCGACTATATGAACCGAAGAGAAGGAAATGAAGTAAGACTGCTAACTCATTGCTTGGTCTTAGTGTTTGTGATCACCGTAGTTGCGGCGCTTCGCGCTGGAACAGACGGTACAATCGCCGGCACGGTCAAACTCGCCGACACTGGCGAGCCCCTGCCGGGAGGCGAGGTAACGATTCTCGAACTCGATCGCCGTGTCTTCACCAACGAGGAAGGCGGTTACCACTTTGCGAACGTGCCGCCCGGGCGCTACCACGTCGTCGCTCACCTGAGCGAGGTGTTCACCCAAGACCAACAGATAGCCAGGGTTCACGAGGGTGCGACATTGACGCTCGACTTTCTGTTGAAATTGGAGGCCATCCGGCATGAGATCACCGTAAGTGCCAGCGGCCGGAGGGAGACAGCGTTCGAATCGTTCCAGGCCGTTCGTTCACTGAACTCGTTCGAACTTGCGGCTAACGTCCAGCCAATGCTGGGCGACGTGCTGGGGAACTCCCCGGGAACCGGAATCGCCAAGCGCAGTTTCGGCCCCGGGACGACCCGCCCAATCATTCGCGGCTTCGATGGCGACCGGGTGCTGGTGATGGAAGACGGGATGAGGACGGGATCAGTTGCTTCGACCTCCGGAGACCATGGAGAGGTCTTCAGCGCTGTATCGATGGAACGCCTGGAAGTGGTCAAGGGCCCGGCAACTCTGCTCTACGGGGCAAATGCGATGGGTGGGGTGGTGAACGCCATTAGCCGGCACCAGGAGTTGCACCCTGTTCCGCACCAAGGCTTGCGCGGGTCGATCTCGGTGTCTGGAGGCTCTGCCAATGACTTGGCTGGCGGGGCGGCAGGCGTGGAATACGGCGAGGGCAAATGGGCGCTTTGGGCTGGCGGCAATCTGCTGAGGACAGACGACTACATCTCGCCAGAAGGAACCGTGCGGAACTCGGCCACCCGGATGTCCAACGGCTTTGCCGGAGTTGGCTGGTTCGGCAATCGGTCATACGCAAGCTTCGCCGTCCGGGCGAACGACTTCCGCTATGGCGTTCCTTTCGCCGGCGATTTCCACGCCGAGCACGGAGAAGATGAGCATGAGGAATCCGGAGAGGACAGCATGAACAACTCCGTGGAAGGAGACGATCACGATGACCACGATGAACCGGTCCAGATTCGCGTAGATGGCGGCCAACAGGCCTATCGCTTCAATTGGGGACTGCGCAAGCTCGGTTCATTCGTCGAGGATTTCGCCCTCAAGATCGCCTACTCGACCTATCAGCACGACGAACTCGAAGTTGAGGATGAGTTTGAAGTTGCCGGCACCACTTTTACTAACGACCAGTTCCTCTATCGGGGCTCCTTTGAGCAGCAACGCCGCGGACGATTAACCGGCCGGTTCGGATTCTGGGGACTTACACGCGATTTCGAGGCCGCTGGTGTCGAGGCGCTATCACCTCCCGTCGATCACAACGCGTTCGCATTGTTCGCTCTGGAGGAGATCGCTTTTGAGCGGTTGAAGCTGCAATTCGGCGGGCGCTTCGAATGGAACGGATACCAGACCGGCGTGCGTCAAGGAGCGAGCGGACCGCCAGCTCCCGATCGAGAATTCTCTGGACTCTCCGCTGCCGCCGGTGCGCGCTTCGATCTCTGGAGAGGCGGAGCGCTCGTTGCGAACTACACCCGCACCTACCGGGCGCCCGCCCTGGAAGAGTTGTACAACTTTGGGCTTCACCCCGGCATTCTCGCCTTCGAAGTCGGAGACCCCACGCTCAATGCCGAGGTCGGTAACGGATTCGACTTGTCGCTCCGCCAGCGGACCGAACGTGTGCAGGGAGAGCTGAATCTCTTTCATTACCGATTCGATGACTTTGTCTTTCCCTTCCTTACAGGGGAAGAAGTTGAGGGTTTGCCGGTCAACGCCTACGGCCAGACCGACAGCCGATTCATCGGGGCAGAAGCCAATCTTGATTTCCTCCTTCGCCCGCGACTGTGGCTGAATCTGGGCGCAGACTTTGTTGACGCTCAAGAAACCGGCAGCAATACCCCACTACCGCGAATACCGCCGCTGCGTGCGCGCGTCGGCCTGGATTGGCGCTGGAATCACCTCGAGGTCAAGCCGGAACTGATCCTCGCAAATGCGCAATCACAAACCTTTCCCACAGAAACACGGACGCCCGGGTACACCGCTGTCGGGTTGAAGGCAACCTACAGCATACCGGCGGCTACCGCCGTCCACCAGCTTTCATTTGACCTCTTCAATATTGGCGATAGACTCTACCGTAACCACAGCTCTTTTATCAAGGACATGGCGCCAGAGATCGGCCGGGGGATCCGGTTCACCTACATGGTGCGATTCTTCTAGGTACGTGCCGTCTCACCTCTGCCGTGCGCCCCGGACGTGAGTGCGGCGGCGAGACTCCTCCACCGTTCGGGCGCTTCGAGCGGGTCGATGCATGGTTGGTCCCAACCGCGCAGGCAACTATCTCGATAGGCGAGCCCGCAGATGTCGAGCACCCACGCTTCGTAGGCGGCGACCCAGCGCATAACGCGACTCAGCATTCCTTCTGCCACCTCGGTCTCTGTCAGGTTCTTCGGGATGAGTGTGGCTGGAACCTGTTCTGGTAGGAACACGCTGTCCGGAAGCTGGTCCGAGGGGGCTAGACGTGGCAAGAACTCATAGCGATTCACGTAAAGGGCGGAAAGTCCGCGAATGCGAAAAAACAAGCCAAACCCCC
>CAYXVG010000026.1:33433-37767 GCA_964468205.1 uncultured Solibacteraceae bacterium | reverse complement strand
CGATTCACGTAAAGGGCGGAAAGTCCGCGAATGCGAAAAAACAAGCCAAACCCCCACAGCCGGATACTGGCCATCGAGTCCAGTTCGTATGTGTAGGCGGAACCGCCATGAACGCCCTCCGGCGGGCGGCGCCGTTGGAAACCGTAGGCGAGCAGAAGATTCCCTTCCGGCCGCCGGATATCGCAACCCCAGCACCAGCATTGTTGGTGCATCAACCGCTGCCCCGCACGACGAAACTCCTCTGTTAGAAATGCCGGAGCCCGCGTCACATGCCAGAGTGTAAACGCAACCCGCGCATTTCACAACGGATCTTGGGTGAGCGGTCTGAACTGCCTTGCCAGCGGTCAAAAGCAATTCGTTTATGGACCGGGTTCTTAGCCTGCTTGGTATGCAATTGTGGTCGGCGCTGGCATCCGCGCGCGTGTCCGAGTTCGGCTCATGAGGGGCCACCGATATTGACGTTAATGATCGAATTTATCGTTCTGGTCGTGTTACGAGTTACTGCCAGCTTGCCCCACTCATCGAAAAAAACGGCCCGCCTACGATATTGCGATGGTAAAGTGCCGCGACGGTGGTTACTGTCGGATATAGAGACCACAATATCTGTAGAAAGAACAACGGCAAGATACCTGGGGGCGCCAAGGGTATTGACCGTAGGAGCCACCCATGGACTTCAAATTGCATTCTGCAACGCCGATCGTCGTGGCGCTATGGAGCGTCTTGTCCGCAATACTCCCCCTTTCCGCAATTGCGCAAGTTCCCTCCGTAGACGGCAGTCTGATCGTCACAGTGCGGGATCTATCCGGCGCTGCGGTGCCGTCTTCTTCGGTAGCTGTCACACGCCTGGACCAGAATCGGACGAGGGAGTTCCGCACCGATGATCGGGGCAACTTGACGCTGCCGAATCTTCAACCCGGCGAGTACGAAGTCAGGACCTGGGCCGAAAATCTAGCGCCGCAATCCATTCGCATCGAAATTCTTCTCGGGCACCGTGCGGCCGTGTCATTCGACCTTGTCCCGGCCGGGCGGCGCGACCAAATCACAGTGGAGGCTCCAGCGGTAGAGCCGATCGACTCCTCGACTATTCCAATTCACACCCATGTGAATCGCCTCGCGGTAGCCAGCCTGCCGATTAATCAACGGAGCTACCTCGACTTTTCGCTACTGGAGTCCACGATCCAGCGCGACACACTCCGGGTACATGCGGTCGCCACCACCTCGGGCTTCAACGTTATGGGCCAACGCCCACGCAACAACTCCATCCAGCTAGATGGGGCCGACCTCAACGACGAGACTACCGGAGGTACGCGCGGCAGCGTTTCCATGGAAGCCGTGCAGGAGTTTCAGGTGCTGGTCAACGGCTACCAGGCGGAGTTCGGGCGGGCGTCCGGCGGAGTTGTGAACGCCGTCACCAGAAGCGGGACGAACGAATTCCATGGTTCGGCATTCGGGTTCCTGCGCCATCGCAGTCTGGACGCCACGAACGCGTTCTCTCCGGTTGAGGATCCGCCCTACACACGGACACAATATGGCGCCAGCCTAGGCGGTCCACTCGAACGCGATCGAACCTTCTTCTTCTTGTCTTTCGAACAGTTACGGCGGCAGGAAAGCGCATTCTCGCGGATCGGGGACAGCCCTGCAACGTTCGATCTCACGCCCGCTCAGAAGCTACTTAAGGCCTCGGATCCAATGCATCCTGCGGTATTGGCCGCCGAGCGTGGCGCGGCGATCGCCGAGACCGGAATCGATCCTGCAACTGGGGGTCCGCCAAGCTACACAACCTCAGCTCTAGGTGGCCTCTCCGGAGTCTACCCGGTCGGCCAGCGCATTGGAATGTACAGTGCGCGCCTGGATCACTGGCTGACCGGCGCTCATCGTTTATCCACAAGATTCAACTACACGCATGACCGGCTGAGTTCGCTGGAGGCTCAGAACAACGACCAGATCGCCGGACTACTGTCACCCGGCCGCACCGCGGCGAACATCGCCATCGATCCAACTGCGACGCTGGCGCTCAGTTCCACGTTCAGCCCGAATATCGTCAACGAACTCCGTTTTTCTTGGGCCGGACGGCAGTTTGAGATGACCCCCAATAGCCTGAGCACTCCAGTGAACATTCCGGGCGCGGCGTTCATCGGAGGAGAGCCCATTCTGCCCCATATTCGCGCCGAGAACCACTGGCACTTTCAGAATACGCTGTCTCTTAGCGTGGGAGCGCATCTGCTAAAGTTCGGTGGCGACGTAATGTTGTGTCCCGCTGACGTGGAGTACCACCGGCAGATCAACGGCATGTTCAATTTTGGCCCCGTGGCTGCTCCCGGCGCGGGTGAAGACGCACCTGCCCTCACTCCCGTGCAAGCTTATGGGCTTGGGTTGCCACGGCAGTTCGTGCAACAATTCGGCGATCCGCTGGCGGATTCGGGTAAGACGAGCGCTGGTCTGTTCGCGCAAGATAGTTGGCGGGCGACACCGCGTCTTACCCTGGACTGGGGATTCCGCTACGACGTGGAAACAACCGGAGATCTGGCTCCGTCGAATGCCGCGCTGGTAGGGGTATTCGAACAGCTCCGGATCCGCCGGCGGCCTCCCGTGGACAACAACAACTTTCAACCTCGCGCCGGATTCAGCTACCAGCTCACCTCAGACGCGCGCGTCAGTTTGCGGGGCTCCTATGGCATCTATTACGACCGCTTGCTAAACCTCTCCACATATCTTGCGACTGCAGGCGACGGCGGGCAAATTACGCGCGCCATCCTGGTCGGGCCGCGAGCAATGGATGTATACCGTTTGCCCGGTCAGAAGTTGGATGAGTATCCGGGCGGAAATCCGCCCACCGGGCTCCTTGCATTCAGTGACGCCTGGGATATCGGCGGCGTTCAGCAAGCGAACCTCCTGATCAGCTCGGCAATCCGGCGCGATCTTTCTTTCGATATCGGCTATGTGTGGGTGCGGGGCACTCATCTGCCGCGCTCGCGAGACTACAATCCGCCCGATCCCAATAACGGATTCATCCGTCCAACCACAACGGTCTCGGAGGTAATGGCGTTCGAAGACAGCGCCAGCTCGACCTACCACGGTCTTCGCTCCAACCTGCGGGGACGGCTCACCTCCGCCCTCACGCTGAATGCATCGTACACCTTCTCCAAGGCTATCGACGATGCGGAAGAGATCTTTCCCCACACGCGAAACCAGAACCAATTTGATTTCCGGTCAGACCGCGGGCCCGCGCTATTCGACCAACGGCATCGCTTTGTACTGTCAGCACTCTTCGACACCGGGAACCCTTTCACCGGCGAGGCGGCGAACGCAGTATTCGGCAATTGGATCATCGCGCCCATTATCGAGGCCTCGGCCGGCCGGCCGGTCAACGTACTCCTTGGCTTCGACAACAACCAGGACGGCTATCCCGGCAGTGACCGGCCTGATGTCGTTCCTTACGGCACTCCCGGTTCGGTGTCCACGCGGTACGGAACGTTTCTTGTGCCTCCCTCGGGCGTCTCTGGAAATCTGGGACGGAACGCTTTCAACGGCCCTGGTTTCGCCTCATTCAATCTGCGGCTACAAAAGAACATCAACCTCGCTGAGCGGCTTCGGCTCGAGGCGATCGCTGAGGCGTTTAACCTCTTGAACCGCACCAACGTGCGTTCTGTAAACCCGAATTTTCAGCGTGCGGGGGAGCCGCTGACCGCACACGACCCCCGCCAGCTCCAGTTGGGCTTGAGGCTCCGTTTCTGAATGAGTCGGCAGAGGCAGTTCGAGCGCCTCCGTCAATCTCCGCCGTATGTGATAGCCTGATCGGGCCGGATTTCGATTCTGCTTTGGCTCGGCGGGGCGCCGCTGATTATCCCGGCTGTCTGCATCCAACAACCATGAAATACTTCGCCGCCCTAACACTCCTGATTGCACTCTACGGCGTTAGCCTCGGCGCCCAGCCGGAGCCCATCACGGCGATCCCGGCGGAAGTGGACTTTTCCCGCCAACTGCAGCCGTGGGACGGATTTGGCTTCAACTACGTTGAGGCGGCGCAAACGCGCGATTACGCTGCCGCCCCACAGGACTATGGCGGTTTCAGCCTGCTCTCCGCCGTTCAGAAGCGCGAGATCATTCGTTTGGTCTTTGGGCCGGACGGGCTGGACATCGACATCCTGAAGCTGTTTCTCGATCCCTGGCACCAGCCCTCTCCAGAGGCCGCATTCGACCACGAGACCACGACCCGGAACATGCTTGAGTTTGCTGTGGGCGGGGCCAGGCTCAGAGAGGAACAGGACAAGGAACTTCGCGTCATCACCACTCTCTACGGTCCGCCCGAATGGGCGACAAAACAGCGTTTCATC
>CAYXVG010000026.1:0-33333 GCA_964468205.1 uncultured Solibacteraceae bacterium | reverse complement strand
CCTCGATGAGCTGGGGCGAGATGGATACGCGCTTCGTTCGCATGGTCCATGAGAACATCTATGCCGCCCGGGTGAACGCCATTATTCCGTGGGCGGGAATCCAACACGCCCCTTCCTGGGTTGACGGCGACCCAAATCCCGGCACTGCGATTCGCGTCCACTCCAGCGGCCGGTACGAGTTGACGAACGGGTATTACTTCTACAAGCAGCTCACGGCGGCCGGCCACCGTGGCATGGCTGTGGCGTACTCGACCGCGGCCAATAGTCAGGTTCACATCGCCGCCTTCGCCGCTGCAGATAGTGGCCATCCGGACGCGTTCGTCGTGAGCAGTTCAATCGCCATCTGGAGCCTGCCCCTGAGAATCCAGGTCCGTGGATCGGAGGCGCGCCGGTTCCGCGCCTTCCGCACCACCGAAGACGGAGCCGAGCGGTTCGCCGCGATCGGTGTCTTCGAACTCAAGGACGGAGCGATCCTCTATGACCCCCCTACCGGTTCCACGACGACCTTCATTGCGGAGCGCTGAGGCGGGCGCCATCTTCACCAACGTAGAATCCCACGAATCGCCGAAGCTTTCCTCTTGCTGACCGTCACTTCTTGCTCATTCGTTAATGTCAACATCCATCTCTGGCTGCTAAGACGGCTCATCCGCGAGATGTGACTCAGATTTACAAGTGTGCTCCGGTGGACCCGGCGGAAACCCTGTCGGGAAAGCCGTTGTTCCAAGGCGCCCAGAGTCATAGTGGAGAGATAGCGCCTTTCCTTCGTAAGGATCCAAACCAACTCTCCCTCCGCCTGAACGGCGATCACCTTCTCTGGTGGAAGCAGGATGTAATTATGGCCTGATCGGCCGACGATCTTGCCCATACCGCCAAATTCGCCGGCCGGATCGGCTCTGAGAACGCTCCTCTCGAATTCGGACGCAAGCTTCTGATTCCCGGCGCGCTGCCTGGCTCGTTCGACGGCCTGAAGCAGACGCTCTCTCCTCACCGGCTTCAACAGGTAATCCACTGCGCCGGCTTCGAATGCGCGAATGGCGTGTTGATCGTAGGCGGTAACAAGGACAAAAATCGGCTTTCGCCCCTCACCGAGGTTGCGGATGACATCAAATCCGGTCATCTCGGGAAGCTGTATGTCCAAGAAGACGATATCCGGACGAAGCTGCTCGATCAACTCGAATGCCTGTTCGCCGGTCCCCGCTTCTCCGGCCAAGCGCAGGCCTGAAATGCCTTCGAGATGTTCAGCGACCACTTGCCGGGCGATTGGTTCGTCGTCAACGATTAGCGCCGCCAGTTCGGTTCCCGACATTCCGATACTCCACACTTTAATTTCATCCTGAACGCAACCTGGACTCGTACGAAAATCCGTGAGTGGCCCTGAAAAAGCGGTCAATGGCTCTGTATTCCACTTCCGTGGACCGGCAACGGCTAGCCCCTCAGCCGGATCGAGCTGCTCACAAACCTTTCACCAAGGGACGGCCAAATCACCAGCGGCGGAAGCCGGCAGACCCGCTAATCGCAAGTCCGAGCCCGTTCACGGAAAAAACGAGCCCGTCCATGACCTAGTCCTAGACGTTTGCGGATTCGTCGCTGACACTAAGAGAAGTTAGGGACCCATTCTATGAAGATTCCGCTCGTTCGATTTCTGCTCGTGTTGCTCGTCTTCTCTTCCGGGTTTGTTGCGTCGCTCGCCGCTCAGGATCGCGGCCGCATCGAAGGCCAAGTTATCCTTGCGGAGACTGGAGATCCTCTTCACGCAGCGACCGTTGTCATTCTCGAACTCGACAGATATAGTGAAACCGACGAGGAGGGTGGATACCGATTTGCGAATATTCCTACTGGCGCCTATCACGTGGTTGCGCATGTCAGCAGTGCCATGACCCAGGTCTCCGAGCGGGTGGTCGTCGGAGCAGGGGAAACCGTCACGGCGAACTTCACCCTCAGCCTCGCCGACCGGCACGACTCCATCAACGTTACCGCCAGCGGAGCCGCCGTGACCGCCATGGAGGCGCTGCAACCTGTCGATTCGCTGAACTCCTTCGAACTCGCCCAGGAAATCGCACCTGCGATCGGGGAAACACTGGCTAACCGCCCCGGTAACGGAATCGCCAAACGCAGCTTTGGCCCGGGCACTGACCGGCCGATCATTCGCGGATTCGACGGCGACCGCGTCATGATCATGCAGGACGGAATTCGAACCGGTACGCTGTCGTCGCAGTCCGGTGACCACGGAGAGTTGATCAACACGGGAAGCCTCGACCGGATTGAGATTGTAAAAGGCCCAGCCGCACTGCTCTACGGAGGTAGCGCGGTGGGCGGGGTCGTGAATACAATCAGCCGCCACCACGCCATTCACGAGCACGCGCACCAGGGTCTGAGAGGTTATATCTCCGGAACCGGGGGCTCGGCCAACGGATTCGCCAGTGGCTCGGCCGGCGTCGAGTACGGCGCCGGGAAGTGGATGATGTGGGGAGGTTTTAGCGGGCAGTCGAGCGGCGATTACGACACCCCGGAAGGAAAAATCCCCAACTCCGATACCAAACTCTGGAATGGCTACGGCGGGCTCGGCTACTACGGGGACCGCATGTTCTTCGCCGCCGGCGTCAACTACGATGAGGGCGTCTACGGCGTTCCCTTCGCCGATGAGTTACACGGCCACGGCGACGAACATGATGAGCACGACGAAGACCACGACGAACATGGCGAAGACCACGACGAACATGGCGAAGAACACGATGAGCACGGCGAAGACCACGACGAACACGATGAGGAACTGGAACGCGTTGAACTTGACGCCCGGCGGCAGAACTACCGTGTGAACTGGGGGCTGCGGAACCTCAGCGGCGCCATCCAGCAATTCGTTTTGCGCGGAAACTACTCCCGCTGGATCCACGACGAAGTCGAGGTCTTCCCTGATGGCGACACCGCCGTCGGTACCAAGTTCGACAATAAGCAGTTCATCTATCGCGGCTCCTTCGAACAGCGCCGTAGTGGGCCCTTATCCGGCCGTTTCGGGTTCTGGGGTATGCTGCGGGACTATACGGCCACTGGAGAGGAAGCCCTCGCGCCGCCGACTGAACAGTGGGCCCTGGCTGGCTTCGTCCTCGAGGAAGTCGATCTCGAGCGAGTCAAGCTGCAGTTCGGGGCCCGCGTGGAACATAACAACTTCGATCCGGCTATGAGACCGGAAGGCGATCACGATCACGACGAAGGCGATCACGACGAAGACGATCACGATGAAGGGGATCACGACGAAGGGGATCACGATGAAGGGGATCACGACGAGGAGGAGGCCCCAGACCCTGTAAAGCGCCGGTACACCGGCTTCTCTGGATCCGCCGGGGCGAATTTCCGCCTCTGGCAGGGCGGCGCCTTCGTCGCGAACTACACCCATTCCTACCGTCCGCCTGCGCTGGAGGAACTCTACAACTTCGGCCCCCACGTGGGTAACCTAGCCTTCGAGATCGGCTCCCCAACCCTCGATGCCGAGCGTGGTAACGGCGTGGATCTCTCGCTCCGTCACCAGGCCGAGCGCTTCCGGTTGGAAGGCAACTTCTACTACTACGACTTCAGCGACTTCATCTTCCCATTCGACACCGGTGAAGAACGAGACGGCCTGATGGAAATTCAGTACGCCCAGGCGGACTCGCGCTTCCTCGGCACTGAGCTTAATGGCGACCTGCTGCTGGCCGGCCGAGGATCGGGGCCGCACAACCTCTGGCTCAATTTGGGCCTCGACTATGTCGACGCGGAGGAGAAGAACACCAGGACAACCTTGCCCAGGATCCCTCCTCTCCGCGGCCGGATCGGCTTCGATTGGCACTGGAAGGGGCTCGAAGTGAGACCGGAACTCCTGCTGGCAGACCGCCAGAGCCGTACCTTCGCCCTCGAGTCGGAAACCGCCGGCTACGTGCTGGGGAATATTAAAGCGTCCTACACCTTCACGAGGGGCCGCTTCATTCACCAGTTCGCGATGAACACATTTAATCTCGGCAATGTCTTGTACCGCAATCATTCATCTTTCATTAAGGACTTGGCTCCTGAGATCGGGCGCGGTGTGCGCTTCACTTACCGCGTGCGGTTCTTCTAATCAAGCCGCTGCCGGGTAGTTCGGGATGACGTTTCAGTTGAACCGCTTCGCCATCCCAATCCTCTTTTTCCTGTCTGGGTTCACCGGGCTTGTCTACGAGGTCCTGTGGCTCAAAGAGTTGGGGCACATCTTCGGGAACACCGCGCAGGCCGCGGCCACCACCCTTGCCGTCTTCTTTTTGGGACTCGCCGCCGGTGGGTACTGGTGGGGGAGTCGCGTCGGTCAACTGGGAAATGCACTTCGCACTTACGCCATCCTGGAAATCGGCGTCTCCGTCTCAGCGCTTCTCTATTTTGCGCTGAATCGGCTTTACCGGGAACTGTATGAACCCCTTTACGCCGCCGCCGGTGACAGCCCGGCGCTTCTGGCCGCGGCGAAGATCCTTCTCTCCGCTGCCGTTCTCTTCCCGCCATCGTTTCTGATGGGTGGTACCTTCCCGGTGATGGGGCAGCACTTGGTTCGGGGCCCCGGTCGGCTCGGGCGCGACGGGTCGTTCTTATATGCGATAAACACGGCCGGCGCGGCAGGTGGGGCTTTCGCGGCCGGCTTCTACCTGCCGCGGCTGTTCGGATTCCGCAATAGCTACCTGATCGCGATCGCGTTGAACCTTGGCATCGCCTTGGTTGCATGGTTTCTGAGCCGGCGTTCCCTACCGACTGCCCCAACTGCTCCAGTGTCGAAGCGGAAACCCCGCGCGCCGGCCCCGGCGCCGCTGGTGTTCTGGCTTCTGGCCGCCTCCTCCGGTTTCCTCGCGCTCGGGCTTGAGGTCGTCTGGACGCGAATGTTTTCCCAGGTGTTGCAGAACTCCGTATACACGTTCTCGGCAATCCTCGTCGTGTTCCTCACTGCGCTCGGGCTTGGCTCCGTACTGGCCAACCGTCTCTGCCTGTTGCGTGCGCATCCCCGCCCGGTGCTTGGCGTTCTACTCGCGCTGTCGGGGTTCGCCGTCGCGCTGACTCCGTTTGCCTTTATTGACGTTACGGCCGGCCTTGGGTATCTCGGGAGCGGCAAGGGGTGGGTGCCGTATCTCGTATCCGTGTTCACGGACACCTTCCTCATTGTGCTCATTCCCGGAATTCTAATAGGCAGCATATTTCCTTATCTGCTGCGCGCCATGCAGGAAACAAGAATGGGCGCGGGCAAGGCGATTGGCCGCCTCGTGGCTCTGAACACGGCGGGCGCCGTCGCGGGCTCCCTGCTTACGGGGTTCGTACTGCTCTCTGCCTTCGGAATATGGGGCTCCATGCGTCTCCTCGCGGTTGCCTACTTCCTGCTCGCTTTGATAACCGTGCAAGGTTCTTCCAGGGCATCCGGTCTCCTCCGAGTCCTGCCCGTGGCTGGAGTTCTGTCATTATTCACCATTCTGGACGCAACCCGCTTGCCCGTCATACGCCTTCGCGCGGACCGCAGCGAACGCCTTCTCCAATTGTGGGAGGGCAACAATGGGGTTGTCGCGGCTATCGACCGAAACGGGAGCCTCAGTCTCAAAGTGAACAATCACTACCGCCTCGGCGGCAGCGGGGCTATGGAAACGGAACAGAATCAGACGCTCATTCCGTTGATGAGCCATCCTAGCCCCAATGAGATCTTCTTCCTCGGCATGGGAACCGGCATTTCGGCCGGCGCCGCGATGCGCCAGCCGGCTACAAGAGTCGTCGTTTGCGAACTCATTCCCGAAGTTATCGAGGCCGGAAAACTGTACTTCAACGGGTTTGCGCAAGGTCTGTTCACCGATCCCCGAACCACCCTTCTGGCCGAGGACGGCCGCAACCGCCTGGCGGGCGACCGGCGCCGCTATGACGCTATCATCGCGGACTTATTCATACCATGGCGCTCGGGCGTGGGAAGCCTCTACAGCGTCGAGCACTTTGAAACAGCAAAATCGCGGCTCAAACCCGGCGGCATCTTTGTCCAGTGGCTTCCTCTCTACCAAGTGTCGGAAGCAGAGTTCTTCACCATCGCGAGAACCATGCTGCACGTCTTCCCCCATGTGGTTCTCTGGCGAGGCGAGTTTCGGCCCTCACGGCCGCTGATCGCCTTCATCGGGTCGTCTGGCGAGCGCGTACTCGACCCGGCGGTTATCGTGGACCGCGGCAGGTACATCAGCGGCATCGCGACGCTTCCCGCGGAAGCTACCCTCGCCGTAACCTTGCCCTTCTACATTGGCAATCTCAGCAGATCCGCCGTAATAGTCCCCCCGGGCCCGGTCAACACTGACGACCGCCCGATTATCGAATACCTTGCGCCCATGACCAACCGCCAGGAGAAGGAAGGAAAGACGAAATGGTTCCGGTCAGTGGCCCTCGCGGAGTTCTACGACCTCCTGTGGCAACAAACGCCTCCGGAGTCCGACCCCTACCTCGCCCGGCTCTCGGAGGCGGAACTTGGCTACGTCCGTGCCGGCCTAAGCTACTACAAAGCGGCGGTTTACAAAGACCGGGGCGATATGGCGGAGGCTGACCGCCACATGGCGGATTTCCAATCTCGAATCCCGGTGCGCTTCGCGCCTGAGACGCGTCCGAGCGATTCGGAAGCGGAAGTGACGGAGGATACTCCCGAAGCAATCGCCCGTGAGAGCCAGAACTGAATCACGGTCGGCCAGGTTGCTCCCCGATTCCACGTCGCCCCAGGCCGGCGGGCTCACCGAACCGCTTCTCTTGCAGAGCAAAGCCGCGCGCAAAAAAAAGGAGTAACAGGCCCTGAATAGTATTATCTTTGAATTAGTGTCATGAATCATCGAGCGCGCGCGTTTATCCAAGCCGTCACCTTAACGGCACTGCTGCTTACCCTCGCGGAGGCATGGCGCCAGGGACCGGTTCATGCTGGAACCCTTGGGGATCCCATCCCAAAACTAAGTGGCGGGAAGGAGATCTACCACGCGACTTGCTCGGCTTGTCACGGTCCTGCCGGTGAGGGGGCGCCGCAATCCACCGTCGGGTTTGACACGCCGCTTCCGGATTTCACCGATTGCACGTTCGCCTCGCGGGAGCCGAGCCCGGACTGGGTGGCAGTGGTGCATGAGGGCGGTCCAAGGCGCGCTTTCTCGCCCATCATGCCCGCGTTCGGCGAGGCTCTCTCGCTTGAACAGATGCAAGCGGTAGTAGAGTTCCTTCGGGGATTCTGCAAGGAACCGGCTTGGCCGCGCGGAGAACTGAACCTGCCGCTGGCCCTGGTTACGGGCAAGGCCTTCCCGGAAGACGAAGCGTTGTTGACGAGCAACGTCTCATTGGAGGGGCCGGCGGCGCTCTCCCACGTAGCAACGTATGAAAAGCGTTTCGGCGCGCGAAACCAGGTGGAAGCGGCGATCCCGTTCCGCTACGCGCGCCACGCCGGCGACGACTGGGGCGGCGGCGTCGGTGACATCAAACTGGGATATAAGCGGGCGCTGGTGAGCAGCCTCCGCACCGGCTCGATCTTCAGCGCTGCCGCTGAGATCGCTTTCCCCACCGGCGACCCGGACCGGGCAACTGGCAAGGGCGTGACGGTGTTCGAACCCTATCTCGCCTACGGTCAGCTCCTGCCCGCTGACAGCTTCGTGCAGTTCCAAGCCGGAGCCGAATTGCCAACGCATGAGGACGACGCTTCCAAGGAGGTGTTTTGGCGCACCGCTTTCGGGCGGACTTTCGCTCAAAACAGAGGGTTCGGCCGAGCGTGGACGCCAATGATCGAGGTGCTGGCGGCACGCGAGGTGGAGTCCGGAGCCGAGATCGAATGGGACCTGCTGCCCCAAGTGCAGTTCACGCTCAGCAAGCGGCAGCACGTGATGGCGAACGTCGGGATCCGCTTTCCGGTTACCCAAACCGGTTCGCGGTCGACGGCGTTGGTTTTCTACCTTTTGTGGGATACCTTCGACGGCGGGTTGTTCGAGGGCTGGAGGTGAAGATGCGAAATCCATCGCAATGGCGCTTACTGGGGTTGCCGCTGGTGTTCACCCTTGCTGCCGTATCGAGCTTGGCCCAGGACACGCCGCGGTTCCAAACCTCGGACCGATGCCTGGCATGCCACAACGGCCTAACCACCCACTCTGGCGAGGACATCTCGATCGGGTTCGACTGGCGTGCGAGCATGATGGCAAACTCCGCGCGAGACCCCTACTGGCAAGCGGCCGTGCGCCGCGAAACCATCGACCACCCCGAAGCTTCCGCCGCGATTCAGGACGAGTGCGCGAAATGCCACATGCCGATGGCCCGCTACAATGCGATGAGCCAGGGCGGTAAGGGCGAAGTCTTTGAGCACCTCCCGTTGGTGGGCCAAGAGGGCAGCCTGTTTGCCGATGGGGTCTCCTGCACCTTGTGCCACCAGATCGAAAGCGGCAACCTCGGCTCGAAGGAGAGCCTGGTGGGCGGCTTCATCATCGGCGGCGTCGAGGCCCCGGGCGTCCGGAACATTTACGGCCCATTCGAGGTGGATAACGGGCGACAGACGGTAATGCGGTCCTCGACCTCCGGATTCGAGCCGGTCGAGGCCAGCCACGTGCAGCGGAGCGAGCTCTGCGCCACCTGCCATACCCTCATCACACACGCCTTGGGGCCAGGCGGCGAAGTGATCGGCGAGTTGCCCGAGCAGGTCCCCTACCAGGAGTGGCTGCACAGCGGCTACCGGGAGAGCAAGAGTTGTCAAGACTGCCACATGCCCGAGGTCGCCGAACCGGTTGCGGTGACGCGGGTGCTCGGGCAGCCACGCGAGAACGTCTCCCGCCACGTCTTCCGGGGCGGGAACTTCTTCATGCCGCGTCTGCTCAATTTGGCCCGCGGTGAGCTTGGTGTAGCTGCCCTGCCGCAGGAATTGGAGACAACTTCGCGGCGGACGGCGGAGCACCTGGAAACGCAATCGGCGCGCCTCGCCATCGAGCGCACGCGTCTCAGCGGCGGCCTCCTCGAAGCAACCGTCGTCGTGCGCAACCTGGCTGGCCACAAAGTGCCGACGGCGTACCCCTCCCGGCGCGCCTGGCTGCACGTGGCCGTCAAGGACCGCGAAGGCGATACGATCTTTGAGTCCGGCAAACTCGAGCCGAGTGGACTGATCCACGGCAACGATAATGACGCCGATCCCCGGCGGTTCGAGCCGCACTACGCCGAAATCCGCTCAGGTGACCAAGTGCAGATCTACGAAGCCATCATGTTCGATCCCAAAGGCGTCCCCACCACCGGATTGCTCTCTGCGGTTCGCTTCGGGAAGGACAACCGGCTGCTTCCGGCGGGATTCGACAAGCGATCAGCCGGTGAAGACATCGCCGTCCGCGGCGATGCCACCGGCGACGCCGACTTCATCGGAGGGGGAGACCGCGTGCGCTACTCGATGGCCGTGAATGCCGCCGCGGGCCCGTTCCACATGGAGGCGGAGTTGCGGTACCAGCCGATCTCATTCCGCTGGGCGCACAATCTGAGCCCCTACGAAGCCGAAGAACCGGAGCGCTTCACCTGCCTCTACGAGGCTGCTGCGTCTGCGTCGTCCATCGTTCTGGCCTCGGCGGGTGCTACCGTCTCCGGCAAACCCTGAAACGGCGCCGCCACCACCACCGCACAGCGCCATTGCCGTCTCGTGGCAAAAATCAGTATACTGGCCCCGCCGGATTCAGTCCCGGCACACTCTGCCGTCAATGGAGGGAACCATGTTCAGCGAGGATGATGCAAAGATGATTCGTGAAAGCTACCTCGGCCTCACCGAAGCTATGAGCGCAGGTGATTGGGGGGCCTTAGGCAAGCATTACACGGAAGACGCAGTCGTCATGCCGGAAGGTTTGACCGAGGTCCACGGCCGGGCAGCCGTGATGGACTGGGGGCGCCAGTTCCCCAAGGTATTGGCGGTCGAACCGCCGCTGCTGGTCGATATCGACGGCCGGGATGACCTCGCCTACGTCCGCGGTTCGATGAAGATGCGCGTGCAGCCGGAGGGCTATCCTGAGCGGGAGGTCAACTACAAATTCATCGAGATCCGCCGCCGGCAGCCAGACGGCTCGTGGCCAATCGCCATCGACATCTTCAATTCGAACCCTTAGAGTGGCTACCGTGCCAGAGGCCCGGCAATCGCGGGCTTCGTTTCGCACTTTACCGCCGCGCGGCCAGAACGGGAGCCGTACCCGCCTCGGCCATGTATGATGGAGGCCGCAAGGCAGGAGGACCGGAATGGCAACTCTTAACAGGCGGCAGTTTCTCGCCGGCGCCGCGCTCACACCGTGGACGGCTCGCCCCGTGCGCGCGGCGGAGCTCATTATCGACACGCACACCCATATTTACTCAGCGGAGGAGGAACGCTATCCGCCCATTCCCGATCCGCTGTACCCGCCCGGCGAATCGGGCCGCGTAGAAACGCTCCGGCGCAGAATGCGGGAAAACGGCGTCGCCGGAGCCTGCCTCGTGCAAACCTCCAGCTTTTACGGGTACGACAACCGCTTCACCTGCGACACCGCGGCCCGGACACGCGCTTGGTCCGCCGGCGTCTGCACTCTTGACCCCGACGATCCCAGTGCTCCGCCGCTGATCCCCCGGTACGTCCGCGAGTTCAACATCCACGCCATGCGCAGCCGTCCCGCGAAAGACGGCCGCATGGACAGCCCCGGCGTACAGGAGCTATGGAAGGGCTGCGGAAACGCCGGCATCGTCGTCAACATTCTCTGCAACCGCGACAACACGGACGCCGTCGCCCGCATGCTCGAGAAATTCAACCGGCAGCCTATCGTCATCGATCACTGCCTGAACCTCAAAGCCGGTCCGGAGATGGAACGCACCCTTGCCGCCATGCTGCGGCTGGCCAAGTTCCCCAACACCCACGCCAAGCTGACTTTTCTCGCCACCGGCAGCGCAGAGGAATACCCATTCCGTGACATGCACGGGCCATGCCGAAAGATCATCGACGCCTACACCCCGGACCGCTGCATTTGGGGCAGCGGCTTCCCCAACCAACTCTGGACCCCGAAAGCCACCTACGCCCAGAACCTCACTCTCTTCACCGAACAACTCGGTCTCCCGGCCGCCGCGAAGACCGCCATCCTTGGGGCCACCGCCAACCGGCTCTACTTCGCCGGCCGGCTCGAATAGCCAGTCGCGGCTGCTCTGCGCAAGCTGAGAAGGCCGCGACTGGGCTTGTTCCCGCTCAGTACGTTACACAGTTACACCAGTTCCCGTCCTCGTCATAGTGCGGCCACGGGCCGACCCGCCGGAAGCCAGACACGATGAAGTCGTTGAACATCTCGGTTGGCTCGAAATAGCCCGGATAGCGAAGGTGTTCTTTGACGGCGTCCTCGTTCAACTCAACGCCCAAACCCGGAGTGTCGGGCACCGGGATGTAGCCATCCTGGATGATCGGCTTCGGCGGACCGGTCACCAGATCGCCCCACCAGGGCATGTCGACGGCATGGTTCTCCATGGCGACAAAATCGTTAATCGTCGCTGCCATGTGCACGCTCGCCATCTGCCCGACGGGAGAGCCCGCAAAGTGTACCGCCGTCGGGATGCCCCGCAATTCGGCGTAGTCGGCGATGCGCTTTGTTTCGAGTATGGCGCCCGAAGTTTCCGGGTCGGGGTGGATGATATCGACGGCGTTGTTGTCGAGCATCGGCTGAAAGCCTTCCTCGAGGCCGAAGGTGTTCTCGCCGGTGAGAATCGGGGTGCTGGTGGACTCCTTAATCTCCTTGTGGCCCTTCCAGTCGCGCCAGCTAATCATGTCCTCGGCCCAGGCTAGGTTGTAGGGCTCAAAGGCCTTGGCGTAGCGAATGGAGTCCTTGGTGTTCAGGGGGCCGAAGTGGTCGGCGCCGAGCGGAACGTCCCAGCCGATCGCGTCGCGAACGGCGGCGATATATTCGCAGAGGTAGCCGAGGCCCTTCTCGGTGGCCGTCCCGCGGTCATTCACGGCGCCGGGACGGTCCTTCACCAGGCTGGTGTAAAGATCCATCTTGAAGAACGTGAAGCCCATCTCCTGACGCTTCTTCATGCGCTCGCCGTATACCTTCGGGTCGGTGTGCCCGGTCGTGTCGCAATAGATCCGGATCCGGTCGCGAACCTTGTTGCCCACCAGCCGCCACGCCGGTACGCCGTAGACCTTTCCGGCGATGTCGTGCAACGCCATGTCCACCGCACTGTATCCGCCACCCATGCGTCCCTGCCCAGCGAACGGGCGCACCCGGCGCAGAATACGGCTGATGTCCAGCGGATTCTCGTCCAGGATATGAGCTTTCAGGATCAGCGCGATGCCCTTCACGCCCGCGTCGCGCACCTCGCCGAGGCCATAGACACCCTGGTTCGTGTCGATGCGGATGATCGGGTAGTCGTAGTTCGCCGCAATCGTGACCGCCCGCATGTCCGTGATCTTCAGATCGCTCGGGGAGGAGTTCTTGTTGACACCGGACTGCGCTGCTTCGGCCGCCTCGGCGAGAGACAGGCCAGCCAACGCCGCCGTACCGGTGGATGCCTGGAGGAGATTGCGCCGTGATAGAAATTTTTCGTTCATGATTACTCCTTCTTGAACGCGGGGCCCCGCTATCTCATCGGGTAGCGGCTGCGCGCTGCCAAAATGCGGGCGGTCGTGCCCGGCTTCTCCGATGCATGGAATCCGACGGTGCAGTTGAGCCGGAAATAGTACGCGTCACCGGGCTTCGCTGGATGCAGCCCTTCGACGCCGTCCATGCCTCCCCCCGCCACCATCTTGCCCTCGCCATCCATGAGCAGGTAGAACTCCTCTTCGGTCGGATGGTGGTGCGGGAAGTTAGTGCCGCCGGGCGTGAACTCCATCACGAAGAGGCTCGTCATCACGTGCGCGGCCGCGATACGGTCCCGCTTGCTTTCGGTGGTTCCCATCAGCAGCCGGAACTTTGAGGATGGCGGATGATTCCCCACAACTTCGAGCGGTACGTCGTACATGTTGGCGATCTGGAACTTCTCTGGAATCTGGATTTCCATATCCTTGGGAATTCGCCAACCCATTACGAGCACCGTGGCCGGCCCCCCACCGGGGTTCGACAACCCGTGGCGGACGGTGGGTGGTAGATACATGTAGTCCGATGTCTTCGTCGAGTGCTTTTCCTCGCCGTAGTGAGCCACGGGCGCCCCCGCGGTAACCACGTAGATCTGCTCCTCGAGCGGGTAGCTGACAAGCGCGCAATTACCGCCGGGGTCGATGGTGACCTCGCCGAAGCGCGCCACTCCTCGCATGATCCGCCGGTGGGAGTCTTCCCCTCCGAAGATTGGCTTATAGCGGCAGCTCGAGGTGGAGATATCGGACGGCTCCGCTTCCAAATCCGGCACATGGCGGTAAAGAAACGTGGGATCGACGCTTCGCTCGGCGGCCAGCAGCCAGATTCCCCCGGCGAGTGCGGCGATGATGAACAGAGTTGCGGATGTCTTTCGCACGGTTGGATTCTATGACTTTCGCGCCCCGTTTGCAATCACAAAGTCGCCGGGCGCGTCCTGCTACACTGAAGACGGTCTTCCCTTATGACCGCCTCCTCGATGAAAAGGCGCGAAATACAAGCCACAACACTTCCCAACGGACTACACGTTATTTCCGAGACGATGCCCCATGTGCGCTCGGCTGCCGTCGGCGTTTGGGTCAACTCCGGCTCCCGCCGCGAGTCTCCGGAACAAAACGGCATTTCCCATTTCATTGAGCACATGGTCTTCCAGGGGACGGCCGGCTACTCGGCCGAGCAGATTGCCCGCACGGTCGATTCTCTCGGCGGCAACCTTGATGCGTACACAGCCAAGGAGCACGTCTGCTTCAACACCAAAGTCCTGGACGAGCACCTCCCCTTGGCGTTCGATATCCTTGCCGATCTCGTCCTCCATCCGCTCTTCCGGCCCGCTGACATCGTTAAGGAACAGGGGGTCATCCTCGAGGAGATCAAGATGGAGTCCGATAGCCCGGAATACGTCGTCCACGACCTCTTCTGCCGCTCCTACTGGCGAGATCACTCTCTCGGCCGGCCGATCCTCGGCACCCCCGAGACCGTCCGCTCCTTTCGATCCAATACGCTCCAGGACTACTTTCGCCCGGTTTACGCGCCTTCGAACCTGGTGATCACGGCGGCGGGCCACTTCCAGCACGCCCAACTGGTTGATCTGGTGAGCGCCGAGTTCGGTGACGCCCCGGCGGGGCCGGCGCTGCCCGCTCCGGTCCGGCCCGACGCGCAGCCACACGTCCAGTTAAAGCAGAAGAAGACGCTCGAGCAGGTCCAGGTCTGCCTCGGCGCGCCGGCGCACTCGGTCAGCGACGAGCGGCGCTACGCCACCTATCTCATGAATACGATTCTCGGTGGAGGGATGAGTTCCCGGCTGTTTCAGAACATCCGCGAGAAGCGCGGTCTGGCGTACTCGGTCTATTCGGATCTCAGTCTCTATCAGGACAGCGGCGCCCTGCTCGTGGGCGCGGCAACTTCGCTCGCTAAGACCGAAGAGGTGCTGCAGCTTACCGTCAAGGAGTTCCGCCGGCTGAAGAAGACTCCCGTCACCGATGAAGAACTGCGCCGCGCCAAAGACCAGCTCAAGGGCTCGCTGATGCTGAGTCTTGAATCCACGAGTTCCCGGATGGCGAACCTCGCTCGCCAGCATCTCTATTTCGGCCGGTTTTTCGAGCTTGATGAGATTCTCGAATCGATCGAGGCCGTCACTCCAGACGATATTCAGCAAATCGCTCGTGACAGTTTCCAGAGCGATCAACTCGCGCTCACGATCCTCGGAGACCTCAACGGTCTCTCCATCCCCCCCTCTCTGCTCAAGTGCTGACACTTCACCGGGGAGGCGGTTTCTCCCGCTCCCGCCGGCTCGCGGCCGGGTAGGGCGCGAAACCTCTGAAAATGAGTAGAACCAGGGGATTACTCTTCCAGACTATTTGGTTCAACGTGAAGATGATAGACGGTTTGCTGGCCGTTATCAGCATCCGTGTAGGAGGTAATCCGAGATGCCAGGCGCCGTTCGACGACTTGTCCCGCTGGTTCTGGCGGTCGCTTTTGTCGCCACCGTTGTGCTGGCCCAAGAAGAATACGAAGAGTACGAAGAGTGGGACTCTTCCCACAGGAACATTCGGGAGGGGCGCCGCCTCCGGAGCCGAAATACCGCTCTCCCGGCATAACCAATAGCCCTCCGCCAGCGCCATTGTCAGTGAAGGAGGCCGGCTATGTTTGACAGCCTTGAAGACAAAATGAGGCTTGACGATGCCGTTGAAGTCACCCGGAAGGAAAGAATCGTCAAGTACTCCCTGATGACCCTGCTTTCGATCTTGATCTTTGGAGGCCTGTGGGTCGGACTGCTGCTGCTCGAAGGATAACTCCCGGCTGAAGCACACTTAACCGTCGCCGGTGGGCAAGCTTTCAAACTTCCCCGGGTCGGCATTCATGCCGGCCCCAACAGCGAAGCACCGGTATCATCGCGCCTCTGCGGCTTTGATAGCCTCCCCCGCGAACACCTTTCCCGCGCGCCAGCCTCCCAAACCCACCCCGTAGTAATATTGAGGTTGTACTCCATGCGCCGCTCTTCGCGACTCATCACCGTACTACTCCTGGCGGCGGCCTGCAGCTTCGCATACGATTTCTCCACCCTGAAGCCGCAAGGATATGTAAATGATTTTGCAGGAGTTATCGACCAGCGCATCCGCACCGGCCTGAACCGGTACTGCGCGGATGTGGAAGCCTCCACCGGCGTTGAGATCGCGCTGGTCACGCTCGACACCCTCCACGGCGAACCGATTGAGGATGTCGCCAATCTGTTGTACCGCCAGTGGGGCGTAGGCCAGTCCAGTACCGATGAGGGCGTGCTCTTTCTTCTCGTGATAAACGATCGGAAGAGCCGCTTGGAAGTCGGCTACGGACTTGAAGGGATCATCCCCGATGGCTATGCCGGCAGCCTGCTTCGCGAGATGCGCCCCGCTCTTCGCGCTGGTCAGTACGGCGAAGCCCTGGCCGTGGCGGCACAGACTCTCAGCGGCCGCATCGCGGAGGAAAAGGGAGTCGTCATCCAACAACAGCCGCCGCGGTCTAGCCGGCCTCCACAGGGCTCCGGAGGCTTCCCCTTCGGCTCCCTCCTCTTCCTCCTCCTGCTATTCTTCCTCATGAGCGGCGGCCGCCGGGGAAGACGCGGCGGAATGGGCGGGCTCCTCACCGGAATGATGTTGGGGAGCCTGATGGGACGTGGCTTCAGCGGGCGTTCCTCGGGAGGCTTCGGCGGATATGACTCGTTTGACTCCTTCGGTGGATTCGGCGGCGGCGATTCCGGCGGCGGAGGAGCGTCCGGAAGCTGGTAGGCTCCGCGACTGGGATAACCATGGAAAAACTGCTCAACCAACTAATCGAGAAGCTCCAGAAAGCTTATGGCGACCAATTGGTGTCGGTGGTCCTGTACGGCTCGGCCGCCGTCGGCGACTACTCGGGCAAGTTCTCCGACATCAATGTCTTCTGTGTGCTTCGGAAAGTGACGCCGGCCGAACTCGCCGCCGCCGAGCCCATCTTCCGCTGGTGGCGTGACAAGGACAACCCGGCGCCGTTGCTCATGAGCGAGGAGGAGGTTCGCACCTCGACCGACTGCTTCCCGATCGAGTTCCACGATATTAAGGAGCGCCACCGGATTCTCCATGGCGCCGACGTTGTGGAAGACCTCGTGATCGACGATTCATTCTACCGGGCGCAAGTTGAGTACCAACTCCGAGCCAAGATCCTGCGGCTGCGGCAAAAGGGCGCCGGCGTCATGCACGACAAATCGCTGTTGCTGCGTCTGCTCGCCGACTCCGTGTCTACATTCTGCGTCCTTACCCGCCACGCCCTGCTGCTCCACGGCGTGGACACGCCGTTTGAGAAGCGCGAGATCATTCGACTCGCCGGTGAGCGGTTCGGCGTCGAGACCGCACCCTTCGAATCTCTACTCGATCTGCGGGATGAAAAGATCAAACCGAAAGAACTGGCTCCGGTGTGGATCTACGAGCAATACTTGAAGGAAATCGCGGCGGTCGTGGCCCATGTGGACTCGCTCGAGAAGTAAGCTGAGTGGCGGCTTCCGAGGGTCACCCGGCCCGCGGGCCGAAACTGCTTCGCAACTTTCAGCTAACTTATTTACGGAGGACCTTTCATGAAGATCGCCGCTATCATCATCGCCGCCCTGCTCGTAATCGCTCTCGTCATCGGCGGCCAACTCATCGGCATCCGCAACCAACTGGTTGTCCAGCAGGAGGCCATAACGGCAGCCTGGGCTCAGGTCGATGTTGTGCTCCAGCGCCGGGTCGACCTGATTCCGAATCTCGTCTCCACGGTTAAAGGGTTTGCCAAGCAGGAGCAATCGGTGATAGACTCCGTTACCCAGGCCCGCGCCGCAATGATGGGTGCGCGGTCGCCCCAGGAGCGTATCGAGGCGAATGCGTCTCTGGACTCCGCCCTGGGCCGGCTGTTCGTGGTGGTGGAAAACTACCCGCAACTCCGCTCCAGCGAGAACTTTCTTCGTTTGCAGGACGAACTCGCCGGAACGGAAAATCGGATCGCCGTCGAGAGACGGAAGTACAATGAAGCGGTGCAGCGCTACAACACGGACATTGCGCTGTTCCCGAACAATATAGTGGCCTCGCTGTTCGGCTTCACGCGGAATGACGCCTATTTCCAGACCGCTCCGGCCGCGCGCGAGGCGCCGAAAGTAGAGTTCTAGTCGGGCGTTCACGCGCTCCCTGACGGCTGAAGATATGAGTACGAAGACTTTTCCCAACTACATCAACGGCGAATGGATCGAGGGCGACACCTTCGAGAACCGAAACCCGGCCGATACGAGTGAACTCGTCGGCCTATTCGTGAAAGGAACCGAGGACCATGTCAACCGAGCCGCCGCGGCGGCTCAGGAGGCTTTCGGCGAGTGGGGCTCTATGAATCCCCCGGCCCGCGGCAAGTATCTCTTCAAGGTCGCGGATATCCTCGAGTCCCGGCTCGACCAACTTGCCGGGGAGATGACCCGCGAGGAAGGGAAAACCCTGCCCGAGGCCAAGGGCGAGACCATGCGGTCCATCAACATCTTCCGTTTCTACGGCAGCGAGGGCTCGCGCCTCCCCGGGTTTCAGGTCCCCTCCGAGAGGCCGCGGGTGCATATGTTCGCCATCCGGAAGCCGCTTGGCGTAGTGGGGTTGGTCACGCCCTGGAATTTCCCCAGCGCTATCCCCGCCTGGAAGCTAGCGCCCGCCCTCATCTGCGGGAACACGGTAATCATGAAGCCGGCTTCCGCCGCACCGCTCTGCTCCTGGCGGATTGCGGAAGCCTGCCACGAAGCGGGCATTCCCAAGGGTGTCGTCAACTACGTCGCCGGCTCCGGCGGCACCATCGGCAACGCGTTGGTGGATGCCAAGCCGCTCAAAGCCATCTCCTTTACCGGATCGTGTGAAATCGGCAACCTGCTACACGAGCGCGCCTCCAAGCGTCGCCTCAAGATCCAACTCGAAATGGGTGGTAAGAACCCCACCATCGTCCTCGCCGACTGCAATTTAGAGGAAGCCGTCGCCAATGTCGTGAATGCGGCGTTCTTCTCTACCGGACAGAAATGCACTGCTACCAGCCGTTGCATTGTAGAGGAGCCGATCTACGAGAACTTCATCGAAGCCCTGGCCGGAGCCACGAAGAAACTGAAGGTCGGCAACGGTCTCGAAGCCGGTGTCCACATCGGTCCCGCGATCGACGAAAGCCAGCTTGAAACCGACCTCCGCTACATCGAGATCGGCAAGAAAGAGGCCGGCGAACCCGTCGTGGGCGGTAACCGGCTCACCGGCGGCGATTATGACAAGGGCTACTTCGTGGAGCCTACCATCTTCCGCGATGTGACCCCGGACATGACCATCGCCCAGGAGGAGATCTTCGGCCCCGTGCTCGCTGTCATGAAAGCGAAAGACTTCAGCGACGCCATGCGGATCGCCAACGACGTCCCGTTCGGGCTCTCGGCTTCGGTCCAGACGACGAACCTCGGCCGCACCTTCGATTTCATCTACGGCATGGAGGCTGGGCTTCTCACCATTAATCTTCCGAGCGCCGGCGTGGAGTATCAACTTCCATTCGGCGGTACCAAGGACTCGAGCTTTGGCCCGAAAGAGCAGGGACTCACAGCCCTTGATTTCTATAGCGACTACAAAACTATCTACTTGAAGTATTGAGCCGGACGCCGCCCGTGGCGCCCGCTTTGCACACGACGATACAGAACCCCGCGCCCGGTTGGGGGGCGGAAACCGGGACCAATAACATGAAACTGACTAAGATCAAGTGGGACGGCAAAGTAACCGCCGCCATCTTCGATAGTGAACTCAACGAGGTTCGCCCGATTCCGAATTACTCCTTGATGAATCTCATTGAACGCTCCGAGGTCGAAAAGATACAGCTTTCCGAACTCGCGGGCAGTCTTGCCAGCGCCCACCCTATCGAGGCGCCACCCGGGCTCCCTCTCACCCCGCGCGAGGTCTGGGCGTGCGGCTGCACCTATAAAGCAAGTTCTACCTTCCGTGACGCCGAACACGGTACACGCGAGGGCTTTTATGCTCACGTGAACACTGCCCCCCGCCCCGAGATCTTCTTCAAGGGCAATGCCCGTGTCTGTGTCGGACCTGGCGAGCCCATCGGGATGCGCCCGGACTCGGAGTTCACCGCGCCCGAGCCGGAACTCGCCGTCGTTCTCGGCTCGAACGGCTCCGTGGTCGGCTACACGCTTGGCAACGACGTTTCGGCCTGGGACATCGAGCGCGAAAACCCGCTCTACCTGCCACAGTCCAAGGTCTACGACAAGTGCTGCTCCCTCGGACCGCTCATCGTCACGCCTGATGAGCTTACCGATCCCTACAACCTCGACATGACCTGCACCATCACCCGGAACGGAAAGACCATTTTTGAGGGATCAACGAATACATCCAACCTCGGGCGCACCGTCGAGGAGTTGATCGGATATCTTCTCCGTGCCAACTCTGTACCCCGGGGCTCCGTGCTCCTCACCGGTACCGGCATCATCGTCACGGAAGAGGCGAGACTGCAGCCCGGCGACGTCTGCACCATCACGGTTCCCGAAATCGGCACACTCTCCAACCCGGTGGCACTCGTCGAGTAGGGCCGGCAGCTTTAATCCGATTCCCGTTCTACCGGTTCGGGTTTGCGGTAGCCGATCTCCTCCATCTGTTGCGCTAACAGCTTTTTCATATGCGCCAACTGCCCTGCGTGCGCCGGGTCGACGGCCAAATTGTTCAGTTCCTCCGGGTCGGCGGACAGATGATAGAGCTCGTCAATTTCACCTTCGAGTTCGGGATATGTAATGTACTTCCAATCCTTCGTCCGGACTGCCAGTGTTGTCGGTGTCCCGCCGTAGCCGCCGCGCGGGCGGTAACGGATCTCCTCGTAATACTCATAGAAGAAGCTGTCCCGCCCGGCGTCCTCGCCGCGCAGTACTCCTACCCAACTATGTCCCTGCATCGTCTCGGGAATGCGCGCTCCGGCTAACTCGAGCAACGTCGGCGCCACGTCGATATTCAGTACCATTGCGTCTTCCCGCGTTCCGGGCTCGGCCAGCGGAGGATAACGCATCAAGATTGGGATGCGCATCGACGGCTCGTAGGCCTTCCGTTTGTCGCCAAGACCGCCGTGCTCTCCGTAGAAATAGCCGTTGTCGCCGGCAAAAACGACAGCGGTTTCGTCGAGGATTTCCTGTTCCCGCAGTTCCGCGATAATCCGGCCCACCCCTTCGTCCACCGCCGAAATGGCCCGCAGCATGTTCATCATTCGCTCTTCGTTCCCAAAGTCCGCGACAGGCTTGCCTTGGCGGCGTTTCGCCGCCGCCTCGCGCAACCACGCCGGCTTGGCGGCCATGTTGTCGTCCGGGTTGTCCCGCGATCGAAATTCCACCCCGGAGTAGAGTTCGGCGTGACGTGGCGCAGGCGTGAACGGCCCGTGCACCGCTTTGTGGCTGAGGTAGACCGCGAAGGGCTTCTCCCTCTCGCGCCGGAGGAACGCGATCGTCCGGTCGGTTAGTTCGTCCGTGATGTACTTTTGACTCATCTCGGAGACGCCGTCTATGTTCAACTGGCAGTCGAAATACTTGCCCTGTCCGCGGAAGCTCACCCAGTGATCGAATCCCTTCCGAGGGGTGTCATGTGGGGCCATGTGCCACTTGCCGATGTAGGCGGTTTCGTAACCGTTCTGCTGCAACACTTCTGGAAACGTTGGAAGCTCGGTCGCCGGGTCGACGTACTCATTGACGATCACCCCGTGCCGGTTTGCGTATGTACCCGTCAGAAAGCTCCCTCGCGACGGGCTGCACAGCGACGTGGTGACAAACGCGTTCTCGAATACAACTCCATCGGCCGCGAGCGCGTCCAGGTTCGGCGTCTCCAGCCATGGAAACGTGTCATAAATCGATAGGGCGTCGTGTCGCTGATCGTCCGTAAGAATGAACAGTAGATTTGGCCGGTCCGGGGGCTCCGGTCCGTTTTGGGAGCATGCCGTGACAGCGAGGAGCAGACAACCGGTGAGTAGCACGCGCCAATCCGCCCGGCGGCTTCGGAGCAACATCATTAGAAGAACCTCCCCCCAGATTGTATACCCGGCTGTTGGAAGAGGAGGGTCGGCGGGGTTGGCGGTTTCTCAGAATACGTTCTTCTTCAGCTTGCACAGGTCAAACTTCGCGGTGTGGGCGACCGCCATTACTGCCATCACACCCGCCTGCACCGGATCCGACACCACCAGGTCCGCCGCCTCCGGAACGCTGCCCGCCATGTTCAGGCTGATCACCAGCAATCCCTGGCTGCGTACCTCGCGCACCGCCGCGGTGATGTCGCCGCCCATCAACGCCCCAGCCAACACCAGCGCCCTCGCGCGCGGCAACCGCGCCACCGCCCGCACGGCGTCGGCTAACGCTTGCTCGCCTACCAGCGGGATCGTATCCACCGAAATGTGCTCCCCGCGAATGTTGTGACGGTCTGCTTCCGACACCGCGCCGATCGCCACCTGGCCCACCTGCGCCCCGCCGCCGATGATGATGATGCGCTTACCGTAGATCTTGTGCAAGCTGCGCATCACCACAACCGACTTCACGATCGGCAGAGCACGGAGGTCAGCGGCCAGCGCCTCCACGTCGCCGGGCGTCTCCACCTCAAAGTCGATCTTGGTATCAGTCTCCGATCGCTCCACGATCGCCACCGACGAAATGTCGCCATCGTGGCGGGCGATCACACCGGTGAGCTTATGGAGTACACCCGTCCCTTCCTCTGCGTGAACGAGGATGCCGAAGCGCTCGTGAGGCATGGCTTCCACTTATGCGATCTCGTACTTTTCGAGCAATTCCTGCCACTTGCCCTGGCTCTTGAGGAGGACCTCCACCACTTCCCGGACCGCTCCGTCGCCGCCCGCGGTCTCGGTTACCAGGTGCGCCACCGCCTTCACCTCCGGCCGCGCGTTGGCCACCGCCACCGCCAGTCCAACCCGCTTCATGATGATCGCATCGGTCAGATCGTCGCCCATGTAGGCCACCTCATCGAGGCCGATCTTCTCCTCCGCCATGATCCCTTCCAGAATCGGAATTTTCTCGATGTGTCCCTGGTGGATGTACTTCACGCCCACCTGTTTCGCCCGGTGCTCGGTGGCCTTGGACTCGCGGCCGCTGATCACGCCGAGCGTAATCCCTTTCCAGCCACACCAGAACAGCGCGATGCCGTCCTGGGAGTTGAAGGCCTTCGTTTCGGCGATCTCGCCGTCCGGACCCAACACGTAGTGCAGCTTGCTGTCGGTCCACACACCGTCAACATCCATCAGCAGCAGCTTGATCTTCGCCGCCCTCGCTCTCACATCTTCCGTCATTGGCGATCCTGTCAGTGGAGCGGGCCATCCGGCTCGGAAGGCCCGCTCCGCCGAATCTCTCCTATCGCTGTACCCGGGCGTTGCCCTTCCAAATGCTCCACACCTGGTCTTCGTCGGCCGGTTGGGCGTAATCCGTGTAAAGCGTTGTCGCCAGCGCCCCCGTCGCCCACCCGAACTGGATCCACTTCTCGGGCTCCCACCCGCGCAGGATGGCATAGAGCACTCCGCCCACGAACCCGTCGCCGCCGCCAATCCGGTCGAGCACTGTGATTTGCCGCGGCTCCACCACGTGCCAGTTGGCGCCCTCGGACAGAATCGCGCCCCACATGTGGCTGTTGGCGCTGATCACCTCGCGGAGAGTGGTCGCGAACACGGACACGTTCGGGAAGGCCTCCTTCGCCCTGTTGATCATGCCCTTGAAACCGTCAATCTTGGCGGCCAGTCCCTCACCGCCCGGTGGCGGCCCTTCAATCCCGAGACAGAGCTGGAAGTCCTCTTCGTTGCCCACCAGCACGTCGGAGATGCTCGCAATCTCGGTGAAGATCTCGCGCAGCTTCTCCTCGCGCCCCTTCCAGAAGCTGGCCCGGTGATTCAAATCGAACGAGATCCGCGTGCCGTGCTTCTTCGCGGATCGGGCAATTTCCAGGCAGAACAACCCGGTCGCCGGCGAGAGAGCGCCAATCAGCCCGGAAAGATGCACCACCTGCACGCCTTCCTGGCCGAAAATGCGCTCCAGATCAAAATCCTTCAAGTGGAGTTCACGGCCAACCTCGCCGGCGCGATCGTTGTGCACTCTCGGCCCCCGGGAACCGTAGCCGCTGTCGGCGATGTTGATTTGGTGCCGATAGCCCCATGGACCGCCCTGCTCGATTTCCGGACCCTCGTAATCGATGTGCCGGCTCCCCAGGTTGTCCTTGATCAGCCGCGCTATCGGGCTCCCCTTTACGAAGGCGGTCAGCACCTTGACTGGCAGTCCCAGGTATGACGAGACGCTTGCGACGTTCGTCTCCGCGCTCGTCGCGTACATCGCGAACGTCTGGCTGCAGTGAACCGGCTGGCCGCTGGCGGGCGTGATGCGAATTCCCATGCTGGTGGGGACAACCATGGCGTAGGCGGCATCTTTGCGAAGTTCAATACTCATCTGGAATCCTTTCTCCTCTTAGTTAGGGGCGCGCTCCGGCGGCCCGGACCCGGCCCGCCGAGCCGCCGTTACACGTTGTAGGTGCTGGCCGAAACCGTACCGCCCCGGCCTGTCCAGTTCGTGTGGAAGAACTTGCCGCGCGGCTCGTCCACGCGCTCGTAGGTGTGCGCGCCAAAGTAGTCGCGTTGGGCCTGGAGCAGGTTCGCGGGCAGGCGGCCGCTCCGGTAGCCGTCATAGAAGGCCAGGGCCGTCGTAAACGCCGGAACCGGCACGCCCATCTCCACCGCCTTCATGATTACCCGCCGCCACGAGGCCTGGCAGCGCTCGATCACGCCCTTGAAATAGTCGTCCATAAGCAGGTTGCTCAGGTTCGGATCCTTGTCAAAGGCCTCTTTGATCTTGCCGAGGAAAACCGAGCGGATAATACAGCCGCCGCGCCACATCAGCGCGATACCGCCGTAGTTCAGATTCCACTTGTACTCCTTCGCCGCCTCGCGCATCAGCATGTAGCCCTGTGCGTAAGAGACGATCTTCGAAGCCAGCAGCGCCTGCCGGATGTCCTCGATGAAAGCCTTCTTGTCGCCTTCAAACGCCAACTCCGGACCGCCGAGCGCTTTCGAGGCCGCCACGCGCTCGTCCTTCATCGCGCTCAGGCAGCGCGCGAACACCGCCTCCCCGATCAGCGTCACCGGGACGCCAAGATCGAGCGAACTGATGCCGGTCCACTTTCCCGTACCCTTCTGCCCGGCAGTGTCGAGGATCTGGTCCACCACGTAATCGCCGTTCTCGTCCTTGTAGCCGAGGATGTCGCGAGTAATCTCGATCAGGTAGCTGTCCAGCTCGCCCTCGTTCCACTCCTTGAAAACCTCGTGCATCTCCTGGTTCGACATGCCTAGGCCTTCCTTCATCAATTGGTAGGCCTCGCAGATGAGCTGCATGTCGCCGTACTCGATGCCGTTGTGCGTCATCTTCACGTAGTGGCCGGCGCCGTTCTCGCCCACCCAGTCGCAGCACGGTTCGCCCTCGGGTGTCTTGGCGGCGATCGACTGAAAGATGTCCTTCACCATCGGCCACGCCTCGGGGCTCCCGCCCGGCATGATCGACGGGCCGTGGCGCGCGCCTTCCTCCCCGCCCGAAACGCCGGTGCCGATGTAGAGAATGCCTTTCTCCTCCAGATACTTCGTCCGGCGGATGGTGTCGGGAAAGTGTGTGTTGCCGCCGTCGATGATCAGATCACCCTCTTCGAGATGCGGAAGCAGCGTCTCGATGAACGCGTCCGCCGCGGCGCCGGCCTTCACCATCAGCATGATCTTCCGGGGCCGCTTCAGCATCCCGATCATCTCTTCCACCGAGTGTGCGCCCAGCACCCGCTCATGTCCCTTCGCCGCGCCTTCGAGGAAATCATCCACCTTGCTGACGGTGCGGTTGTAGGCGACCACGTTGTAACCGTGATCCGCCATGTTTAAAATCAAATTCTGGCCCATAACGGCCAGGCCAATCAATGCGATATCGCCTTGTGCTTCCATTGAGTGCTTCTCCTAGAAAATATGTATGTGGCGCAGGTCTTCACTCCTGCCCGGCCGGCGTTCGCGCCGGCAGTGGTTTCGCTCCGGAACCGATCGCCGCCGGCCCCTACTCGAATCTTTCCCGATAAGCCCAGAGCCCAAGGGCCGGGTTCGAAATATAGAAAATCTCCTCGCCGTCAACCTCGTTAAATCCGTCGCGCAGCTTCCCCGGATCATAGCGGCGGGAGATCTCCTCGAGGCTGGCATAGGCGAAGTTCACGCCTTCCACCTCTTCCCGGCTGAGCCCGCCCGGGCAGTAGGTGATCCGGAACCGGTCCTCGGAAGAGCCGTGAATCAAGTGCGCCGCTGCGCTTAGGTTGCCGGCCAGATCCTCGTTCTTCTTCACCGCCTCCAGCGTCGCCGGCGTTCCTTGGTAACCGTACTTGCGGATCAAACCGTCAATCGTCCTGTCCTCGCCGAACTCCTTAACGCCCGGCGCGAGCACGATCAACTCGCCGCCGTCGGCGATCGCCATGCGCGTCCTGTAGACGCTCTTGTTGCCCAGCCAGGTGGTCTTGAACTCGCCGGGGTCGAGATACACCACCGCCTTCTGGATCTCCCGGTCCATCATCTCGAAGTTCACGGCGAGGCTCAGCTCCGAAGCCTTCAGGAAGCATTCCTCGTCGTCGCCCACGTACAAACCGCGGCACACCAGCTTCCCGGCTTCGTTCTTGCTCACCACCGTCTGCGCGTAAACCACCGGCAGTTCCGTCGCAAAGTGTTCCGAGGCGTAATTCATGAGGCGCCGGACCGGGTTGTCGGCCCTCCCCATAATCCGCTCCATCCCGTAAACCGCCCCCAGAAAGTGGCTCTTGTTGATCCCCTCCACGCCGCCGGTGCCGACGAAGATGTTCTTGTTGTAGTTGGCCATGCCGATCACTTCGTGCGGCACCACCTGCCCGATGGAGAGAATCAGGTCGAACCCTCCCTCCACCAGCAGTTGATCCACCTGCGCCGGCCAGGAGTAGTCGAGCTTTCCCTCGGAAAGCTCTTTCATATATTCTCCGGGGACTTCGCCCAATGTCACCAGGCCCTCGCGCCAGTCATGCACCCGGAAAAGGCTTCGGGGGACTTCACCGAACATGGCGGCAATCTCCCCGTCTGTCATCGGAACGTGGGTACCGAGCGCCGGCAGGATGCCGGTGAGACGATCCCCGTAGTACTCCCATGCATAGCGCGTTAGCTCCCCCGCCATAGAGTGGAAGCGGGTGAAGTCCGGCGGAATGGCCAGCACGTTCCGGCGGTGGCCAATCGAATCAAGAGCCTCGCCAAGGCCCCGCTTCATGTCGTCGCTGGTGAGCTCGGCCGTGGCCGAGCCGGCGCTAAAATACAGGCTCATTCGAGGTGTAGGCTCCGTGTCGAGGGGCGGCGTTGCACTCCCGGGGATCTCGCTGGCAACTAATTGCCGCGCTGGGACTTACAATGAAAAGAGCGGAGTCAGATTGCGCGAGCGCGTCGCCGAAACCACCCACCATTATTGCATGTTTGCCGCCGGGCAAATTGCCGGGATCGCCGTCTCTGGCGGCGCCGATTCCGTGGCGCTGTTTCACCTCCTCCGCGAAATGGCCCCCCGCCTCGGTATCTCTCTGCGGGTGCTGCACTTTGACCACCAGCTTCGGGGCCGGGAATCCGACGAGGATCGCATCTTTGTCCAGAACCTCGCCGCTGCCCACGGTATTCCCTGCGATACCGCCAACGCCGCGGTCCGCCGCATCGCGCGGAAATCCGGCGAGAACCTCGAACAAGCCGCCCGCGAGGCCCGCTACGGCTTCTTTCGTGAACAACTGGCCGCTGGCAAAGTGCATCGCGTCGCCCTCGGTCATACCCTCTCCGACCAAGCCGAAACGGTCCTCTACCGGTTTCTGCGCGGCTCCGGACTCGCCGGACTCGCTGGCATCTACCCCGTTACCGAAGATGGCTTCGTCCGGCCGCTGCTCGATCTCGCCCGCCCGGAAATCGAAGCATGGCTCCGCTCCGAAGGCCACGTTTGGCGTGAGGATCCCTCGAATCGCGATCTCGCCTTTGACCGCAACCGCATCCGCCACGAACTGCTTCCCGCCCTCGAACGGGACTGGAACCCCAATCTCGCCAACATCCTCGCGCGCGTGGCCGTTGTTGCTCGCGACGAAGAAGCGTTCTGGAAACTGGAAATTGATCGCCTGGCAAACGGTGTCGTGCAAGAGCATCGCCGCTGGAGCGGGTCATCTGGCCCGCCAGACGGCCCTGTAACCCGGCCCTCGGCCAGCCTCCAACGGCGACCTATGGCAACCCAGCAGCGCCGCCCCACCCTGCTCCACTGCACGAAGCTCGCCCAATGTAGCCTCGCCCACCAGCGCCGCCTCGTCCGCCGCGCTATTCGCCAGTCCAAAGGAGACCTCCGCCAGATCGATTTCTTCCACGTCGAGCAGGTCCTGAATCTCGCCGTCCAGAACTCCGGCGCCGGCGGGGTCGATCTTCCCGGACTCCTCGTCCGGCGTTCCTTCGAATGGATTCGCCTCGCGCCGCCGGACGCTTGGCCCTCCGCCGCCGAGTACCGTTTTTCGCTCTCCCCGCCGGCTAAAATCCAGGCGCCAGGCTCTAACTCGATCATTTGTCTGGCGTTGGAACCCGCCATTCCGGGAAATCCAGTCTCAAGTGGAGGATATAATAAGCTAGGAGAAGGTGTGCTCGACTGGACAAGAATCGGCGGAGGCTTCGTGGAACTTCGCAATTGGACTCCGGGCGACCGGATTCAGTTGCCGGGAGAGCGGCGCGCGAGAAAAGTGCACGATCTCTTTCAGTCCGAACGTATCCCTTCTTGGGACCGGGCCGGATGGCCGGTAGTTGCGAAAGGCGGGCGGATTCTTTGGCTGAAAGGCTTTGGAGCCGCCTCCGAGTACCTGCCCTCACGGCGAACCGGGATGATCCTGCGCATCCGGGAGGAGAACGTAACTTGACCGCCTTGAATCAAAAGTGACGAGTCAAGCGTCTGTAATGGTAGTCAGGGCGATTGAGAGGTCGGGCGTTTCCGGCCAGGAGTCTTCATGAATTCGAACGTCAAAACTGCGGTTTTTTGGGTGGTCCTTATCTGCGTCGCGGTCCTTTTGTGGACGGTGGTCCGGACCGGCAAAACAAGAATGGAAGAAGAACTCACCTTCACTGCCTTCCTCAGCGAGGTCGAAGCCGGCAAGGTGAAGGATGTTGTAATCACGGGCAACGAAGTCACCGGTTCCTACAAGGACGATTCCGACCGGCCCCTGCGGACCGTCATTCCGGCCAACTATCCCGATATCTACGACCTGCTCCGGGAAAAGAACGTCAACGTTGAAATCAAGGATTCGGGAAACGGAACCTGGGTCTCGCTCCTGATCAACGCCATACCGTTCGTCCTCCTCCTCGCGTTCTGGATTTTCATGATGCGGCAAATGCAGAGCGGGGGTAACAAAGCTCTCAGCTTTGGGAAGAGCCGTGCCCGGCTCCATTCCTCACAGCAGAAGAAGGTGACGTTCAAGGACGTCGCCGGAGTCGACGAGGCCAAGGAGGAGTTGCAGGAGATTATCGAATTTCTTCGCGAACCGCAAAAGTTCCAGAAACTGGGCGGGCGCATCCCGAAAGGGGTTCTTCTGATTGGCCCCCCGGGTACCGGTAAGACTCTGCTCGCCCGCGCCATCGCCGGCGAGGCCAACGTGCCCTTCTTCTCCATCTCCGGTTCGGACTTCGTCGAGATGTTCGTCGGCGTCGGCGCGAGCCGCGTCCGCGACCTCTTCGAGCAAGGCAAGAAGAATGCGCCTTGCATCATCTTCATCGACGAAATTGACGCCGTCGGGCGCCATCGCGGCGCTGGACTCGGTGGAGGCCATGACGAGCGCGAGCAGACGCTCAACCAGTTGCTTGTCGAGATGGACGGATTCGAATCGAATGAAGGCGTCATCCTCGTCGCCGCCACCAACCGCCCGGATGTCCTCGATCCCGCTCTGTTGCGTCCGGGACGCTTTGACCGGCGCGTCGTGGTCAACCGCCCGGACGTTAAGGGCCGCGAACTCATCCTTCGCGTCCATACGAAAAAGACCCCGCTTTCAGATGACGTCGAGCTGAGCGTCATCGCCCGCGGCACGCCCGGCTTCGCCGGAGCAGACCTGCAGAATCTCGTCAACGAAGCCGCGCTCGTCGCCGCCCGGCAGAATCGTAAGGTTGTCACCATGTACGATTTCGAGGTGGCCAAGGACAAGGTGATGATGGGCGCCGAACGCAAGTCCATGATCATCAGCGATGACGAGAAAAAGAACACCGCCTATCACGAGGCCGGCCACGCACTGGTGGCCGCGATCATTCCGGAGGCGGACCCGGTCCACAAGGTCACCATCATCCCCCGCGGCATGGCGCTCGGCTTGACCATGCAACTGCCGCTGGATGACAAGCACTCCTACAAGAAGAACTACCTCAAGGCGCAGCTTGCCATCCTTATGGGCGGCCGCCTTGCCGAGGAAATCTTCATGGATCACATGACCACCGGCGCCGGCAACGATATCGAGCGCGCCACCGATCTGGCCCGCAAGATGGTGTGTGAGTGGGGTATGAGCGACCTCGGGCCGATGAGCTTCGGTAAGAAGGAAGAGCAGATCTTCCTCGGCCGCGAAATCGCCCAGCATCGCGACTACAGCGAGGCGACTGCCATAAAGATCGACGACGAGGTCCGCCGTATCGTATCCGAAGGCTACAACCGGGCGAAGAGGATCATCGAAGAGCATTCCGAAGCGCTGGTGCGCATCGCCGAGGCCCTTCTCGTCCGCGAAGTGATCGATGGAAACGAGGTCGCGGCGCTAATCAAAGGCGAGAGACTGCCCGATCTTCAGCGCACCGGAGGGAACAAGACCGGTGGCGAGGATGAACAGGAGGTTCTCAAGCCGGAAGGCGGCCTGAGCGTTCCGCCTCGAATTGATGGGGAGTCGCCGCAACCAGCGTGAGCATCCCCGAATTCCGCTACTACCTCTTCGACATCGACGGCACCTTGCTGGACTCGGCCGGCGATATCGTCTCATCCGTCCTCGAAATCTTCGCGAAGCGGGGACGCGAAGCTGCGGTGACGCGAGACTATCTCCGCTCTCACATTGGCCTCCATCTGCGCGCCACCTTCGACGAAGTCTTCCCCGACTACTCCGAAGAGCAGATGCAGGAGCTGGTCCTCGACTACCGCAATACCTACCTCGGACGGAATCACAAATCCACCAGCGTCTATCCCGGCGTGCGCGAAGCCCTCGCCGCGCTCGGCGGCAAGAAGGGCACGGCCACGACCAAGGGCAGCGAGACCACCGGGAAAGTCCTCGAGCTCTTTGGGCTCCGCCAGTACATCGATCACGTCCAGGGAACCGACGGCTTTCCCCACAAGCCCGCCCCCGACGTTCTGCTCCGTTCGATGGAAGCCCTGGGCGCCGGCCCTTCCAAAACCCTCATGGTCGGCGACTCTCCCGTGGACATCGAAGCTGGCCGTGCCGCTGGCGTTAAAACCTGCGCCGTCCGCTACGGCTACGGCGCCAGCCGCATCCCCGCCGACGCCCCCGACTACTGGATCAGCGACCTCCGCGAATTGACGCGCAACGGGAGCCGGGGCAGCTAAGTCACTTCACAATCAGTTCCCTTCGCAAATCCACCTCTCCCGCGGGAGCGCAATCTCCCGGCCGCCTCCGTATCGTCACGCCCGGAGCTCCGGAATGATCGTGAACTCCAATTCCGGCGAATTCCCTCGACGGTATCTTCGACCACGGGCGTGCCAGCACGTAGTTGAACAGCGGCGCGCGAGCTTCCCAATCTTCCTGGTCCCGCACCTCGATGAACGGGACATCGCGGTGGAGGTAGGCGTAGCCCACATCCACCCAACTTAATTGATACAGGCCCACGCCGCAGACGTCTGGCCGTTCGTGCAGCGCGAGCAGAGCCTGGCGTTCGGCACGATAGCGGGACCACAGCGTGCCCTCCAGCGGAGACCCGCTCAAAACCTCTGTTCCGTAGTATGCGCCCAGCACAACCGACACCGGCGCGAAGACGGCGGCGCCCAATACAGCCGCGGCCTTCCGGCTGATTGCCTGATCCCCCCGAACCCGCTTGGCCAGGCGCCAAAGACCCGTGGAGATCACGATGAGCAGCAGCGGCAATGCCGCGAAGATGAAGCGGGGCTGCTTGTTAACAAAGAAGGAATGAGGGACGATGACTGCTGCGGCCACCGCGAGTAGCGGCCAATTGCGCCGCGCGCCGGCAATCACCAAACCGAGCGCCGGGATCCACCAAAACCTCCACGTCCGCGCGAAATCGCTGAGATAGGCATGCCATGGCCGCTGCTCAAAGCGGGCCGCAAACCCCTCGAGGACGTTGATTCTGAAATACGTGATGAGCGATTGGAACGGATAGTCCCACGTAATCAGATCAATCGCGCCCTGGATTGCGGCCGCTCCAACAAAGCCGCCTCCGAGCGCCAACCAACGCCTCCACTTGGTCCGGCAGGCGAGCAGGCCGATCATCCCTGCCGCCGGCGACAAGTGAAGCCGCAGAGCGCACGCGAGCCCAAGCAGCAGGCCGCCCCAACCCAAGCGCCGGGTGTCGCCCGTCTCCCTCCCCGGGTACGCCAGACACAGCGCCCCGCAGAGCAGGTGGGCCGCCACCGCCTCGGTCAGCGAATGAGTCGAAAAGTAGACCAACTCAAACCAGACAGCGCTGGCAATCCCAGCCAGGATGCCGGCCGCTTCCCCTTCGCGTTCCCGCACCCAAATATAGGCCAGGGCTACCACCGTCATCGAGATCGCCGCCAGCACTAGCTCCACGGCTCGTATGTAGAACGCGGGATGATCCATGATCCATCCGGCGGCCGCAATTACGATCCCGAGGAAGCCCGGCAGCAGCCAGGACCGGGCGCCCATCTGGAACTCCCAAGGAATCAGGCCGTAGCCGAACGCGAAACGGTGGCCCTGTTCGAGATATTGGAGGAGCTCGTCCGGGTGCATTGTGTTGGGCAGCACGCCGCTGGCCGCGACGCGGATTGCGAAGGCCATCGGCAGAAGCCACCAAAGGGTGGATATAGGCTTCCTGATCGGAAGGGTCTTCGCCGGGGCCGGGGACTTTTTGCCTCTCTTCTTCCGCTTCATGGCGCGTCGCGGTGCGGCTGGGGCGGAGTGACGAACCGGGCCGCAAGCTCGTCAAGATCCAGCTTGCCCGTATAGATCGCCATCCCCACCGCGCAGTCGATCCGCAGCGCGGTGAGCGACTCGATGTCCTCCAATGTCGTGATACCGCCCGCCGCCGTAATCGGAAGACCGGTGCAATCGCGCAACCTGCCGAACCACTCCAGGTCCGTCCCCTGCATCATCCCTTCCTTATCGACGTACGTGCAGAGATATCCGCCGGCGTACGGCTCGAGCTTTCCGATCACATCCTCGGCCCGCAGGTTCGTCGACTCCTGCCAACCCTTCACCACGATACGCCCGCCCCGTGAATCGAGCGCCAGCAGCAGACGCTCCTTTCCGATCGCCGCGCGCAGCGCTTCCAGGAAATCGATCCGCGGGCCGTTCGCATCAAAGGCCGCCGTACCCACGATCACCTGCTTCGCGCCCTGCGTCACCAGCCTCTCCGCCCGCTCCGCGTTGCGGACGCCGCCGCCAATCCGGCACACTGCGCGCGCGGCGATGAAATCCACCAACTCGTCGTTCGAACCGCGCCCCATCGCCGCGTCCAGGTCGATCACCTGGATCTCCGGGAAGGCCGCGAACTTCTCCAGCATTTTCTCCGGAGTATCGCCCTCGAGCGC
>CAYXVG010000025.1:0-90295 GCA_964468205.1 uncultured Solibacteraceae bacterium | reverse complement strand
GGGAACGAAGGCGGTAGGCAAGCAGGATGCGCTCCTCGAGCCAGCGCCGGCGAATTGTCATGGGAGTTCCGCTGCCCCCGCTGGTGCGCCGGACGAGCAGCTTCTTCGGGTCGATCCCCTGCGCGCAGACTTCTGCCGGATCGAGGAACTGAATCTCATCGCGGGTGGTAAGCGGAAGACTGGAGAGATCTTCCATTGTCCGAATGTCGTCCGGCGTGATTCCCGCCGCCTCGAACTTCCGCCTGTAGAACGCAACCCGGTCGTAAGCGTTTCGAACCACCCACTGAAGCCGTTGGTTCTGAAATGCTACAATTCTGTCTTTACTTTTCGCTGGACCGGTCACTAGGTCGACGATTCCGTGAAGATAGGCCCCTGGTCTCAGCATCTCGCTCGATTATAAACCGGACAATGAGCGCCTTCGATTCATTCAGGACCCTATTTGGCTCCCGCCGCATTCTCTGGTTCAATCTGTCGGGCGCCTACGTGACCGGACTAGACCGCCTTGCCCCGGTGGAAGCCGTCGCGTGTCTGGACGACGGGCTCGATTTCGATCGGATCACCCGGCGCAGCGGTGTTCTTTTTTTATCGAAGGAGCGGAACACCGGAAGGCGGACCCCGCTCTCCGACCCCGCCATCGATGACATCATGTCCTTCTTGCGGGAAGAGATCGAAACGGCGCTTGCCTCGCCCCCGGTAGACTCCTGGATCTGGGTCGCTCCCCGGCGCTGTGCCAGTCTGGAAGCTTTCGGTCGCCAAAACGGAGTCCGAACCGCCTCCCCGCCGGCAGACTTATGTCACTGGCTCAATCACAAGGCCAACTTCTTCAGCGGCCTCGATGCGGTTGGACTACCGCGGCTCCCTGGGGAGTGGATGTCTCTCGCGGGCGGCCGGTTCTCCGAACTCGAGGCGCGGTTCGGCGGCAGCTTCGTCGTCCAAGCGCCTCGCGGCGTTCAGGGATCCGGAACGGCGATCATTCATTCCGCAGTCGACTTCCACGCCGCGCTCTCGCGGCTGGGGGCTGATGGCAATTCGTGGGTCGCCCCTTACGCCGGCGGCCTCTCGCTCAACATCAACGCCTTCGTGATGGAACGCCGCACCGCCGTTTCCTACCCCAGCGTCCAACTGGTCGGGCTGCCGATGCTGAACGTGAGACCCGGAGGATACTGCGGCAATGACTTCACGGCTTCCGCAATGCTCCCTCCCGGCGTGGTGAACGACGCGTGTGAACAGGCCGAACGCCTGGGCGGCTGGCTCTCCTCCCTCGGCTACCGGGGAATCTTCGGGCTCGATCTTGTCTACGAAGCCGAAGCCGGCCGTCTGCACGCGGTGGATCTCAACCCTCGCTGGCAAGGGTCCACTCTGCTCGAGACCCAGGCCATGCTGCGGAAAGGCAGAATCCCGCTCGCCGCGGCCGAACTGGCCTACCAATGCGGAGCCCTGAGTGAGACCGAAGTCGTCCCGCTTCTGGACGAGTTCCGTCAGCCGGTGGAAGGATCACAACTGCTTCTGCACGCCGCAGGCCCTGAGTCCGTCGAGGTTGCCGAGCCGCTGCAGCCAGGAATCTACCGCCTCGCTCCCGCGCTCGAGTATCTGAAACCGGCGATCGAGCTAGGCGAAGTCGCCGAAAACGGCCAAATGCTCATCGCCAGCAGCCTTCCGCGGCCAGGAACCGTCATCGAGCCACATTCCCGGCCCGCCCGCATCTTCGCCCTCCAGCCCGTCCTCGATCCGCGCTCCCTCCAGCCCTTCGACTGGGCGGCCCGGGCAGTAACCGAAGTACACCGCGCCCTCGGCCTGCCGTTTCCGGCCCAGCCCCACCCGTGAAGGTTCAGTTCCAGCATCACTCGTTACTTGAACTCTGGCATCGTAAGAGTTGGGGCGCGGCCATGATATCGCCGCTGAGACCGCGGCCGTAACACTCGGAGACCTTGGCGGCCGCTTTCCCGTTCGTTCGATTGCATATGGAATGCACCGGGAGCAGGCGGAACCTGCTCCCGGCATGAGGCGGCCGGTGGTCGCTAGAAGTAGAGTTTGAGTCCGAGCTGAACCACGCGGGCCGCGGAAGCGCTGGTGATGACGCCGAAGTTCGGCGAATCAAGCGTAGTGCCCGGGTTGCCAAAGTTCGGTGTGTTGAAGGCATTGAACAGCTCGCCCCGGAATTGAATGCGGAATCTCTCCCGGAAGTAGAAGTTCTTCATGATTCCAATATCGAAATTCGTCGACCCCGGGGAGCGCCCCACCGCGCGGGCGGCGTTGCCAAACCGAAACCGCTCGGGTTGCGCGAACGCCGTGATGTCGAACCATTGGTCAATTGAGCGTTGGCCGGATGGAAGAGCCGGATCGCGCAGAATGTCAGCGCGCTGTGGACCAGCCGAGGCAGTCTCGGAGGTGTTGGTCTGCGTGGTCACTCCATACGGAGGACCGCTATAGATGACGCTAAGCACGGAGAGTTGCCACCCGCCGATGATGTGGCTGAGCGGCCCCGACGTTACCCAGCGTTGTCCCGCGCCTAATGGCAAATCCCAGATGACGTTGAATGTCAGGTTATGCGTCAGGTCGTTCGGGCTGAGCGCCTTGTCAATCTGCCGGTTATAGAAGTCTTGGTAGCCGGACCCCGGGGTTCCTCCGAAATCGCCACCGGCAATGGCGTCAACGTTGTCGATGAACTTCGAGAACGTGTAGGTGCCAAGGAACTGAAGACCGTTACTGTAGCGCTTCTCCGCCCGTATCAACAAGGCGTGATAGCTGGACATCCCCCACAGCGGGTTCAATATCGTGACGTTGGTGAAGTGGGGGAAAGGCCGCCGCGATTGGATGGAGCCAGGTTGGCCCACCAGTTCCGGCCTCACCTGGTTCATGCTGATATGGTTACCCGTGAGCTTGCGGCCCAGGTTGCCAAGATACTGGGCCTCCAGAAGCACTGATGACAATCGTTGCTGGATACCGAAGTTGAATTGCTGGGAATATGGAGTGGCCCGGTCACGCTGGAAGAATTCGACTGGGGAGCCGATTCCGAACGCGTCGGTGCGCTCTTCGGGGCCGGGCGCTGAGTAAGGCGGGTAGCCGTCCCTCAGCAAGAGGGCCGGTGTCTGTCCGGCGTCCGGGCTGATCTCCTGCTCCAGAGTCGCGAAACCGAGCGCCGCCCCGGCCGCGGCGTCACCCTGGTCGTTGCGGTTGCCGAAGAAGATGCCATAGCCGCCGCGAATGACAGTGCCTGGTCCGAATGGCCGCCAGGCAAAACCGAACCGGGGAGCGATGTTGTTGTAGTCGTGATTGTACAGAGTCCGGGGCACGCCATTGACTCCGGCAAAGGTGACCACGCCGGGCATCCCGGCGATGGGATGGATCTTCTCCGCATCGAATGCGTTGGACTGGTCTTCAGGCGATGTGCGCGGAGTCTCGATGTCGTAGCGGAGACCAAGATTGAGCGTGAGCGACGGAGTCACCTTCCAGTCGTCTTGCACGAACATGCCGTAGTACTGGTTCCGGTAGGTTATCGCTGGCATGTCCTGCACCTGCCCGTTGGTGACGAAGCCGAGGAGCAAGGAAGCGAACCCGTTCCCCGTGCGCGGTGTGCTCTGAAGGCCGGTGCCCGCCGCGCCAAAGTTGAACTGGCCACTTGGGCGCCGCCGGAACTCGTCGGTCGATCCGTTCCAGCGAAACTCAAAGCCGGCCTTTATGGTGTGCTCGCTTCTCATGTAGGTAACGGAATCGGATACCTGGAACATCGGTCCCCGCTGCTCCCGAAACACGTTGGGTGTCCCCAACCGCATGTATCCCGCCGGGATGAAAACCGGAAACACTAACGGGTCCACGCCCTGCAGGCCCAGCTTCTGCGGCCAGTCCTGTCCTGCGCTGTCATGAAAGATATCGCGGAACTGCTTCAGATGGCTGAATTTGAAATCGTTAATCGTAGTCGGCGAGAACATGTGGATCCACGTACCCGTCACGGTGTGGGCGAGGTTCTCCACGTTCCTCGTGTTTGAACCGACGCCCGAGGCCGCCGCTTCCGGGATCACCGATACCTGCGGGCGGTTGTTGAACTGCGCCATATAACGGCCGAAAATCTTGTCCTTCTCGCTCAAAGTGTAGTCGACGCGGCCGGTTCCGTGGTGCTGTGTCCGTGACGGTTTTTGGTTGACGTTATAGTTTCTCCCGCCGGCTTGATTCCCGGGTTGGTTCGGATCAGGATAGAAACCGATCAGGTTGAGCGATACCGGATCGAACATGCTTTGGGGAATTACGTTGTTGGGAAATGGATCCCGAATCTGGCGGGTCGGATCGTCCGGATCAGGCCGGGTTGTGGTCGGGTCGTAGAGTTGGATAGGGCGGCCGGCGTTGTCAGTCAGGCCGGTGAAAATGCCTTGTCGGTTTTCCGGGGTGGGAACAGTCTGGATCAACGGGCTGCCCGTGGTTGTGTTGGTCCCTTCATAGGCTATAAAGAAGTGTGCCTTGTTCTTGACGAAAGGGCCGCCCAGAGTGCCACCGTACTGGTTGTACCGGAGCGGAGGCTTGGTCGAGGCAAAATAATGTGTCGCGTCCATGGCGTCATTGCGGAAGAACTCAAAGACGTTGCCATGAAACTCGTTGGTGCCCGCCTTGGTGACGGCAGTGAAAACTCCGCCGGCGGAGCGGCCGTACTCGGCCGCATAGTTGTTCGTAATGACTTTGAACTCCTCCAGCGCATCCACCATCGGCGCCATCTCGGCCATCGCTCGCGAAAGCCCCGTCTTCTGGACGGATCCTCCGTCAACAAACAGCCCCTGTGTATAGGTCCGGCTGCCGGCCATGCTTGTCACCGGGATCTCCGATGCGTCCCCAATGCCACGGATAAAGATTGTGGCGCCGGCGAGCTGCGAGAGGTGCCAGGCGCTACGGCCGTTGAGCGGCATCTCGGCCACCGACTTGTTGTCAATAACCTGGCCAACGACGGCTGTCTCCGACTCCAGCAGCGGCGCCGAGTCGGTGACGTCAATTGTCTCGGTCACCTCGCCCACCCTAAGTTCGAAATCGAGGCGTGCTTCTTGATCCACAACCAGACGGATGCCGCCGCGGGTGACCGACTGGAAGCCCGGCGAGCTTACGGTTACCCGGTAGTTTCCGGGGTTCAAGAACGGAACGGAATAATACCCTTCGGCGTTCGTAGTCACCGTCTGTTCAACACCGGTATCCACGTTTTCCACCTTGACGGAAGCGCCTGGAATCACGGCGCCGGTAGGATCGGTAACGCGGCCGACAGTTCTCGCTGTCGCCGTTTGGGCGTCGCACATTGGAACACCCACTACCATTGCGGCGAATAGCGCTACAAACGTACAGATAGCCTTAAGGCTTGTTCTTTTCACTTTCTAAACTCCAGTCTCCAACACTGCGTCGGATTGCTACCCTGTCACTTTCATTGGCTGCGGTTGCTGCGACGCCAGAGACTCACCGTACCGGTATCTCGATCACCTGTTATTCACCTGCCCCTGACATCCAGATTCGAGTAAAGATAGCCTTACATAATCACACAAGATATTACATGTCAAGCTTTTTCGACAGTTAGAGTGGAGTCGTTAGTCAGCCGAAGAGTTGAAGACGCAACCTTCCAATAGCTATTCGAGAAGCCTCAAAAAGGCGCCCCTTGTTGAGTTTCCAATATCCAATCTCATCCCTGAAGGTTGCCCCCGCCCTCACTCCAGCCCGAATTCCTTCAGCTTGTCGTAGAGGAGCCGCCGGTTGATTCGGAGAACTTCGGCCGCACGGGTCTTGTTGCCGCCGCTGGCCCAGAGCGCCCGCTCGATGAGACGGCGCTCCAAGGCCTTCACGGCCGGGTGGAAACCCTCTTCGAGGGGTACCCGGTCGAACGGGTCTCCGGCGCTCTCTCCACTACGCCCAATATCGAGATCGTCTACTGTGACGAGGCCGCCGTGGCTCAGAATCAGTCCCCGTTCAAGTGCATGCTCGAGTTCGCGCACGTTACCCGGCCAATCCCCCCGGCATAACACTTCCTGCGCCCCATCGCTGAGCTGCGGCGAGGGCAGCTTCAAACGGGCGGCACAGCGTTCCAGCAGGAACGCAGCCAGTTCCGGTATGTCCGAACGGCGGTCCCGGAGCGGAGGCGTGGTCAAGGTCACCACGTTCAGACGGTAGTAGAGATCTTCGCGGAACTCTCCGTCCCGAACGGCTGCGTCGAGGTCCCGATTGGTGGCCGCAATCACGCGGACATCAAGGGGAATGGACACATTTGAGCCAAGCCGCTCGATCACCCGTTCCTGGAGAACACGCAGCAGCTTCGCCTGCAACTGCGGTGCGAGTTCCCCAATCTCGTCCAGAAATATCGTCCCGCTGTTGGCATACTCGAATTTGCCGATCCGCCGCTGCGTCGCGCCGGTAAACGCGCCGCGTTCATGCCCGAACAACTCGGCCTCGAGCAGCGGCGCTGGAATGGATGCGCAATCGACGGTTACCAATCTTCTCTGCGACCGCGTGCTGTGCCGGTGGATCGCCCGCGCCACCAGTTCCTTACCCGTGCCCGACTCGCCCCGAATCATCACCGTCGAGTCAGTAGCCGAGACCTGCCCGATCAGCTTATACAGTTCCTGCATTGGCGGCGAGCTTCCGATGATTTCAGCGTCCAGCGCCGCGGTCTCTTCGTTTCGAAATCCTTCGAGTTCGCGAATCCGCCGCCGGTTTTCGATCGCCCGGTCGAGCTGAATGAGCAGCTCGTCAAAATTCAGCGGCTTCGTCAGGTAGTCGAACGCCCCGAGAGCCATCGCCTCAATCGCCACTGAACTCGTGCCGAAAGCTGTCATCACCAGCACCGCTGGAGTGTGATCCAAGCGGCGCAGCTCCCGCAGAACAGCCAGCCCGTCCTTGCCCGGCATACGGATGTCCAGTAGCGCCGCCTCCACGGAACCTGCCGAAAGCACCTGCAGCGCGTCGTTGCCGTTCGACACATCCTCCACGGCGTAGCCCTCTTCGCTGAGGAGTTGACACAGCGACTCCCGTGCCTGCGGTTCATCTTCCGCAACCAGCACTGCGGCCTTGTGCTTCACGCCTCCACCCTTTCTCCGGGCAGCGTGAACCGGAATCGCGTCTGTCCGGGCTGCGACTCGAACTCCAGCCGGCCGCCATGATTCACGACAATCTCGCGGGAAACCGAAAGACCCAGCCCCACTCCCGTCGCCTTGGTCGTATAGTAGACGTCGAAAATGTGCGAGCGCGCCTCCTCGGCAATACCTTCTCCGTTGTCCGAAACCGTAACCATCACGCCTCCGTCCTGCCGCCGGGCCGCCAACGTCACGGCCCCGCCCCCCGGGGATGCCTCAATCGCATTCAACAGTAGATTCATCAGAACCTGCTGCACCTGCGGACCATCGACGTCGGCTTCAATCGGTACCTCTCCGGAAACGTCGATGCATACCTCTACCGCCTTCCGGCGCGCTGGCTCCTGCACCATCGCCGCCGCCTGCGCCAGAATGGGCCGCAGATCCTGCCGGTGGCGGTTGGCAAGCGCCGGACGCCCAAAGGCCAGCAATCGCCCGACAATCTGGTCGAGCCGGTCAATCTGGTCGAGCGCGCCCTGCACGTTTTCCGGCCGCGCCTCGCCTCTCGTCAGCCTGCGCCGCAGCAGTTCCAGCGATAGCTTCATCGAATTCAGAGGATTGCGAATCTCGTGCGCCACGCCAGCGACGGCCTTGCCCAACGCGGCCAGGCGGTCCTGCCGCCGCAACTCCGTCTCGAGCGCGGAACGGCGCGAAGCCATCTGGTTGGCAGCCTCCGCGACCTGCCCGAAGTCCCCGGCAATCGCCGGCATGCGATACGAAAGATCGCTCTCCATCTTCCGCAGCCCCTTGTTCAACGTGTTCACTCCGGAACGCAGCGAATACCACACCGAGACCACGCCTCCGAGCCCGCAGAGCGCCGAAAGAAGCAGTCCCGCAAGCAGCCAGCGCCTGCGCTCGGCGCCGGGATCCGCCACCCCTGTGAGCCGCTTCATCGCCCAGGCCACGCCTTCACTTGAATTCAGTCCCACCGATGCCGCAACCGCGATATCGAGATCCCAGTCCGCTCTCGCTGTGCCGCCGCCGCTCGCCGCGCGAACCAGATCCAGGTCATCCGCGGAAAGCGCGCGGGAAGAGGAGAAGCCAACCACGCGGCCACCGAGAAGAAAGCCACCTTCCACTCCCCTGTAGGACCGCAGCGCTGTCGTCGCCAGCCCACGGAGCGAAACGTCCTGCGCCTGCAAGGGCAATGCCTCGAGTGGATCGTCAACGCTCAATGCGGCCCGCTCTTCATACTGCTCTTGCAGTTCCCGGGCCGCCGTGAGCACTTGCTCGCGCGCCTCGTCCACCAGCCGCGTCTCCGTACGGCTGATCACGTCGCGGATCAGCACCCCGGCCAGGGCCAGCATGGCCATCGATGCCAAAACGATGATCGCGATCTGAACGCGAAGAGGGATCATGGCTTCAGCCGCGGTGGATCCGGAATGCGAATCGAGGCCTGGGCCAGGTATTCGAGCGCCCGCGCGACATCGCCCGCGGCGTCGCCGAGCGACTCCGCGGCGCTGTACTTCTTCTCGTCAAAAGCCCGGCGAGCCTGCTGGTAAAGCACTCGGGCAAACTTCACGTACTCGACGGCATTCGGCTCCCCCGATTTCTCAGCGAAATACTCGGCCTGTTCCACCCGGAAGTAGTCCTTCTCCAGATCGCGCGCCGCTTTCTCGTAGTCGTCCTCATCGTCTGCCTTCGTCTCTTCCTCCCGGGCTTCCAGGATCGCCTCGCTGGCCTCGAGGAGAGCATCAGTCGCCCGCGCCAGCCGGTCGAAGCGGTACTCGTCCGTGCGAACCTGCTTCGTACGTTCCAGCAGGACCGCCGCCGTCTCGTGCAGCCAGATCTGCTCCGGCGTCGGGTCCGGGTACGTGAACATGCGCCGTCCTAACTTCTCGGCGAGATCGACAATCCGTCTTTCCGTTTTGTCCTTGTCGTCCCACGCACGCGACTCTGGGATCAGAAGACAGGTGAGAACCGTCAAGATGAAGAATGAGCGTTTCATGGTGCTACTCCTTGGAATATCAGAATTTGAGCCGCAGAGAAAGCTGGATGCGCCGGGGGGAGCGGGCAGAGACCGGCTGGCCAAACAACGGCGATCTTATATTACCGGTCACCTGGTCGTAGTTGACGCGGTTCACCGCATTGAAGGCGTCCACGGCGAATTGGAGTTTCGGCTGCGCATCGCTACCGCGCCGAAGCCCGATCGTGAACTCCCGCGCGAGCCGCAGATCAAGGTCTACCCGGCCGAATTCCGTCTCCGAGTTGCGGGGAATACCGTCCGGCCGGTCGGTCGCGCGGCCGTCCCGGTTGTCGTCCCGGCCGGTCGTGATCGAATAGGGATTCCCGGAATACGCCGAAAACACCACCCCAACGTCGAACAACTTCCAAACGTTCAGCACCCCGAAGCTGCGGAAGCGATGCGTCCGGTCAAAGCTCGCACGGGCCCATTCCCCGGAGAGGTCTTGAGGATCGGCCGGCATCCAGTTCACGCCGCCTGTATCGTTCATAGTCCGGCCCAGAGTATAGATGACTCCGCCCGAGAAGCTGCTCCCAAGGCGGCCTCGCACTGATACGTCAAGCGAATGGCCCCTCTGCCGGCCCGATGATTCTATTTCCTGCAGCGTCGCTACGGCCGGGTCCGGCCGCTGGAAATCCGGCGGTAATGGGGTGTTCCGGTCCGTCGAACGAAATAGGCCCAGCCCACGAATGCCTTGGTAGGAGATGCTCAGCACCGTCTTGGTCCACAGCGTCCGCTCCACCCCGGCGCTGTAGTTGAGCAATAACGGACTCCCGAGATCCGGAGCAAACCGGACAATATTCGCCGGCAGCGCCGAACCCGGCCTGATTGCGCCCCACTGGATCGGATACTCCGGGTCAGGTAACTGTACCTCCCGCAGGCGTACTCCGTCGTTCAACAGCGTGGAGAGAACCGTCGAAGTACCGAACCGGTCATAGAATACGCCCCCGCCGGCGCGGAAAACCGTGCGGCGATCCGTCCCCGGGGCATACGCAATCGAAAAACGCGGCGCGACGTTGCTCTCGCCATGTGGCCAAGCATGATATTCGTAACGAACGCCAAGAGCGAGCGACAGATCGCTTCGCACACGCCAGTCGTCCTGCAGAAACGTGGCCAGCCGCGCATTCCAGAACGAAGCCCGCCCTTCCCCCGTCGTCTGCTCGAACGAGAACGGATTGCCCGCCAGATAATCGGCGTTCGACGCGAAGCGGTAAGTCCCGTCGCGGCCCGTTTGGTCAATGAAGTCCGTCCGGCTCAGGTCGTCGAGCGTGATGCCCGTGCGGAAATAGTGATTTCCGGCATTCCACGAAACAATGTTTCCGAATTCGAAGCCGTGTTCCTTTTCCGCGTGGTCCCGTTGAGCGCCCCCTGCGGTGAACGCGTCGAGAACCACTATTCTCGCCTCCCCGGCCAATGCGCTCTCGGTTCGCTCTCGCTCGTCTTCAAACTCCACACGCATCTCGTTCAGCAAGCGGTTCCGGATCACGGAGCGGTGGGTGAGCAGGATCTGATGTTCCCGGCCGTAGCTATCAAACGCGGTCTCCGGAAGGGTGAATCCACCGGGTCCATTGTTCTTCTCCGTCTCGGTCTCGTATTCATACCGGACCGATAGCGACTGGCTCTCTCCAATGAGGCGGCTAACGCGGAATGAAAACTCCTTCTCGCGCTCGGGCTGGAACACCTGATCGTTGACAACGCCGCCGGGAGTCCGGGCATAGACGGTCGCCCACTCGTTGTCCCGCTCATACGCTGCGCTGAGCAGAAACGACGTCCGTCCGTCCTTGCTCAGCGGACCGGTGAGGTGACCTTCCCAAACTTGCCGTCCCTCCGGTGGCCGCACGGTGGCGAAAGCGTTGCGGGCGTAAAGACGGTGATCGCGCCACAAGAACGTGAAGCTCCCATGAAACGCCTCGGTCCCCTTGCGCGTGGTGACCTCCAAACGTCCGCGCCCGGGAGAATAGAACTCGGCGGAATAGGGGTTCTTGTTGATCTTCACCTCTTGGATAGCGGAACTCGAAACGCCGGCGTCATCAATCTCAATCCCGTCCACCACGAGTGAATACCCGGCGGAGCCGATCATTCCATCGGCGAGAAATCCCGCCATGAAACCAATGTAGTCTTGGTCCATCACGGGCAAGGAATCCAAGGTCTCGGCATCGACTTCGATGGTGTCCAGGTTCTCGGCCGGACTAACGGAGAGTTGCTCCGCGTCACCCGTAACCGTGAGCTGCTGGCGAACCTCCGCGATCCCGAGCATAATAAGTAGCGGTTCCGCGGTCCTTTCCACCGGCATAACCGAGGTCTCGAACCCTTCTTTGGACACCTCGACCGTACAGCCCTCGCCGCTCGATTCGAACGCGAAGGCTCCATCAATACCGGACACCACTTCGGTTTTCCGGCCGCCGCATTCGAGCGCCACAGACGCTCCGCCGACGGAAGCGCCGCTCGGATCGGTGATTAGACCGGAAATCGACGGCTCCGAGGCAGTGGCCCCACCGCATAGGGTGACAACAAGAAGTAACGCTGCTCGCATACGTCTGGGGTAAACGCACGAGCAGAGCCAAACCCAAACCTCTTCGTTTCAGCACTTTTTGTCGCCCCGCGCCGCGCTGTTGTGCAGTCGGCGCACATTAGGCGTAAAGAAACCGGGCGCGGAAACCACCTCGGCTGCCCCTCCGCTACTCCACCGGATCCGGGCCGCTGAGCAGCTTGCCCTTGAAGGAATGCGCGCTGTCTACGGTCCGGTTCACTACCGCGACCAACTCCTCGCCCTTCACCTTGCCGCGGTTGGCGATCACTTCAACCTCGCCTTTCCGGATTACGACGATCACGTCTACGACGTCCTCTACTGCCAGCAGTGCCTCCTCGACCGAGTGGCGGCACTCCTCTCAAACGAGGCCTGACACGGCCAGCAGGAAACGTTCTCGTTTCTCCTCGCTCCCCGCCCGCGCAATCCTACAAGCTGCCAGCCAGACGGGCAGCGCCTTCAACATCTTCCTTCGTGTTCTCATTTCGACTAAACTTTTCCTCTAATTACCTTCGGAAACCGCCGCCAGGCAGTCACGCAACCGTGAAAAAAGCGGTTGCCCCGCCAGCAAGCCGCCTGATACTATGTCCGGGCCGGACCGTTGAACCGCCTATTCCGGCTCGAAAGAGAGTGCAGCATGAACTTTCCATCCCGCCGTTCCTTTCTCGCCTCGCTCGCCGGAATGCCGGCCGCGGCTTGGCTCGCGGACTATCACAAACTCAGCGCCGCCGAACGCGGCAAAGTCAAGATCACCGATATCAAGACGATGATGCTGCAGGGGCCGCGCACCTACACTCTCGTCAAGGTGGAAACCGACGCCGGCCTTTCCGGCATCGCCGAAGCCTACGGTTCTCCCGGCCTCGGCGTGCGCGAGGAGATCCATGGCATTCGCGAAACCTACATCGGCCAGGATCCCCTCCAAATTGACACGCTCTACACTGTCTACCGCTATACCGATGGCAGCGCTCACGCCCAACAACGCGCCATGAGTGGCATCGAAATGGCGCTGTGGGATCTCGCCGGAAAGATCCTCAACGTCCCAACCTATATACTCCTTGGCGGCAAGTTCCGCGACCGGGTGCGCTTGTACGACCATTCGCGCCCGCGTGACTTTTTCGACAAGACCGCCTGCCGTGATTGGGCGCAGGAGGTGAAGGAGAAACCGAGCGGCATTAGCGCCCATAAATTCGGACCGCTGCGCAACCGCCCCGGCGAAGACGCCGGCCGCGACCCCTCCAACCGCATCATGTCCGGCGACGAAATCCGCCGCAATCGCCAAGCCTTCGAAAACTGCCGCGAGGCGCTTGGATTCGACCACGAGATCCTGATCGGCTGCCACTGGGAGTTCGACCTCCGCTCCGCCATCGATTTCGCCCACGCCCTTGAGCCCATCAAACCGCTGTTCCTCGAGGACCCCCTGCCGGTTGCCTATGCGGAAAGCTGGAAGCGCCTTGTCCACATGTCTCCTGTTCCCATCTGCACCGGTGAAAACTGGATGCGCCGCGCCGAAGCGCTGCCCTTCATTGTCAACGCCGCCGTGGACATCATTCACCCTGATCTCCGCAACTCCGGCGGCTTCCTTGAAAACAAACGCATGGCGGATCTCGCCGACCTCTACTTCATCCCCGTCGCCAACCATAACACCGGCAGCATCGTGAACGGCATGGCCACGGTCCACTGGGCTTCCACCATCCGCGACTACCTCGTCTGCGAAACCGTCTTCTTCGACGGCGGCTGGATGGACGACGTCGTCGTGCATGACCAGCCCCTCTGCAGCGGCGGTTTCGTCGAGATTCCCGGCCAACCCGGCCTCGGAATTGAACTCAACCCTGATGTCGTCAAGGCTCACCTCGTGCCCGGCGAACAATGGTGGGGGTAGTGAGGTTCTCCCGAACTCGAAGAAAGGCAAAAGGAAAAGGAGGCCCCCCATGGCAAACCGCCGCGACTTTATCCTGTCTGGTTTGACCGCCGGGCTCTTTGCCCCGCACCCGCGACGGATTCTGGCGGCCGCGAGCGCTCCCGCGATGAAAATCGAGGAGATCGAGACCATCTACTGGCCGGACCGCAAATCCGCCCCGTTCGCCCCCCATTGGACATGGGTGCGAATCAAGACCGGCGATGGTCTCTACGGCACGGGCGAGACGTACAGCCGCAACACCGTCGAAGCCGAAGTGGTGCATTCTACGGCCGCTGGTTACCTCCTTGGACGCGACCCGCGCGACATCGAGCGCATCTGGGCCGACCTCTACCACCGGTTCGACTACCAGATCGCCGGCGGAGCTGAAATGCGCGTGCTCAGTGCGATCGACCTCGCGCTCTGGGATCTGCTCGGCCACTCCCTCGAAACTCCTGTCTACCGGCTGCTCGGCGGCAAGGCCAATCCCAAGGTCCGCGTCTACAACACGTGTCACGGGCAGGACTTCCATCGGGACGCGGTGGGAATCATGCGCGGGTTGATCGACCGATACGGTGTAACGGCGATCAAAATCTGGCCGTTCGACCTGGCCGCCCGCCGCAACAAGGGCCAATTCCTCACACCTTCGGATATGGAGGAAGGACTCGCGCCGGTCAAGAAGCTGCGGGATGCTTTCGGCGGTGGCATTGACATCCTCATGGAGTTCCACAGTCACTGGGACCTGCCCACCGCGATGCAAATCGCCGCCGCGCTCGAGCCGTACCGGCCAATGTGGCTCGAAGACATGCTGATGCCGGGCAACTTCACCCAATACCGTCAGCTCGCCGAAGCCACGAAGATCCCGCTCACCATCGGCGAACGGATGGCCGGCAAACTCCAGTTCGAGAGCTTGCTGGACAGCCGCGCCGCGAAGTACATAATGTTCGACGTCTGTTGGTGTGGTGGGTTGTCGGAGGCGAAGAAGATCGCCGCAATGGCGGCCGCCAACCAACTGCCCATCGCGCCTCATACCGCCGGCGGGCCGCTACTTTTTCATGCTTCGGCCCAATTGACTACGTCGTGCACAAATGTCGCGATTCAGGAATCGGTCCAGCCCTCTTATGAAATGCGCTGGCCCCAGGTGTTGGAAAAGCCGATCGTGCCCGAGAACGGCTTTATTTCGGCTCCCGAAGAGCCCGGCCTCGGCGTTCGCATCAAGGACGAGGTTTGGAGCCATCCCGCCGCTGTTCGCCGGGTCTCGAAAAACGGATAAAGGGCGCGCGTACATCGCGCCGCCGGCAATTCCTCAGGACGTTCTCGCCCGCCAGCGGATCCCCTCCACCGTGTCTCCGTCGTTCCGCGGGCTCACCAGCAGCGCGCTCAAGCACGCCTCCTCGGTTACCGAGCTGACCTCGAACTCCAACAGGTTCTCGCCGGACCGGAGCCGGACCGGAATCTGAAACTGACCAATCCGGTAGCGCGTAAGATTCTCCTCGTCCATCACGCGCTCGCCGTTTAGCTTCGCGCGAACGCGGTTCTGTGCGCCTACCCAGAGGTAAGCCTTCGACGAACCGGCGGAGTCCACGTACACGGCGGCGCGCATCGGCCGGCCCAAGGCCTGCCGTCGCCGTAGCGTATCCGCTGGAGTGGTCTCCTGCTTCCATGAGGCGAGCGGCGCCGGCTCGCCAACGCTGACAAGCCACTTGCGGTTGCAGCGGCCGAACCACTGCCGCGGCTTGCCCCAGTATCTCCGCAACTTCACCGGATCATCCCCGATGACCTCGATCTGCCTCGCCGCCATCGTTCCCATCCCGCGAAGCTCGGCAAGCTGTAGAGTATCGACGTCCCATGGGTTCAAGCCGATGAGCGAGGCGATCGTCGCGTCCATCGCCACCGGATCCTCGCCGGCCAACACCATGTTGCTACGCACCGTCTGATCGCTCGTGCGGTTGTTGTGCTCCGAGTACTGCAGCCCTCGGATGCCGTCCGCGACACAGTAGTCTGGCGGATGAAATGCGGCCAGATCCACAATGAAGTTCAGCCGGCCCTCCACCTCGTGCTGGTTGTGAAGTATGGTGTTGGACCACGCCGTGGGGTAGCTGTACGCTTCTCGCGGCGCGGTCCCCACGTAGTTCTTCAGGCACGCCGTGAGCCCGCACCCATTGTGGATCTTGATGACCGGCACGCTGATGAGAAAATCACAGTTGAGGATGGTGTTTGTCACGAAGTAGTCCGGACGCGCCCCGCATGCGCCAACACCGTTGGGAGACTTCGGCGTCTCCAAACGCATCAGCTTTCCGGAACGGTCCCGAATGCCGTCATAATTCAGGTCCACAAAATCGAAACGCTTCTCTGGAAACCGTCCGCTGAACTCCTTGAGCATTCCCGCGATGGAGCCGTTGAAACCGGGAAACTCGTCTGGGCCCCAGTCGAACTCCAGCATGCCTACCTGCCGGCCGTTCTGAGAAATCGTACGATTGTCCGCCTGGTCGTGAGAGCCGCGGCAACTGCCGCCCTCGGCGATAGTGATTCTTCCAGCGCGTGACCGGCTCGCCACATACTCGAGAACGGCGCGCACGACTCGCAGATCCGTAATGTCCCCCGGACGATACGACTGTGCCGGCCGAAGATAGACCCCGTTCGGCTTGAGAACTACCCAGCTTCCAGGCTCAATCTTCGCTTCCAGACTCCCGGCCTCGGGACGACCATAGTCGATGGCCTGCCACACCATCGCCCGCACAATGGCGTAATCCAGGTCGTCGTCTGGCGGAGCCGGTTGCGGGAGTTTCGCGTAATCCGAACGCACCATACCGATCTTCGTTGCGCGTTCCCGGCCAATCGAGGGAATCGTCATCACTGCCGGGAGCGTCAGAAAGTGTCGCCTGTTCATGCTCAAGTCTCCGCTGGCTGCAAGAAGTCCTTTTGGGACTCATGCGTATTATATTGTAGAAACCATGCAGCGCCTACCACGGTCAGATGCGCGGTACCAAATCTCTAAGCCCCCCGAGGGCTTCCGGGAGTCGGCCGTCGCGGCCGCCACCCGGCGCGGCACTCCACGGGTCGGACTCCTCAGTTCCGCCTTTGAAGGATCGGAGGATCATGATGGAACGGTCATCCCCGGTCTGTCCTCTCCGGCGCCGCTGGACGCCCAGTTGAGCGACCCGCAGTGGGAAGATCTCGTACGGCGGACTATGCAGATCAGCGGACCGGTCGACCGCGGTTTTGACTCTGTGATCGGAAGAGACGAGTGGATACTCGTCCTCGTCGAGCTGAGTCCCGTGGCCGCCGCCAGCACCGATCCGCGGGTTGTCCGCGGTGTCCTCGGCCATCTGCTCGAAAAAGAGCGCGGCCGCCGGTACACCATCGCGGCTGCGCTGCCGATAGACTCGGGCGAACCCGATCTCTGGCATTCTGACTGGGGCGGAGCCTTCGGAGGCGCAACCTATCGCGATGTCTCGGACCGCTTATCGGCGGAACATCCGGAGACGCTGATCGAACTGGAGGATCTCGCCGCCACCGGCGCCATTCCGATGCATGTGCGCGGCCGGCCGCTCGCGGGCGGTCTCCGCGGCGGGATGATCTCCGTGGCGCTACCCTTTCAGCGGTCTGATTCCACCATCTGCATCGCGCCCTTGAAAACGCATCCGGAGATGGGAGCCGGCCTCGGCTTCTCCCCGTATCTTCACGCCGCTGCCCGTTCCGCCTACGGACCGGAACTCGCCGGATTGGCGGGCGTCGGAACCGCCGCTGAAATCGCGGTCGAGCTGTTCGCTTTCCGCCCCGCGGCGATCGTGGTTCTTGGCGGCGGATGGGCAAGCGAAGGTGACGGAAGTGCGGTGCGTCATAATTTATTGGTCGCGGGGACCCGGGCAGTACCGGTCGGCGCGGTCGCGGCCGCTGCCATGGGGTTCCAGCCCGCGCAACTGGAACCGCTCCATCTCGCCGGGAAGAAAGGTTTCAACTCCGAGGAACTGGATGCCGTCACGGACTACACCTGGATTCGCGGCAACGAAATCAGCCCGGTGAAACGCGTCTTCCGGAAACCCTCCGCTTGGAAGCCCTACGCCGCCGCGAGTTGAAGCGCCTGCCACTGTTACTTCGCTTTGCGTTCGGCCAACCGGCGCTTCACGTACTCATCGAGTTCCCGCTGGATCTCTGGCAATACCGCGCCCCCGTATAGGTCGCTCGCCTTGTACTTGCCGCTCAGGAATCTCTCCTTCCGCCACTCGTCCTTGATCTGAGAGATCGCGGACTGCTCCAGGATCTCTCTCACCATGTGTGGCGGTATGAACACCATTCCGGTGCGGTCTCCGAATACCACATCCCCCGGCATGACAAGCGCCCCGCCGATCTCCACCGGGATGTTGATTCCCACCACCGTGACTCCGCTGACCGCGGCCGGATGTGCTTCCCGGAAGTAGATCTGGACCGGGAGCTCAAACGTGCCTTCCAGATCCCGAATGTTCCCATCCACTACCGCGCCCGTTCGGGTGACGCCGAAGATGGCCGCGTGCATGTTGTCCCCACCAAAATTGTGGCCCTCTCCGGCTCCCATCAGGGCGACCACGGGCACGTCGTTCAATTGCAGTTCATCAACCACGCGCTGCGTGTTCCCTGGCGCCTTTCCCATCGCCTTGGCGTCCCCAGTGACCACCTCGGAGACATCCTCCCGGTAGGGAAGATACTGCGCCGTAACCGCTCGGCCCACCAGTTTCTTCCCCGGATGCAAAATCCGGAATCCGCCCGCATATTGGTTCGGGTAGCCCTTCTGGCGCAGAATGCTCCAGGCCTCCTCGACCGACAGCGTTTTCACCCCTTCGAGCAACTCGTCCGGAACTTTGGGCCGTCCGTCCGGGAAACGCTCGAACGGATTGTGCGGCGTGTAACGAATCATCTGTTCGCGGGTGAATTGGAACAGTTGTCCTTCGCATGGCAAGCCGAAACCTGCAATGAGCAAGAACACCCAAATCAGCAGCTTCATGCCAGGAATGATATATTGCCAGGCGTCCGGACACAAGGAGTTTTTGGGGCGGCTTGTCGGTAACACAAGGAGAAGATCTACGATGACCGAGATGCAGAGCAAGCTACGGGGAGTGCTCGGGTTTCCAGTTACCCCATTTCAGGCCGGCCTTTCCGTTGACTATGACGGCCTGGCGCAAAACATATCCCAAATGGCCACCCACGGTTTCTGCGCCATCAACGCCGCCGCCGGCGCCGGTGAATTCTACTCGCTGACCACCGGCGAAGCGGTTCAGGTGGTGGAGACAGCAGTACGCGCCGCCGCCGGAAAGCTGCCGGTCCTCGGCACGGTCGGCTACAACTCCGAGGTCGCCGCCGATATGGCCCGGCGCATGGAGAAGGCCGGTGCGGCCGGCCTACTGGTGATGCCCCCGTATTTCACCAACGCTCCGGAGGAAGGCATGTTGCGCTACTACGAAGCGATCGGCGCCTCCTCCGGGCTTCCCCTGATGGGCTACAGCCGGGATTGGGCCGCCTTCACACCCGGCGCGCTGGAGAAACTGGCTGAGAGGGTTCCAACCCTCGAATTCTGGAAGGACGGCCAGGGAAACACGCGGACACTTCTCCAGATCATCGACAAGCTGGGCGAACGGCTGGCCTGGATCGGTGGCATCGGCGATGACTGTGCCGGAATGTATTTCTCCGCCGGCGTTCAAGGCTACACCTCCGGCATCTCGAACATCGCCCCCAAGCTCTGTCTCTCGATCGCGGAAGCCGGGCTGGCGAAGGACTTCCGCCGTTTGGAAAAGATCCTCACCGAATACGTGCTCCCGTTCTACAAGATTCGAGGCCGCGTCCGGGGCTACGAGGTGGCCGCCACCAAGGCCGCAATGCGCATCCTCGGCAAACCCGCGGGAAACGTGCGCCCACCGCTTGTCGATGTCACGCCGGACGAAAACGGCGAAATCCGCCACGTCCTCGAGACGTGGACCACGTTCCTCGAATAGCGAATTCAATGATGAATCGAACTCGGCTCGCCTTGTTCATCGCCGGCCTCTTCGCCTGGAACGCACCTCCACGCGGCGATACCCTACTACCATCGCGAAGACGTCGGCGAGGCCCGCCGCGCGGTGACGACACGCGCCCTCGCAAGCCATATTCGCTAACCCTGAGTGGATATCTTGGTCGTTCCCGGCCGGTCCTTGAGCATCGTGAGCAACATCACCACCGGGGTCTTCGCTTTGATGCCGTGCTCCAGGTTCGGCGTCATGTAGCTGAAAGTGCCCGCCACCGCTTCGACGGTGTCCTCGCCCAACTGCAGCGAAGCCTCTCCCCGCACAAAATAGAGCGTCGCCGGGAAAGGCGCGGTGTGAGCGGTTAACTCCTGCCCTGGGGCGAATCCGAACAAAATCACCTTCGATTGGCTGTCGTTCTGGATGGTCCGGCTCAGAATGCCGTCGTCGGGGACTTGGGCCTCTTCCGCCAGGTCTTTTAGATAGATGTATTTGTCGTTCATGAATTGTTCCTATTTCGTCCGTGTCTTCAAGTAATCGAGCAAGGCGGCGGCGTTGTTATGCTCCCGGTCTTTGGCCGCGTACAGAAGCGTCACGGTTGCCTCGCGCCCCGGCCGCCTTATCTCGTCAAGCGCGTCGGATTTCTCTTCTAACTCGCGATGATATCGCTCGCGGAACTCCGGCCATCGTTCCGGATCGTGGCCAAACCATTTTCTCAATTCGTCACTCGGCGCCAGGTCCTTCAACCACGAATCGACAGCAGCCCTTTCTTTGGAAAGACCCCGGGGCCACATCCGGTCTACTAAGACCCGTTTCCCATCGCCTTCCTCGGCGTCGTCGTACACGCGCTTCGTGCGTATCACCGTGTCTCCCCAATTGCCTCGGCTGGCGGATCGGCGGAGTACTTCTCTGTCTCGCCTGTCAATGACCATCCGGTCTTCAGACCGAGCACGAACCAGCCAATCGCCAAAGCGCCGAGGGCGAATATCGTGTCGCCCGGCACACGCAGCCATCGCAATCTGTCCATCAATGGCGACTGCAGAAATTCCGCTGAACGCGCGTACCACATCCCCTGGTCGACGCTCGCCCAGGTTTGAAGCAGACCGACAGGTAACACGCTCAACAACACCATCAGCGCGAGACCGATATTGATCGACCAAAAGGAGAACGACACCCAACGTGACTTCCAAACCTGGTGCGTCGCCAGACCCTTCAGGCAGAACAGCATCAGTCCGATCCCCAGCATTCCGTAGACGCCAAACAAAGCGGTGTGTCCATGTACCGGCGTGGTGTTCAACCCCTGCATGTAGTAGAGTGCAATCGGCGGGTTGATGAGGAAGCCGAACAGGCCCGCGCCGACAAGATTCCAAAATGCCACCGCCACAAAGAAGTAAATGGGCCACTTGTATGCCGCAACCCAAGGGCGTGCACGGCTCAGAGTGAGATTCTCGTAGGCTTCGAACCCGATCAGGACCAGCGGCACCACCTCCAGCGCGCTGAAGGTCGCGCCCAGCGCCAGCACCGCCGTTGGCGTGCCGGTGAAGTACAGATGATGAAATGTTCCGATAATGCCGCCCGAAAGGAAGATCACCGTGGAAAACAGCACCGCCGCGGTTGCGGTGGCCACCCTGAGCAATCCCATCCGGGTGAACAGGAATGCGATGACAACGGTTGCGAACACCTCGAAGAAGCCCTCCACCCAGAGGTGAACCACCCACCACCGCCAGTATTCCGCAATCGCGAGATTCGTCTGGCGGCCCCACATCATCCCCGCGGCATAGAAGAGCGCGATCGCGGATGAAGCGATGAAAAACATTGTCAGCAGATGGCGGCTCGAATCTCGTTTCATTAGAGCCGGCCATAAAGCCCGCCCCATCAGAAAGAGCCAGAGGAAAAGCCCCACCAGCAGAAAGGCTTGCCAGAAGCGCCCGAGATCCACGTACTCATAACCCTGGTGGCCAAACCAGAAATTCGCTTCTAAACCCAGCCGCTGCTGCACTCCCATCCACTGGCCGGCGAGAGAGCCAACCACGATGACAAGCAAACACACAAACAGGAAATTGACGCCCGCCCGCTGGAACCTCGGCTCATGGCCGGATACCGCCGGCCCTACGAATAACCCCGTGGCCAGCCACGCCGTCGCAATCCAGAAGATGCCAAGCTGCACATGCCACGTTCTCGTCACCGCGTATGGAAGCCATTCGGCGAGCGGGAACCCGTAGAAACCCGACCCCTCTACTCCATAGTGCGCGGTCACCGCTCCAAGTCCTACCTGAGCCACGAACAAACCGGCCACCACCCAGAAGTACTTCAGTGTCGCCTTCATTGACGGAGTCGGCTTCAGGCCCAACAGCGGATCCTTCTCCGGAGTCGGTGGCTCGAGTTCCTCCGAATGCCGCTTCACAGCAAAATACCATGCCAATGCTCCAATTCCGCCAAGCAACAGCACGAAGCTGATCACTGACCAGACTATAATCGGCCCCGTCGGCCGGTTCCCGATCAACTCCTCCGGCGGCCAGTTGTGCGTGTAGGTGATTTCCGCGCCGGGCCGCTCCGTGCCGCAGGCCCATGCTGCCCAGAAGAAAAACCCGTTGAGAAGGCGCCGGCGTTCCGGATCCGGCAATGCGTTCTTCGGAATCGCGTACGCGTCTCGCAAATCCGCAAGCTCCGGATCGTCGCCGAAGAGCGCCGAATAGTGCGCGCCCACCGCCTCGATCGCCCGGGCGCGCACCGGGGAAACCACTAAGTCGCCGCTAGCGGGATTGTAAGTATTAGTGCGCAACTCCTTCCGCAGCCTTGCTTGCAGCGCCGCCTGATCCTCTTCCGAAAGTTCGTCAAACGCCCGTCCGTGGTCCTCCCGCGCCCACGTATCGAGCAGCCACCTCGCCTCGCGATGCAGCCAGTCGGCCGTCCAGTCCGGCGCCACGTAACTGCCGTGCCCCCAAATACTGCCCACTTCCTGCCCGCCAAGAGACTGCCAGACATTCTGACCGTCGCGAATCTGCTGGCCCGTGTACAAGGTCTCCCCTGTTGTTGTGACAATGCGCTCCGGAACCGGGGGCGCCTCCCGGTAGATCTGCCAACCGTAATACCCCAAAACGGCGAAGGATGCGGCGACTACCAGGCCAAACGCGATCCATAGCTTTCGACTGGACATTCTCTGTTCTCCAAATCCTTTCCATGATTAACGAGCCGCCATCGCCGGCTCGCCACGCCCTCTCGCTGATCCTGCTCCGCCTCTGCTTGAAAGACCTATGCCAGCCCAGCGTGTTTCCATCACAAAAAGCAGTATAATCAATACATGTTTAATTCGTCAACTCATCCGCCATGGCAAAGGACGCCGCAGAAGACGGCTCGACGCCCCCACCGCGAAGGAGGCAAAGCATGATTCGCCTGGAGCAAGTTGGCGCCAACCCGCGGCGGCAGCCGGGAACGACACTCGACCAACCCATCGAGCACCTCCTCGCCTGTCACCGGCGAATCGAGGAACGGCTGGACATCATGCTCCGCGCCGCGGAGCATCTCGGCGACAAGAGAGACGAGGCTATGGAAGCCATCGGAAACTCTTTCTACTTCCTCGATACGAACGGCGCATGGCACACGGCCGACGAGGAGCAAAGCTTCTTCCCCAGGCTTCTCACTCGAATCACCGAGTCAGACAAGACCTTCCTCAAGGAATTGGAGGCGGCCCACGGCGAAATTGAAAACGTCTATCGGGACGTCAAGATACTCTACGACGCTCTAGCCGGGGCGAACCCTGGCCTGATCCAGACAACGGTCGAAGAGTTCCGCAAGGCCCTGTGGCGACTGAGCGGTCTCTATCGTCGCCACATCGTTGAAGAAGATACCCGTCTGGTCAGCATCTGCCGCGAATCACTCGACTCGGCCCAATTGAACGCCGTCTCTCGCGAAATGCGAGCGAGAAGAGGACTCGCCCCCCGGAACGGTGGAGTAGTCTCAAGTACTCTATAAACTTGATGTACAATCCATCTTTTGCGGCCTGGTGATTGTCATGCGGCTCACGACTTATACTGACTACGGCCTTCGCGTCTTGATGTACCTTGGTCTGCGGGAAGAACGGCTGGCCACCATCAACGAAATTTCGGCCGCCTACGCCATCTCAGCCAACCACTTGATGAAGGTCACTCACAACCTGGGCAAGCTGGGCTATATCAAGACCGTCCGCGGCCGCGGCGGAGGCATGCGGCTCGCCGGCCGGCCGGAAGAGGTAAACCTGGGGCAACTGGTAAGAAAGTTGGAGCCGGATTTCGCTATCGTCGAGTGCTTCGACCCTGCCCATAGTACCGACTGCATTATTGCGCCTGCCTGCCGTCTCCAACTCGTCTTCGACAAGGCCGCCCGCGCCTTTCTGGAGGTTCTCGACCAGCACACCCTGGCCGATCTGCTCCAGGACTCGACGCGGCTCAAATCCCTGCTCGGCATTAATTCGCGCCCCGCGCCGAGGACCTAGCCTGGCGCGACCATCTCCCAGTCCATCTCAACGTCCACTCCGGGGTTGCCCATATCACCGTTTGATGCCGAGCCTGGCGCGACCATCTCCCAGTCCATCTCAACGTCCACTCCGGGGTTGCCCATATCACCGTTTGATGCCGAGCCTGGCGCGACCATTCCCCAATCCACCTCAACAGCCCCTCGAACGCTGCGGCATCTCCACCGTGATCACCACACGCAGACCATCTTGCTGTTGAACGAGCATGCCCTCGCCGTCCGCCATCGCTCCGCCAGTCTCCACACCCTTTATCCGGCCCGAGGAAACGGTCGCGGCGAGGCCTCCCGGCCCGATACAAGAATGCCCCGAATCGCTACGATGCCCGCAGAAGATACGATTCGAAACTGCGCCGGCCAAGAATCGCCGCGACAGCCTTTTCATGCCGCGGCTTCACCTTGTGAGCAAACCGGACTTTCGCGCCCCGGCCAAACCGAAACGGCGTCGGAAACTAATTCGAGCGGTCGCTGCCGCTTTGGGTGGCGAGCACAGCCCCTGCGGCCGCGCCTCCGCCAACCGCCGCCACAATCGCGAATTTCGTTCCCGCCGACATTCCCGTGCCGCTCGTGGAAGCGGGAGGTGGCAACGGAGTCGCCGGCCCCGGCGCCGCGGCCGGCTGTTCCACCGGTTTCGGAACCGCCGCGCCGGCATTCGCCGCCACCTGCTCGCACCCGCCCGAACCGTAGCGAGTTAGACTGGTCACGTCCATTATTTGCGCTCCGACCGTCGGTTCCGCCGCTGTGTCCGTGGTCCCCACCACCTGCACCCGGTTGCCCCACTCGTCCTCGAAATTCAAATTGCCGCGTAGCTCCACCAGAATGCGCGCCGCTTGGTCATAGATCACGAAAATGTCTTCCTTCTTCATCAAGCAACCCAGGAAGCTCGACGGCGCTGAGGCTTCACCCGCCTGCGGTTCGAACGACAGGGCCACCCCCGGCACAACATTGGCAATCTGGATACCCCGCGCATCGAAGACCCGCAAGGATCCGGCCAGCGCCGCAACCTCCACTACGCTCGCCGTGGGCCGGGCAATCCGCGCCATCGTGTCCCCGGACGCAGGCGAGAGTCGCAGCTTCCCGGCCTCGATTTCATATGTACCCCCGGTTGCCACCTCGCTCACTCCCTCATCGAGCACCAGTCGGTCCTCGTGAAAACGGGCCCGGGAGTTCGCCGCCAGACCGACCTGCCTGCCTTCCCCCAGCCGCACTCGCGAACTCTTTGCTCCCGTGGCGATCACTGTCCCCTCGAAGACCGTCGCGTTTCCGGTAACCCGGGCGTTGTTCACCATGAACTCGCCGCTGGCGGTCGCCACTCCGAGCGTCTTTTCCGCCGCGGCAAGCGGTATGAGCGCGCACACGGTGGCAAGACAAAGAAGACTACGGACGGCTGGATTCATGCCAGACTCCTCCTATGGCTGGATAATACCATTACAGTATGCAACCTGCGTGATCTGCTCGCAACAGACGGTGCAATGAGTAAACGCATCATTCAAATCCTCGCGCTGGCGCTCGCCGGAGTCGTCTTGCTCGCGGCCGGTCTCCGCAGTTTCCGTCTGGCGGCGGCAGACTGGCTCTACCGTCGCGCAACCAACGAGTCCGCGCACGCTGCCATCCGGCTCGAACCCGGGAATGCGCTCTATCACGCCGGCCTCGCCGAACTGCTCGCTCTCTCCGGCGCTGATGCAGCACTCCCCTTGCGCCGGGCCGTGGCCCTCAAGCCCGATGACGCATTCCTCCGCATCCGGCTCGGCCTTCACGCCGAGTTCGCGGGAGAGCTAGAAGAAGCGGAACTGCACCTCCGCGAAGCCGCGCGCCTGAGCCGCAAGTATGAGCCCCGCTGGACCCTGGCAAACTACTACTTCCGCCGCCAGAACGAAGGCGAGTTCTGGCGCTGGATGCGGGAGGCTTTCACAATGTCGTATGGAGACCGCACGGCCCTTTTCGACCTCTGCTGGCGTATGGCGCCCGACCCGGCCGTCATCGACCGCTCCATCCCCGAAAACCGGCCGCTCCGCCTCGCCTACGCCAGGTACCTGATCGCAAAGAAAGAATGGGAGCATGCCGCAACTGTCTATCAGAAGTTGGCCGCCGCGGCCTCTGATGCCGAGGTTCCGGCTTTTCTTCAGGCAGTGGAACGGTTCCTGGCCGCTCGCCTGACTGACACAGCCGTCGAAATCTGGAACAACCTCTCGGCTCGCTCTCTCATCGCCTTCAATCGGCTGGATCCCGTGCTCGGACCCTGGATCACCAACCCTGACTTCTCCGTCCCGCCTTCCGGACAGGGACTTGACTGGCGAGTGCAGAAGCAGCCCGGAGTCTACATCTCCCTGCGCCGCCCGGACGGACTGCGGATCGAGTTCTCCGGCGATCAGCCCGAGGACTGTGAAATCCTCGTTCAGCTCCTCGTCTTGGAGGCCGGTCAATCCTACAAACTCCACTCTCAATCCCGGCTTGCCTCCGGCGCTTCATCCGGGGCGCCGGCGCACAGCGGTCTGATCTGGAGGGTCTACACCTCCACCGGACGCCTGCTCGCGGAGTCTCCTGATCTCGTACTGGAGCAAGCAAGCCCAGTGTCGTTCCAAGCACCGCGCGAGGACGGCGCTCTCCGTTTGGTCCTGGCCCACCAGCGGCGCTCTGGAGCCGTACGAATGCGAGGTACGATTCACTTGGAACGCGTTACACTCGTCTTGCAGGATCCTGTTGTTGGAAAATGAAAATATGCCGCCGGTCGCTTTGAAGCTCGGATCCGCTCCGGCCGTCCTCTGTTTGCTATTGTTGTCGCCTACTATCTGCCGGGCCGACCTCGAGTCCGGAATGGCCGCTCTCGCGAACGGAGAGACTGAGAAAGCGCTGGCTGAACTGACGCCGCTGGCCGAGGAGGGCAACACCATTGCTCAATTCAACCTCGGGATGATATTCACCACCGGAAGAGGCGTCGAGAAGAACGAGAGTCTCGGACTGCTCTGGTATCTGAAAGCCGCTGAGGCCGGTCACGCGGATTCGCAGTATGCGGCTGGATTCCTGCTTTTCAACGGCGCTGGCGTTCCGGCCAACCCAACCGAGGGCATGCGGCTTTATCGTGCCGCCGCCGGGCAAGGCCACTTGGCGGCTCAGTACGCGCTGGGCGTAATCTACTCGAGCGGCGAGTTCGGCGCCCAGGACGATAAGGCTGCGGCCGAGTGGCTCGGGCGCGCGGCCGCGCAAGGACACACCGACGCTCAACTAAGAATGGCCGAGGCTTGTTTCGAGGGCCGGGGCGTCGCCCGGGACGCCGCTGCCGCTGTCTCTTGGCTCAGGAAAGCGGCCGCTAACGGTAGCCCGGACGCCGGGTTCCGCCTCGGGAAGATCCTTCTTGAAGGGGAGGGAGTGCAACGGGACACCGCGGAAGCAGCGCGCTGGCTCCGGAAGGCCGCCGAACGCGGCGAGGCCTCGGCACAGCTCGCATTGGCGGAACTCTTCGAACAGGGCGACGGCGTCGAACGAGATGACAAGGAGAGTTTCCGCTGGTACCGGGCCGCCGCCGAAAAGAGCAATCCGGACGCCATGTATGCGGTTGGCTTCGCCTTGGCGAACGGCAAAGGTGTCACGCGGAATCCGCAACAGGCCTACCAGTGGTACCGCCAGGCCGCGGAGAGCGGTCACGCCGGCGCTCTCTTCGGCATGCGGGTGCTGATCGAAAGTGGTCAGGTAACTCTCGACGATGAAGCCCAAGCCCTGGAGTTCTATCGCCTGGGCGCCAAACACGGATCCTCGCCCGCGCAATACCAACTCGGACGGGCTTATCAACTCGGTGAGGGCGTCGAGCGGAATGGTGAAGAGGCGGCTCACTGGTATCGAGCCGCCGCCATGCAGGGCCACCTGGAGGCCCAACTGGCGCTGGCGAAGATGTACTCCGATGGCCAGCAGGTCCCCCCGGACGTGGAACAGGCCGCCCATTGGTACCGGTTGGCGGCCGAGCAAGGCAATATCGAGGCGCAACTCTGGATGGGACAGGCCTATGCCAAGGGGATTGGCGTTCCGCCTGACCCCGGCGAATCAATGCGCTGGTACCGAATGGCAGCCGAGCAGAACGATCCGGTCGCCCAATACAACATTGGATTCGCCTACGCGAACGGAGTGGGCGCCGAGCGCGATGACACCGAAGCCGTGAAATGGTATCGCCTTGCCGCGGAAGCTGGATATCCCGATGCTCAAAGCAATCTGGCCTTCATGTACTTCAATGGCCGCGGCGTACCGCAAGATTATATCCAGGCTCATATGTGGTCGAATCTGGCCGCCTCGCAGGGAGACGAAGTCGCGCAGAAAAACCGGGACGCGATTGCCGCCATGCTCACACCCGAACAACTGGCTCTGGCACAAAGACTGGCACGGGAGCGGCTGGCCGGGATCGGAGCTCCCCGCAGTGACGTCCGGCCGCCCGAAAGTTTTCGTGGCGATCCTGTTAACACTGGCAGCGGCTTCGCGATTGGAGCGGATGGGCAGATCGTCACCGCGAATCATATCGTTGCCGGTTGCCCCCGGATAGCGGTTCGGCAAGGACAAGAACGGTATGCGGTTGCGCTGCTCAGCGCCGATCCCGAAAACAATCTCGCCGTGCTCAGCCCGGCGGCGAATGCACTCACTCCCTTATCGTTCGCTGACAATCAAACCCTGCGGCTGGGTGATGTTGTCCACGGCGCCGTCTTCCCTTATCCGGCCCCTCGAGCCCGAGACTATCTGCTTTCCTCGGGCCGGATCCGTGGTACCGTGGGCCACGACCGCGACCCCCGGATGTATCAGGTTTCCACGTCGTTCCACGCCGGGGAGGACGGAGGCCCGCTCGTTGACCCTAGTGGAAACGTCGTCGGGGCCGTCTTCAGCGAACTCAGCCCTCTCTACCCCCCAGAGGCGCCTTCGGACGGCATCAGTTATGTACTCAAGGGAACCGTGCTCCGGGATCTGCTGGAGGGTCTGGGCATCGAGTTTCAGATCAGCCCGTCCGTCGAGGCACTCGACAAGCCGACCCTGCGAGTGAAGCTCATGCCCTCCGTCGCCGTTGTGGAATGCTGGCAGTAGCGGAGAGACTACTCGTCCTCGCGTGCGGCCACTTCAACTCCTTCGGCCCCCGGCTTTGGCGACTCTTCGGCCTTCTCCCATAGGTGCTTGTTCCGCGACGTCTTCCAGTACCGGTTTCCCCACCAGGTCCCGCTCTCATCCACCGCGAGATTCGCTACCGGAACCGAGCTGTTCCGTTTGACCCAGTTCTTCAAGACCGGGTCCGCGGCAGAGACCATCTCCTTAGGTACCCGAAAGACCGCTTGCTCGCGGCCACCGTCACCCTGAAAACCGATGGTGAGAAACTTAGTCTTGTAGAGCATCGGCATCACGGCGCGCCCCACTTGATCGGCCCCGTGCGTGACCTGCTCGCCGAAACCCTCGGCCGGACGGCTCCACTCGTAGCTCACGATACTCTCATATGGGACGTCCCATGACGTGCCCGAATAGTGGAACTGCAGCTTCGACGAGTCCGTCAGATCGAAGGCTCCCTCCGTACCCGAAGGAATCGTGACCACCGTTCCTTCCAGATACTCCACCTGGGACGGATCGCCCCCCGCCAGACAAATAGCCGGCAGAAACACGGTCATGCCAGCCGCAAGTGCGCTTCTCAAAATGTTTCGCAGGTTCATACCGATAACTCTCCACTGAAGCTATCGGCGCCGCCCGGATGGGACTTTAGTGCTATCGGCGGCGAGGAAACGCCTTAGGCGAAACGCCCTTCCCTGCCCCGCTGCTTACGGCCGGATACCCGGAACGTTCAGCGCGATCCGGTAAAGCCCTGTCCGCGCAGTCATATATAACGTCTTGCCGTCCGCGTCGCCCCAGTGCAGATTCGCCGGTGTCTCTGGCGGCTTGATCGTGCCGAGGTGGCCGCCGTCCGGTGAGAAGATCCAGATGCCGCCCGGCCCCGTGCAGTACAGCGTCCCGTTCTGGTCAACCTTCAGACCGTCAGGCAGGCCGTCTGCGGTCTCCGCCGTAACATCCTTGAATACCGACCCGGGTCCCAGAGTGCCATCGGCGGCCATTTCGTACTTCATCCAAATCTTCCGTTCCGGATCCGAGTTCGCCACATACAGCACCGATTCGTCGGGCGAGAACGCCAAGCCGTTCGGACGCGTGAGTTCCTTGCCGAGCAGCTCGAGCTTGCCGTCCTTGATCCGGAAGATCCCCGTGAAATCGAGTTCCCGCATCTCCGGCCGTGGCAGCCCGTAGGGCGGGTCGGTGAAATAAAGCGATCCATCGGACTTGAAAACAGCGTCATTCGGACTGTTGAGCCGCTTTCCCTCCCACTCCGCGGCCAGTACCGTCCTTGACCCATTTTCCTCGAGCCGCGTCACCCGGCCGGACCCGTGCTCGCACATCACCAGCCTGCCCTCGGCGTCCAAGGTCAGCCCGTTCGTGCCGATGAAGGCGCCCTCCGCCGCGTCATCCTTGTCGTAGCCGGCGTTCTCCAAGAAAACGCTCACCTCGCCGGAAGGCTCCCATTTCCGGATCACGTTCGCCGGTATATCGCTGAACAGGAGGAAGCCGTCCGGCATCCACACGGGACCTTCGGTGAACTGGAACCCTCCGGCCAGCTTCTCGATCTTCGCATCAGCCGGCACAATCGCTCCCACCGCCGGGTCCACCCTCACAATTTCACCCACTGCCTCCACCTCCGGTTCCGTTGTGGCCGGGCCGTCCGTCCGGCCACAGCCGGCGATCAGCAACCCCGCCACGAGAGTAGCTAAAACAGCGTGTTTGTGCATGAGCATGATTCTACACGGTTTTCATTCCGGTGTTCGGCCGCTGCCCGCCTCCGCGCCAGAGAAGCCAGCCCGGTCAACATGAAAACGCTCCTCCATCGATTCAGCCGCCGGTGTCTGCCCAGACCCCAGGGGCGGTGAATCCGTTTAGCATGTACTTCCGGAAACTATACCAGCGCACTCATCATTGACGCAACACCCAGGTTGCGGGAATTTCGACGAGCGGAGTTTCTTCCTCGTCGCTCTACATTTCGTCGGCTCCCGGGTGGTCCCGGAACCTGCCCCCCATGCCGGCGGTGGGATCGATTCAATGACATCACCATTCGATTCCAGTTGTAGTGGGCATCCGGAATTTGCTAACATACGAACACCGACGTAGTTTTCCTACCCTCGGGGACGTAGTTCAGATGGTCAGAACGCCGGCCTGTCACGTCGGAGGTCGCGGGTTCGAGCCCCGTCGTCCCCGCCACAACCCCGCACCCCTTCCAAGACCCGGCAAAACCCGGGGACATTCAAACAGGAAACCCGGGGAAACCCGGGGGGAAACCTGGGAAACCCGGGGACAGGCCGCGTGTTTCCCAGTTCTCAAAACCCGGGGACAGGCCGCGTGTTTCCCAGTTCCGGCCCTCCGTGATACATGGCGGCTCACTGAGTCCCGCCACGCCGAGTCGTCACTCCTCAGAATTCGTTCGCACATACTCTGGAGGACCTGGAATATCGCTTGTCCGAGCTTCATCGGATCAATGCGTGAACTGCCGAACGGCATGACGCGACCGGCTGGCCCGGCACCGGGCGGGTTGCGATAATCCGCAAACGGTTGTGACTCGCTGTTTCGAGGAGCGCCAACACCCCGCTGCCGGGACGCTCCCTCCGCCGGAAGACCGCGGCCGGAACGGCTGTGGCGCCGCGTTTAGCGCGGTCTTGCGTCACACCGCACGCTTGCGTCACACTCGGCGGACCTTCCATACTGGCCGTAACCTACTGTTTTCATGGGGCTTGCCGCGCCGCCCCAGAGGGGCGTGACGCAAGACCCCGCTTATTTGCCTGTCGTGTAAAAAACTGCCCGCGGGCAAGAAAACGCGAAACGAACCCAAAGCGGGCCGTAGGAGGAGGTCCCCCCGCGACTAGGATTATACCCGGGGTCCAAAGCTAACCGCCGGATGGTAGCGCCGTACAGCGGCTCCATTGTTCCAAGTTGCGGTTGGCCGACTGAAGCGAGCCGTCACCTTGTCATCAGCCAAGCAGGGGCAAGGGCAGGACGGGTGTCTCACTTCTGTTGGCACGGAAAGTGACGAACCACGGGCTGTTCTCGGTCGATGCAAGATCCCGAGACAGGTAGCCGCCCTGCGTGTGATTCCAATATGTTCAACAATAACAAGTACTTATCAAGAAGGCCAGGAAAGCACGGCCCGCCAGTCCAGAATCCACGCCCACGCGTCAAGGACTCTCAGAGTCGAAATTGCTTGACAGCTCCGCGATTCAAGCGCATAATTCAAATGTTCGATTGAAGTGAACATTTTAATCGGGCCGGTGCAAGAGGACTTGCTCCCGATGAATACCTCTAAGAGCAGAACCATGACAACTGGTGAACGGATTCTGGATGCGGCGGAGACTCTTTTCGCTGTACAGGGGATCCGGGGCACTTCGCTCAAGGAGATCACGGCGTTGGCGGAAGTCAACATAGCGGCGGTGAATTACCATTTCCGCTCGAAGGACGCCCTTGTCCGAGCTGTCTTTGAACGATGTTTTGAACCTTTGAACCAAGAGCGCCTCCGGTTGCTCGACGAGGCGGAGGCGGCAGCCGGTGAAGGAGCGTTGACGCTGGAAGCTGTCCTCCATGCCCTCTTTGAGCCGATGGTGCGAGCCTGGCAGACGAACCGCAATTTCATCCTGCTCGTCGGCAGATTGCAGAGCGAACCGGACGAGCAACTCAGTGAGTTCGTCCAGAACCTCTACACCAGCCTGATTCAACGATTCGTCAAAGCCGCAGGACGGGCGGAGCCAAACGCCGGCGAAAGCCAGCTCTTCTTCTGGATCCACTATCTATTCGGTGGTGTGGTGTACACCCTCTTCCACAGCCAGGACATAGAACAGATGCATCCCGGCCAGAACCTCCTCGACACCCCCGAGCTCTTTCTCGACGAGCTGATCTCGTTCGGCGCGGCAGGTTTGCGCTCGCGAGGCCAGTTGAAACGTGATTCGCTTCCCTCATCGCCGAACTCTTCTACCGGTGATTCGGAGGCCGCCATAACATTCCAACCCACAGTCGAATCCCCGCGAAGGAGTTGACAGAAATGTTTTTCCGTATCATTCTTCTCAATCCAATCCGAGGCGCGCTGGCAATCGTGGTTCTCATCACGCTGGCAAGCGCAACCATGCTTGCACAGGAGTACCGGGCCAAAGTGCAGGGCGTGGTTTCGGACCCCAGCGGGTCCGCAATTCCCGACGCCAAGGTCACTCTCAGTAATCAGAACACCGGCGCTACCGCGTCGGCCGAATCGGACGCCGGGGGACGGTTCCTATTCGACCTCGTCTCACCAGGCACCTACGTTCTACGCGCGGAGGCGTCCGGATTCGAGATCTTCGAACACACGAAGTTCCTCGTACAGGTGCGCGCGGACATCACGATCGACCCGCAACTTCAAATCAAAGGGACGTCGACGAGCGTGACGGTATCGGATACCGCGACGGCAGTGCAGTTCAATAGCAGTTCGATGGACATGACGATCAACCAGACCATGTTGAAGGATCTGCCGGTGATGGCACGAAACCCGTTTCAGTTGGCCACACTCGACCCGTTGGTGGTGAACCGCTATACGGGAGCTTACGCTTCGGCCAACGCCAACCCGTTCTTCATGTGGTCCTCCAGTACGATTGACGTCGGCGGAAGCAATTCAAGACAAAACGATCTCTACATCGACGGGACACCGGTACAAATCGGGCCGAAGGGCTCCTACACTCCACCCATGGACGCCGTGCAGGAGTTCAATGTGCAGCAAAACAGCGTGGATGCGGAGTACGGGCACAGCGCGGGCGGCATCCTGAGCGTGGGAATGAAATCCGGCACGAACGAGTTCCACGGGACGGCCTACTACTTTGGGCGCAACCCGGCGCTCAACGCGGCGGTGAACTCCATCACGCATCAATCGAGCACGTCGCGCAACCACATCTGGGGCGGGACTCTCGGCAATCCGATCATCAGGAACAAGCTCTTCGCCTTCACATCCTATGAGCAGTGGAAGATGAACGAGCCTCTGAACAACTTCTTCACGCTGCCGACAGACCTCGAGCGAACGGGTAACTTCTCACAGACACTGAACGCGATCGGGGGCCAGCAGACGGTTTTTGACCCCTGGTCCACGAAGGTGAATCCCGCCACCGGCGCAGTCACCCGCGCGCCGTTCCCCAGTAACATCATCCCGGCGTCGAACCTGGACCCGGCGGCCCTGCGATTCATGCAGGACATCTGGCAGCCGAACAACCCGGGCGACACCCTGATGGGTCTTCAGAATTTCAAAAAGACCTTCCCGATGAAGACAAGCTACCTCAACTTCAGCGAGCGCGTCGACTGGAACCCGAACGACTCCTGGCGTATCTTTGGACGCTTCAGCCTGGTGGAGACCAACCTCGCGCCGGAACGCTACTCAGGCTCGGTAGCTCAGCGTGACAGTAATGCGGGCGTAATGAACAACCGTAACGCCGCCGTCGATGCAGTCTGGATCAAGGATCCGAAGACGGTGATCTCCTTCCGCTTTGGGTATGCAAGCCTGGCGGACAATTATGACTCCCCGCCTTCCGAGATCACCGAGCAGCAGTTGGCCGAATTCTGGCCCGGCAACCCCTGGTACAAGCCCTACCTCCAGGGGCTGCCCAAACTGTATTACCCGGCTCTCTATGTGGGTGACGCGATCTTCGGCCAAGACCTCTATTGGTTGCAGACGCCGAGCCACTACAGCGGCCACGCCAGCGTAAGGCGGACGGAGGGCGCGCACAATATGAAGGCCGGTTTTGAATCTCGTTTTCACCTGGGCAAGGTCCACCTCCCGAACCTGATGGGCTTCGGCTTTTCTCCCACACCCACGGCGAACACATTTCAGAACCCGAACTGGGGACTCACCGGAGACGTTTGGGCGAGTTTCCTGGTGGGAGCGCCGGAAGCCGGTTCGTCCTCCTCCATTGCGCCTCAAAACAACCGGGTGAATTTCTACGCCCTCTACTTTCAGGATGATTTCAAGTTAAGCCGGCGCATCACTTTGAACCTGGGGCTGCGCTATGAGTACGAAACCGGGCCCATGGATCCGGACCACCGCCTCACCCGGATGGTGGATCTCAACGATCCGATCCCGGAGTTTCAGGCCAATCCGCCAGCCTTTCACCCGTTAGTGGAGGCCATGTACGGCGAGCCGTTCACCTTCAACGGGGCCTTCCACTTCACTGACGCGGACAACCCCCGGAAGTACAGCGCCAACCCGCACGTCTTCCTGCCGCGCGTCGGAGCTTCCATCCGTCTGACGGACAGAATGTCGCTGCGCGCCGGCTGGGCAAGATACGTAGTGCCCCCGCTCGTCGTCTCCAAGACGATCACGAGCGACCCCGGATTCTACGGCTTCAGCCAGAGCACTTCGCTGGCTCCGCATACGCTAGGGGTTCCCGGGGCTTCCCTGAGCGAACCGTTCCCTTCTCTCCTGCCGCCGGCGGGCAAGGCGTATGGCCGTTACACGCAACTCGGCGATGCGGTGACTTGGGATAGCCCGACACTCCGTACGGGCGTGAATGACCGTCTGAATCTCTCTTTGCAGCGCTTCCTGGGAGAGAACTTCCTGGTCGAAGCAACCTACTTACTGAACATCGGGCGCGGGTTGCCTTATGACAAGAACTTCAATCTGATGGATCCGCAACTGCTTTACACTCACAAGGCAGCGGCGGAGCAGCCGGCGCCGAATCCGTTTCTCAACTACCAGCCGGTGGAGAAGTTCCCGGGCATACTGAGGAACTATCCATACGTGCCCGCGGTCTACCAGTTGCGGCCATATCCTCAGTACCTCGATCTCATCCAACGCAACACTCCCGGCGTCAAGGACCGCTACCACGCACTGTCGCTCAGCCTTCGCAAACAGTTCAGCCAAGGCTTCCAACTCATGTGGAACTACGCCTATACCCGGCAGAAGACCGGCGTCTTCTTCAATGATATTGACCGCTACGCGGACCAGTTCACCATGATGCCCAGCAAAGAGCCGCGCCACAGAATGACCTTCGCCGGCACCTTCGAGTTGCCGTTCGGCGAGGGCCGGCAATATGCATCCAACGCCCCGAGGGTCCTGGACCTACTGATCGGCGGCTGGTCTGCCAGTCCGGTCTGGACAGTCGCTTCCGGCGAATACCTCCGCTTCGGACCAGCGCTCGCTTCCGGGGACCCGTCTATCGACGATCCGAGCCGGGAGGGATACTTCGACACGAGCAAGTTTGAGATTCTGCCGGCCTATACGCCGCGCATGAACCCCTGGCAGTACGGCGGGGTCAAAGGCTCCCGCAACTGGAACATTGACCTCAGCGTGGCGAAGTTCTTTCAGATCACAGAATCTCTGCGGCTGGAGTTCCGCATGGAAGCCTACAACCTGACCAACAGCTTCGTGCCGGGCCTGCCGAACATGACCGTTGGCAACCCACAGTTTGGCCGGTCTGTCACTCAGGCCAACCTGGGAAGGCAGATGCAGTACACGTTGCGCCTGCACTTCTAATCCATGCCGTGCCGGGGCCGGTTCTCCCGCCGCGCCCCGGCCGTGCATCCATCTGATTGGAGTTCCAAGTCATGACGACAATCTCATTATCTTTTCGAGGATGGGTCCGCTGGGCAATGCTGGCGACGTTGCTCGTCCCGCCGGCTCACGCTCAGAGCAGCGCCTCTCCCCAGTCTTTCGCCGGACTCTCCACGCTCCCCCAGCTTCGCAACACGGAAACGCGCTCGATTTCCGCGGAAAACCCCACGGGAGAGCGGGGGGGCGGCGCACGCCAGGAGCCGACCCCGTTGAGCGGAGCTTCCGCGCTGGGCACTGGATGGAAGGTGAGCCCCGATATCGTTTTGCCTCGCCGCAGGACCTTGACGATCGCCGACATCGAGGGGCCAGGCATCATCCAGCACATCTGGATCACGGTCACGGAAGCCGCATACCGCGATGTGATTTTCCGCGTGTATTGGGATGACGAGACTGAGCCATCCGTCGAAGCGCCGCTGGGTGACTTCTTCGCCAATGCCCATGGGATGCGGTACCCGGTGAACTCGCTCATGATGGCCGTGAACCCGAGCGGCGGATTCAATTCCTATTGGCCCATGCCCTTCCGGAGCAAGGCCCGCATCACCGTCGAGAACCAGCGGCCCATCGACATCCCGGGCTTCTTCTATCAGATCACCTACTCGCTCGAAGCCGTCCCGGATGACGCTGCCTACTTCCACGCCTCCTGGCGCCGGTCGCAAACCACCCGCGAGCATCCCGAACACACGATCGTCGACGGCATCAAGGGCCGCGGGCACTACGTCGGCACCTTCATCGGGTGGGAACAACTCTCGAACGGCTGGTGGGGTGAAGGCGAAGTCAAGTTCTACATGGATGGCGACGACAAGTTCCCCACCATCTGCTACACCGGAACGGAGGATTACTTCGGCGGCGCCTGGAACTTCGGTGACACCACTTTCTCAACCCCGTTTCTGGGATACCCTCTCTTTCACAAGCCGGCCGGGCAGATTCCCAAACACGCCGTTTACCGCTGGCATGTCCCGGATCCCATTCGCTTCCAGGAGAACCTTCGGGTGACCATTCAAACGCTCGGCCACTGGCCAAACGGCAAGTTCCAGCCGCTGACCGACGACCTCTCCTCCGTCGCCTATTGGTATCAGGCCGAGCCGCACAATCCATTTCCGGCCATGCCGCCGCGAGAGGCGCGATTCCCACGATGAACCTCGCCTGTGTCATTGTGCTTCCCGGCGTCACCGCACCCGTCCCACGCGCGGTTCCCGATCTGCGGATTCTGCGAGCCGTGACAGTTCAGCCGAGGTAACGAGATGCGTCTTCTTCTGAGCATTCTTCTGGCGGGCGCGCATCTTGCTCCGGCGCAGATTGGCCGGCCGCTGCCGCCGGTGGATCAGGTTCTCTCGAGATACGTGCAAGCCATGGGCGGCGAGGAAGCGCTTCGCAAGGTGACCACGCGCGCCGCGAAGGGATCGATTTTCGTATCCACCTACGGCGCCCACGGCGAGTACAGCGAGATCGCCCAGGCTCCAAACCGTTTCAGGCGGACCTTCCGCTTTCCGAACTACGCGATACTGGAGCGCGCCTTCGATGGTGAGCACGGCTGGGAGGAGGGCCCGGATTACGGGCTGGAAGCGCTCTCTGGCGCGCGTTTGTCCGAAGTGCGGCGGCAGGCAGAGTTTCATCCGGCGCTGACTCTTCGTTCCACCTATCCGAAGCTATCCGTGCAAGGCCGCGCCCGGATCGACAATCAGGAAGCCGTCGTTATCGAGGGTCTGACGCCGGCCGGCGGGAAAGACCTGCTGTGGTTTGACGAGACCTCCGGACTCCTGTTGGCCGTCGAGTCCACCGAGACATTCGCCAACGGCGTCGCGCAGCGCGTCCGCTACTTGTACGAGGACTACAAGCCCGTCACCGGCGTCCAGGTCCCGCACCAGATTCGCTACGAGAGCCCGCGCCTGATCTGGGTTGTCACGCGCCAGGTGGCCCACAATGTGCCGCTGGAGGAATCGGTTTTCCTCATGCCGGCGGAAGAGAAATAGGAACGCATTCACATGGTCCGTTTTCAACGATTCGCCCGCGGTATTGTCCGTTGGGTCCTGGCGCCAATCCTTCTGCTGGGACTCCTGCTCGCCGGCTTCTGGTTTGTCTTTCCCACGGCCGCCAAGGTCACGGCCGCCTGGTGCGGATCACAGCTTCTGATTCGGGGGCTCGCCTTCCGTTCCGGCACGGGTTGGGCCGGCGAGGGCTTCACGCTGCGGGAGAACCTCGAGGTCCCAACGCGCGACGGCACTCGCCTCGCCACGGATCTCTATCTGCCCTCCGCCGCTGGGCCACACCCCGCCATCGCCATCCGCACGCCGTATTCGAAGGCGGAAGGCCGGCTCATGGGTGAGTTCTTCGCTCGCTACGGATACGCCGTCGTTGTGCAGGATACGCGCGGGCGGCACCAGTCCGGGGGCGAGTTCTATCCCTTTCGATTCGAAGTCGAGGACGGCTTCGATCTCACCAACTGGATCCGGCAGCAGCCTTGGTGCGACGGCAAGATCGGAGGATTCGGTCCATCCTACCTCGGCTTCACCCAGTGGGCCATGGCTATCGGCAACCCGAACCTGGCCTCCATCTCGCCGACATTCATAACGGGCAATCTCCACGACGGCATCTACAAGGGCGGCGCCTTCGGGCAAATGACCTTTCTGGACTGGAGCCTTTCCAGCTACGGCCGCTTTGGCGACGCGGCCGGCGCCAAGAACATCCGGCGCGGCTTTGGGCACCTGCCCCTGATCGAATCCGACGACGTCTCGCTGCGCGACATTCCTTTCTACAACGACTGGGTTTCCCACCCGCGGCCCGGCGAATACTGGTATGCCATGAGTCCAATGCGCCGCGTGGAGGAGATCTCCGCCCCGGCGTTCATGACGGCCGGCTGGTACGACTTCATGCTCGACGGCCAGATCCGCGATTTTAAGCGCATTCGCAGCCATGGAACGCCAGCGGTCCGTGCCGGAACAAAGCTCCTCATTGGCCCCTGGAGCCACGGTTTCTTCAACGCCAACCTCGGCGATTACGGCATCGAGCAGCGGACCCTGGAGGCGGTCCCCTTCGTCTTCGTCAAGGCGACAAAGGACTGGCTCGACTTCTCGCTGAAGGGAATCGACAACGGATGGGATAGCCGTCCCCCCGTGCGGGTGTACGTTCTCGGTGCGAACACTTGGCGCGATGAAGAGGATTGGCCTCCTCGCGGAGCCGTGGACCAGTCCTACTACCTCCACTCCGGAGGAAGGGCGCAAACGCTGCACGGAGACGGCTCGCTCGCGTTGGACCCGCCCGCCGCGCCCGAGCCGGACGACACCTTCGTCTTCGATCCCGGCAATCCCGTTCCGACCAACGGCGGCGCCCACGGCAATGCCTGGACGGCCGGCCCGGCCGATCAACGCGAAGTGGAGAAGCGGGCGGATGTGCTTGTCTACACCACTGCCCCGCTCGACACGGCCACTCTGGTAATGGGACAGGTGCGCGCCCGGATTTTCGCTTCCTCAACAGCGCCGGATACCGATTTCACCGCCAAGCTCGTTGACGTCTTCCCCGACGGGCGCGCCCTCATTATCTGCGAAGGCATTCTTCGCGCCCGCTACCGCGAGGGGCTCGACCAGCCCCGGCTCTTACAGCCCGGCGTCGTGTATCCGCTCGAGATCGAACTGGGCCCGGCGGCCGTCAGTTTTCAGCCCGGCCACAGCATCCGCCTGGAGATCAGTTCGTCAAATGCGCCCCGCTACGACGTGAATCCGAACACCGGAACCGAAATCGCAACGGAACGGACAAGGACGGTAGCGACGCAGCGCGTGTCGCACGGTATCGCGCAGCCGTCGGCGCTGATACTGCCGGTGGTGGACGATCAGACCCGGAAAAGGCAATGAGCGCCGGCTGTCGGGATTGGCTCCGGGCCGCGGTGGTATAGCGGCGGCCTGACCGGCCCGACAGCGCTTCTTATCCCCTTCCCGCGCCGGGTCTCGGCGGCGCCGCTTCGGGCAGTTGACCGTGTGCGGCTACGCCCGCATCACCCAGCCGGTTCCAGCCGGCCCTCCCAAGCCGCGAGTTCGCGCTGCAGATCCCGCAGCAAAGCGCCATGCCGCGAGTCCAACGCCAGATTCTTGGTCTCGCCCGTATCCGCCTTCATGTCGAAAAGCTGCGATGTCTCATCGCCTTCATAACGGATCAGCTTGTGCCCCGCCGTGCGGAGCATCCGGCCCGTGGTGGCGGATTCACTCACGACAAACTCGCGCCACTCCACATTCCGGCCTTCGAGCAGCGGCCGCAAGCTCCGCCCGCGCATCTTCGGCGGCGCCGGAATGCCCGCGAAGTCGCACAGGGTGGGAAGCACGTCCAACCCGGACACCAGGCGAACCCGGTCGCGCCGGCCCTCCTCGACATGCCCCGGCCACGACGCCATCAGTGGCACACGCGCGGCCTCGTCGTACAGGAAGCTCTTCAGCACGGTCTGGTGCATTCCCATCCCTTCGCCGTGGTCCGACGAGAAGACAACCAGCGTATCCTCGACCCGCCCGGAACTCTCGAGCGCATTGGGAAGTATCAGCCAGACAGCATAGTTGTGCTCCCACCCGCCGGCAGGATTGAATTCTCCGCCGGGCGGCCGGAAGCCCGAAACACAGGCTCGCAGCACCGGCAGCGAGCGCGGCATCATCTGTGCGGTTTCCATCGCCTGTTATCTTACCTCCGATCCGGCCCCGTGCCGGATCCACGGCGCCTCACACGGGCCCGGTTCTCGAGGTCCCCGGAATACTAGAATTGAGGGAACAGCTATGAACGAAAAAGAACAGGAAGCAGTCCTGGCCATTGGCCTCATGGCGGCGTTCGCCGATGGAGCCAAGGATGAGCGCGAACGCGAGCAGATTGGGAAGATCATGGAGAGCCTTGCCCCGGGAGGGGGCTTGAACCTGCCGGCCTTGTACACCGATGTTCTCCTCAAACGGCGGACGATGGAGAACGCGGCCGTGGAGTTGAAAAGCCCGGAGGCGAAGCAGCTCGCCTACGAAATGGCCGTTTGCGTCTGCGACGCCGACGGCGTGCCCAGCGAGGCTGAGGCCGCTTTTCTCGAGCGGCTGCGGGCAACCCTCAACCTCGAAGCCCAGCCGGCGCGGACATTCGCCCACCAAGCCGAGGAGATCGCGGCTGCTCCCTTGGAAGGTCCCGCGGCGGAAACCCGCGAACTGGACAGCATGATTCTGAACTATTCGATACTGAATGGGGCCCTCGAGTTGCTGCCCCAAACACTGGCATCGATGGCCATCCTGCCGCTGCAAACGAAGATGGTCTACCGCATCGGCAAGGCCCACGGATTCGAGCTGGACCGCGGCCACATCAAGGACTTCGCCGCGAGCCTCGGGGTGGGACTGGCCGGCCAGTATGTGGAACAAATCGGGCGGCGGCTGATCGGCGGCCTGTTGAAGAAGGCGGGCGGGCGCAAATTCCGAGGTATCGCCGGCGCGGCCACCGGCGTGGCGTTCTCGTTCGCTACAACCTACGCGCTGGGGCAGGTGGCCAAACACTATTATGCGGGCGGCCGCACCATCGACACGGGCCAACTCCAGCAGATGTTCTCGAGACTCCTCGACGAAGGCAAAAGCCTGCAGAACCGCTACGCGGGCGAGATTCAACAAAAGGCCCAGACTATTGACGTAAACCAGATCGTGAGCCTGGTGCGGCAGTGAACCGGGGGGGCATCGCTATCACTTACTGATCGGCGGCGGGCGGCGCACAGTGCGCCCGGCCGAATCAGTGAGATGGATCCACACCATGTATTCGAGCAGATCGCGGACAATACTTGCTGCCATCGCCGGGCTGCTGGCAGCGCCCCTGTTGCTGGATTCCGCATCCCCAGTTGCCAAACGGCAAGAAGAGGGTATCGAGATAAACGACACCATTCCGCAAGAAATATCCCCCGTCCCAGCAACCACTTAGCGCGTTGCCCCGCTTCGGCGCTTGGCTCGCTCAGCGGAAAATGGTGGCGAAATGGCGACTCAGGCCCAAATCGAAGCGAACCGGCGCAACGCGAGGAAAAGCACCGGCCCCAGAACCGCCGCGGGCAAGCGGCGCGTCAGCAATAACGCTCACAAGCCCGGACTCCGCTCCCAGCGTTCCCGGCTGGTTCCACCGGATACCGGGGACTTTCGCGCTTTCAGCGAACGGTTTCTCGCCACCCTCGGCATCCGAACCGCGGATGAACATGCCGCCGCTCTCCGGCTCGCCGGCGCCGCTTGGCAGCACAAAACTCTCGGCGAGCTCGAAGCCCGCCTGCCCACGGGCGTCCCGGACCACGAATGGCTTCCAAAGCTCCGCTACCCGGGAAGGCTGCTCCGTCAAGTCGAGCGACGCTTTGCCGCCGCCCTCGAAGCTTGGGACGGCGATATGGCCCTTCGCCCCGAACTGCCGCGGGTGGAAAATGCGCAAACAAAGCCAATCTGCCGCCCCCGCTGCTCGCGCCCCCTCCCTCAAAGCGCTGATTATCCGAGGGTTTCCCCCTCTAATACGTCGCCAGAGCCGCTTTGTCGCCCAGTGCCGCGGCCACCTTCTTCATGCCGGCCACGTTCTCGAGCAGGCTCTCCTTCGCATCGAGCTCGTTCCGGTGGTCCAGGATGCCGACCGGGCCCTTCCACCCGCCTTCGAGCACGGTCCGCATCGCCGCCAGTTCCAGATCGCCGTCCCCCACCGGCAGGATCTTCTGCCCGCCGTGCTTCATGCCGTTCACATTAAAGGCAATCAGGTAGGGTTTCATGATCGGGAATAGCCGGTTAAAGTCGTCAATCTGCTCTTCGGCGTGGTGCAGATTGTAGACAATGCCTAGATTGTCGAGACCCACTGCCTTGATGATCTCGATCTGGTTCTCCGGCTCGCCGAACCAGCCGCCGTGGTTGTAGAGCGCCACTTGGCAGCCCATCTTCCTGGTGCGCTCGCCGAGATAGCGGAACGGCTTGGCCGCCAGCGCCACTTTTTCCGCCTGCGGCAGGCCCTCGAGTTGCTTGAGAGCCTCGCCCTTGAGGTTGACCCAGATTTGCGTCTTCACCTTTCGGCGCTCCAGCAGATCGAGGATCTTGCTCACTACCTCGTCCTTCTCCGGATGGAGATCCGAGGGAACCCAGAAAGCGGTCAGCTCGACGCCGTGCTTGTCGAGTGCGTCGAGCTCGGCGCCAAACTCGGGGATGTGCTCGGCGCGCCAGTCGTAGGCGAGCCTGCGGACGCCGATCTCCGCCAGCATTCGCGCCCGGGCTTCCGGACCGCGTTTGGCGGCGTCAAACGGCACGATGCACCACGCCACCAAATTGTCCTTGGCGTAAATGCTGCCCTTAGTGGCTGCGTATCCGGCCGCCAGTATCGCGGCCAGCAGAAAGGAGACGGATAAGACTTGTCGGAGCTTCATGGTTGTCGTCCTCATTCTAAACCCGCGCGGCGCGAACGTACACCCTGCCGCGCCGGTGTTCGCGCCGGCGGCGGCCGCGCGTTCTACCCGGCTTCGGCCGGCGCGCCGCCGCCCGGCGCGCTAGATTTTCTGTTCCTTCCATTTCCCGCGCCGGAACACCAGCACTCCCACCACCGCCATCGTGCCTTCGGCCACCGCAATCGCGGCGTACACGCCAACAGGCCCCAGGCCCGCCAGAGCCGCCAGGGCATAGGCCAGCGGGATCTGCCACAACCAGTAGCAGAACAGGTTGATGATCAGCGGCGTCACCGTGTCGCCCGCACCGTTGAACGCCTGCACCATCACCATGCCCCAGGCGTAGCACAAGTAGCCGTAGCTGACGTACCGCAGGCACAGGACGCCCTGCCGGACCACCTCGGGGTCAGCCGTGAAGAACCTTACCAACGGTTCGGCAAACGCCACGAAGCACACGCCGATCGTCCCCAGGAAGATCATGTTCAGCATCCCGCTGAGCCACACCGACCTCTCGGCGCGCTCCGGTTTTCCCGCTCCCAGGTTCTGCCCCATCAGCGTCGCCGCCGCGTTCGAGAAGCCGAAGGCGGGAAGGATGGTGACAAGCACGATCCGGATCGCGATCGTGTAGCCCGCCAGCGCCGCGCTGCCGTAGCCCGCGACAATCCGCACCAACCCGATCCACGCTGCATGCGCCACCACGAACTGGCCCATTCCGCTGAGGGAGACGCGCAGCAGCCGCCAGATCACCGGACCGGCCAGCTTCACCTGCTCGCGCCGAACCGTGATCCTTCCCCCCGGCCGGAAGAGCGCCCAGAGCTGATAGGCCACGCCTATGCTGCGGCCGGCGAGGGTAGCCACCGCGGCGCCCTCCAGTCCGAGTTCGGGAAACGGACCCCAGCCGAAGATCAGGCATGGATCCAGAATGATGTTGATGCCGTTGGCGAGCCACAGGGCGCGCATCGCCATCACCGCGTCGCCCGCGCCGCGGAAGATCGCGTTGATCAGGAACAGGAGCATCACCGCCGGTGTACCGGCGAAGATGATCAAGGCGTATATCCACCCGCCGGCGGCCACATCGGCTTCGGCTCCCATCAACTCGAGCAACTGGCGCGAGAAGATCATCCCGGGCGCCGCCATCAGCGCCGCCCCGATTACACCCAGGAAGATGGCCTGCATAGCCGCCACCGCGGCGCCGTCCTTGTCCTTCTCGCCGGTGCGCCGCGCCACCATCGCGGTCGTCGACATCGAAAGTCCGATGGCGATCGAGTAGACCATCACCATCATCGCCTCGGTCAGACCCACCGCGGCCGTGGCGGCCGATCCAAGCTTCGCCACGAAGAAGACGTCGACAATCGCGAACAGCGATTCCATCGACATCTCCAGCACCATGGGAATCGAGAGCAGCAGAATCGCCCGCCCCAAGCTTCCCTCGGTGAAGTCTTGCTCGTTCCCCCGGATCGCCTCCCGGATCGAATGCCACAATCCGGGAGGCGCTTTCATTTCTTCTGCAACGGACCCCATTTCGATTTCTCCTTAATGCTCGCGCCGGCGCCGGCAAACGCGAACCGGCACACGGCAAAGGACAACGAACCTGCAACTGTTGGAAGTGGGCTTGGAACCAGCCGCTTAGTGGTCGAGGGGAAAGACCGGTACGATATCAGACACCCTCGCCGTGGCAGTTGGATCCGCGGCGATCATAGTTGCGGGGCTGATCATCAAGTCTCTCCTTCTTACCCTCGAAAGGGGAATGACTTAATTAGAATACAACAACGCCGTCCTTCTTGCCAACGGTTATTTGCCGGTAATGCCGGACTTACCCCGAGCCGGTTCGCCTGGCCGTTGACTCCGTTCCGGCGGCTGGCGGAACACGGCGTCCCCGGCGATGTACACTGGCCCCTAATGAAACAGAACAGCCCATTCTCACTCGCTGGACGACGAGCGCTCGTCGCCGGCGCCAGCCGCGGCATCGGACTGGCCATCGCCCGCGAACTCGCCCGCGCCGGCGCCCATACGATGCTCGCCGCGCGCTCAATGGAGGACCTCGACAGGAACGTCGAAGCGATCCGCTCCGCGGGCGGGTCGGCCCAAGCCCTGCGCCTCGACGTCACCGATCCGGTGTCGGTGCGCGAGGCCGTCGCTGCCGCGGGAGAAATCGACATCCTCCACGGCGTCTCCGGCATGAACATCCGCAAGGACTTCCGCGCCTACTCGAAGGAAGAGTATGACCGGATCATGAATACCAACCTGCACGGTATCGTCGATCTCGTCCGCCAGACCGGTGAGCAGATGATCAATCGCGGCGCCGGCGGCAAAATCGTACTCATCGGCAGCCTCATGTCGCTCCTCGGACTGCCTTATCTCACCATCTACGCCATGACCAAGAGCGCCATCGCCGGACTCACCCGCACGCTCGCCGCCGAGTGGGCGCGGCACGACATCCAGGTGAACTGCATTGCGCCCGGATTCATCGTTACGGACCTCAACCGGCAGATCTGGGAACAGAAGAGCAACCGCGACTGGCTGAAAGGCGTCCAGGCCAACCCCGATCCCGGCGTCCCGGAAGATATCACGCCCATGGCCGTGCTGCTCAGCGGCCCCGGCGCCAACTACATCACAGGACAGGTCATCGCCATCGACGGGGGATACACCACAACTGCGAAATGGCCCTACGAACCATGAGGCAACCGCAACTCAAACCCGAGTCCGGCACAGCCACTCCGCCCCGGATACACCACTGTTCAGGCTTGAGCTTTCGATGGCGAAAAACGCTTTTCCTCCGAAGTTTAGGGATGAATAGAGCCGAAACACCACACCCAGGCCGCGTATGTGTTATAAGATGTTGGTTGCTGTAGTGCAGAACGACGATTCTGCGAACCGAGGTCGTCGATGGTAGGGAACAGAAATACCTCCCCCAATACGGACTTTCTTCCGCCCTTGGCACAACACCGCACTCATAACGGAGTCACTCTGGAGCAGATTGCCGAGGCGACGAAGATCAGCATGCGGTTCCTCAGGGCCATTGAATCCGAGGACTACTCGAAGCTGCCCGGCGGCATCTATGCCCGGAGCTACCTCCGGCAATACGCCGCGGCAATTGGCTTCGATGAGGATGAACTGCTGACCCGGTATGACCGGGCCACGGGAACGATTGGTGATCAGGATGCGTCCACTCCCCGGAAGCCGGCCGGGAGCGACAGCGGGCGGAAGCGGACCGGCCTGGGCTTATTGCGGCTTCTTGGCAGCATTCGGATTCTCTAAGGCGCTTCGCGCCGTCTTGATACTACTCGGGGGGGTGATCTGTGCCCACGGCGCCTCCCTCACCGGGTCGGTGGTTGAGGCGGCCACCGGCCGTCCGCTGGCAAGAACCAGGGTGATCCTGCGCGCCGGGCAAACGGCTCGTCCGGCGGGTCCTTCGAACGTCCTCTCCGGCGCCCGCGGGGAATTTTCCTTCGCAAACCTGCCGGCTGGGATCTACTTCCTGCAATCGGAACGGAAAGGCTATGCCACCTGCCGGTATGGGCAACAGGGCTTCGACGAACCCGGCACGCCGATTGTTCTTGATGAGTACGGCCACTTTTCGGTCACGCTGCGCATGAAGCGCATGGGTGTGATCACGGGCAGGGTGAGCGATGAGAACCAGGTGGGCCTTCCGGGGCTGCACGTCTACGCCTACCGCTTAATTCAGAACTGGCAGTCTGTGCAGTCCGCGCGGACCGATGACCGGGGCGTGTACCGGCTGAGCGGCCTGAAGCCGGGCAAATACCGGGTCCGGACCGCCGCCACGAGCCTTGAGGATGGCGTTGGACTGCTACCAACCTATTTCGGGGGCGCGGTTTCGCTGGCCGAGGCTCAGATTCTCGAGGTTGGACTCGACTACGAGGTTTCCGGCATCGACGTTAGTCCCCGGCCGGGGCGCCTGGGCAGGTTGAGCGGCAGGCTGGTTGGAGCTGGAGCCCGGCAGGTGATGCTGCTCACCGAGAACGGTCCCCGCTTGGTGAACGTCGCGCCCGGCGGAGCCTTTGACTTCGGCCGCATCGAACCGGGCCGCTACACACTGCTGGTGGAGCCTTCCGCCACCAATGGAGCGGTGGCGGCGCTGGCCGAGGTCTCGATGGGCGAGAACGACCTAAGAGTGCCGGTCGGGATGGAAGCCGCGCCCGTGCTGTCCATCGGCTGCCAGGTGCTCGGCGAGAGCCGGCTCGATCCGCGGACCGTGTCGGTGTTTTTGAGGCGTCCGGGGGTGGGCGGGAACCCCATCCGGATGGCGTGTGGGGAAGGCCGTGTTTGGGCCCCGGGAGATTGGGAGATCGCCGTGGTGGCTCCTCCTCAGTTCTATACGGCGGAGATTATCGAGGCCGCCAGCTCTGATTCGGCGTACCGGTTTCGCGCGGCGCCTGGAGACGAGCAGAAGATCACCGTGCTGCTCGGCGACGATCCGGCCACTCTCTCAGGAGTCGTCTCCACCAGCAGCGAGCCAGTAGTGGGGGCGCCAGTCTTTCTCACCGCCCGTGAAGCCGGGTTGCGGCAGAGGGCGGGAGGGGTCAGGAGCGTGAATGCGGATAGCGAAGGGCGTTACCTATTTACGGGCTTGCCGCCGGGGAGGTACGAAGTGGTGAGCTCGTACCAGATTCGCGAACCGGAGGCCGAGGACTGGCCGCCCGGAACCGGCACGGCGGTGACGCTTATAGAAGGAGAGGAAGTAATTCAGAATCTAGAGCTTACGGTGATTCGCTGAGCGGCTGCATCTTTTTTCTAAAGCTCCCGGAATCTTGGCCGATAAGGGACAACGAGGCAGCCTGACGGGCTGGTTTATGAATGAGAGTCAATGATCCGAACCTTGCGGGGATGACCCCTGACTCGGTAGGCGGCGCCGGGTTAAACCGGTCGCAGCAGACCGACGCAATTCAACGCCGGACCGGCGCCGGAGCGGGAACGGGTATTGGAGAATCCCCTGACAGCGTATCCCTCTCGGGGCTGAGCAGCCAACTGCGGGCAATGAACGTGGAATCTCCCGAGCGGCTCGAGCGGCTGGAGAAGCTGAGTGCGGATGTGGAAACGAACAAGTATCAGGTGAACGCTCACCAGGTGGGTGACCGTCTGATTGAGGATGCGATCAGGCCGAAGGTATGAGCGGAAGTAATTCCCCGGTGGATCGGGTTGCTCTGGCGAGGGATGCGTTGGAGCGTGTGCGGCAGTGCCTGCTGAGGCCTACGCCCGCCAGTTTGGACGAATGCGGCCAGCCGTTGAGCGAAGCCGCCGAGGCGTTGCGGGCCCTGCAGGCCGCGTTGAATTCCGAGGGTCCCGCGGACCGGCCGCGGGACATTGCGGCCGACGTGCATCGCGAGTTGGCCGGCATCCGCTCCCTGCTCGAACAGGCGGGAGCGTTCTACCTGGGGTGGTCGCGCATTCTGCACTCCGCCGCGGGAACCTACGGAGCAAGCGGCGAACTGCGGGCGCCGGACGGCGAGACGATGTCTTTCCGGTGCTGACACTGGCCGGAAATGCGGTGAGGAGTTGCAGATGGCGAATCTACTCGCCTCTTTGAATACGGCGGCAAGATCAATGAAGGCCTACGAGGAGGCCTTGACGATCGTGCAGAACAACGTCACCAATGCCTCGACACCCGGCTACGTCCGCCAGCAAGTGGACCTGGTGGCGCTGGCGTTTCAGCCGGACCTGGAATTGCCCGGCGGCGTGGAGGCCGGGCAGTTGCTGAGCAGCCGAAATCCATTTGCCGAGCGGGCGGTCTGGCAGCAAAGCGAGCGGTACGGTGCATTGAGCCAGCTCACCACGGCGCTTGGCCAGATCGAGCCCATCTTCGACGTCATGGAGGGCGCCGGAGTGGCGGGCGCGATCGACCGGCTCTACAGCGCCTTCTCACAGTGGAGTGTGACGCCAAACGACATTCCCGCGCGGCAAAACGTGATCCGGCGGGCCGGCGACGTCGCCGCCGCCTTCCGGTTCAGCGCCACTTCGCTGGCGGACGCCGCCGACAACTCGCGGCGCGGAATCCGGAGCCTGACGGAGGAGATCAACACGCTGGCAGGCAACATCCGGGATCTGAACAACGAGTTTCGCAAGGATTACCGGAAGCAAAACGACGCTGGGCTGGACGCCCAGATGCACTCGAATCTGGAGCGCCTCTCCGAGTTGGTGGACTTCAACGCAGTGCCGCAAGGGGACGGGACAGTGCAGATTCTGCTTGGCGGGCAAACACCGCTCGTCATCGGCGACAAGGTTTACCCCATCACCGCGGATACGAGTGGCACGCCGGCCGAGATCCTCGACTTCCAGGGCAAGACCGTCACGTCTCAGGTGAGCCAGGGCAAGCTCAAGGGGGCGCTGGAGTTCAACAACGAGTTCCTGCCCTCCTACACGGCGGAACTCAACCGCTTGGCGTCCGCCTTCGCCGACGTGGTGAACAACACTCTCGCGGGGGGCCTCGATCTGAACGGTCAGCCACCAGCGGTCGACCTTTTCGAGTACGACGCGGTGAACGGAGCGGCCCTGACCATCGCCATCACGGACATCACTCCCGAACAGCTTGGGGGCGCCGACGTCGCCGCGCCGGGCGGGAACGGAAACGCTCTCACTCTGGCCGCTCTGGCCAGCACCGAAACGATTGATGGGTTCACTTTCAGCGAGTTCTACGGCCAACTGGGAGCAAGGGTTGGCGCAGACATCGCCGCCGCTGAGGCCGATGAGCAGTCGGCTTCGCTGCTGCTTTCCCAGGCGAGATACCTGCGGGATACGGAATCGGCCGTCAACCTGGACGAAGAGGCCGCGACCCTCCTGCAGTACCAGCGGGCTTTTCAGGCATCGGCTCAGATGATCAAGACTATCGACGAGTTAACCGAACTCGTGATAGCGATCATGCGGTAGCGGAAAGGATTTGGGATGATACGCAGACTCGACGCGGGCACGGAGATGTTCTTGACGGACCTGGCAAACATCAACCGCCGGGTCCATAAAGTCCAGCGTGAAATTACCTCTGGGCGGCGCATCAACGAGGTGTCCGACGCGCCGGCGGATCTGAGCAATCTTTTCCAGTTGCGAACCGAGCTTGCCCAGACCGAACAGATCCGCTCGAATCTTGGGCGCATCACTACCGAAGTTGACGCGGCGGAACAGGCGCTGCAAGCCGCGGTGAAGACGCTGGAGCGCGCCTCGGTGCTCGGGACACAAGGGGCCAACGGGATGACGACGGCCGAGCAGCGCCGCATGATCGGCGTCGAGGTGGAGACGCTGCTCGAGCAGATGGTCGGCCTATCGAGAACACGCATCGAGGCCCGCCATGTCTTCAGCGGCAATACGGACGGTCAGGCCCCGTTCACCATCGACCTCGCTTTGGATGACCCGGTGAGCGATTATCAGGGAGACGAGCCGACCAGGAAGGTGATGCATCCGGCGGGAACCCTCTTCGCCTACGCCAGAAGCGGCGAAGAGATCTTCGACAACCCCGATCCGGACAAAAACGCATTCCAGGTCATCAACAACCTGCGGCTTGCGCTGCGCGACAACGATCAGGACGCCATTTCCGCGGCCCTCGATCAGCTCAAGACAGCCGAAGCCCACATGAACGAGGAGTTGGCCTACTACGGCGCCGTCCAGAATGAGCTGGCTGGGGCAACCGACTTCGCGCATAAGCACGAACTGCGGCTCAAAACGCGGCTGAGCCAAGTGGAGGACACCGACATGACTAGCGCGATCCTGGAGCTAAACCGGGGAAGGTACCAACTGGAGGTGTCGCTCTCGACCAAAGCGAAAATGCGCAAAACGACCTTGTTCGATTACCTCGGGTAACTCTGCCACGGGACGTGCTAGCGGCTGAGTTGCTGTTGCAGTTGGCTGGCGCGCGTATTGAGGGACTCCAGTTGCCGGAGGTCCTCGTCGGCAAGCGTTAGAACGTTTTGAATCCGTGAGAGATCCACGCTCTGCTCTGCCTCCCGGTCGGCGCTATTCAGCCCTAGCGCCACAGCCCGGAATTCATCGGCGACATCGCGAAAGCGGCGGGATATGTTCGTGAGCAGAGCCTCCCTGCGCCGCTGCACGTTCTCAATTTCCAGCACCAGGCGGCGCGTCTTCGCGGCCTGATCCTCGAGTTCGCGGTTCTGCTCGCGAAGGGTTCTGTTCCGTGTCTCGACTCGAACCATTCGATCTGTGGTTCCCTGCATCTCGGAGCGAATCGCCTCCACTACACGGTTCGACCGCTCTAGCTGGTCGATCAGGTCCTGTTCCTTGTCGGCGAGAATTCGATTGTCTTCTTCGAGGGACGCGACCTGCGCCTGCAGGCCTTCCACTTTCGCTGTCAACTCGTCGATTGTGAGGCGGGCTTCCTCGAGCTTCGCCTCGGTGGCGGCCAGTTGCCGGACGTGCTCAAGACGTTTCGCCTCCTCTTCGCGGCGGATTCTTTCCGCAATTTTGCTGACGTCGGGCTGCACCAAGCCGGGTTGGTCGTCGGTTCCGGCGAGGATGCCGTTGAGTTCCTGGGTCAAGTCCCGGACCCGGCTGGAGAGCGCCTCGCCTTCTGACTCGAGCCGGGCGAGGGTATCGCTTTGCTCGGCGACGCGGTGGAGGTGCGGCACCAGCCAGATACCGGCGAAGAGGGCGATGCCGGCCGCCAGACCGATCAACCAGAAGACGGAAGCTCGACCGCCGGTCATGGCAAGATCATACCACCCGCGCTCTGGTTCAGAGCGCGCCTTCCGTAATCCGCGACTGCTGTACGTAGGGTCATTGTTTTTGTTTTTCCGCACCTTTGCCGATCTGGACCTTGGTGCGGTAGGTTAATGGTCCCGCAGGGCTCTCGAGACTAATTGCGACGTTTTCACCCTCTTTGCCGGCTACCTGCAAATCGACACTGTAGTGCCCCGCAATTCTGCGGAGCACCTGCTCGATGGCCACCGGGATTTCGGAATTTGACCGGCAGAAAACCGCCTCTCCGCCGGTCGCAGTGGCGAGCTGCAATAGACCTGCTTGATAGGCTTCGTTGAGACGGTCCGAGTAGGATTTCAGTTGAACGATAAAGATCGGAGCTTGAGCGGCCGCCAGCTTTGAGGAAAGCTTCGAAATCCGCTCGCGGACAAGGCCCTCAGGGAAGCGCCGGCTGAGGTCGCGGCTATCGCTGTAGTTGATAACCGGATTGGAGAAATCTTCGCGGTAGTCCTCGACGTCGGCGTCCGATATATAGCAAACCGCGATTCGCACGGGCGCCTTGCGAAGAACGGAGTCGGCCAGGTTCGAGACTGTTTCAATAGATTCGAGCAGGCCCGGCGTGCCCGAGGCGCCGAATGTGTCCACGGCGTTGATGACGGCATCCCGGTCATCAGTGGGATCAACAAGCACGGAGAGCCCGTCTTGCGCACGGAGGACACCGGCATAAACGTTCCGCGGCAGTTCGGCAATGGTCGAGGTGATCGCCCCGCGGGCGAGATCGATCTCATTCAGATCGCCGACGAGGTCAAGCACGAGGAGGATCATCAGATCTTCCCGCGGCGATGTGACACGCATAACCTGCGCAGGCCCCCCATTGGCAGCCGCGGATAGGTTGTCCGCCGAGAGGGTAGCTTCACCTTCGGTCCACACGGGGATGCGCACCCTCGACAACTCCGTTCGGGGTGGCGCGGCGAGGACGAAGCCCGCCAACAGGATCGCGACTGCAAGAATCCTCAAATCAGAAAGTCAACCTTAATCCGAGTTGAATCACGCGCCCCCCGCGCGACCCGATAATCTTTCCAGCGTTTGTGTTGGGGGCCTCGGCGGAACCGATGTCGGTGTCGGGCCGGTTCCAGTTGGCGTGGTTCACGAAGTTAAACGCCGTTCCTACGAATTCCAGCGCACGCTCCGAAGTAATGGTGACCCGTTTCGTTATGGAGAGGTCGTGATTCTGCCGGATGGGATTGCGCAAGCTCGGGTGGGAACGCGATACGTGACCGATGGCGAAGTCTGGCGGGTTGATGAACGCATTCGGGTTAAACCACATCTCCGGAGTCGGCCTATCGACCTCGGCTCTGACGCCTGGAACCGAATTGACGTAGAGCGTCTCGACTACGTTGCCGGTATTGTTAAATTCCGACCGCAACGTAAGCGGATCGCCGCTCGAGTAGCTGGTCAAACCGCTGATTGCCCAGCCTGCCACGAGGTAGCGCCGCCAGTCGCTAAAGGTGAGCAGTTGTCCGGAAGGTCCAAACGGCAGCTCGTACATATAGGTGAGCGAGACGCGATGAGGATCGCTATACGGATTTAGCGCCCATTCATTGTCCCGATTGTAGTAGTCCTGCAAGCCATCGCCGTAGTAGTCATCCATCTGCTTGGAGTATTCGTACGACATACGCAGCGAGAGCCCCTGCGAAGTGCGTTTTTCGAGCCTCAGATAGCCTTCTCCGCGGTGATACCTGCCGATCGGATAGATGCTGGAGAGGTCGAACTCCTGATATTGCGGAAAGGGCCGGCGGGATCTGTTGAAGGCTTCGTCGTTGAGCAGGTCGCGAAAGCGGAGATCGTCGAGCGGGATCGCGTTTGGACTCGCGCCGTCATCGCCCGTGAACATGTTCTTGCCGCGAATGACCTCGCCGCCGAGGGTGAGGATGAAGTCATAGGGAAGCTGGCGCTCTACGGATAGCCGGAAGTAGTCGTAGGTTGGTAGGCGGCCGGATTTGTCCAAGTGATGAGCATTGGTGTCGTTAGCAGCCTCGGGACGGAGGTCCGGGATAGGGTTCTCGGGATCGGGCATGCCCCCTCTGAGGACGATGGCCGGCTCAAGTTGGGCGTTTTCGGTGATGAAGGTTGGTGTCCCGTAGAAGCCTTGAGTCCCCCACTGGCCGGAGTTGAGGGAAAAGGAGCGGTAACGGCGCCGGTAGCTGGCCCGGAGTACAATTTTGCTTTCCGAAAACGGGCTCCACGTCACGGCCGCCCACGGCTCGACCGGCAAGAAAGTCTTTGTAAAGCTGCGCCCGACCCCATCCCGGTTCGCGAAGATGAGTGCGCCAAGCCGCCCGTTTTCCGGATTGATTCTGCCGAAATCGACTGTAGACTGGCGATCGTACTTCTCGGTCCTTCCCGGGTAGACACTAAAGATGGCGCCGAAGGAGAGCGAGAGGTTGGGCAGCAGTTCCCACTCGTCGCGCATTTGGATTTCGGCGTTCCACTGCCGGAAATAGGAGGGGTGCTCCACGATGCTGCCTTCGGCGAAGTCCGATAGGCCGAGGAGGAAGCTGCTAAAAGCATGGCCGGTATTGACGATTCCGGGCAGGCTGGTAAGACCCTCGGTGAAATTGAAGCGGCCCGAGGGGTATTGGGGCCAGAAGGAGTTCACCCGCCCAAACTCAAGCTCGCCGATCAGACGGAGGCTGTGAGCGCCGATTCGTTTGGAGAAACCGTTGGAGAAACCATACTCGCTGCGGGCCGTGGTCGACGTAGGGAAGGAACGTCCCATGGGGAAGAACGGCGAGAACCGGTACGAAGGAAACGCCGCTTGGCTCTCCGGGTCCGCCTCGTTGAGGCTGAGTGATTTGCTCTTCCATCCGAAGACCCGGAAGGTATTGATGCTGCTCGGAGAAACGGTGAACGTGTGAGAGACGGACAGGCTGCGGCTGCGGGATTCTCGGTCTGGGCGGCCAGGATTCGCGACGGTCTCGAAGTACTTCGCTGGCCCAAGAAAGCCGTTTGAGAAGGCAAAGCTGACCGCGAAACGCTGCCTATCACCTATCGAATGATCGACCTTCCCCCGCATCCCGTCCGCTTCATTTCGCTCCGGTGAGTAGATGTTGTAATTGTTTTGGTTGAAAGGGCCGATATCGATGTTTGGTAGTGGATAGTAGCTCATCGCCGCGCTAGCCACGGGATCAAGGCGCTCAGAGGGGATCACGTTACCCGGGAAGGGATCCCGGAGATACTGGAGATTACTGGTCGACACAGGCTGGCTGGGATCGAACGCGGGGTTTTCCCGCGTGGTGGCCGGATCGTAGACAGGCAGGAATTCACCCGCTTTATCGACGGTTTGGCTGAAGTTTCCGGTCCGCTCGGGGACAATGGGAATGGTGCGCAGAAAGGATCGGCCAATCGTCTCCCTCATGCCCTCGTAGGAGAGCGAAAAGAACGTTTTGACGCCACCGTCGTAGACTTTCGGGATCACGAGCGGCCCTGAGATATTGAATCCGTATTGATTCCGGCGCAGAATTCCTTGGGTTCCGCCGGTCTGAGTGACCTCGTGCGGAACAGCGTCGAGGACATCGTTTCGAAAGTTCCAGAAGATGCGCCCGTGGTAGTTACCCAGACCGGATTTACTCTGCCGACGAGACTTGCGCGGGCTGTCTCCCCGCAGGCCGAGTTCGCGAGTCTGGATGCGGAATTCCTCTACGGCGCGCTCCATATCCGAGGATGTCTCGCGCTGGGTCGCGAGGGCGGCCAAAGTGAACAGAGCCAGCGCCAAGAGCCGGATGACGCACATCATACCTTCAGTGTAACCTGAAGCAGTAAAGCTGCAATGAAACTTGGAGAAATCGCCGAGAAACTCGGATGTACCCTTATCGGGGACGCTGGCTTCGAGGCCAGCGGGATGGCCGGACTGGAACATGCGGGTCCGGACCATATCACGTTTCTCGCCAATCCCCGCTACGCCGGGAAGGTGAAAGAGACCAAGGCAGGCGCCATCTTCGTGAGGGAGCCGGTGGACGGGGTAGATCTCAACTTCTTGATCTCGGAGAATCCGTACTTGGATTTCGCCCGGGCGCTCGAGTTCTTCTATGAGCCGCCGCGCCCGCAGCCCGGCATTCACGAAACCGCAGTGATCGCCGGATCGGCCAGGATCGGCGAAGGCGCTTCGATTGGAGCTTACTGTGTTGTGGGCGAGAACGTCCGAATTGGGAGGAACGCGATTCTGCATCCGCACGTGGTGATTTACACCGGAGCGGAGATTGGCGACGATTTCCAGGCGCACTCGCACGCGACTGTGCGGGAGCGGTGCCGGATCGGAGACCGGGTGATTCTTCAGAACGGGGTAGTGATTGGCGGCGACGGCTTCGGTTTCGCCAAGAGAAGCGACGGCTCGCACTACAAGATCGTGCAATCCGGCCCGGCGGTAATAGAAAACGATGTCGAGATCCAGAGCCTGAGCGCCGTGGACCGGGCGACGGTTGGCGAAACACGGGTTCGCCGCGGCGCGAAGCTCGACAACCTGGTGCAGGTGGGCCACGCGAGCGAGGTGGGAGAGGACAACATCTTGTGCGCGCAAGTCGGCCTGGCGGGAAGCACGGTGCTGGAGCGAAACGTGCTGTTGACCGGGCAAGTCGGCGTGGCCGGGCACCTGACTATCGGCGAAGGCGTGATCGCCACGGCGCAGAGCGGCATACCAAACAGTGTTGAGAAAGGGAAGATGATTTCCGGCTATCCGGCCATCGATTCCGCGGAGTGGCGTCGCGCAGTGGCGGCCTTCTCAAAGACCCCGGATCTGATCAAGCGTGTGAGAAAACTGGAACGCCATATCGAGGAGCTCGAAAAAGCGATGAAGGGACAAACACAAACAGATGGATGAGACGACACGCAACTGCTGCGCGCCGCTGGCGTACAAGAACGATGGTTTCCTGGAAAGCCGCGATGGACGAGCGATCCGCATCATGTCGGAATTCCTGTTTCCGCTGGCGCAGTTCCGCCGGGAGAAGGTTCACGACACAGTCGTAATGTTCGGCTCGGCCCGAATTCAGGAGGAGGGGCCGCTAAGCCGCTTCTACCGCGAGGCGCGGGAACTGGCGCGGAAGCTGTCCGAGTGGTCCGACGGCCTTGACGAGTCGCTGGGCCGCCGTTTCGTAGTTTGCACCGGAGGAGGCCCTGGCATCATGGAGGCGGCCAACCGGGGCGCTCACGACGCGGGCTCGCGCAACATCGGACTGAACATCGGGCTTCCCTTCGAGCAGCACGAGAATCCGTACATAACGCCGGAGTTGTGCATGGAGTTCCGCTACTTCTTCATGCGCAAGTTTTGGTTCGCTTATCCCGCCAAGGCCATTGTCATCTTCCCCGGCGGGTTCGGCACGTTGGACGAAATGTTTGAACTTCTGACGCTCGTCCAGACGCAGAAACTCGCGAAGAAGATGGTTGTCGTTCTCTATGGCCAGGAATTCTGGGAAGAGGTGGTGAGCTTTGACGCCCTGGTGAGATACGGAACGATCAGCCCCGAAGACGTGAAGCTTTTCCAGTATGCTAATGATCCCGACTCGGCTTTGGAGATCTTGAAAGACGGCTTGACGAGGCACTATCTCGAGGTGGAGGGAGCTCCGGGTGGCCCGGAAGAGGAGACACCTTCACTTGCCAAGTCCCGAACCTAACATGGCTGCGCCGGCAAGGCTGAAGGGAATCTGGAGCCAACTAGGCTGGCCGGACAAGCTGTTCCTCCTAGCCCTGGTGGCGTATGTGCTGTCCAGGCTCACGAATGTCAGCGGCGCGGCGCAGTTTCTGTTGTTGGTTGCGGTGGTCGCCGCCGGGGCGGTTGCCGGAATCCGGTGGCTGAATATCGGTGTCCGCAGGGCGATCTGGAATCTTCGCAATCGCCTCCTGGTAGCGTACCTGTTCATCGCACTGGTACCGATTTTGCTGATCGGGATTCTGGCGTTCGGATGCAGTTGGGCGCTCGCCAGTCAGATTTCCGTCTTCCTTGTGAGCAGGGAATTGGATCGCCGGCTGGAGTCGCTGAACATCTCGGCTCAGACGCTCGCGGAGACACCGCCAAACCAAAGAGAACGCGCGTGGGAACGGGTGAAGACGATCCTCGACAGGGACTTTCCAAAACTGGAAGTGCTGGTGGAAGACAGGGGGCGCGTGCGATTTCCAGCGGAGCCCGGATTTGACCCACCGCCCGAAGGATGGGGTGAAGTCTCGGGCGTAGTGGTGAAAGGCGAACTGCTATACACCTGGGCGAGGGTGATCCGCGGGCAGACGAAGGTGACGCTGCTTTCCCCGCTGACGCGCCAGTTTCTTTTGTCGCTTACTCCGGGCATCGGAGAAGTGACGATTCTCGAGTTCGCGGATGAACCGGGCGGCGGACCCGGCCGCCGCATAATGCGGCCTCATCATCCGGTCGACGGGGAGCCCGGCGACGCGGGCGACGTGATGCCGCCACAGCGAAACCGCTTCGACATCGACTTCAAGCAGGGAACCAACATTCCAGTGGCAATATGGAGCACTCCGCCGACTGTTACCGGCGGGCTCCTCAGCATCCATTCCCGCTTCTCGGCGGTGCTGGATATTATCTTCATTCAGAATGCCCAGAACCGCCCGGTACTGCTCATCCTCTCGGGGTTGATGATCATTTTTCTAATCGTCGAAGTGATCTCGCTGCTGATTGGCGTCTCCCTGACGCGGACCATAACCAGCGCGTTCAGTGATCTCTACGAGTGGACCCAGCACGTGCAAAGGGGAGATTTCTCCCACCGAGTCGAAGTGAAGGGCAACGATCAACTGGCCGTAGTGAGCGAATCATTCAATGAAATGACCAAAAATCTCGAGCGGCTGCTTGAAGTGTCGAAGGAGAATGAACGCATGCAGGCCGAGTTGGAGATCGCTCAGGCCGTGCAACGGCAGCTCTACCCGAAATCGACGCCGGCGCTGTCGAAGCTCGACCTCCTCGCAATCTGCAATCCGGCGCGGATGGTTTCGGGAGATTATTACGACTACCAGGGGCTGAATGATCACTCAGCGGTAATCGCCCTCGGCGACGTGGCAGGAAAGGGGATTTCGGCCGCGCTGCTAATGGCGACACTGCAATCCTCGCTGCGAACCCAAGTCAGAAGTTGCCTCGATGGGCAGCGGGAAATGTCCACTTCGAAATTGGTGAGCCAGTTGAACGAGCAGGTCTACGCCGACACTTCCCCGGAGAAGTACGCGACGTTCTATTTCTCGGTATACGATGACAATTCCGGGATGCTGACCTACACGAACGCCGGCCACCTGCCACCGATGCTGTTCCGCGATGGCAAAGTATCGGAACTGGATGTCAACGGCATGGTGGTGGGCGCGTTTCCGTTTGCGCAATACGGCGAAAGCCGGCTGCAACTTGAGAGCGGGGACCTGCTGCTCATATTCACGGACGGCATTACGGAGCCGGAGAATGAGTACGGAGAGATGTTCGGCGAGGAGCGGGTGAAGGAGGTCGTGCAGCGGAACGCTCATCTGAGCCTGGACAGCATCGTCAGGACAGTGATGGAATCGGTGCTGGATTGGACCGGCTCACCCGAGTTACAGGATGACATGACGATCCTGATTGCTAGGAGGCTGTAGCTTGGCGGTCAAAGCGCTCACTCCATTGTGAGGGGCGTCATCCCGCGTGAACAAGACGGAAGTGGATACGAAGTTGCGGATGGCCGGGAAGCCTCTCAAGGACATGCAATTGCTCCGGGAACTCGATCTGATCGTGCCGGCGGTTCGCCGCGGGGACGATGCGATGCGATTCAACCCGCCGGCGGATGAGGTCCCGGAGGCCGGAGATCACCTGGTAGCGATGGGGCGCCCAGGCGATATGGAGAAGCTGGCGAGGCGGATGAAAGGTGAAGCGGCATGAAGGTTCTCACGGCTGAACAGATGCGCCAGGTGGACGGGAAGACCGTCGAGCTTGGCATCCCGGGGCTGATCCTGATGGAGAACGCGGGCCACCGGGTAGTGGAAGCAATCGAGCAACGGTATAGTCCGCTGGCCGGGCATCACGTGGTGGTGGTCTGCGGCAAAGGAAACAATGGCGGCGATGGATTCGTTGTGGCGCGTCAACTCTACACGCGCCTGAATCCGGGGAGACTGGATGTCATATTCGCCGCGGACCCAAACGATCTGAAAGGGGAAGCCGCGGAGAACTACCGGATGCTGGCCGCCTGTGGATGCCCGGTGAGCGAGGAGATCACCGCCGGGATGCGCAGCGCGACGCTGGTTGTGGACGCCGTGCTCGGCACGGGGTTGACCGGACCAGCAAGGGGATCGGCGCTGGAACTGATCCGGCAGATTCGAACCGGCTTCCCGTTGGCGAAAATCATCGCGCTGGACATACCTTCCGGACTGGCCAGCGATTCCGGGGAAGTGCCAGGCGAAGCCGTGAAGGCGGATTTGACGGTGACATTCACGGCTCCGAAGATCGCTCAGGTGTTGCCGCCGGCCTGCGATCTGGTTGGCGACCTGGAAGTCGGCGAGATCGGATCGCCGCCAAAGTTGTACGAGGAGAATGAGGAGATTTGGCTCGCCCTGAATGATCCGGAGCTGTTTGCGGACCTGCTGGCCGCGCGATCGCCCGGCGGCCACAAGGGCACGTACGGCCACGCCCTGGTGATCGGCGGCTCCCGCGGGAAGACCGGGGCGGCGGCGATGACGGGAATGGCAGCGCTGCGTTCGGGCGCGGGTCTCGTGACCGTGGCAACGTCCGGGTCCGCTCTACCGGTGGTGGCATCACACTGCGCGGAGCTGATGACGGAGGCGCTGCCGGAGACGGAAGCGGGGACAATCTCGCCCAAGGCCTTCGACTACGGCCGGATTGAGGCCGTGGCCGCTGGAAAAACCGTGATTGCGATGGGACCGGGACTAGGGACCGATCCCGAGACAGTAAACTTCGTCCGGCGCGTGGTGTCAGATTTCGAAGCGCCGATGGTGATCGATGCCGACGGATTAAACGCTCTTGCCGGAAGCGGCTTTACAGGCCGCCCGTCGATGGTGCTGACGCCGCATCCGGGCGAGATGGCCCGGCTCTGCGGCCGGTCTGTCACGGAGGTGTTGGCAGACCGCCTGGGGACGGCCCGGAGCTTTGCGATGGAACGCGAGGTGACGGTCGTGCTCAAAGGACACCGGACGCTGGTGGCGTTTCCGGACGGCCGGGTGTGGGTAAACCTGACTGGGACTCCCGCAATGGGAACCGGCGGAACGGGGGACATCCTAACGGGAATGATTGCCGGCCTGGCGGCACAGTTCCCCGAGCAGTTGGAAGAGGCGGTGCTGGCCGCGGTGTGGCTGCACGGCATGGCGGGAGAACTGGGAGCGGCGGAAACGGGAGAACAGGCTCTGATCGCGACCGACCTGCTGCGGTATCTGCCGGAGGCGATGGACAGTGCCAGAGAGCTATCGGACGAGAACTGAGCGGGAGACGATCGATCTCGGAGCGAATCTCGGACGGAGACTGAAACCGGGGGCGGTGGTGCTGTTGATTGGGAACCTTGGATCGGGAAAGACAACTCTGGCCAAAGGAATTGTGCGCGGCTTGCGCGCCGGAGAAGAAGGCGACGTCAGCAGCCCGACCTTCACGCTGATCCACGAATACGGAGAGCCAACCCGCGTCTACCACGTCGATCTTTACCGGTTGGACGACGCGCGGCAAACGGCATCGCTTGGATTAGAGGAAATACTGGAGCGGGAAGCGGTGACATTAATTGAGTGGGGGGAGCGGTTTCCGGAGCTGTGGCCGGCCAGCCGGGTAGAGATTGAGCTGCGGCGGGCCGGAGACGAGGAGAGGGAGGTCGAGGTGCGAAGACTCTCGCCGAGGGAGGTTGAGTAACCCGCCCGCGGCTTCTAATGCGAACCGGGATCGGTACAGATTACAGTCCGGCGAGCAGCCCCTCAGACGACCTGCAGCTCGGACGTGGCAAGGGATTCTCTTGGTCCGACAGCAGCGCCAGCCCGGACGACTAGCAGGGTGAGATCGTCGGCTTGCGGAGCACCGTGCGCAAATTTGCGGACCTCGGCGACGATGGCGTCGCGAACGACGACGGCAGGGCGGCCGGCATTGCGCCGAATGGCTTCGGCTAGACGCTCCTCGCCAAATTCCTCTCCGCGGGTACCCTCGGCCTCAACAACTCCGTCCGAGTAGATAACGAGCAAGTCGCCCTGGGAAAAAGGGACGACTCCCTGGACGTAGTGCGCCGACGGGATAACGCCGAGAACTGGTCCACCTTCCGAGAGGCGCGAAATCGCGGGGTTTTCAGGGTCCCGCCGGTGAACGATGTACGGTGCCAGATGACCGGCGTTGACATACCGCAACATCCGGTCCTTGGGGTCATACTGGCACCAAAACATCGTTACGAAACGCTCGACCGAGGTGGCGTCATACATGAGTTCATTGAGCCGGCGGGTAGCCTCCTCGATATCCAGCCGCTCGGTCAATGGATAGCTGGAGCGGACCGCTCCGTGGAGCATACCCATGAGAAGAGCGGCCGGCAGGCCTTTGCCGGAGACATCGCCAAGAATCAGGGCCACGCGATCATTGGACGAGTGGAAGATATCATAGAAATCCCCGCCCACCTGCCAGGCCGGTTCGCAGATGGCCGCAACGTCAAGATTAGCCGGGGAACCGAAATTTGTGGGCAGCAGATCCTGCTGAACGTTTCGCGCGACTTCAAGCTGCCGCTCGAGCTGCTTACCACGCAGGAAACTCTGAAACCTGACTCCGATGAAAACCATTGCGGCGACCAAGGCGACGGCTGCTGAAACCTGAATGAACATTGCGCGCTGGAGCCCTCCGAATTCCGGCCCCACTCCTTCCCAGTGAAGTCCGAGTTCGATGAAGACTGGTCCGCCGGCGCGGCGTTCTCCGGGGGCCACCGGTTGTAATTGCTCCCGCCACGCGGTACCCCAACGAAACCGGAACGGACGGATGTTGACCAGAGCGCGGCCGGAATCGGCTTCGGTGACCTTCACAATGCGGTCGCCGGATTCAAAGAGCCGGCGCAAATCGGTGTCTGGGAAAGCGTCAATCGACCGGGATCCGGCGCGGGCATAGACATCGCCCCGGAGGTTGAAGAGGCGGATCCAGGCGATTTCCCGGGCTCGTTCGACAAGCACTTTCTCGAGAACAGGCTGCAAATCCTCGGGGCGCTCGACGCCCGCCTCCCGGGCGGCCTCGACGACGAAACTTGCGTGCCGCGCGGAATCCCGAAAAAGCTCTTCCGCGACGAGGCGTTCGGAGACAAACGTATAGCTGCGAACGCTCTGCACGAGCAGGAGAACCCCCAATAACCCGCCGATGATGAGAAGGAGTTTGAAAACACGGTATCGTTGCTGTTTTTCGTCAGCCATATTTCGCGCGACGGGCCAACCGGAGGAACCGGTTCAGCGCCTGATTGTTATTAGACGCGTTATGGGCCGGAATCGCTTCTGCTGATTATAGGCGGAGGAATAGCGGAACTGGGTTACTGGCCGAAGTTATTACCTTGTGGCGATGCCGACGACAGCGTTCAACAACACGAAGACCATTCCGAGCGGGATCAACACTTTCCACCCGATGTTCATGAGCTGATCGTAGCGAAACCGGGGGAACGTCGCGCGGATCCAGATCATAATGTAGACCACGGCCGAGACCTTAAAGAAGAACCAGAAAAAGCTGATGATGGCTCCGTTCACCGCCGGGACGAGGAACAGAAGTCCAATGAGCACAAGAGTCGCGGCGACAATCGCCATCAGCACGGCGCGCCAGCCACTCCTGCCGCGCAGGCGGGCGGCCAGCCGGAAGCTGAGGAGTCCGGAGCCGGCAAAAAGGAGCAGCGGGAAACCGTAGTTCAGTGGTATTTCGAGAATGGCGATATTCGGAAACGGGCGCAGCCAGCCACCCCAGAAGAGCGTGATGCCAGCGGCGGAGATGACGAAGATGCTGGCATACTCGGCCAGGAAGTAGAGCGCCCAACGGAAGCCGCTGTACTCGGTCATGAAACCGGCGACGAGTTCGGACTCGGCCTCCGGAAGGTCAAAAGGTGCGCGGTTCGTCTCGGCAATCGCGGCAATGAAGAATATCATGAAGAGGACAAAGGCGAGCCCGAAATTGTCAAATGCAAACCAGACGCGGGCCTCTTTTTGGGCCTCCACGATGCCGACCATGCTGAGTGTGCCGGCGGACATGATACCGCCGATCAGTCCTAGCCCAAGAGCCACTTCATAACTGACAAGCTGCGCCGTGGAACGCAGCGCTCCAAGCAGCGGGTAGTGGCTGTTGGCGGACCAGCCGCCGATGATAACGCCAAGGATGCCAACAGCGCTCATCGCGGTGATGACCAGGATCCCCACATTGACATCAATGACGTAGATGTTTTCGGCAAAGGGGAGTACGGCGAAAGAGGTCATCGCGGTGATGGTCGAGATGACCGGCGCGATCCAGAACAGGCTCCTTTCGGCGGCCGAGGGTATGATGTCTTCCTTCTGCAGCAGCTTCACGGCGTCGGCCAGCGGCTGAAGAATGCCGTGAGGCCCTACGCGCATTGGTCCGAGGCGCACCTGGAAATCCGCCAAGACCTTTCGCTCCACCAGCACGATGTATCCGGCGAGAAGCGGGAAGAGGCAGATTATCACCACCGATACGATCAACGGCGTGAAGAGCGGATTTTCAAGTATGGACTCCATAAGCTCACTAACGCATTAGAGAAAGCTGCGCGAAATTCAGGAACGGTTCGGGGAAGATGCCGATACCGAGCGTCGCAAGACCGGTAACAGCGAGTGCAACACGCAGGCCGAACGAGCTTGCCAGAGGGGCGGTCTCGCTGACTTCACTGACAAACATTGCCCTGACGATCCGGAAATAGTAGTAGATGGCCACGGCAACGAAGAGGGCGGAGACGGCGGCGAGCACGTAGTGGCCTGTCTGTAGCAGAGACAAGAAAATGTAGTATTTGCCAATAAAGCCCGCCGTGGGAGGGATGCCCGCCAGCGACAACATGAAGATCAACATCAGGACCGCGTATCCGGGGCTTTTGTTGACGAGGCCAGAGAGGTCTTCCATATCCTCCCCGGGAATCCCCTTGCGCCGCAGAGCGATGAGGACCAGGAAGGCCCCCAGGGTCATGAAGACGTAGACGCCAATGTAAACGGCCGCTCCCTTAATGCCTGTGTCGTTGCCCGCGATCAGTGCCAGCAGCACGTATCCGGCATGTGAAATAGAGCTGTAGGCAAGCAGGCGCTTGACGTTGGACTGTGTGATGGCGGCGATGTTCCCGATGAACAGGCTCAATACGGCAATACCGATAAACAGAGGCTCCCAGGCCTCCCGGGCCGCCGCAAAGGGGCCCAGCAGGAAGCGCATGAGGAAGGCGAACGAGGCGGCCTTGGATCCGGTCGACAGGAAGGCAGTGACGGTGGTGGGAGCACCCTCGTAGGCGTCCGGCGCCCACATATGGAAGGGCGCCGCCGAGATCTTGAATAGCAGGCCGACGCTTACGGTGGCGAGGGCAAGCAGCACCAGTGGATCAAAAGCGTCGCGGGCCGCGAGAGCGTCACCGACGGCCAGGAGTTTGGTGGACCCGCTGAGGCCGTAAAGGATCGAGAAGCCGTAAACCATCAGACCGCTCGAAAACGCGCCAAGCAGAATGTATTTCATGGCCGCTTCGTTTGAGCGTCGCTGGGTGCGCAGGAAGCCGACCATCACGTAGAAGCAAAGAGCCATCAGCTCAATGCCCACGAACATGGTGATAAGGTCAGTTCCCGCGGCCATGAAGTACATTCCCGTCTGGGAGAGCAGGATCAAGCCGTAGTATTCACCGTGGTGCTCATTCTCGATTTCGAGGTAGCGGTATGAGACCAGCGCAACCACGACTGCGACGGCGATAAAGAGCCAGTTGAAGAACAGAGCGAAGCCGTCGATCGTGAGGGTTCCCTGGAAGGCGGTGATCTCGGAGAGATTGTTGGAAGCAAGGAAGCTCCCCTGCCGGAGGAGGCCGGCGCCGGTGAAGGCCTCACCGATGAGGAGAAAAACGATGAGCCACTTGCGCTGCTCGGCCTTAGGAAAGATGAAGAAATCGAACAGCAGTACAGCGCAACCGAAAAGCGCGAGCATCAGCGCCGGGATGAGGACGAAATGGTCAGTGCTGGTGTAGAACTCACTCATTGAATGCCAGCCTCCTTGGCCGCGGCGGCCTCCATAGCGAGACGGGCGCGATCGGAGGCCGGTCCGCTGCCGGGCGGTTGGGCGTCATAGTAGTGCGGCCGGACGCGTTCGACGATGCGGGCGACTGGCTTTTCAAGAATGTCGAAGTAAGGCTTGGGATAGACGCCAATCCAGAGCGCCCAAATCATGAGCGGCGCAAAGACGGCCCATTCGCGCAGATTCAGATCCGGAAGCTTGAGGTTCTTTTCGCTCGTGACCTGACCGAGCATGGTGCGCTGGTAGAGCCAGAGCAGATAGCTCGCTCCGAGGATGATGCCGGTGACGGCGAAGGCGGCCCACACGCGGTTTGTCTCGAAAGCCCCCTGCAGGATGGTGAACTCGCCGATGAAGCCGTTGAGCAGCGGCAGGCCGGCCGAGCTGAGCATGGCGAAGGCGAAGACGAACGCGTAATTCGGCATCACGTGAGCAAGGCCGCCGTAGTCCTTGATCAGTCGCGTATGACGCCGCTCATAGACCACGCCGACGATAAGGAAGAGCATGCCGGTGGAGATGCCGTGGTTGATCTGCTGGATGACGCTGCCGGCGAGCCCATTCGGGTTGAGCGCGAATATGCCGAGCGTACAGAAGCCGAGGTGACTCACCGAGGAGTAGGCAACCAGCTTCTTCCAGTCCGCTTGCATGAGGCAGACCAGGGCGCCGTAGATTATCGCGACGATTGAGAGCCCGGCCATGATCTGAATGATCCAGGGATCGATTGCGGCGTCCGGCAGGAGCGGAACGGAGAAGCGGATGAAGCCGTAAGTGCCCATCTTCAGCAGTACCGCCGCGAGGATGACCGAGCCGGCCGTGGGCGCCTCGACGTGGGCGTCCGGAAGCCAGGTGTGGAACGGGAACATCGGCACCTTGATGGCGAAGCCGATGAACAGCGCCCAGAAGACCCACTGTTCGAGGTGCAGCGGCATGTCGAGCTTCATCAACTCGCTCACCTCGAAGGTGTAGCGGCCGAACTGCTGGAAGTGCTGGAAGTACATCGTGAGAATGCCGAGCAGCATGAGGACGCTGCCGGCCATCGTGTAGAGGAAGAACTTGATCGCCGCGTAAAGCTTCCGCGGCCCTCCCCAGACACCGATGATGAAATACATCGGCACGAGCACGATTTCCCAGAAGACGTAGAAGAGCAGAAAGTCCAGCGCGATGAATACACCGATCATCCCCGTCTGCTGGAGCAGGAACATCGCGTAATACTGCTTCAGGTTCTTGTCAACCGCGCTCCAGGAAGAGAGGATCGCGATAACGCCGCTGACGGTGGTGAGCATCACCAGCAGCAGGCTGATGCCATCAATGCCGATGTAGTAGTGCGCCCCGAGGGCGGGAATCCAGGAAATCTTCTCCACCATCTGGAATCCGCCGTCGGACTTATCGAAGTTGAGTACCAGGGGGAGGGAGACGAGGAACCCAAGCAGCGCCGCGACGTTCGCCCACACCTTGATCAGGCGCTTGTTCCCGGACGGGAGGAATAAGAGGACGAGCATGCCGGCGAGCGGCGTGAACAGGACAATGCTTAACAGGTGTTCACTCATCTCGATCTCATTTCATCAGGTAGTAGCCGAGAACAGCCGCGGCTCCGGCCAGAATTACGAAAGCATATTGTTGCACGTAGCCGCTTTGCGCCAGGCGAACCGGGTAAGAGAGCAGCTTGACAACGAAAGCGACCAGCCGGACGGAGCCGTCCACGATCCAGGTATCCCACCATCCGGAGACGGTGGAAGTGAATCGCGTTATCCACCCGGCCCCATTCACTCCGCCATCGACGACGTGCTGGTCAAAGCTGCCGAGAACAGTTCCTCCACCCTTAAAAAGGCCGTTGACAAACAGGAAGCCGTAGATCTCGTCGACGTACCACTTGTTGAGCAGGATCCCGTACATCGGGCCAGTGGCTGCCGTCGCCCTCTGAGGCAGTTCAGTGCGCTTGATATACATCAGGCGAGCGAGGAGGATGCCGCAGACGGCAAGCAAAACCGAAAAGCCCATCAGTGCCCACTCGGTGGCGGCGCTGGCATGAACGGCGTGCTCCTCGCCGTGGTGGGCGGTGATCCAGACGGGCTTCAACCAGTCTTCGAAGATGTGCAGATGAATCGGGAACACGTGCGGCACCGAGAGCCAACCACCGAGGATGGAGCCGGCCGCGAGCACCTGCAGAGGCACGGTCATCGTCGAGGGCGACTCATGGATATGCTTCTGTGTCTCTTCGCCGGAGCGGTTCTGCCCCCAGAAGGTCATATACATCAGCCGCCACATGTAGAAGGCGGTCATGAAGGCGGTGACGGTTCCGACGGCCCACAAAGCCTTGGAACCGAGAGGCGAACTCCACGCCTGCCAGAGGATCTCGTCCTTCGAGAAGAAGCCGGCGAGACCCGGGATGCCGGCGATCGCGAGCGAGCCGACGGCCATGGTCCAGAAGGTTTTGGGGATCTTGTCCTTCAGTCCGCCCATGTTGCGCATGTCCTGCTGTCCGCTCATGGCGTGGATCACGGAGCCGGAGCCGAGGAAGAGCAGCGCCTTAAAGAAAGCGTGGGTGAAGAGATGGAAGATGGCGACCCAGTAGGCGCCAACGCCGGCGGCGAGGAACATATAGCCAAGCTGGCTGACAGTGGAATAGGCCAGCACGCGCTTGATGTCGGTTTGGACAAGAGCGATGGAGGCCGCGAATATCGCGGTCAAAGCGCCGACGACCGCGATCACGAGGAGCGCGTTTGGAGCCAGAAGATAGAGCGCGTTGGACCGCGCCACCATGTAGACACCCGCCGTTACCATGGTGGCGGCATGGATGAGCGCGGAAACGGGAGTTGGACCCTCCATGGCGTCCGGAAGCCAGACGTAAAGCGGAATCTGGGCGCTCTTGCCGGTGGCGCCGAAAAACAGGAGGATGCCGGTCAACGTCAGAACCCCAAAGCCGGCTGCCTCGGCGCTCATACCGTGGAGCGCCTCATTCACCTCGGTGAAGCGGGCACTGCCGGCGAGGGCGAAGATCATGAACATGCCGATCATGAAGGCGGCGTCGCCGACCCGGTTCACGATGAACGCCTTGTTGCCAGCGTCGCCGGCCGACTTCTTATGGAAGTAGTAGCCAATGAGCAAATAGCTGCAGAGGCCGACTCCTTCCCACCCCACGAACAGCAGAACGTAGTTGTTCGCGAGCACCAGCGTGAGCATGAAGAATACGAACAGGTTCAGGAATCCGAAAAACCGGTAGTAGCCGGCCTCGTGGCCCATGTAGCCGATGGAGTAGACGTGAATCAGGAAGCCGACGAAGGTGACCACGAGGATCATCACCGAACTCAGCGGGTCCAACAGAAATCCGAGGTCGGCGCCAAAGCGGCTGATGGAGCCATCGGCCAGATGAAAGGGCTGGCCGGCGAGCCAAGTGTATTTGACCACCTCGTGGACCTTCTGCCCGGACACGGCAAGTTCGGCGACGGCTCCGATGGAGAAGACCAGTGAGAGCAGGACCATCCCTGGACAGAACAGGCTGATCCACTTGCGGGACGCGGCGAAGTGATGCGCGTGGGCGTCGTGGCCATGGCCGCCGTGGTGGGATTCCCCGCCATTGTGGGCGGCGAGTTCCGGCGATATCGCCACGGGGGATTCCGGCTGCGGGTCGAGCCGGCGGCCCATGATCCACATCATGGTTGCGCCGAGCAGGGGGAACAGCGGAATCAGCCAGATGGAATCAAGGAAATTCATCCGCGTCTCCTCACCATTTCAAAAGGTCGATCTCATCGGCCATCGCGGTTTCGCGGTTGCGGAACAGAGCAATGAGAATGCCGAGGGCCACGGCGGTCTCGGCCACCGCGACCGCGATTACAAAGATCGCGAATATCTGGCCGCTCATCTGCTTGAAGTGATCCGAGAAGGCTACGAGATTGATGTTCACGGAGTTCAGGATCAGCTCGAGCGACATCAGGATCACGACGATATTGCGGCGCGTCAGAAACCCTAGCGTTCCGATCAGCAGCAGGGCGGCGCTCAGAACCACGTAATGAGCGGTTGTTATCGGAGCCAGCATCTATATCCTCTTTTTCGCCATCACGACGCTGCCGACAACGGCGACCAGCAACAGGACGGAGGCGATCTCAAACGGGAGCAGGTATTCGGAGAATAGAACGTCCGCCAACATCTCCGTGCTGCCCTCAGGGGCCTCTGCTGGAGCCGGCTCGGCCAGGGCAAGGCTTCCCAGGCCGCTGCGAAAAATGAGCAGTAACTCGACTCCGACAATTGCGACGCACCCCACGGCGAGCCACCAACCTTTAGTGAAGCGGCTCTCCTTGTCGGCCGAGTCAAGGTTGATGAGCATGACGACGAACAGGATGAGAAGGACAACGCCGCCGATATAAAGCATGATCTGCACCACAAAAAGGAACTCGGCGGAGTTTAGAAGGAAGACGCCGGCCACACCCAACAGGCTGACAATCAGCCACAAAGCGGAGTGGACAGCGTTCCTCCGCGTGATGGTGAGGACAGCTCCTCCGAGGACCATCAACGCGAAGATATAGAAAAAGACTGTAGTAGCCATGTCACTGCCAGGCCGGCTGGCCGGACCACCTGCTTCCGTTCCATTCCATTCCGGACCAAGCCGTCAGTATTCGTACCTCGTCGGCTTGGGTCCCTGTTCGAGCATCTGCCGGTCCCAAATGGCGCCTTCGCGCGTGTAGCTCGCGAGTTCGAAATCTTGAGTCAGCTCGAGGCAATCGGTGGGACAGGCGTCTTCGCAAAGCCCGCAAAACATGCAGCGGGAGATGTCGTAGGTGAATGTCGTTAGATCTTTCTTGCGTGTCTCTTCGTTTCTCTCGCTGGAAACAACGATGAGGTTCTCAGGACAAGCCAGCGCACATAGATTGCACGAAATGCAGAGCGTCTCACCCGTTTCCGGGTGAATGTTCAGCCGCGGAGCGCCGCGGTAGCGCTCGGCGATCTTCGGCCGCTCGGCGGGGTACTGCTCGGTGACAATGTTCTTGGTGTGCTGGCTGCGGAACGTGACCCATAGCCCCTGGATAAGGTCGACCAAGAAAAACGTTCTTAGCAGCTTCCGCATACTTCTCTCCTTTCGCCAGGCGAGGGTCCGGCCCTAGCGGTCCACCTCGCCAAGCACAATATCAATGGTTCCGATAATTGCGACAATATCCGCGATCAATCCCCCACGGCACATCTTGTCGAGGGACTGCAGATTTACGAACGACGGCGGCCGCACCCGCATACGGTAAGGCTGGGTGGAGCCGTCGCTCACAATGAAATAGCCCAGTTCGCCCTTCGGGGCTTCAATCGAGACATAGACTTCGCCCGGCGGAGGTTTGATGGCCTTTCCAACCTTGGCCATAATTGGCCCTGCGGGGATATCGTCGATAGCCTGCTCGATGATGCGCACGCTTTGGCGCATCTCTTGGATGCGCACGATATAACGGTCATAAGTGTCGCCGTTTTCGCGCGTGGGAATTTCGAAGTCGTATTTCTCGTAGCCCGAGTACGGCTGCGCGCGCCGCAGATCCCATTCGACACCGGCGGCCCGCAGCATGGGCCCGGTAACTCCGTATTCCTTGCAATCCTCCGCTGTAAGCACGCCGACGTTCGTGAGCCGGTCGATCCACATCCGGTTGCTGCTAAGCAGTTCCTCGTATTCGTCAACGCGCGGCAGGAACGACTTGCAGAAGTCCTTCACCTGCCGCTCCATTCCGTCATAGACCTCGTACTGGAGGCCACCGCAACGGAAGGCATGCGTGGTGAGACGGGCGCCGCAGTACGCCTCGAAGATGTTCAGGACGTCTTCGCGCTCGCGCATCACGTAGAACAACGGCGTAATGGCGCCGACGTCGAGGGCGTGCGTGCCGAGCCACAGCAGGTGGCTGGCAATCCGGTTCAATTCGGTGAGGATTACGCGGACGGCTTGCGCGCGGGGAGGCGCCTCCACATCGAGCAACTTCTCTACGGCGAGGCAATAGCCGAGCCCGTTCGAGACCGCGGCCACGTAGTCCATGCGGTCCACATACGGCGCGAACATCTGGTAGGTGCGGTTCTCGCCGATCTTCTCCACACCGCGATGCAGGTAGCCGATGACGCACTCGGTACCCAGGATCTTCTCACCGTCGAGCTTGAGGATAACGCGAAGCACACCGTGGGTGGACGGGTGCTGCGGCCCCATGTTGAGGACCAGTTCTTTGGCGTCGAGAAAGGTGGTTTCCGCCATAGGTCTACTGCGCGCTGTCGATACCGATGTTCTCCCTAACCCACCGCTCGTCCATCGCAATGATGTCAGCGTCCTTGCGTAAGGGAAATCCTTCCCAGTCTTCCGGCATGAGGATACGCTTCAGGTCCGGATGGTCTTCGAACTCGATACCGAACATGTCGTACACCTCCCGCTCAAGCCAGTTTGCAGTGAGGTGCACACCAACCGCGCTCTTCAGCGTCTCGCCATCCTTGATTTTGGACTTGACCCGGATGCGATGGTTCCGGGAAAAGCTATAGAGAATGTAGACGACCTCAAAACGCTCCTCCTTTTTAGGGTAATCGACCGCTGTGACATCGACCAAGTAGTCGAAACCGGCTTCGAGCTTCAGATACTCGATGATGGGAATTACCGCCTTGGGCCGGGCGACGAGAAACTGCTGCCCCAGGTACACGACACATTCGAGGATACGCTCTCCAAACTCTTGTTTGAGCTCCTTGGCAAGCTCGTCGTCCCAAGGAGCAGTTTCCATGACCACCGGCTTCTTGGCGGCCTTCTTGACGGCCGGCTTCTTCGCGGCGGCAGACTTGGAAGCGGGCGCTTTGGCCGGAGGCGCTTTGCTGGCGGGGGCTGGTTTCTCCGCGGATCCGGCGCCGGCCGGTTTATCGGCGGCGGGCTTCGCGGATGGCGGCGCAGGTCCGGCTTCCTCGCCTGACGGTTCAGGAGGCTTTGCTGAAGGTTGCTCCGGGGTTTCCGGCGCACCTTCGGCGGGCTTATCATCGCCCGCGGGCTGCTGGGGTTGATTCTCGTCAGCCATGGACGTTTCAGGTAAGAAGTTCCACGATAGAACAGTCAAGAATAAGGTGTCAAATGTCAAAAGGGAGTCGCGGGTCCTGGATTATCCCGCGCCGCGGCCCTCGCGCCAACCGCCGCGCGGGCGGTGAGAAGGTAGAATGTTGCATGCTCGAAACGTTCTCGTCTTGGCCCGCTCCTGGGCAGGCCCTTGCAGCCGGGCTCTTCACCTGGGGCCTCACCGCCCTTGGCGCCGGCGTGGTCTTCTTCTTCCGCGAAGTCAGCCGAAGAACCCTCGACTGCGCCCTTGGCTTCGCCGCGGGTGTGATGCTCGCGGCGAGTTTCTGGTCATTGCTCAATCCCTCCATCGCTCTTTCTGCAGAGATGGGGATGGTGAAATGGGCGCCGCCACTCATCGGTTTTGTCGCCGGCGCGGCGGCTATGCGGCTCCTCGATTACCTCCTGCCCCACGTTCACCTATTCGGCAAGATGTCGGAAGCCGAGGGCTTAAAAACTTCGTGGAGAAAGACGACGCTGCTGGTACTTGCGATCACCTTGCACAATATCCCCGAAGGACTCGCGATCGGGGTGGCGTTCGGCGCCGTAACAGCGGGCTACGAGTCAGCGACGCTGCCGGCTGCAATCGCTCTCGCAATTGGCATTGGCATTCAGAATTGCCCGGAGGGCACTGCGGTCTCCGCTCCGCTGCGCCGGGAAGGTCTCTCGCGCCTGAAAGCCTGGTGGTACGGCCAACTGTCGGCCACCGTCGAACCCCTCGCCGCCGTCGCCGGCGCTCTGGCGGTAACTGCAATGCGGCCAATACTGCCGTACGCGCTGGCTTTTGCCGCCGGTGCGATGATATTTGTCACTGTCGAAGAGGCAATTCCCGAATCGCAAACGGGCGGGAACAGCGATTTGGCGACGCTTGGCGCGATCGCCGGATTCGCGGTCATGATGACGCTCGATGTCGCGCTCGGATAAAGGTGGCCGGACGAGCGATTCGCACAATCCCTGGTGGAGCCGCTGATTGGCCGCGGCGTCACTCGGCCTGAGGTGGCTCAACGCAGCAAGCCGCCGCTTATCCCAACGCTATTTCTGTGAGGCGAACATTGTCGCCCCCACAAACCATGCGATAGATGCCACGGCAAACAGCCATTGGAACATCGATTCCGCCATCGCTCCACGGAAGTAGAGAAAGGGCATTCCGAGACAGGCAAGCAAGCTGAGGCCGGCGATGACGGCGGCGAGAGATTTAAGCATGATTCTCCTCCCGGGCGGTAGCTTTCACGAGCACGATGTAGACAGCCGCCGCCAGGAACCAGCCCGGCAGCCAGCGATAGAAAAGATGGAAGGGCATGAAGTAGCAGGCGGCCAGGGTGCCAAACCACACCACCAGAGCCTGCCAGTTGAACAGCAAATTCTTCTTCTCGGCGCGGTAGCGGGGGATTCTTAGTTTCGGGAAGATCCAATGCTCGGTGAAGACGACGGCGCCAATGGGCATGAGCACAAGACCGTAGATGGCAACGTAATCGAGCAGTTTCATGAAGAACACCGGGAAGCAGGCGAGGACGGCGGTCACCATACCGGCGACAAGAGTGATTTTCCAGCGGGGCCAGTTCGGCGTGACCGTCTGCAGGGCCAGGCCGACACGGTATAGAGTGGGGTTTGCCGTCGTCCAGCCGGCGATGGTGACGCCGAAGACTCCGGCGATGCCGATCGCAGTGTACGCCATCAGCCCCGGGTTCATCTCGCGCGAGACGCCCGCCACCATGATGCCGGAGCAGAGCCAGGCCAGCATGTGCCCGGCGTACATTCCGAAGGCGGAATAGAGGCCGTATTTCCAGCTCCTGGCGTAGCGGAACAGCGCCATGTCGGAGAGGCCGATGTGCATGGCGAGGTTGGCAAACCAGGCGAAAAAGACAACGTGGCCGATGCCGAACTTCTCCTGGCCCGGGGTGGGCACGCCGGTCCAGATCTTCGTCGTGGCAACCTCCCAGAAATTGCTGAAATCCGGCTGAACCCCCAGCTTCGGCAGGGTCGCGAGGGCTCCGGCGATGAACACGACAAAGATCCACGGTGAGCAGACGCTCGCAAACTTGCTGAGCTTCTCAAAGCCGAGAATCGCCAGGACGGTGAAGACAACGCCAATGGAAAAAGTGGTCACGACCCAACTCACGCTGTTGGGATAGATGTCGGTGAGCGCCGGCGTCTTCATGTCGAAGCCGAGGCCGACCGCGGTGGAGGCCACCGAGATCATCGCTCCGGCCAGGATGCAATAGAGGAAGGCGTTGGCGACGTTATAGAGCAATGTCAGCCCCGGACCGGCAATCTTCTGCAGATACCAGTAGAGCGTGAGGCGGGTTTGCGTTGCGATGGGCGCGCAGATGAAGGTCCAGGAAAGTACGGCCAGAAGGTTTCCAATGAGCAGCCCTAGGATCAAGTCCTTCGCCGTCACACCGTGCAGCACGAAGAAGGCGCCGATGACAAACTCGGTCGCGGCCACGTGCTCGCCGGCAAAGAGTCCGGCGAAGCGTTTGCCCGGATGCAGCTTGTCTTCCGATACGGGCTCGCGGTCGAACTCGTAGAGTTTGTCCATGCGGGCGGCGAGGCCCGACAGTTTCGCTGGCATGATCGGATCTATTCTACAGAGGTTGCCCGCGGCGATGTTCCGCGGCGGCTACTGAGCTCTGAGATAGAGGATGGCGGCTTCCGGGACAGGGGCGCTGAAACTTCGGCGTGCGCCACCGCTGGCAGCTTCGGACGGCTGCCCGTCTCCTTCAAGTAGGCCGATCCAGCGAACCGAGTAGGCGCCGGAAGCTCCAGCGAGGTCCACGGACACGGATTCTCCCGCCGGAACATAGATCAGATACTCAGCGCCCTTGCGGGCAAGGCAATAGCCTGAGGAGGCGAGTTCGCCGGCAGGAATCATCTTTTCAAGGGCGACTTGGCGCGAAATTCGCAGGACCTGGCCGAGCGCCTTGCGCACCGGTTCATGCTTCGGGTCAAAGGGGTTGCCCAGCACTACGCCGTCATACGGGTCCATGAAGATCGGATTCATGCCTTGCAGGAAGGTCTTCCACACCCAGTGTTCCGTTCCGCCGATGCCCCATAGGTGGTCCGTGTCGTTCAAGATCACTTTGCTTCCGTCAGCTTGAAAGATGGCCTCGCGGTATTCACGCTTGCCGGGCGAAATCCAGTCGGCCGGACTGCTAAAGAGGTGGCTATTGAGCCCCGCGGGCTGCTGGTAGGTCATGCCGGCTGGGTGTTGGCTGGGTTTCGTCTTCTCGTAATCGCGAATAAAGCCGATCATGTGGTACTGCCACCCGGTGGAGTTGGGATGGGTCTCGTTCGAGATCTCGTAAAGGACGTTATCGAAGTCATTGACGGTATCGATTGTTTTGCGGACGTAAGCTTCCTGAATGGCCGTGATATCGCGATTGCCAAGTGTGTGAATCTCGATGCCTTCTCCATCACCGTCCAGGTCGCCGTCGATTCCATTCACATTGTTAGCCGGGTTCATCGGGTGGTGCTTCCAGGCATCCGGGGACTTGCGGATCCCCCAGCCTTCGAAAAGCATCACCGAAGCATAGAAGCCCCGGCGGCCGGCCTCCTCCACTCGTGAGCGGAGGCGGCGGAAGTATTCGGGATCGTATTCTTCGAGGTTGAATTTGGGTTTGCCGTCCAGCGCGTCGCCTGGTCCCGTACGCGCCCAAGGGTGCGGGGAGACGTTGTGGACCTCGATGCGCGGCCGGTACGCCGCCGCGTTGCCAGCCGTGCCCCACGTCGTGAGCTCCCATGTCCAGAGCCGGATGAAATTGTGACCGTAGCCCTCGAGAAAGTCCAGGAAGGCGTTGAAGTCGAAGGCCGCTGGCGGATCCGAGGGGCTCATGTCGGGGATAGTGCTCCAGGTGTGAGAACCGGCGAGAAGAACGGCACGGCCCGAGCCGTCGGTGAAATAGCGCGGATTCTCTTCATGCACGCGAAGCGGACCGCGGGCGGGTTGGGCCATGGAAGGCATGGTGGCCAGGCAAACAATGAGCAATAGAGCCGGAACGTTCATACTGCCGGAAATCATATCGCGTTCGGCACTCCGTGCTCCGGCCGGTCACTCCGCGATCCTTCCGCCAGGCGCGAGAACGGCGTCAGTAGGCGAGCAGCCGCTCGAGGGCGGGGCGGAGGCGCGAACGGGCGGAATAGATATTGGTCTCGATGGTCTTTGAGAACGGGATGGGGATATCTTCACCGGCAACCCGCACAGGCGGAGCATCCAGCCAGCCGAAGACCTCTTCGCAAACGGCCGCGGCGACCTCGGCTCCGAAACCGGCCGTGCGGGGGGCTTCGTGAAGCACGAGCAGCCGGCTGGTTTTTCGCAGGGACGCGAGAACGGTTTCGCGGTCCCAAGGGACAAGCGTGCGGAGATCGATGACCTCGATGGACCTGCCCTGGCCGGCCTGGAACTCCGCCTCCTCGAGCGCCCAGTGCACTCCAATGCCGTAGGTGACGATCGTGGCGTGGGCGCCCTCCCGGGCGACTCTGGCCCGGCCAAGCTCGACGCCGTAGGGCTCATCCGGAACATCGTCCTTCACTGCACGGTAGAGGTACTTGTGCTCAAGGAAGATCACTGGATTCGGGTCGGCGATGGCGGCCATAAGGAGCCCCTTGGCGTCATGAGGAGTGGCGGGCACGACGACTTTCAGCCCGGGCACGTGGCAGAACCATGCTTCATTCGACTGCGAATGAAAAGGCCCGGCGCCGATGGAACCGCCGAAGGGAGCCCGGATGGTAACGTTCACCGGCGCGCCCCATCGGTAGTGGGTGGTGGCAAGGTTGTTGACAATCTGGTTGAAGGCGCACGAGATGAAGTCGGCGTACTGGATTTCGAGCACCGGCTTGAAGCCGGCAAGCGCCAGGCCCAAGGCGGCTCCGGCGGCCCCGCTTTCGATGATCGGGGTGTTCCGCACTCGCTCGGGCCCAAACTTATCGAGGAAACCGTCCGTCACCTTGAAGACGCCGCCGTAGCCGGCCACGTCTTGGCCGATGAGGAGTACACTTTCGTCCCGTTCCATCGCCTGGCGGAGACCGTCGCCTATGGCATCCACGAAGCGCCGGGGTTGCGCACCACCGGCAGAGCGCGGCGGTAGTGGCGCGGCCGGTGCGAAGACATCGCCCCGTTCGGTCTCGGCGGCGCTCTCCACCGGGGGCTGGGCGAGTGCAAACTCGGTAGCGGCTTCAACTTCAGACGCGAGTTCGGTGCGAACCGCCTTCATCTGCGCGGCGGTCATCATCTCTTTTTTTAGGAGTCGTTTGCCGAACTGTTCGATGGGATCCTTTTTCTCCCATTGCTCGATCAGCTCCTGTGGAACGTACTTCGTGCCGGAGGCTTCCTCGTGACCGCGCACACGAAAGGTCTTGGCCTCGATCAGGGTAGGCCCCTCGCCGGCGCGCGCGCGTTCCGCCGCCCGGCTAACCACCCGGTGGACCTTGAGCAGATGGTTGCCGTCGACGACTTCGCCGGGCATTCCATAACCGGAGGCGTTGCTGGCGATATCCTCAATCGCCATGGCTTCGTGCACGGGAGTCGAGAGCCCGTAGGCGTTGTTCTCGACCAGAAAGATAACCGGCAACTTCCAAACGGCGGCAAGATTGAGCGCCTCGTGGAAGTCGCCCTCGCGCGTGGCGCCGTCGCCGCAGAACACGAGCGCGACGGCCCCGGTCTTTTGCAGGGACGCGGCCAGCCCCAGCCCACAGGCAACCGGCAACATGGCGCCCATATGCGAGATCATCCCGATGATGCGCTTCTCCGGCAGACCGAAATGAAACGTGCGGTCACGGCCCTTGGTGTAGCCGCCCCGCCGTCCCATAAGCTGGCAGAAGAGTGGCTGCAGCGGAACCTCGCGGGTGGTCCAGACGCCCAGATTCCGGTGCGTCGGTAGCACGTAGTCGTCCGGGCGGAGCGCCAAGATAGCGCCGACGGAAACGGCCTCCTGGCCGTATCCGCTGAACCATTTCGCCATGCGGCCCTGGCGAATGAGTAGCAGCATCCGCTCTTCGATGACCCGCGGCAGTAACAACGCCCGGTAGAGGTGTTTGAGGTTTTCAGCCTTCACCGCCGGGGATTATAGCATCCCTCGGAATGATTTCCATTGGGGGAAGTTGAAATGCGACGTCAGAGAGCGTGGCAGCAGCAACACGGCCTGCAGAAAGGCTTCGAGGTTGGGAACGTCATAAATGTTGACTTCGAAACCCCAGGACTCAAGCAAGTCGACGGTCCGGCGCATCTTCGCCGTTTGCCAACTGACAGAGAAGCGATTCACTCCCCAACCCGCGAATACCTCAAGGATTTCCCTCGCTTTACCGGGCACGCTTTGGATGAGCGGAGCCATGAAGTCCACCGGACACTGGATCACAGCGCCGGGATGCGCGGCCGCAAGCTGCCGGAACCCTTCCTCCCGCAGTGCCTGGACGTTCCCGTTAAACCAGAGATGCTCGTTCGCGATACCGGTTTGCCTCAAGAGATCCTCCACCTGGAGCAATGTAGCGCCACCCTCTTTAAGGTCGAGTTTCAGGGCGCGACCGCGGCGGTTTACCTCGCGCAGGCAGTCCTCCAGCAGGAACCGCGACTCGCTCTTTGACCAAGGCGTTTCGTCAAACGCCTGCCGCCGGATCACCAGACGGTCAATCGGGTCGCGGCGGACATCCACTTCACCCCATCGCACGTTCGAGGCGAGAAACTGCAGCAAATCCGCCTTGGTTTGGATACCGTGCCAGACGAACTCCACATGCTGCGGCAGGTTCCGTTCGGAAACCAGATTCGTGATGTTGTAGAAGCGGCCGCGGACAGTGCGGGGCGTTTTCGTGCGCTTGGATTCGAAGATGGTGTCGGCGTGCAGGAACAAGACCTCTCCATCCGGATCGGCCTCGGACATGGACTGGATGTTTTCGGGCTCATTGTCCACCACCGCGAAAACGCGATAGCCATTCCGGCGGAAGTAGCGTAAACCCTCGGCCTTGGCCGCCGGCACGTGGGTCATACCGGTGGTTGGGCTCATGTAGAGCAACTCGGAGCGAAACCGCACCCGATACTCGGAGCCGAGCGCGTTCAGCGAGTTCAACGTTATTTCGCGGAGAGGCTCGGAACGTCCAGTGTTTAACCCCACCACTGTCGAGGGCTGGATCTGAAACCACCGGATCACGTCCATCACTCCGCGGTAGGGCTGATGGGAAGCCAGAATAGAGTCATCCTTCCAGGCGTTTTCCAGGTAGTACTGCATGACGCGTTCGCGCTCTTCCTCCGGCAAAGGCCAGTCCCGCAAAAGGCGGTCCACTTGGTTTTCGCTCACGCTAATGGCCTCCACTTCCAGACCGTGGAAATGTTCGGTGCCATGCGCGCGGTCATAAGACAGAAGTACCCACCGGACCATGTGTCTCAAATCGAGGATGGTGCCGTCGATATCAAATACCGCGATCAGGCGGTCCTGGGGATACCGGCGCCGGATTCTGTCATAGTGAGAAGCCAAAGCGCCCATCCAGTCGGTGGCGGCGGCCGGCCACTCGAAATCCAGATCAGCAAGGCCGGACGTATCCGGCATAGAAATACTCAAACTCATACACCTTCCATATTGGCTTTCCGGAGTGAACATTCAATGAAAGAAATGTTACGAACCGGCAGGATCTGCGCCGGCTTTCACGCCCCGTCCGGAACGTAGGTACTTCTCGGCCGCCGATTCAGAGATTGGGCTTAATTCTCCGGCAGCCCGCAGCACGCCTATAGTCGCTTTGATGTTTCCCCCAAGAGAGCGATGCAGTTCCTCAAGCAGCGGGAAGAATCGGGTGTAGGTGATCTCGAAGGCAAGACCGGCGTTATTGTTCGCGGCGAGACATTTGTTAAATGACACCGGGTCAGGCTGAATTGCCTCGCATTCGGTCTGCATCTGGCCGAACAAAGCATTCTTGCGCTCCTGGGCCTCGGCCCGGCCGATGCGCCGGCGGCGGTATTCCTTATAGAGATCGGCAACGCGCTCGTGATAGGCGTTCACGATTTTTGCCTTGCGCCGGTAAAGGCCGGCCTCGCGCGCCAGATTGACCGCGGTATCGGATTCGGGGCCGTACTCCTGCGTGGCGAACCGGGTGGCGACCAGAAAACCGACAAGGGTTGTCGCGGCCTCGCCCACGCGGACCGGGAGCCGCTGCACCAGAGGATCCTCGTGGAAATCCTCATGCGATACGACCACGGCGAGACGCTCCACGGATGCTTCTTCCAGAGAACTCGTAACGGGAGTATTGGAATCCGCCACGGCTTCGATTTTGTAGAAGAAGACGTCATACCTTTCCTCGTCGAGGTCGCAGCCGTTCGCATTTCCATCCTTGACACGAAGTCCTTCGTAGCTGTCCGGCAGTTCAAACTTGCCAGTGTAATAACAGCGGTAATAGGCGTCTCTGGTAGCGGAGACACGCTCGAAATTCGCTGTCTCGGCAAACCCCGCCTCACGCTCGACCCGTTTGATCGCGCGGATCGTCTCGTGCCTCGGCCCCCCCGGCGCCTCGATGGACGCCCGGCGAACGGAACAGTCCGTGGCGGCTGCCACGATAGCGCCAAGCGCGAACAACTGCCAACCCCTCGTCATTACTTCCTATTGTCGCCCGACCCGGCGCCGGCCGCGGACCTTCCAGCCGCGTTCCAGGCAATACCGTATGACCCTATCGCGCACTTTTTCCGGGAATCGCCGGTTCCGAGGAAGTCGCTCCACCTGATTCTTGCTCACGGTGATGGCCTTCATCTGGAGACCGCGGAAATGTTGAAATGTAACGAATACGGCCGTTTGGGACTGAGTATGAGCTAAGATATCCGGACAGGGGCATCGGAATCAAAGGAGGACAAAAGTCATGAATCCCCGGATCAAATTCATCGCGGCGGCGGGCGCCGTATTGGTAATTCTGGCCGGCATCGCGCTTCTGCGGCCGGACGCCACCACGGCGGCGGAGAAAGGAGCCTTGTTGATCAACCTGACCGCGGGCGGCGAGGATTTGCACAAAGCGACAATGGCTCTGCAACTGGCGAACCACGCGATCGACGACGGCCGCGAAGTGGTACTGTTTCTCAACGTGCGGGCGCCCGTTTTCGCGTCACAAGACTGCCCGCGGGGCTTGTCTTTCGGTCCGAATCCGCCGGTGAGCGAAATGCTGGCGAAACTGATCGGGCGCGGCGCGAAGGTGCACGTTTGCCCTCACTGTATGGAAGCGGTCGGACTCACGGCCGGAGACCTGGTGGATGGGGCGATTGTCACGAACCGCGAGAAGCTGTTTGCCAATCTCCGCGCCGGCACGTACACGTTCAGCTACTAGGCCGGCGGCGGCGCCTCACCGTGTGCTAGGCGGCGCTGAGAGCTGCGTCGTAAACTGGCTCATAGGTGCCACCCACGCGCTCATTGACGGCCAAACAGTTTTTCCGGCGGCGGGGAATCCTCGCGGACTGGCATCCCAGCTACGAATTTCGCGCCGGCCAGTTAGAGATGGCTGAGGCCGTCGAGTCCGCGCTGGCCGACAAACGGCACCTGATTGTCGAGGCGGGCACGGGAACGGGCAAGACGCTCGCCTATCTTTTGCCCGCAATCCTATTTGGCAAACGGGTGGTGGTCTCCACGGGCACCAAGAACCTGCAGGAGCAGATCTTCTTCAAGGACATCCCATTCATCGAGCAGCACTTCGAAACACCGATTCGAGCCTGTTACATGAAGGGCCGGAACAACTACGCCTGCCGACAGAAAATCTACGACGCCGAGAAAGAGCCGATCCTCGCCGGACTCGAAGAGGTGGCCGATTTCCAGATCATCCGCGAGTGGGAGAAGCAGACGGAAACCGGCGATCGGGCCGAGATCAAGAATCTGCCGGAAGACTCGGCCGCATGGGGAAAGATTGACGCGCGCCGCGACCGCTGCAGCGGCCAGAAGTGCGAGCAGTTCGAGCGTTGTTTTCTCACCAAAATGAAGCAGCGCGCCCAGGCAAGCGACATCGTCATCGTCAATCACCATCTTTTCTTCGCCGACCTGGCGGTGAAACAAGACGATTTCGGCGGCATTATTCCCAGCTACGCGGCGGTAATCTTCGACGAAGCGCACGAGATTGAAGATGTGGCCGGCCAGTACTTTGGCGTTTCGTTCAGCAGCTTCCAGGTGCAGGATCTGCGCCGCGACATCCTCGCGGTTGCTCAGCAGAAGGACCTCCGCGTTCAGGAACTGGAGCGGATTGTAATGCAGGTGGAAGAGATTGCGGACCGGTTCTTCCTGCTGTTCGGCGGCATCGAAGGGCGAAAGGGATTCAGCGGTCAGGAGAAGTTTCTTGAGGAGCACGGCGAGGAGTATCAGAACCTGCTGCAAGGCCTCGACCTGATTGCCGCGCAGCTCGAGCTGATTAAGGAGGCGCCGGATGAACTGATCCCGCTGCGCAGCCGAGCTGTTGATCTCCGTGACCGGCTCCACTTCTGGATGGAAAGCGGCGACCGGACATACGTTTACTGGGTTGAGCGGCGCGGCGCCAGTTGTTTCCTGCAGGCTACACCCATCGAGGTGTCACAGGTGCTCGCGAACCGGCTCTTCGACGAGGTCGATACCGCCATCCTCACTTCGGCCACGCTGGCGGTAGCCGGGAAGTTTGACTACGTCCGGGATCGGCTGGGAATTCGCAGCGCGAGAACGCTCGTCGTGGAGGGGGCGTTCGATTATCCAAAGCAGGCGATACTGTATGTGCCGCAACACCTGCCGGACCCGCGCAACGGGGCTTTCACGAAAGCGGCGTCAGAAGAAATCGTGAAGCTCCTGAATCTCAGCCAAGGAAGGGCGTTCGTTTTGTTTACCAGTTATCAGCAGATGCGCTCTGTCCACGACGAGGTATCGTTCGAGATTGACTATCCAACGCTGCTGCAAGGAACCGGGCCGCGGAGCGCCCTGTTGGAGGAGTTCCGGAGGACTCCGCACTGTGTCTTGTTCGCCACCGCCTCGTTCTGGCAGGGAGTGGACGTGCCGGGGAACCAGCTAAGCTGCGTTATCATAGATAAGTTACCGTTTGCGGTTCCCAGCGATCCGGTCGTCGAGGCCAGGATCCACGCGCTGCGGGAAGAGGGGCGGAATCCATTCTTCGAGTATCAGATCCCGCAGGCCGCCCTGTCGCTGAAGCAGGGGTTCGGGCGGCTAATCCGCAGCAAAGCCGACATGGGAGCGCTGGTGCTTCTCGACAACCGGATCACCAAGCAGCGCTACGGTCAGATTTTCTTCGACAGCCTGCCGGAGTACACGTTTACGATGGAGCGGGCTGACCTGGAGCAGTTTTTGGATGTTTGAGATATCCGCCGACCAGACTTTCGCCGCCGGCCACGCTTTGCGGGGCTACAAGGGGAAGTGCGAAAACGTGCACGGCCACAACTACCGGATTCGAGTCACGTTGCAGGGAGAGAAGTTAAACTCGATTGGTCTGCTCGTGGATTTCGTGGTGTTGAAGCGGGCGATGAAGGAAATCATCGAATATTGGGACCACCGTTACATCAATGATCTGCCACCCTTTGACACACTGAATCCGACCGCCGAGAACATGGCGCTCTGGTTCTGCGAACAGATGGAAGAGCGTCTGCAATCCGGACTGGCGGAAGTCCCCGTGGCGATCAAGGAAGTGGTGGTCTGGGAAACCGAAAAAAACATCGCCACCTACCGTCCCTGAAGACAAATTCGGTGACAGGCTACTCTTTACCTAATTTCGAGTGATTTTCAGGATTCTCGCGGGGGCCTTCACGCCGGTTCGCGTCACCCGGCTGCAAGGCATGTCAGGCCGTGTTCCCAGCCTTTTTTCGAACCGTATGTAGGATCTCTCGCGGCGTTGCCCGGTCCAACCCGATCGCCCGGAACTCGGCACTGAACTGCATCATCCTTTCGATCCAGCGCATGTAAGTGCTTGGCTGCAAGTAATAGCCAAGAGTAGCTGCTGGCGAGCTGATGAGCGGCGCTGGCGGCCTGAGATCTCCCTCAGGCTGCCCGGGCGCGCCTTCCGGGCTATCCGAGAGGCGCTTGCGAACGACTGCAAAGATGTTCCGTTCGTATCTATCAAGAGAGCATTCGAGCATCTCCCACCCGCTCCTTTTCATGGCATAGCCGAAGCTCCCCGGCGTGAAACCAACGACATGCGCATAATGGAAGCGCTTGGCCGGATGCTGGTGTGGCGAGTTCACGTTAGGCACCTCGATAACCAGCACGCCATCGTCTTGAAGCCAGTGGTGCATGCGCCTCAGCGCCGCAACCGGATACGGAATATGTTCGAGAACATGAAACATCGTGATGCAGTCGATCTCCCGGTCCGGCATGTCCAGAGCCAACAGCGAACCTGTCCGAATGTCGACTCCGTACTCCCGGCGGCCGAATTCCGCGTATGCGGGATCCAACTCGACTCCAGCCGCGGAGTGTCCCGCCGCGTTTAACATGTAGAGCCACTCACCGGACCCACATCCGATGTCCAACACCCTGGAGCCGTTTGCGAGGTAATCGGCAAGGCGGCGCAACCTTTCGGAAGCGAGTAGTCCGGCGCGGTAAATGTGCTTCGGCTTGGGGTTGCGAACGCCCTTGTAGCTACTCCGGTACTCCAACTCGTAAAACCGGCGAAGGTCTTCGTCAGTGGGTAGTGGATCCACGCGCATCAAGCCACAGCGGATACACGACGTCGTTTTCAACGCCCGCCCTACCCGATCCTTGAGCGCGATGGTTATGCCACGCGCTTCGTCGCAGACCGGACATGGCGACTCCGCATCGGTAACAGCGGTACTCAGAGCAACCCCCATGCCGGATTGCTATTGAAGTAATCCGGAGAAATTGACATTTGTTCAGTGCTCTATACGTTAGCACGAAGCAACTGTGGGGTATTGAATGGAAGGCCAATACCGAGAGGACTTGGGCATGGACGCTCTGCCTAATCGGCCGCGGTTTCGACTCTCACGACTGATTGCATGTCCAGCCCAAGTCCCTGGTCTGCTGACCGAACACTGCCCGCCGCTGTAATCGCAACGGCGGGGAGCACTCGGATTAGAAAATGATCTTCAGGCCGATCTCCAACTGGCGGCCGGTAGACGTCCGCTGGCGGAGGCTCTGGCCGAAGGTGGAGCTGAGGACGCCCATGTCCGGGTTAGTCCGGTTGAGGCGGTTGGTGGCGTTGTAAGCGCCCATCTTCAGTTCCGTCCGGAATCGTTCCCCGATACGGAACTGCTTGGAGATGCTGGCGTCGATCACCCAGTAACTCGGCCCGGTGAGGCTGGGGTACTGCAGCGGATTCGAACGTCGGGTGTAAGGGGGAAGCTGCGATAGCTTCGACGTGTCAAACCAGCGCTGTGGCGTCGGGTTTTCGAGCGTCGGGTCGCCGGTGGCCTCCATTGCGCCGAAGCGGAGGTAGTCGCCGGAGTTAAAGTACCAGACAGGAGCGACCTGCCAGCCACCCACGATGCCATCCAAGACAGGGTGCATTTCGCTGAGATACTGGCGGCCGCGGCCGAATGGTAGTTCGTAGATACCGGCGACGGAGAACCGGTGGCGCGGCTGGGCGCTTTCCTGCCAGGTAAAGTTGCCGAGGTAGTTGTCGACATCGTCGTACATCTCGTCCATACTCTCGCGGAGGTAGACATAGCCGAACAGGAAGTTGAAGCCGTTGCGGAAGCTGCGCTGGACGCGGAAGTTCAGCGAGTGGTAGCGCTCGCTCACCTCCGGGTTGTAGAGTTCCATCAAACCGCCGTACTGCGGCTGCGGCTTCAGCAGGGTGCTCAGGGCGACGTTCTTCTGGTTTCGCAGCGGGCCGGGGAAGACATCGGGCGTGAGGTAGTTGTAGAAGGGATTCGGGACGCTCTTCGCGAGCTGGGCCTGGTACTCGAACGAGAGCCTGGGGTCCATGGCGTTGAGTGGCAGGCTGTAATCCCAGTTACTGCCGATGTTGAGGAAGTAGGTCACGTCCAGGACAACATCTCCCGGGAGCGACCGCTGCACCGAGAAGCTGAGCCGGTCGTTAATGCCGCGTTCCATGTCCTGGTGGTACCACAACAGATTGGTGCCGCCCGCGCCGAGATACTTGCCGAAGTCCTTTCCTTTCGCCGGGATCAGCGGGTTGGAATTGACCGGGAAGGGGTCGTAGACAACCGCCTGAGGTATGCCCTGGAGCAGACCTGGCGGCGACTGCGCCGCGTCATAGCCGAAGTAGGGCGGTTCGAGGAAGTTGACGGCCTCGAAGCCCGAGATTGCGGTGTTGAAGTTGAACTCGGTCGGGATCTGGTAGCGGGCGTAGCCGAAGCGGATGGCTGTTTTGTCATCGGCGCGGAAAGCGATTCCGGCGCGGGGCATGAAGTTCCACTTCGGAGCGTTCCACATGCCGGGACTGTCTTTGGAGGTGAAGACCCAGGCGCCCTTGTAGTTGTAGCTGCCCATGATGTCTAGTGCCGCGGGGGGCATGTTGGGCGGATTGGCCTGCATCTCCTCGAACGGGACGTTGAGGTTGAGGCCTTTGGACATACGGTACTCCGGGTCGCTCCAGGCAGTCTCGTACTCCCACCGGATGCCAAGGTTGAGGGTGACCCGGCGACTCAGTTTCCAGTCGTCCTGAAAGAAGAGGGCGTAGAACGAGTTGCGCGGCGTCTTGATCGGCTTGATGATTGCCTGGGTGTTGTTCTTGAGGGCGCCGATCAGGAAGGTTGCGTATTCATGGCCGACGACGTTGGTCTTCGGACTGATGAAGGTGTCGGCCGTGACGTCGGCATCGAAACGGAAGAGAGTGGTTCTGGCTACCTGAGTCTCGCCGCCGCTCCGCCGGGTGTCGAAGCCGAACTTCATGTAGTGGGCTCCGCGCTGCTGGGCGAGCTTGGCGTTGATTGCGCTGCCGTTGGGGTGCTGGTACCAGTAAACTGCCTGCACTCCCAGCCGGGAACCTCCCATTTGGAAGCCAGGAACGTACGGCGGCAGCTCCCCGGCGTAGGGTTGATACCAGTCGCTGTGTGGCCAGATCGCGCCGAAGCCTTCTTCGCCGAGCTTGTCGCGGGGCGAATCATAGTCGTCCACCAAGTGGTGGTAGTCACCGTGGATATTGAAGACGGTGGTAGGGGTGATGGTCCAGACGACGTCACCGGCCACCGAGAGTGCGTGCCGGGCGCTGGCGCCCTGCGTCACGTAGAGCTGTGACTGGTTGGGCGTCGGGTCGTCGGCGTCAATCATCGTGTGCAGATAGCTGTAGCGGCCGAAGACGCGGACGCTGTCATTGACGGACCAGTCGACGCGGTCAGAGAGGTTCCAGTACTTTGTGGTCCGGTTGATTGTGGTCTTGAAATTGTTCTTGCCGGTGATGTTCTCGCCCGGGCCATTCGGGTCCCAAAGCTGCTTAACCAGGCTCGCCGACACCGGGTCAAAGTTCTGCGCCGGGATGATGTTGCCCGGATACGGGGTGCGGGTGGCCTTGTTATTGGCGGCGTCGAAAACGGTGGTCCAGGGATCGTAGATGGTCTTCACGCCACCGTTGATGTTAAGTGTTTTCGAGAAGTCTCCCGAGCGCTCGGCCGGAGTGGCCATGGTGCGGATGTAGTTCAGCGGATCGATCGGCCGCCAGGCTTCGTAGCTGAAGAAGTTGAAGAGCTTGTTCTTGATGATCGCATTGCCGAGCGTGCCGCCGTAGATGTGGTTGCGGGAAGCGCTCTTGCTGCCCGTGGTGCGGTCCGTGACCGCGTTGAGGGCGGGGTTGCGGTGCAGGTAATAGATGTTCCCGTGCCAGTCATTGGTGCCCGACTTCATCGTCATGCTGATGACGCCGCCGGCGCTGTGGCCGGACTCGGCGTCGATACTGTTCTGCTGGACGTTGACCTCCTGAACGGCATCGGGCGGAGGCGCGTAGCCGGCCTTGTGGCCGATGCCGATGGGGCTGCCGTCGACCTGCAGGTCATTGGCGAGGTTGGTGCCGCCGCCGAGTTCGACCGAGTTGGCGGCCCAGGAGTGGAAGGGGTTCATCTCACCGCGGGTGTTGATGGCCGAGGGGTTGAGCAGCGAGAGCTTGAACGGATTCCGGTCAAACCGCGGCAGCTCGTTAACGATCTTGGTGTCAATTGTCAGGTTGGTGTTCGTCGAATTGAACTGCACGGCAACGGGGCTTTCCTCGACGGTAATACTTTCTGTGATGGCCCCCGGCTGAAGCGTCACGTTGACGGTGATGTCGCCGGCAGCCTGGACCTCGATGTTCTCCTGGATGAACTTGTTAAAACCCTCCAGTTCCACGGTCAGGGAATACCAGCCCGACGGAACATAGTCGAACAGGTAGATGCCGTTTTCGTTGGATTGCCGCTCCGTGCGCACACCAGTCCGGGTGTTGAGCAAAATGACAGTGGCGGCGGGGATGACCGCATCCGAGGAATCGGCGATGGTCCCCTGGATGCGGGCGCGGAAGTTTTGGGCGGTGACTACGCTGGCGGCGGCGAGCAAGACGACGACGGCGAACAGGGTGTGCGACATAGAAGTGGAAGTCAAGCGCGACGTGCCTCCCAGTAATCCTCA
>CAYXVG010000024.1:0-93950 GCA_964468205.1 uncultured Solibacteraceae bacterium | reverse complement strand
CTAAGTTGGACTTGTCGTCTGCTTTCCGGCGCATTCGCGGCATACTCCCCTGACCTCGACGTGCGTCGCCTCGACTTGGCCGAACCCTTTGGCTGATTCCGGAATGCTGAGGTTGTCCAGATCCTCACTGTAGAAATCCCGAGTCAACCCGCAAGACACGCACACAAAGTGATGATGGCGACTGAGATTCGCGTCGAAGCGGGTTCGCCCCCGGCCCGGGCCGAGCGTGCTAATCAGGCCCAGGTCAGTGAGCAGCCAAAGAGTTCGGTACACCGTGTCCAACGACACGGTTGGCATACGTTTGCGTACGCCTCGGAAGACCGACTCGGCATCTGGGTGGGCCCCGGTTTCAGCCACTTCCCTGAAGATCTCGATGCGCTGATGGGTGAGCTTGACGCCCGCGCCCCGGCATACCTGCTCGAAATGCGCCATCCTGCTTTCGATCTCTTTTTTACTAGTCATCATCGAATCGTAAATCAGAATTAATTCTTATTTCGTAATCGTATAGCATATAGAGTTCTCTTGTCAACAACATTTCGGCGCCTGTCAAGGCAAAGTAGAAATGTGGCCCTCCTGGCAAAGTAGAAAGGTCGCCTTTTGCCCGAGCGGCTGGGAAGTGCGTGTTATTCTGCGATCGCCGGTGAAGCAGAGACGGGCTCTGCTGGCGAGCAACCCGATCAAGGAATAGCCGGCCGGAACTCATCGCAAACGATGAGCAGTACGCGGAGCAGTTTCTCCCGCCGCGTCCTTGGCCTGGGCTCCGCGGGCCGACCAACCGGAGGCTGCGCCCGCCCAATTCATAGAATCGTCGCCGCGGGCTTTCCGGAACGCCTGCCGGAGCCGAGCTATTTCCGCGGATACCAGACCCGACGGGTGGACCAGAGCGGAGGATAGGCCGACGCAGAGGTGCGACCCGAGCGCCGGAATGGCGGGGGCGGCTCCGCACGCCCCACAGAGAATGAGACTCTGTAGTTTGGGATTCTGTGGGCGTGGATCAATTTGTTATCGATGTGCTGGACCGAACAGGGCTGGCGCTCCGCTCGACCAGAGATTATCGAGCGAGCGCCGAAACGAAGAAAACGCAGGGGGCGGGTCGGGGACCGGGCATTACACGGCAATCTCATCCGCGGCCGAATCCGAAACGAGCCTCCCGCCGGCAGAATCGTCGAACAACAGACTTGATAATAACGTATAGATCTCATGACCATTGCACAATCTGACGATTCCGCCCTTCGGCAGCCGCTCCGCCTCTGGCCCGGCGTCGCCGCCGTAGCACTGCAGTTCCTCGTTCGGTTTGGAGCGCCCGTCGTCGCGCCCGACGCAACCATGTACGCCGTGCTTGGCGGGGTCCTCGGCGGATTGGCTGTTATCGTTTGGTGGGCGTTCTTCAGCCGGGCGCGTTGGTCCGAGCGCTGGGGAGCCGTCGTACTGATGATCGCCGCACTGGTTGCGACACCGCGCATCCTTCACGAATCGATTGCGACGGGAATGATGGGAATGATGTTCCCCATCTACGCCATCCCGTTCTTGAGCCTTGCCTTTGTGGTTTGGGCCACGGCAACCCGCCGCATCTCTGGCCGGCTTCGGGGCGCGACGATGGTCGCAACAATTGTGCTCGCCTGCGCAGCGTGGGCGCTTTTCCGGACCCATGGCATTACCGGCGCCGGGGATGCGCAGCTTGCCTGGCGTTGGTCGGAGACTCCGGAGGAACGGCTCTTGGCCGAGACGGGCGATGCGCCATGGGCGCTCCCATCGGTTCCAGCGGTTACGACTCCCGAAAGGAGCCTTCCGGAAGAGGCCGGCAGCGCGCCGGCGGCCCCGCCGGCAGTTCCGTCAGCGGCGGAGGATACTCAAAAGGAGCGGCTTGGGTCCGGAGCCGGCGTCGAGCCATCGAGGCTCGCGCCGCTTCGGGTGGCGGTGGAGACCGAGGCCGAATGGCCGGGCTTTCGGGGGCCCGAGCGCAACGGTGTCGTGCGCGAGCTAACGATTGCGACCGACTGGTCCGCGTCGCCGCCAGTGGAACTGTGGCGCCGGCCGGTCGGACCGGGCTGGTCGTCCTTTGCAGTCAGCGGCGAATTCTTCTACACGCAGGAGCAGCGGGGTGATGACGAGGTCGTCGCCTGCTACAAGCTGAGTACCGGCGAGCCGGCTTGGGCGCACCGCGATGCGACCCGATTCTGGGAGTCGAACGCTGGCGCCGGCCCGCGGGCGACGCCGGCGTTAAGCAGCGGTCGAATATACACCTTTGGTGCGACCGGGATCGTAAACGCGCTCGACGCCCGGAACGGGGCCGTCGTGTGGTCTCGCAACGCGACGGCCGACACCGGCGTGGAGGTTCCCGACTGGGGCTTCGCGAGTTCGCCATTAGTGGTCGGCGATCTCGTCATCATTGCGGTCGCCGGACAACTGGCCGGCTACGACCTTGCCACGGGCGAACCGCGTTGGTTTGGCCCGGCGGGGGGCGGGAGTTACAGCTCTCCGCATCGACTGACGATCGCCGGCGTCGATCAGATCCTGCTGCTGAGCGCGGCCGGCGCGACCAGCGTCGTCCCAGCCAGCGGCGCGCTGCTCTGGAAGCATGACTGGGAGGGCGACGGCATTGTACAGCCGGCCACGACCGCGGACGGCGACGTCCTGATCGGCAGCGGATCGGGACTTGCCGCCACCGGCGTGCGCCGCCTCGCTGTCACGTACGCACCGGGCGGGTGGACTGTCGAAGAGCGCTGGACATCAAACCGCTTGAAGCCCTACTTCAACGACTTCGTCGTTCACGGCGGCCATGGCTTTGGGTTTGACGGCGGCATCCTCGCGTGCATGGATTTGGCGGACGGTGCGCGCAAATGGAAGGGCGGACGCTATGGCCATGGCCAACTGATCCTGTTGCGCGACCAGGATTTGCTGTTGATTTTGTCGGAGAAGGGAGAACTGGCGGTGGTTCGCGCGGATCCCGGCCAATTCACGGAACTCGCGCGATTCCCGGCCATCGAGGGCAAGACCTGGAACCACCCCGTGCTCGTTAACAACATCCTCCTGGTCCGCAACAGCCGGGAGATGGCCGCTTTCCGTCTGCCCATTGCGGGCGGCTAGTGTGGTCGCTTGTGCTCGAGCGCCGGCGCCCGGTTCACGACGAACTTCCGCCTTGGCAAGCCAGGTACGCATAATACGCCACGCGGCGGCGGCCGCTCACGGCGCGATACCATCTCTGCATCGCCGTCATCCCTGGCTTCAGGGAGAGGCGGGGGAACGACCTCCGACCCTCATCTCATCAAACCGTAACAAGTGGGCGTCCCGGTCACCGTCATCGGCGAGCGATGGTAAGAGCTTCGGAGACAGGCTGCCGGTTCGTCGGCCGCAGCCCGTCCCCTGTACCCTTCGAGCTCGAAGGACCCGGCCCGTTCTCAGGACTTGGTTGGGCTGATGTGCTGATGAAGCGCTTGACAGGCCCATAAAAGTTGTGTATACATATATTTGATGACCAAGGAGCGGAGCCTGCAGCCTTTGCCCTGCGCCTGCGCCACACTGCGAAGGGCCGCCCGCGCTGTAACTCAGCTTTACGACGCCGAACTGCGGCCCGCCGGTCTGCGGAGCACACAGTTTACTTTATTGCAGGCGCTAGCCTCGACAGAGCCCAAGACACAGGGATGGCTGGGCCACGTCCTCGCTCTCGATAGCACCACGCTTACCCGAGCGCTGAAGCTGCTCTCAAACCAGGGCTGGGTTTCCAGCGAGGCGGGGGAAGACCGCCGCGAACGTTATTGGCGCCTGACCGCGAAGGGCCGGCGTCAGCTCGAACAGGCTACGCCCCACTGGGAGCGAGCACAGCGGCGGCTTGGAAAGGCACTCAAGCGGCCAGCGTGGAAAGAACTGCTCCGGGCGGCCGACGCCGCGACAAGGGCGGCGCTATAGGAGAAGTATTTTTTTGGGTAGATAGATGTATACACATATGATGGAGGAGCGATGAATAACACACTGGGCATCAATGCCGGAACACAGTCGGCGGTCGAACTGCGCAATCTCTGCATGGATGCAGGGGCAGATGACGTCGGCTTCGTCGAGATCGACCGGACCGAGATCGCCGATCAGAAGGAGGAGATTCTGTGGGCCTTCCCGCGGACCCGTACTCTGATCGCCTTCGTTTGCCGGATGAACCAGGACAACATTCGGACACCAGCACGGTCGGTGGCGAACTTGGAATTCCATCACACCGGTGACGAGGTGAACGAAGTCGCCCGGCGGATCGTTCGGGAGCTCGAAGAACTTGGCTTGCGAGCCATGAATGGTGCGTCGGCGGGATTTCCGATGGAAATGGACCGCTGGCCGGACAAGATGTGGGTGGTTTCGCACAAGCCAGTGGCGGTGGCCGCCGGCTTGGGCCAAATGGGCATACACCGGAACGTGATCCATCCGAGGTTCGGCAACTTCATCCTGCTCGGTACGGTGTTGATGGAATCCCAGGTGGATGAATATTCGAAGCCGATCGACTACAATCCGTGCCTGAGTTGCAAGCTGTGCGTTGCCGCCTGCCCCACCGGCGCCATCAAGCCGGACGGATCCTTGGACTTTGCCGCTTGCTACACACACAACTATCGCGAGTTCATGGGCGGCTTTACGGACTGGGTGGAGTCGGTCGCCGGCAGCGGCTCGGCGCGGCAGTACCGCAACGAGGTGTCGGACGCCGAAACCGTGTCGATGTGGCAAAGCCTTTCCTACGGAGCAAACTACAAGGCCGCCTACTGCCTGGCGGTTTGCCCGGCGGGCGAGGACGTGAACACCGGGTTCCATAGAAACCGGACCGCCTACCTCGACGAGCAGGTGCGTCCGCTACAGAACAAACCCGAAACGGTGTATGTCATCCCGGAGTCGGACGCTGAAGAACATGTCCAAAGACGGTTCAAGAACAAGCGGATCAAGCGCGTTGCCAACGGTCTTCGCCCGCGCTCGATCCGCGGCTTCGTGTCCGGTCTGCCGCTGCTATTTCAAAAAGGCAAGGCGAAAGGCCTGGATGCCACCTATCACTTCCACTTTACCGGCAACGAACCGCTCAAGGCGACCGTCATCATTCGCAACCAGGCGCTGTCCGTGGAGGACGGCCACCACGGCAAGCCCGACCTCCGTGTTCAGGCTGACGCAGATACGTGGCTGCGCTTCCTCTCCAAAGAAACGAACATCGTTTGGGCTCTGGTCCGTCGCAGAATCCGGTTGCGCGGCTCACCCAAGCTCTTGCTGGCCTTCGCCAAGTGTTTCCCATCCTGACTCGCAGCGGCATCACCCGGCTACAGTTACGCGTGATGTCGCCAATACCGCCCTTGAATCTCCTGTTCGCCGCGCTAGCTAACCGCGCCAGCAAGGCAGAAGTCGTTCTGCTGCGACTGCAATCGGACCGGAAACCCGGGCTAGAGCAGGGCTAGAGCGCTTGCCGCAACTGCCGCCAGCCGTGGCCTTTCGCGAGCATGGCTGAAAGATCGGCCACGGTCTGCGCATGAGCGGGATCAGGGGCAAGATTCTTCTCGACCACCGGACCGGAAGAATGATCATAGAGCTCTCGGGCCAGTACCTCGCCGGAGTCCTTCTCGATCCATTCGGTGTAGCGGTACTGCCCGCTGCGCAGCGAATAGCCCATCACGGTCTGGTTGCGCCGGGGGTACTGACTGAAAGCCGCCTGCTTCCATTCCCGGTTCGGATCGGCAAGCAGCGGAACCGCCGAGGTCCCCTCGCAATGGTCGGGAACCGGCAGGCCGCACAGTTCGCTCAGCGTGGGGTAGATGTCCACGAACTCGCTGAGCGCGGCGGTTCCCTTCCCGGCCGCGGACCGGTGATCCGGATCGCTGAAGATCATCGGCACGTGGGTGTCAATTTCGAAGTTCGTGTGTTTGCACCAGGCGCCGTAGTCAGCGAGCTTCCAGCCGTGATCGCCCCAGAGGACGATGGCCGTGTTCTCCCGGAGGCCCAGTTCGTCAAGCCCGTCGAGCAGCTTGCCCACCTGTGCGTCCACGTAGGATACACACGCATAGTAACCGTGAATGAGCGTGCGGGCCAGATCCCCGGGTACCGGGCTGCCGTCAACCGGGATTCCAGCGTAGGCCTTGAGTTCGCCCCAGTCCATATGGGCGATCGCGGGCGAGGCCTGCGGCCAGGAGTCTTGCGAAGGCAGGGTGATGGAAGCGGGATCGTACAGATCCCAATACTTCCGCGGGGCGTTAAACGGCAAGTGCGGTTTTACGAAGCCGGCGGCGATGAAGAATGACCGGTCTTGGAGTCGCCGCATTTCTTCGAGAGCCTTGTCGGCGACCATTCCATCGGGGTAGTGGTTGTCGGGAATATCCGGGTTCTCGTATGCGGGCCCGTAACCCAGGCGGGGTTTTCGCGCCTCCCTGCCGGCCTTGAGCGCGGCTTCATAGGCTTCCTCCTGTGCCTGATCGTGGCGGCGAATGATCTCCGCGGACTGCGGATCGGCGTAGGCCTGCCATGTGCCGGCCCAGGAATCGCGTCTGGGATGCCAGTCCGGCGCCGACCACGCTTCGGGATCGTCCCCGTGGTGATGGTAGATCTTGCCGAGGGAAACGGTCTCGTATCCGTTGTTCTTGAAGTGATGCGCCACGCTCACGGCGTCCGGCTTGGTTGTCCGAAGCGGATGCTCCAGGTCGTGAACGCCGGTCGAGTCCGGCCGCATTCCCGTCATGAGGGAGATTCGGGACGGGGCGCACACGGCCTGTTGGCAGTAGGCCCGGTCAAAGCGGACTCCTTCCGACGCGAGGCGATCAATATTGGGCGATTGTATGTGGTTCGCGCCGTAACAGTTGAGAGCAGGCCGGAGGTCGTCCACGGCAATGAAGAGAACATTCTTTTTGCGAACCGGGGCTGTCCCGCCGCAGCCCGCCAGCGCGGCGGCGGTGGCACTCAGGAATTGGCGTCGCGAGATTCCAGACATGGTGCACTCATTCTACCTGCAATTACACGAAAACGGTGTTTTCCACAGCGCTGCCGCTGGCACGGAATTATCTGACCGGAACAACTCTGCCGGCGGCAACAGAATCATAGGCCGCGAAGGTGGCCTCGATCGACCCGAGGTGCTCGGCGGCGGTCTGTGTCACCCGGCCCAAGCCTAGCATGGCGCCCACACATTCCCTCTCGAGCAAATAGAAGCTCTCCACGTAGGCCCTGGTCGGGTCGACCGGTTCGTCGACAATGACCTGCCGGCCCCGCACGATCCGAAGTCGCCCGGCATCCCCCCGTGTCAGGGTCCCTTCGTAGTAAGCTTCGCCTTCGTCTCCGGCCAGCAGAAGCGATCCTTGCGTGATGGCGCTATTTTTCCACCCGGCGGTGATCGAAGCAGTCGCTTGGGCGAACTCATAGACCGCTTGCGCGACGCTCTCCCCGGAGACCTGAGCAGTTGGCCGTTCGAACCGGGAGTAGACGCGCGACGGGTCGCCGAGCAGGCTGCGCATCATGTCTACAAGGTGGCTTCCGTACTCGAAGAAGACCCCGAGCGCCACCTCGTTCTTATAGGCTTCCTTCGGAAAGGTGGCATTGATGTGGCGGATCTCCAGGTAGCGGGGCCGGCCAAACACTCCGTCCCGCAGGGCGGCGGCGACGCGCTGGAACCAGGGGCGGTAACGGTGGTTTTCATGAATTGCGAAGACCTTCGGGTAATCAGCAAAACGTCCCGCCAGGTAGCGCGCGTCCTCCAAGCTATCGCAGAGGGGTTTTTGGCAGATGATGTGCAGATTCCGCTCCGCAGCCATGAGGCAGTGTTCGCGATGTAGCGCGGGAATGGTGAGGATATCCACAAAATCCAGATCCTCGGCCGCCAGCATACGGCCAAGGTCCGAATAGACGCGGGCGTTAGGGAAGAACTCTTCGCGACGCTGCTCGGCGCGTGAGATCGTGCGGTTTCCGATGGCCACCATGTCGATCTCGGGAATCCGCTTCCATCCCTTCAGATGGAACTCGGAAATCATCCCGCAGCCGAACAGAGCGCCTTTCAATCTGGTCTCTGGCATGTTCCAGCGAAGGATTATACACCCACCCCGTGCGGTTCGTCGGCCGCCCGGATTGGGCCATATCAAATGTCACCGAGGGGGTATTGGTTGTGCCAACCAAGAATGTAACCGAAGAGCGTGGGGCGTGCAGCGGTTGGACGTACCGAGTTGAGCCATCTGAAATGTCACCGAGAAGACGGGCGGGTTGCGCTACTCAACAACGAACCAGGGGTTGTGGAGGTCAGGCTTGTTGTAGCGGAGCGGCTCCCTGGTCTCAAACTCGTAGATATCCCTCCCGGCTGCCCTGACCACGGCGTGTGCCGCGGCCGTGTCCCATTCCATCGTAGGCCCGAAACGCGGGTAGACGTCCGCCGCCCCCTCGGCCACCAGGCAAATTTTCAGTGAGCTGCCCATGGCGACAAGCTTCACGCTCTTATAGCGTCCGCGCGCTTCTTCGAGGAACAATTCCGTTTCCCGATTCGAGTGGGAGAGGCTGGCCACCACGCGCAAAGTTCCGTCCGGCGCCGCTGTTTTCGAGGGCAGGGTGATTCTTTCGCCGGCGGTCACTTTGAACGCCCCGGCGGCAGTCCCATAATAGGCCGTCTCAGTCACCGGCGCGTAAACAAATCCGGCTGCCGGCCGCCCGTGCTCGACCAAGGCAATGTTGACGGTAAACTGGCCGTTCCGCTTGATAAACTCCTTGGTTCCGTCGAGCGGGTCCACCAGCCAGAAGCTGGTCCAGTGTTTCCGCACTTCGTACGGCGTTTTTTCGGCAGCCTCTTCGGAGAGTACCGGCGTATCGGGCCACCGCGAGCACAAACGCTGGGTGATCAATCGATGGGCGCGCAAGTCGGCTTCCGTTACGGGGGAGTGATCAGTTTTGCGCTTCACGGCGAAATCTTCACCGTAGACCTCCAGAATTCCCACGCCAGCCATGCGGCAGGTGTCAAGGAGATAGTCGATGCTGGCGGAATCGAGAGGCATTCAATCAGGATAGCCCAGCTACTCAACCTTGAGGACGATCAGCGTTTGGTCGTCGCCCATCGGCGTGCCCGCGCTGAAGCGATCCAGATCGGCCAGAACCGCATCGGCGATCTCTCCAGCAGAATCCGCCCAGTGCCGCTCCAGCAGCCCATAGAGCGGCTTCCGCCCATACTCCTCCGCCTCAGTGCCAGCCTGATCATGGATGCCGTCGGAGTAGAGCAGCATCACATCGCCGGGCTCGGCCCGGAAGATCACCTCCTCGTAGATTCGGTTGTCAAGCAGCCCCAGGGGAATTCCCTCGACGGACTGTTTGAGGATCCGTCCGCGGCGGCAGATGATGGGAGGAAAGACGCCGGCGTTCGACATGGTGAACAGGCGCATCCGGCGGTCATAGAAAAGGAGAAGAAGAACGACGTAGGTTGCGGGAATCTTCCGTTCGCCGAGAGCAGCGTTAAGGCTCCGCATTAACATCCCCGGGCTGGGACGCCGGGGCGCGAGCGATCGGAGCAGTCCCGCCACAAGCGTGCCATACAGAGCCGCCGCCGCACCTTTGCCACTCACATCGCCGAACGCGATGACGTCAAGACCGTCAGGCTGCTTGAAGAAATCGTAGAGGTCTCCGCTCACCTCCTGCGCGGCACGGTGGCGCGTAGAAAGCTGCAGCCCTTCCAATACGGGAGGCTCACGCAAGAGCAGCGAGTTTTGCAGCACTCGCGCAGCGCTCAGGTTGTCCGCCAATCTGCGCTCCCGCTCGGCGAGCTGCTCGTAGAGCCGGGCATTCTCGACCGAGTTGGCGATAAGAGGCGCCAGAAGCTCAAGAGTCCGGGTATGCTCCTCGGTGAAGAAATTGATCTTCGCGCTTTCCAGGTCCATCACGCCCAGCAATCGGTCCGGCACCATGAGCGGGACCGCGACTTCAGAACGGATTCCGGCGGTCGACTCCAGATAACGGGGGTCTTCGCGGGTGTCGCGGACCAGAACGGTCTGGCGCTGCTCCACGGCGGCGCCGGTGACGCCCCGGCCCAGGGGGATGTGTTCCAAGTGGACCCGTTCATCATGCCGGATGCTGAACCGTCTCTTGAGGAGTTGCGGTTCTTCGTCGAGCAACAGAATTGAGAAGGCGTCATAGTTGATCAGCTTGCGAACGGTTTTGGCGATCGTGTCCAACAGTTCATCGAGATCCAGAGTGGAGGAGAAGCTATGCGCGAGGGTGGTCAACGTGCGCAGGGTCTTGTTCTGACGCAGGATCCGCCGGTAGAGGCGCGCGTTGTCGATGGAGGCCGCCGCCCGCGAAGCGATCAAACGCAGAAGGCCGCTATGCTCGGAACCATAAGCATTCCGGCGCGTGGACTGGAGGTCAATGACACCCACCAGCCGGCCCCGGGCGATCATTGGCACGGCCAACTCGGTTCTTACCGCGTCGACGGTGGGAATATACCGGGGATCTTCCCGAACGTCGCCCACCAGAACCGGCTCCATCGTGGTGGCTGCCGCTCCCGTGACGCCCTCCGAGAGTGGAATCACTAATCGTTTCACCACTTCCATGCGGTGCCCGACCGCGTAGCGGACTTTCAGACCTTGGTCCTTCTCCGAGTAGAGAAGAATCGCGAAGAGATCCCATGGCACCACTTCTTGCACGATCTCGGCCAAATTGGCAAGGAGCTTGTCGAGATCCAGCGTGACAGACGTCGCCTCGGCTACTTCCAGCAGAAAGTCGAGCATCTCCGCCCGATCGCGGAACCTCGGTACCCGGGTTGTAGTTGAGTCTTCCATTCGAGGCCGGTGAACTTCCCTATTGTAATGTACTGACATAACAAGAACTAGGCGACTTGAGTGGGGAACCTTCCCGCTTCCGGAGGCGGCGGCGGGGAGTGATAGCCGACGGGCGGTTTCCGCCCGATTCCGGGTCGGGGTAGCAAGATTCGGACTAGCCAGTCTATAATTAGTTCGCCGGCGTTGATCGGTGCGCCGGAAACCCGGTATGCTGTCGCGAAGCAACGACGGGACTGGTAGAAAGGAAGATCGATGTCAGTTGTCACAATCTCCAGGGGCACGATGAGCGGGGGAAAGCTCATTGCCGAGAGTCTCGCGAAGCAACTCGAATATCGTTGTATCGACCGAGACGTGATCGTCGAGAAGGCGGCCGCGTCCGGTGTCTCTCATCACGAACTGAGGGACGCTCTTGACAAGCCGCCGACATTCCTCGAGCGTCTCCGCCACAAGAAACGTCTCTATTTGACCCTTATACAGGCAGCCCTAACCGACGAACTGCGGAACGGCCGGGCTGTCTACCATGGGAACGCGGGACACCTTCTGCTAAGGGGCGGAGGACCTATTCTACGCGTTCGCATTATCGCCCCGCTTGACTTTCGCATTGCCATGGCGCAGAAACGCCTGCGGTTCAAAGCCGAAGAGGCGATCGATTACATTCAGAAAATGGATGCCGACCGAAAGCGCTGGACCCAGTATCTCTATGGCGTCGACTGGACCGACCCAAACTTGTACGACCTCATTATCAATCTTGTGAATATCGATATTCAGGACGCCACAGAAGCTATTGCGCACATCGTTCGCCGGCAGGCTTGTTACGAGTACGACGAGAAATGCAAGGCGTACATGGACGACCTCGCCATCGCAAGCCGGGTGAAAGCGGACCTCGCCCTGAACTCGGCCACCGAACATATCGAATTCAACGTCGACTGCGACGCCGGACGCGTCAGCATCGGCGGCAGAATTTCGGATGTGAACCTGTACGAAGAAGTGGAGCGGATCGCCCTGGCCGTTCCGGGCGTCCATTCCGTGGATGTTTCTGAACTCGTATCATCAACACCTGCCTGAGATGGCGGGGCTGAGTCCGCGGCCCGCCTGTGCGGGATCGGGACGGCTCTGCGCAACCGGGAGCCGCGGCTTTTGTTCACGTAACCGTGACAATTACAGACTACTATTCAACTGCTCGCTCCACCGAGAGAACGGAGTCTATCCATGTCCATCTTCCTGCCTGTCGCGGGAATCAGTATTAATCTCTATCTTCTTGTCGGAGCCGGCGCGGGAGTCGGCTTTCTTTCCGGACTACTGGGCGTAGGAGGAGGATTCCTGCTAACGCCTATTCTCATCATGATTGGAATCCCGCCGACGGTGGCGGCGGCGTCTGACTCAGCTCAGATCGTGGCCGCTTCGTCATCGGGCGTGGCGGCCCACTTCCGCCTCGGCAACGTGGACTATCGAATGGGCAGCATTCTACTGCTTGGCGGCTTGACAGGGGCAGCCATCGGCGTCCAGGTGATCAAACTCCTTCGGACAATGGGCAACGCCGATCTGCTGATCACAGTCACCTACATTGTGGTACTTGGAGCCGTTGGCGGCTCGATGTTCGTCGCCAGCCTCAAGGCTCTGCGCCGGGGACCCGCAGCGACGAAGGGACACCGTGTCGTCAAGCGAAGCAGTCTGTTTAGTAAGCTGCCGTTTCAGATGTACTTCCCGCACTCGCAAGTGCAGCACTCGGTGTTTATCCCGTTCGCGCTTTGCGCGCTAGTCGGTGTCCTGGCCGCGATCATGGGAGTCGGAGGAGGATTCATGATGGTGCCGATGATGGTCTACCTGTTGCGCATGCCGCCGCACGTGGCCGTAGGGACAGACCTTTTCCAAATCCTTTTCACGTGCGCCGGCGTCACATACCTTCAATCGACGACGAATTACACGGTCGATATCGTTCTGGCCTTGCTGCTGGCGGCCGGTTCGACTGTCGGAGCACAGATTGGCGCCAGGGTAAGCCGCTACCTGCGAGGTGAGCAGCTACTAATCATCCTGGCCAGCATGGCTCTGATAGTTACCTTCAAGATGATCATTGGGCTGGTCGCGACACCGAGCAGCCTGCTCAGTCCCGCCGCCGAGGGCGGCCACGCCAGTGTTCGGACTGACCGGCCCGGTGTCGTTGCCTACGTCGAGCCGGAACCGGCGAGCCGCTACCCGCTAGCGATCGCCTTCGGCCACAAAGGAGGTGCGCAGTGAGAACTCCCTTGATTTTTGCCGCAATGCTTTGCGCGGGCGCCTACTCGCAAGAATCGGCACTCACGCTATTCCCGGACAACATCGAGATACGCACTCTTTATGACGGCGCTGTCATAAGAGTGGAAGGCCGCGCCAGCGCGGAATCGCAAGTGGTTCTGGTAGTCAGAGGACCTGACAAGGAGGAGACCTTCAACAAAAAGGTTCGGGCCGGGCCGATTTGGATCAGTTCGGGCAAAGTCCATGTCTCCGGAGTGCCATCCTTGTTTTTGAGCTATAGCCCTGAACCGGTCCGCTCCATCCTGCCGGACGAGGCGGTGGAGCGGTATCAACTCGATCCGCGCGCCATCAGGCACGTCATGCATCTCGATGCCGGCGGCGATCCGATCGATGAAGAACTGATGGCCGAAAACTATCTCTCTCTGAAGGTGAACAGCGATATCTACCAGGTGCACGACGACACCGCGCCCCTTGCCGTCGGGGCCGGAGAGAACGAGTTCGCCATGGAGATCCAATGGCCGCGCACCGCCCAGCCCGCGGAGTATGAGGTAGCTGCCTACGAGTGCCGCGACGGAGCGGTGACCAACACCAGCAAAGCGACACTCATTGTCAAGAAGGTCGGCTTGCCCGCTCAAGTTTACGATTTCGCCATGAATCACGCGCGGCAATATGGTCTGCTGGCGGTGATCATCGCGATGTGCGCGGGCTTCGGCATTGACTTTGTGGTATCGAAGACCTTCGGCGGGAAACCCAGGGGGGGCCACTAGCCCACCGGGGGGCAAATGCCAATATTCGACTGGTTCCGGCGTGACAGGACGCGGAAGGTTTCTCCCGAAGAGGCCCGCATTGTCGCGGCGCGAATCAGGGAAAAGTACGGGCTGTTTCAAGAGATTCTGAATCTCAACACGGATTGCCTGGAACTCATTGCCGCGCTCCAGGAAGATCTCCAGTTCATTCCTCCGCGGCGCGATGTGTTACAGGACCGGGTTACCGAGGTGTTCGATCACGCCAAGCGCATTGTGTCAACCCTGGAGAAGCTCAGCGGCATGCCAAATCCCCAGCTCATGCAGGCTCTCGAGGACCAGCGCTTCGAAGTCGAGCGTCACATCGCAGCGCTGCAGGAGCTCAGCTCCCCGCGCCTCGCCGCATCTCTTTCGGAAATCACCATCGAACACGTCCCGGAAGTGGGGGGCAAGGCGGCGTACCTGGGAGAGATCAAGAATCGAGTCCGCCTGCCCGTGCCCGACGGCTTCGTGCTCACTACTGAGGCGTACCGGCAGTTCTGCGGCATTCCCCACTGGCGGAAGATCCGTGACGCCATCCGGACAGTCGATCTCGACAAACTTGAGACGCTTCAAAGCGCCTCTGGGGAGCTTCGCGACTTGGTGCTCGAATCGCCGCTGCCAAGAAGTGTGGAGGTAGCTCTAATGGAGCGCCCCCGGGCTATTCGCAAGCTGGCGCGTTCCGGTGGCTTCGCGGTTCGTTCCAGCGCCGTTGGCGAGGGGGGGGAGAAGTCTTATGCCGGTCAGTTTCTCACTTTGCTCAATGTGACCGCGGATCAACTTGTGAGCGCGTACCGGGGGGTGATCGCGGCCCGGTTCAGCGAGCGCGCTCTCTCCTACCGGCTCACTTCCGGACTATTCGAAGTTGATGCGCCCTTGGCGGTGCTGGTGCTCTCGATGGTGCCCGCCGTAGCGGCTGGAATTCTCTACACCCGCGATCCAAGCAGCCCGAAAAGCAAGGAGATGTGGGTCACTTCAACGCGCGGCCTGGGTATCGATATCGCCGGTGGCCAGACTCCCGGCGACCTGTTCGTCGTCTCCCGGAAGGGAACTCACCGGATTGTCCGGCAGCAGCTCGCGCACAAAGACAGCAAGGTTGCCGGCCGGGCGGGGGGCGGAATCGACCGCGTGGCGGTGGCCGGCGACGAATCCGACGCACCGAGCTTGTCTGCGGATCAACTGGCCCGCCTGGCTGATTACGGTTTGCAACTGGAAAAGCACTTCCGGGCCCCGCAGGATATCGAATGGGCAGTGGACGAGAATGACGAAATCTGGATTCTGCAGTCCAGGCCCCTGGCCCTGGTCCAGTCCGGCCGGAGCCGCCCGAAAGCGAAGCCCCACGAAGAGCCGATCGCGGAGGGCGGTCTTACAGTCTTCCCGGGACGCGTCTCCGGCAAGGCATACGCCGTCTCCGATCCCCAGAGCCTGTTGAACACGCCCGAGGGCGCGATTCTGCTCCTGCATCAGACATCGCCCGAAATCGTGCAAGTTTTTCCGCGCATCTCCGGACTGGTGGCTGAATGGGGAAACGTGGCCGGTCACGCTGCTGCGCTGCTGCGGGAGTTTAAGATTCCCGCAGTATTCATGATGAAGGGCATCCTCGAAAAGGCGCCCAACGGTGAGGATATCAGCCTGGACGCCGTGCAACGAAAGGTTTACCCTGGAGCGCTCTGGGAGGGCCGCGAGATCGAGATGCGGGAGTCCGACCAGAATTTCGAAACAGCCGGGGACCCAATTAGCCGGAACATACTTGCGCTCCATCTGATCGATCCGGCGGCGAGCAGCTTCCGCCCGTCAGCTTGTAAGTCCACACACGATGTGCTGCGCTATTGCCACGAGAAATCAGTGGAGGCAATGTTCAGCGCCAACGACTATGAAATGGAGCGAGCTGGTCAGATCACCCGGGAGATCGAATGCGACGTACCGCTGAATCTGTTCGTCCTCGATCTAGGTGGGGGCCTTCATGAGATCGATCCCGAAGCCCGCACGGTACGGCCGGATCAGATCGCCTCGGCTCCATTCCGGAGTCTCTGGAAAGGAGTCACTCATCCCGGGGTGAGCTGGCGGCGCGACCTCCCGGCGAGCATGAGTGATCTCGTTTCCGTTGTGGCGCAGTCGTTCACGCCCGGCAATTATGACATGCGCTCTCTCGGCATGAAGAGCTACCTGCTGGTTGCGGACGAGTACATGAACATGAACACCCGGCTAGCGTACCACTTCAGCCTGGTCGACGCCTGCGTGTCTGACGATCCGCTACGCAACTACGTCTCCTTCCGCTTTGCCGGAGGCGGCGCCACGCGGTACCGCCGCAGCCTGCGAGCGTGTTTCATCGACAACTGTCTGAGCCACTACGGATTCGTCGTCCACCGCCGGGGAGACCTGGTGAACGCCTGGCTGCGGAATGCGCCGGCCGAGGAGGTGGACTATTCGCTGGACATACTTGGACGTCTAATCGCCTGCGCCTGCCAGCTCGATATGTACCTGTCGAATCCTGAAACCATGAAGTGGTTTGTGCGGCAGTTTATCGCCGGAAACTACGGCTTCACCTTGGAGGACGCTGAGTAGCGGCAGCGGCGCAGGCGGCCGCGGCCCCGGCTTTAGCGCTTCAGTGTCACGTCCCGCTCAACAATCCCCTTCTCCTTTAGCTCGGCCCTCACCTGATCCCCGAAACGAGCTTCCTCCCGTTCGCCGTAGACGGCCACGGGGAAGCCGGGAATCCTCTCCTCTGGTTCGCCTTCTCTGACGTCTTTCCGGCGCCGCGCCAGGCGGGACCGCAGCTTTTCGACAACCTCGCGTCTGTTGCCGGCGAGATTTGTCCTCTCGCCCGGGTCTTCCCGAACGTTGTAAAGCTGCAGCGGCTGTTCGGGCCAAGTGTAGTAGGACGCTCCCTCCTCGATCAGCTTCCAGTCTCCGGAGCGAATGACCTGAGGCGAGTGGACAATCTCGTATCGGGGAGACCGCGCCCCGTCCGCGACCACTTCCCAGACGTCGACGCCATCGAGCGGCAATTCGCCGGCCGGCGAAGCCCCTGCCAGCCGGCACAGGGTCGGGAGCAGGTCGACTACGTGGACCATCTCGTCCGAGGAAGAGCCGGCCCGTAGCTGATCCGGCCAACGCGCCACGAACGGTACCCGGACGCCGCCTTCGTGATAGTGGGATTTGAAGCCGCGGTAAGGACCATTGCTGGTAAGCCGCGTGCCGCCGTTGTCATTGGTGAAGATCACCAGCGTGTCCTCGCGGATCCCTTTCTCGTCTAGCGCCTCGATCACCTGTCCGACGGCAATGTCCATACACTCCATCTGCGCCCGCTGCGCGCCTACCCGCCCCAGATGAGCATATTTCCGGAGGTACTCTTCGGGCGCCTGATGCGGTCCGTGCACGGCGTTGAAGGGCAGGTAGAGGAAAAATGGCTTTGTTCCGTCATGGTTCTCGATCAGTTTCACCGCCTCGGCAGCCAGGAGAAACGTGGAATAACCTTCCTCGATCACCGGCTCGCCGTTGCGGTGCCAGTCGAGCACCCCGCCCCGAGTGTGGGTGAACGAATCGATGAGCGCGCTGTAGTGCCCATAATGGTGCTCGAATCCACGCTGGAGAGGCAAATGATGATGATGCCACTCTCCAAGGTGCCATTTGCCCACCATCCATGTCGCGTAGCCGCTGTCACGGAGCGCCTCGGCGAGCGTTCGCTCGTCGCGCAGCATTCCATGCTTGGATGTCGCTGTGGGACGGACGACGGTCCCGTTTTTCCAGGCATAGCGGCCGGTCAGAAGAGCGCCCCGCGTCGGAGTGCAGACAGCATGCACATAGAACTGCGTCAGCCGGACCCCGTCCCGGGCCAGAGAGTCGATACTTGGCGTTGGCACGCCGTCCAAACCGCCGTTGAAGCCGACCTGCTGCCATCCCATGTCATCCGACAGCATAATCACGATGTTCGGCCGCGGAGCGGCCACCACGGCCAAAGAAGCGCCCAATAGCGCCACCCACAGACAGCTTAGGATTCGCAGCGCGGCGTCCCCCGCCCTTTTGCATGATTCCAGGTACGTCATCCGATCTCCTCTCCGCCGAAACCGGTCCTCTCCGGCCGGTTCGAACTGGATACACAGACGTGGCCGACGGCCGCTCCGCCATACGCGCAGCATATCAATTTCCCTCATTTAACGCGAACTTACCAGTCGCTGGTTTCGTTACTAGAAATGAGAGCGGCCGCTTAAGAAGACACGAGCGATGATACGAGAACACCCAGCGCATATGGAGGCGAGATTTATGCCACATCCTCACTTCGGAGCCGGTCGTACGCATTGGGTCAAGGGCGCAACAAGCCCGCTCATTCTGATCGGGATTGGCGGTCTGTTCCTTGTCCACAACTTTGGATTCTCGATCGAAATCGGACGGTGGTGGCCGCTGCTGTTGGTCCTCGCCGGCCTGGGAATGCTATTCGACCGGATAAAAGGGAGCCGGTAGACTGCGGTGCGGACGAGACGAATCCCGATACTCCGCGTCTAAAACCCTTCAAAAGGAGATTCAATGCAACGCGTTTCGCAGTTCCTCATCATCTTGACAATTTCCCTTCTCGTGCTCGCCCCGGCCGCGGCTAGCGCCGATTTTCAATGGAGCGGCCAAATCGCCCCGGGCAAGACGGTCAGAGTCGAAGGAGTTAACGGGAATATCCGGGCCAGCAGCGCGGTGGGGGGCCAAGTGGAAGTCACCGCCGTGAAATCGGGCCGCGACGCCGAAAAGGTGAAGATCGAAGCAAAAGAGCACGACGGCGGAGTCACCATTGAGGCAATCTATCCCAAATCGCTGACCGGGAACACCCAAGCTGCGGTCTCGTTCGAAGTCCGTGTGCCAGCAGGAGTACGCTTTGCCGGGCAGACGGTGAACGGTGACATTGAAACGGCCGCGCTGGACAGCGAGGTTGACGCGCGAACCGTCAACGGAGCCGTCCGGGTCGCCAACTCACGGCGCCTCCAAGCAAAGACTGTCAACGGTTCCATCATGGCCACCATTGACAACAAACTGGATCATCCTCTCGAACTCGAAACCGTGAACGGCCGCATCACCGTGGAAGTTCCCGCAAGTGCTAACGCCGATCTTCAGGCAACCACTGTCAACGGCAACATTAAGACGGATCTGCCGGTCACAGTGAAAGGGGTTTGGGGCAAGCGCTCGATGTCGGGCCGCCTTGGAGTGGGCGGACCGATACTCGCCATGCGGACCGTCAACGGGAAGATCGAAGTTCGCCAGGCCGGGCAGTAGTCTCTAACGCATCAATCCTCCTGCTCGCAGCGGGAGCCGCCTGACTCGCGGCTCCCGCTTTTCTTTGCTGCCGCGCGGCAAACCCGGGCACTGGAATAAGATAGCAATCGGGAGATGGATTGCAATGTATGAACTGAATCGGCGTGAATGGATCGTTGCGGCACTAGCCGGCCTGGGAACCGCGAACGCATTTTCCGGGGCCTCGAGGATGCGTTTCGGGCTGGTTACCTATCAATGGGGCAAGGACATGACGTTGCCCGTGCTGCTGGACGCCTGCGAAAAGTCCGGCGTGCTCGGTGTGGAGGTCCGTACCGAGCACTCCCACGGGGTGGAACCCGATCTCAGCAAAGCGCAGCGGGCCGAAGTGAAGAAACGCTTTGCCGGCAGTCCCGTCGAACTGGTTGGCTACGGCTCCAACTGCGAGTACCACGATGCCGACCCCGCCAAGGTGAAAGCCAACATCGAGCTGACAAAGAAGTACATCGATCTGATGGCCGATTGCGGCGGGTCAGGGGTGAAGGTAAAGCCGAACGGTTTTCCACAGGGCGTCCCACGCGAGAAGACCATTGAGCAGATCGGCAAGTCCTTGAACGTCGTGGGGAAATATGGCGCCGGGATGGGGCAGCAGATTCGCGTGGAGGTCCACGGCCGCGGTACCAGCGGGCTTCCGGTCATGAAAGCAATCATGGATGTCGCCGATCATCCGAATGTAACGGTCTGCTGGAACTCGAATGATGTCGACCTCGAGGGCGACGGCCTGGAACACAATTTCAATCTCGTCAAAAACCGTTTCGGCGACACGGTCCATGTGCGCGAGCTGAATGTTGGAGACTATCCGTATTCGCGGCTCTTCCAGCTCTTTCTCGCCATGAACTACAAGGGTTGGATACTGCTCGAGGCAAGAACAGAGCCGAGCGACAAGGTGGCGGCGCTCCAGGAGCAGCGGGTCCTGTTTGAGAAGCTGGTGACGTAGCGTCCGGGCAAATGCGGCTGCTTTGGCGATTCCCTACTGGTACAACTGGCGGTAGATGTCGGCGTTTCGCAGAACTGTTTGTACGTAGTTGCGGGTTTCCGTAAACGGTATGGTTTCGATAAACTCGGACGGCTCGCGAAACTCTCCCCAGGTCAACCAGATAAGCGCTCGGGACCGGCCGGCGTTATAGGCAGCCAGAGCCGCTTCGGTGTGCCCGTCCAGCCCGTCAATCATGTGCCGCAGGTAGTAGGTCCCCATGTTCACATTGACCTCGGGGTCATAAAGCACACGGGTGCTGAAGTTTCTGACTCGGAGGGTGCGCGCCAATTGACGACCGGTGGCGGGGAGAACCTGCGTCAGCCCGTATGCCCTGGCCCGGGAAACCGCACGGTGATCAAACTCCGACTCCTGCCGGATGAGCGCCGCCAGAAAGTAGAGATCGAGTTTCCGCTGCGCGGAATACTTCGCGAGCACGTCGCGATAGGCGAGGGGAAATGCAAGTTTCCAGAAGGAATCCGGCGCCGCTTCCAGCGGCATCGATAGATAGCCCGGAGCCAGTCCTTTGATGTAGCGAATACTCTTGCCGTAATCCCCTACCTTGGCTGAAGCCTCGGAAAGGACAACCGCGAGAATCGGCCCTTGCGCCCCGGTGCGCGCACCGTAACGCAGTTCCATCTCACCCCAGGGAAGGATCCCAGCGGAAAGTAGTGCTTGGGCCCGTGCGAGGCGCTGGGAAGTAATGGGCGTCGGTTCGAAATTCTTCGCGTGCCGCCGCTGGGGGAAGTTGACCCCTTCAAGGAACCGGTGAACATCAGGGCAGCCGTCACCATCGAGATTTGCAGTGGCCAGGCGTTCCCGGGCACGGTAGGCATAGTAATAGTTCGGATATTCGTGATCCACCTCACGGTACCAGGCCGCGGCGGCGGCCCGGTCGCCTTCCCCCTCGGCGAGACGGCCAAGGAAGTAGAGGGCGGCGGGAGCCTGCGGGGAGGCCGGGAAATCCTCGATATGCTTGCGTAGCATCTCGCCAGACTCCGGCCGGCGATTGATGTACGCACTCCAGGCTACTTTCCAGTCGCAATAGGGAGCACGTTCGTGAACGGGAAACGACTCGGCACAAGCACGATATAACGGAACATAGCGCTCCTGATTATTGGTCAGGAGATACATATTGCCGGCCGAAACTAGCGCCTTCAGACGCCATTCCGATGTGGGATACCTCTCGGCAAAGACTTCTATGATCCGTTCTATCTCGCTCCGCCGGTTGAGCCGCCGGGCGCTCTCGAGAAGCCAGTACAATCGTTCCGCGTCCACCTCGGGATCCACGACCCGCAGCGGCTGCAGCCAGCGGAATGCTACATCGTCATGCCTGCGAATGTGGCGGGCCTTTCCGAGCCACACGCGGGCAAGATCACGGTCGCGGCCGCCAAGGGATAGGGTCATTTCCTGCAATTCCCGCCGCGCGGTGAGATGCTCGTTCCGTCTGATGAGAGTTTCCACCCGCTCCAACATCAACTGCGATGTAACTGGGGGGTAGTCGCGGCCCAAGCGGCGCCGCAACCGGGCCATTGCGGCGAGAGCATCGCGGGACTCCGCGGTCATCGGATAGCGGTGATAAACCCGCTGCCAGGAATCGGCCGCGGCGCCGAGCTGACCGCTGGACTCTTGACACCGGGCCAGCAGGCCGAGCCCCTCGGGTTGAGGAAGATTCGCCATGTGCTCGCGGAGCAAGCCGACCGCAGGCGCCGCGTCCTTGCTATCCAGGTAGACTCGCGCGGCCAACAACACCGCCTGGGCGCGCCAAGGCGACGGCGGCTGGAAATTGAGGACAAACTCGAGTTCGCCGATCGCCTCGGCATGACGTTCGGTTTTCGAATATACAACGGCCAGGTGATACGCGGCAAAATCAGCCAGGTCCGGCAACCGGGCTTTCGCGGTTTCGAGCCACGCAGTCGACTCGGAAGAGGGAGTTTCATCCTTGCCCGCTTCCGCACCCAGCACTAGCAGCGCCAGGGCGCCCTCCGGGTCAGCCGCGCGGGCCTTGGCGAAGCTATACAGAGCGGCCGCTGTACGGCCGGTTGGTTTGGTGCGGTGAGCCTCGACGAGAGAACCGAGCGACTGCGCACTCAGTCCGCAAGCCACGGCAAGCAGAATCGAAATGACGATCCCGCGCTTAAACAAGCGGCCCCGGATAGTTCTTGCCCAGTAATGATTCATCATTGTTCGCTAGCGTGTATACAAGTTCCCGGTGAAAGTAGTCGGTGGATAGCCGGCCGGCCTCAATGAATTTCTTGCGGAACGCCTCGCGGCGGATGTCGATGTCGCGCTTTAGCGCATCGTAAAGGTTGGCCAGCGAGCGGCCACGTTCCACCTCCACGGATTTCTGAAGGCGGATCTCGGCCACCTGCTCCCGGGCGGTGCGGCGCGCCTGCAAGTGCAGCGCGTGTTCGTCTTCCGCTGCCTCCGGCGCCGCGGGTGGCTCGGGTTTCTTCTTGTTGCCGTCGATGGTGATCAGATCCACCGCGGACCCGGCAGCGCCAAGCGCAGCCCCGGCGAGAGCGGCGAGCACTTCCAGGGGTCCGAGTTCGATGTCGTTACCCGCCCCGCCGGCGCACAGAATAGCGGTAACGCGCCCGCGCGCTAACACTGGAAGGAGAGTGGCTTTGTTCCCCGGCGCACATCGGAGGTGCTTCACCGCTGGCGCGGAAAGCTGTCTCGTGTCGCGCAGGGCGACCACGCAGTCAAGAGCGCTCGCCGTGCCGGCTATCGCAGGAGCAGCGGATAACGGCAACTCGTGCTCGACAAGCGATGCGGCGTCGCCGCCGCCTGGCGTTACAAAGCGCGCCTGGCTACCGGAGAGAACAAATACGCCCACCGCCGGAGCGAACAAACTCGCTGCGTCAAGCAGAGCCCTCAGAATCCCCGGCTTGTCATTGGCGGCCTGAATGCGGCGGGCGGCGATTGCGAGCATCTCCCCCAGGCGGCGCCGGGCAGCGCGCTCGGCTATCACCACGGCGTTTTCTGTCTCGCCCCGCAAGCGGGCAGAATCGCGAGCTTGGTTCGGAACGTCCGAAAGATCCTTGCGCTCGACCGGCGGCGCTTGCCCGGATTTGTCCGGAGACTCCCTCAAACCGTCATTTTAACGTAACGCGAGGCTGCGCCCCGAGATCGATCCTGAACGGGAATAGGCGGCCGGAAACCGGGTGCAACGATCCGTCCTGATAAAGATGCAGATCAATCCTGTCTGCAGACACAAGACGTCCGCTACCAGCGAATGTGGTCTTACCCGAGCGGATTTCGAGGCACGGTACCTCGGCTAGAAAACGTGGCTTCATCGTCAATTCGAAGCACCCGTCAGCGCGGTCGAAGTCACCGTGAGGCCCGCGGCCGGGGAATCGGAGCGAGAAGACTCCCCGCGCACCGGCAGCGGTCAGAAGACTGACGCCGGTACCTGTGGTTGACAGCCGCGCCGCCGCATCGAGCGTCCCGCTTTGCCACCGGTAGTTCTCAAGCGTGGCGTCCGCCGTGTAACGCGGTTGACCGGAGAGTAAATCCGCCACGAGCCGGCCCGCAAGTCTGCCATCGCCGGCGCTCGAGTCCTGGAGAGAGATCTCCACCTGCGGACCGTGCCAACTGAAGCTGCCGTCAAGATCCTGAAGCTCCACCGGCGAAGCGGCAAGAGAAGCGATCACAAACGTGCCTTCAACGCGGCGGTCGCGCAGCCATTGCGGAACGTGGCTTGGGGCAAGCCGGAGCGTCCGGGCCAGGAAGCCTTGCCGCCACGATAGGGCGGGAGCGAACTGTCGTTCGAGCTCTCGGGCGTTGACGGCCGGAAGCTTGAGTTCCAGTTCAGTCTTGGAGCCGCGGGAGACGACGGCCGAGAACTTCTGCCCCTCCAGGGCTCCTTCAAGTTTCAGATTGCGGCCCCCCGCATCACTGGCGGCCTGCCGCACACGGATCGGTGCAGAGATGCCGTCAATTCTGGCTTCGGCATTCCGGATGCTGGCGCGGCCGCTCCAACCCTGCGTTCCCTCGCTCGTTCGCCGGTACAGAAGCCGGCCAGCCCAATGCCCGCCTTCCCAGATCTCCAGCACGGGCGGGGCTGGGAATTCCGTGAGCCGCCGCCAGAGAGCCAACGAGCCGGCTACGGGCAGCCTCTCGCTCTCAATCTGAAGCTCGAGCTCACCGGTGCGCCGGTTCCACATTAACCCGACGCTGGCCGCCAACCGGGGTGGCAGGGTCACCGGCGCGGGGGCCACTTCCCAGACCCCGGCGCCGACAGTCACAGCCACGCTTTCGCTGGCAAGCTCGTCGTCTTCGCCTGTCCGTAACCTGAAATCACGGAGACGAAAACCGCCTTTCATTCCGTCATGCCGGCTGATGCTGAGCGCGCCGGACATCAGTCCGTCAATTTCGACTCCTGCCGGGAAAGCAAGCCCCATTTCGCGCGCCAGGGCAGGAACCGTAGACACGGAGAGCTCGTTCGCCGAGAGCGACACGGCCCAGCGGGCGCCGCCGAGGTAATCGGTCAACCGAACCCGCACGGCAAGCGGTAGACTCCGTTGACCGGAGAGAGTGTCCAGTTCGAATTGCTGTCGCACCAGATCGAGCCGCCCGCCGTACTCCAGCGCCCATTCTCCGGAGCGTGACGGAATCAGAAAACGCTGGTCGATACCGGCGAGTTCCAGGGAACCAGAGAATCGTAGATTCGCCAATGGGCCTTCGAATTCCGCCCGCGACGCCACGAAGCCTCCCAGTCCGGCGCCATGCCCCTGCAGCAGCGTCAATATCTCGGGAATGGAGCTGCGTTCGAGTCGAACCACGAACCGTAGCCGGTCATCTTCTGAGTCTGAGTAGATGTAGCGGCCGTTGCCGCTCAGCTTTCCAAACCCCTGGGCAGCGCGGTCTGTGCGCGAGGGAGATCCAGAGAAACGGAATCGCACCGCCGGAGCCGGTTTCGTCTCGGGGGCGATGTCCACATCCGCATCGGACAGATAGAAGACCGACTTCACATCGCTCAAACGGAAGTTTAACCGCCCATGGCGGACCTCAATGCGGGGTAAGGCGGTTTCGGACGAGAGAAAGGCCTTCTCCAGTAAACCGGGGTAGTTCCAGCCGCCGCCCGGGAGCTTCACGAGATTCACGCTCGGCCGGATAAGACGGAGACTGTCGAAACGGATGTGCCCGCGCACCAGGGCCAGCGGCGAGACACCAGCCCCAAGCTCGGATACGTAGGCCACCGGTTCCCGGCTGAACTCCGGGTCGTCGTGGATGACGACACTGGTGAGACTGAGCCCCGGGCTGGGCAGGATTCGCAAATGAACCGGACCGTTGATCTCGACATCCCGGCTGAGTGCGCGCTCGAGTTCACGGCGAATGGGTTCGCGGAAACGGTCCAGGCGTAGGGAGGGTGCGGCAAGCAGGACGAGAGCCGTCACAAGCGCGAGAGCGCCGAAGAGTCGGAGTCGATTTCCGCGACGGTTCATGAGAGAGATTCGTTGAGTCGCCGGTAATCCTCCGGTTCGTCGACGTCGAGCAGAATTCCGGGGTCATCGACTTCAACCGTAACGGTCTGCTCCCGGTAGCGCCTGATAACCTGGCGCGCCTGCCCGCCGGAAGGGAGAGCGAGCAGCTCGGGTATCAGAACGCGCGAGATTAGCACCGGATGGCCGCGCTCCCCGTTATGAACCGGGAGGGCGACGGGAGCAGCGGTACGGGCGAAAGCCTCAGTTAGCGCCAACACAGTCGACGGCCGGACCCGCGGGTAGTCCACTGGGGTGAAGACGACTCCCGGACATTCTGGCGGCAGACTCGCGATGCCGGCCTGCAGCGAGCTGAGCATGCCGCGCTCGGGGGCGGGATTGTGAATCCATGCAACTTCCGCCGCCCGCCGTGTGCCGGCGGTGACGCGTGCGGCGTGATATCCGAGCACGACATTCACCGGAGAACAATAGGGGGCGATGGCGGCGATCAACCTGTCCAGGAACGTCTCTCCGTTGAGCTCGAGCAGAGGTTTTGGAAAGCCCATCCGGCGCGACTCGCCGGCGGCGAGGATGACGGCCGCGGGTTTTGCGGGAAGAGTCATTCAAGGTTCGGGGAGACGATAGCACCGCAGGCCACTGGTGAGACCTGCTACTTCAAATGACGCTGCAACTCCGGATTGGTGAAGATCGATTTTGACAGGCTTCGCCATTCAGACCTCGGCTGCCGGCGGACCGCGATCATCTCCGCAACCACGGAAATAGCGATCTCCTCGGGAGTTACCGCTCCGATGTCAAGACCCATCGGAGCGGTGAGCTTGGAGAAGGCCTCGCGTGGAACCCCTTCATTCTCGAGTTCCTTAACGATTGAGAGGACCTTCCGCTTGCTTCCGATCATCGCGATGAAGCGCGCCGGAGACTGGATTGCCAACCGCAGCACACGCAGGTCGTCCTTGTGACCACGCGTGACGATGATGAGATAACTGGAAGAGTTGATGGAAAGGCCGGGGAATACCTCCTCGTACTGCCCGGCATGAATCGCCTCGGCCTCGGGGAAACGTTCGCGCGTGGCAAACTTTTGCCGATCATCCACCACGACGGTCGCGAACCCGGCCAGGATGGCCGCCTGGGCGAGGCTTTTGGATACGTGGCCGGCGCCAAATAGAAAAGCGCGCGGCTGCGGCACGACGGGTTCGACGTAGATATTCAACTGCCCTCCGCAAATGAGCCCATTCTCGTAGGCGGCGTCCTGACCGAGAGAGAAGTCCAGCATCTTGGCCTGCTCGGTTTCCATCACCTGCTTGGCGGCGTTGAAGACCTCCCCCTCCACGCAACCTCCACCGACGGTGCCGAGCATGGAGCCATCGTCCCGCACGAGCATCTTCGCGTTCTGGTAGCTCGGGATGGAACCGTTGACGCTGACGATCGTCGCCAGGGCACACTTACGCCCTTGCTCCCGCAAGCGGACAACCTCCTCATAAATATCCATGGCTGGTTGTATTGTAACGCCCGGCGGCTGGCAGGCGTTGTTAGAACCGCCGTTTTTCGACCTGCGGCTGGTCTCTCTGTAATAGTATGAATGCTTCTCGCCTCCCGATCTTGATCGTCAGGCTAGTAACTCTTCATCCATAACCTACTCTTCGCAAGGCAGTTATTTGTGTACGATCATTTCATGTCGCTTATATGTCTATAGAGTTACTTATTGAACACAAAGCCGTGACATACTACAGGTAGGGCTAACGAAGATAGTGCGGCGCCCATTGCCGAACCCGGCAGAGCGCGCTGGAGATTAGCAAAGTGGGAGGTGAGAGATGACAATAATGATTCGCGTTCTCGTGGTGTTCAGCCTGATGATTCCCGCGTTTGCGGAGCAGCCATGTGTCTGCCAGTCGATGCGTCTCAGCGAGGCTTCGTATGAATGGAATTTCCCAGTTGAAGCCGAAGAACGGCTTGCCCAACTGGCTGAGGATGCGGACAAGATCCAACAGGCGGCCAATATTCTTAGCATCTATGCCATGAAGCCGGAAGCTATTAGCTGGGGCACTTATGCTGCTCAACTGAATTTGGTTGCCGCCCGGGCGTCCGAGGCCAGGGATAATGCATGCCGGCTGGGGATCATCGTACGCGTAGTGAGGCCCGAACAGCGGCAGAGAATCGAGCAGATCGAGCCGATGATAGCCGGCCTCATCGAGAGTTCTTCAGCGGTACTGGCAGCAATTGCCGATACCAAGGTCAATCGCTACACCCCAGAGTTCCTAGCCAGGCTGGACGACTTGCAGAATCGCGCCAGCCAGTTGCACGAAACGCTCGAATCCCCGTCGGGCGCGGCCACGCTGGCCGCCCGGTAACGCCGTAGGCATCCGGCGGTGGTTTCCCCGCCGCCGGAGCCCCGCCTCAAAGCACTTCTTGTTGGCCCCTCCATCGCATCACTGGGGGCGCTGGCCGACGGCAATGAGGCGCGAAGCTGAATATCATACGGCTTTCCTTCCAGGTTTCCATAGGTATCCACAGAGGAGAATCCGGCACGCCGCAGAAGACTCGCAAGCTCCACCGCCGAGAACAGGCGGTGTTCGAAGGTGAATTCCTTCGTTTCCCCGCCTCCCGCGAAGATCCAATCGATTCGCATCTTATCCCATCCGGGCAGTGCGGTGCGTTTCTAAAGCCAGAATCGCCTCTCACCCGCGCTCTGCCAGTGGAGCGGTTGGAAATTCGCGGCGATAACCTCTGTCCCCATAATGTCGATGAGAACGCGTCCGCCGGGCCTTAGGGAATCGTGGATATTACGGAGCACGAGGAGATCGTCTTCAACATCCTCGCAATATCCGAAGGAGGTCAACAGGCTGACGGCGCCGTCAAACGCCGTCTCGCGTTTGAACCGCAGCATGCCTTGCTGCGCGAGTTCCACTTCGCCTTCTATCGAACGAGTCCTCTCCTGGGAGAGTTTGAGGTAAGAGATAGTAAGGTCGACGCCGGTAACCCGGTAGCCGAGTTCGGCGAAAGCGGCCGTGTGCCGGCCAGGCCCACAACCAAGATCGAGAATGCGGGCTCCGGGAGAAACCTGAAGTAAGCGGACGGCCCTTTCGACCTCTTCTCGAGCGGATCGAATGGCTTCCCGACTGGTGAGGATAGGGGTCAGTTCGTGCCACAGAGTCTCATCTTCATACCAGGGTTTCATCAATGACTTGCCTGCTTTCGAAGCCATATATTGGTCGGCGCAGCCGGTGTTGTCAAGTGCGGGAGGACAGTGTCATCCGCCCGATGTACGACCGGGACGACTTCAGAAAAAGAACGCCGCGGCCAGCCGGGTGTATCGGCGGCCGCGGCGTGTAGAGGGGATCTACTGAGTGGAGGAGCTATCCGCGGAGCAGGCTCAGTACGATCTGGGGCGCGGAGTTGGCTTGCGCCAAGGCCGCGACACCAGCCTGCTGGAGGATCTGCGCTTTGGTCAAGTTCGCAGCTTCGGCCGCCAGGTCGGCGTCGCGAATCCGGGATTCGGACGCAGCCAGGTTGTTGAGCTGGGTTTGGGCCAGGCTCACGGCGAAGTTGAACTGGTTCTGCCCCTTACCGACGACGGCCTGGGCGTTGCCAAGAGCCGCGACGGCGTTAGCCAGGGCGGTGACCGCCGACTCGGCGCCGGATTGCGTGTCGATGGCAGAGGTGCTACCGCCCGCGGAAGTCTCGGAATTCACAACGCTACCCTGAGTGCCGCTGTCGTTGATACCGGCGGAGCCGCCGCTACCGTTGCTACCCAAGGTGACCTTGAAGCTCGAGCCGGAGCTGACGAAGCGGATACCTTCGTTGCTATCGTCCACACGCTCCTTGACGGCGACCAATTTCTGGAAGTCGGCGTCGTTGGAGAGCTGCAACTGCTGGTTGATGTGGTTCAGCGCGGCATCCAGCGACGCACCGTTGGTAGCGGTGGAGTCGTTCTGGATATTGATCGCCATCGACTTTTCATTGCCGTTGACGTCCGCCACGGTGACCGTGACGGTTTGGTCGTGGTCGGCGTTGCGAATCGCGCCGAAATCGAGCGCGGAGTCGTCGGTCGCCTCGACGGTGCTCACGCCGCCGGAGTATACGGTCGTGGAGTAGCCGGTCGGCTTCGCGGTTATGGCGTTGGCCGCAGCGGCGGCTCCGGTAGTACCGAACCCGAGGTCTTCCGGCGTGTTGGTGTCCACCATATTCAGCCGGAAGAAAGTGCCGTTCTTCGAACTGATCTTGAGCTCGCCGCCGCTGTTCTCGGCGAAGAGTTCGGCGCCACGCAGCGTGTCATTGGACAGGAACTGCGAATTGAGTTTGTCCACGACGTCAGCGATTCCGCCACCGGCAGCGACCGTGATTTCGCTTAGTTGAACGGTGGCTCCGCCGGCGATCGAGAACTCAAACGTGGCGTTATTGGCGTCAGAGAAATCACCGCTATCCCCGGTGATGCTCGTGTAGTCGAAGTTCCCCTGCGAATAATCGCCCCCGCTACCGGAGAGCCGGTAGGAACCAAGACCTAGTTGGTCGCTCACATCGCCGGCCGTGGAAACCGTGAAGTGCTCGCCGGTGGAACTGGTGAATTCGAGCTTCGATCCGGCCGTGGATGCGGTCATCGAGATTCCGGCGGATTGAAGAGCGGCGTTGTTTCCGATCTGGGTATTGAGATCCGAAATCACGTCGGCAACCGTGCCGTTTGTGTTGGTATCGATGGTGACATCGACAGCGCTCTCAAGACCGCCGCCCTGGAAGCGAACGACAATCTTATCGCCGGCGGCGACGTTGGTGATTGCCGTCGCACCGGCCGCCGAGACCGCCGCGGACTGGACGGTGTAGTCCATCGCCTTACCGGCCGGGTCCGATGCACCTGCGACGTTGCCAAGCAGCGCGTTTGACATCTGGTCGCCCGCGCGCACCTGGAAGGCCGCGTCGGAGGAGTTGAACGACAGGCGCTTGCTTCCGTCCGAATCGGTTTTCACGGCCGCCATGACGCCAGCATTCTTGAAGGCCGCCGCCGCCTCCGAGGTACCGTTGCCGGCATTCTCGATGGCGGAGTTGATCGCCGTGACCATCTCGTCGATATTGCTCACGCCGCTCGTGTTGACGCTCACCTTCACTCGCTCGGCGTCACCGAAGCCGGGCCCGTAGAAGTAGAAGTCCGTGAAGCCGTCGCCAGCCGAGGAGATGTTGGTTGCGTTGTTCACGATTGCCTGGACGCTGGTAGCCTGTCCATCGGCAAGGTCCACCGAGTCGACACCGGCAACCTCGAAACCGGTCATGCCGAGGCTTTTCGTGTCAACAGTCGAGCTCGCGAGGTCCACCGAGACGGATCCGTTCTGAATCGCGGTTGTGCCGGCGTTCTCGCGGCCGCCACCAATGAATACTGCGAGGTTCTTCGCGAATGCGCCTCCCTGGTCCAAACCAATGGCCTGGGCCTGGCGGTCAATCTCGCTCAGCACGCTCTGGAATTCACTGTTCAGGATGTTCCGGTCTCCGGTGAAGGTCCCGGAAGCCGACTGGGCCGCCAGTGTGCGGGCCCGGTCAAGCAGCATCGAGATGTTGTTCATGCCGCCGTCGATGGTCTGCAAGGTGGACAAACCGTCATTGGCGTTCCGCACGCCCTGGGTCAGAACCGCGCGGTCTGAACGGAAGCTATTGGCAATGGCGAGACCGGCCGCGTCGTCGCCGGAACTGATGATGCGCAGTCCCGACGTAACCCGGTTGATGGTCTTGCCTTGAAAATCGGACGTTGTGCGCAAATACTCCTGCGCCTGCAACGAGGTAATGTTGGTGTTGATTGAGTAACCCATGTTCTCTCCTGAATCTGATAAGCCGGGATTCCTTTCCCGGCTGGCGGCGTGACCCGCCTTGTGCTCACGATTCGCTTATCGGAGAGGATTCTGGGTTTTTGAATTAGATTGTGTCACGCCGATCCCGAATCCGGCCAGCAATCGGCGGACGTTCTCGGCTGTCGCGCCCCGGGCCGCCGCGACATTCTGCTCACCGGCGACGCGGATCTCTTCCCGCAGAATCAGCACGTCCGGCGGCGCGTCGATGCCGATCTTCACGCGCCCCGGAGAAAGCTCGACGATCCGCACCCGGATATCTTCACCAATGAGGATGGACTCTCCCTGTCTCCGCCGAATAATCAGCATGATTCCTCCCGGACCCCGTCTCCCAGCGGATGCTCGTGAGAATACAGCCCACTCGACTGGATCGACTGTACTGCCTTCCGATTGGAGCGATTCACTACCACAGGAGCCATCAGGTTCGCACTGGCCGCCCCGTCGGCCCCGACCGTCACAATCGCCAGGCAGAGAGCCTCGTCCCCCATCCCCGGCCGATGGCCCGGCGGCCAGCCTAGGATGGTGAGGTCTTCCTCGGAAGGCTCGAATTCATAATCCGGGACGACGCAGGCGACGGGCAGCGTCAGAAATGCCAGATCCGGCGTTAGCAGGCTCTGCAAGAAGATGATCGGGGCATGAGAGGAATCCTCAACGGCCAGAAACGAGCGTTCTTCCTCGAAGGCGGGCAAGCCGGCGGGAAAGTGCAGGACCTGCTCCGGCTCGTAGTGGAGAACACCAAACTGGGTGGAGGAAAACTCGTGCACTGTGGATCTTGTGGGCGCCGGGAAGAGATAATCTCACCCGGTCTAGGCCCGCCGGCCTTGAATTGCGCCCAGTTCGGCGTCGAGCCGCTCCATGTTATCCTCCCAGCAATACCGCCGCCGGACGCCTTCGCGAATCACCCGGTCGGCCGGAGCCGGCCCAACCGGCAGTGAGGCCAGCGCGGTGCAATAATCGGCCACTTCTCCGCAGACGGTCACTCCGGTGGGGAGTTCGGGTCCGAGGGTCTCGGAAATGGCTGGCGAGACGAGTACACGCTTGCCCATCGCCAAGGCTTCGAGCACTTTGTTCTGAATTCCGCGGGCAATCCGCAGTGGCGCGACGACGGCGGCGGCGGCGGCGAGATACGGACGCACGTCCGGAACTGACCCGGTGACGGTGACACCGTTAATCCTCCCCAGCGCTGTGACCGCCGGCTTGGGGTTCCGGCCGACAATCACGAATTCCGCGCCCGGACGGCGCTCGCGCAACGACGGCAGTACCGCGGATGCGAACCAGCGGACGGCCTCCACGTTCGGAAAGTAGTCCATCGCTCCGACGAAGACGAAAGCGCCGCGGGGGCCGGCGGCGGGCAGGGGTAGCGAAGGGTCGAAATAGGCTGTGTCGACGCCATTTTCCATCGTCAGCACGCGGGCGTCCGGAGCAATACCACGGTAAAGATTACTCTCCCGCACTGTTGAGAGAAAGACGCAGCGGGAGCGCGCTCCAAGGCTCGATTCAAGCGCCCGCAGACGCCGGCCTTCGGCAGCGAAAAGGAACCCCGGAACACGGGAAGCGGCGTAAGCCATCCACTTCTCGCTGTCGACGTCCACCATGTCAAGGATCAACGGGACCGGCGGCGGCGCATGGACGCCCATCACCGTGGAGTAGGCGACGGTCGCGCCCAGCATCCGGCTCGCGGCCAAGCGCCGCACGTGTTTCCTGAAACCGCGGCCCGAGAAGATCCCCCCGGTGAGGGAACGCCCCGCCAAAAAACCCAGGCCGGACGGCAGCAGGCGAGCAGCGGGGGAGACCTTCTCGATGTGGACGCTCGGGCAAATATTGCCGAGCTCGCCGGCGGCGGCCACCTCCTGAGCGGTACGGGCGAAACACGCCAGGTGCACATCATGACGTCTCGCCAGGCTCTGTAGTTGGTGATAGGCGCGGATCTTCTCGCCTTTGTCCGGACGGTCGGGCGTGCAGTGCGCAAGATAGAGGATCTCCATGGCGGATTGGTAGGCGGAGCAGGACTCGAACACTGCAACCTCCTCCGTGTGATAGAGGCGCTCTACCGTTGAGCTATCCGCCTGTAATGGGCCGATCCCGACCCCTTATGGTAACAACTTGATTAACCAGGGACCAATGGCTCGCGTGATGGGGAGCGGAACATGTTGCCAGACCTTGATGGCCAGTTGGAACCTCGGATTGGCGGGACTGAGATCGGGAAGCGACCTGCCCTTGACGAGCAGCATTTCGTAGGGCAGGTCAACCACCTCCATTCCCCAATGCGCCTTGAAGTCGAAGGAGCCGGAACCCTTCTTGCTGCGGCCGAAATCGAACCTGCGGTAACCATTCCCGGCCCCCCAGCGCATGAGGTCAAAATACATGTAGTTGTTCGGGGCGAATGAGTTGAACGCTGGGTCCGACGCCCCGTAGTAAGGGTGCAACTCGTCCTGATAGCGGAATGTGAGAACGGCGGCCACCACGCGCCCATCCAGACTTATCTCCCGCACGTCGATCATTTCCCCGAACTCCTCGAGCAGGTTTTCGAAGTGGCGGCGCGGGAAACAGGGAGTGCCGAGACGCCGCAAGTTGGCGCTATAGAGGTCGAAAAAGCTCTCCAGCGATCGAACCCGCCTGGTCGCATAGTTGTGCTGAAGGGCTTTTCGCACCATCCGCCGGGTTTTCCGGGGTATTCCGGCGAGCAGTTCCTCTTCGCTCTTGTCAATGCCCTGCCGGAACGAAACATAGCGGGTCACGGGAGCAAAGCCGCCCGACTGGTTCGGATCGGAGTTGCGCAGTTCGACATACTGCACGCCGCGGCCGCGGCCAAGTTCCGCCGCGGCTTCGGCCAGCGCCGCCTTGGCGTCATCGGAACCGGCGAGAATGCCGCCATAAACAGCGAAAGGAACCGAAATGAGAGCTTTGCCCGTGAGAAAACTGTTGACCTGAAACAAAGGCAAAACTCCGGCCAGACGGCCGCCGGATTCCGCGAGCAAATAGACGGGCTCGTAGCCGTAGGTCGCCACGAGGAAGCGCCTCCAGGCGGTTAAGTGGAACGGCGTGCCGTGCGGGTGGTTCTGGACATACTCGTCCCAAGCGGCAGAGTCCTCGTTCGTGAAAGCTCTCGCGTGAGGCGGCATATCGGACATCTTCCAGGCAGTTCCGGCGCTGGCGGTTCGCCGCGAGCCGGGTGGCTTCAGGCCATACACCCGGCGGAACCAATCTTGTAGTTTAGACCGTCCGGCAATACCAGCGGTAGTGCTCCGGTGCGGGGGCGGAAGCAGAACAGAAACGGCCGAACCCCGCTATGGTCCGCGGTTTGTCCCGTTCCGCCGCCGGCCTGTGAAACATCCGCCGCGGGCGGGCCGCGGCCGGCGCCGGGCTGTGTCGCGTTGCACCCTCTCAGTAATATGAAGAAGATAGAAACTGGCGAGAGAGACAGCGTTGCCTTCAGTTCACCGAATCTGCATCTTTGTTTTTTTTACGGCGCTGCTGGTTCGTATCTTCTTCATGCTGACGGCCGTCTCCGACAAGCCGGAGCTAGCCGGCGAGCCACAGCGGGTTGCCCTGTCGATGGTTGCATCCGGCAAGTTTGCCGACCCGTTTTTGATCGAGACCGGATACACGGCGCATTTGCCGCCGGTCCAACCCGCGCTCCTGAGTATCCTCTACCGATTATTCGGCGCCGGTTCCCCCGGGGAGCGCGCGAAACAGGCCTCTACCATCGTTGCCGGCGCCGCCGTTGCGGGCCTCATTCCACTCGCAGTTCAGGCGCTGGGTCTTCCGTGGATGGTAGGGCTGTTTGCGGGTTTGGCTGGGTGCTGGCCGGTGAGCCTCTTCGATATCCACTCTCCGTTTGGCGAACAGTTGTCGGCCGTGTTGGTGCTGATCTCGTGCATCGTGACCTGGAGGCATGGATGGGCATGGCAAACCTCGCTGCGGTGGATTACCCTGCAAGGGGCGCTGTGGGGAGTTCTCCTCCTACTCAACACCGCCACGCTGACAATTCTCTTCGCCATACTCGCAGTGGAATTGGTGCGGGGAGCCCGCTCCAACGGGTACGCGGCCGTTCGCACGTGGCTGACGAACGTCTCTCTGACGGTGCTGATCATCGTGCTAATCGTGACGCCCTGGATGTTTCGAAACAAGCAGCGGTTGGGCTCATTTGCCCTCCGCAGCAACCTCGGGATAGAGGTGCACATGGGCTTTAATGAGAAGCGGAGCCCGGATGCGGGAACCAGTCACCCGAACAACAGCGTCGAAGAGGCCCTTCTGGTGCGGGAGATAGGCGAGATCGCTTACAACAAGCTGAAGTTGAACACCGCGATTCAATGGATTCGAACGCATCCGGAAGATGCCCTCTCGCTGACTCTGCAGCGGATCATACTGTTTTGGTTTCCCGAATCCTTGCACGGAATCAGCTTTTCCTACCCCATTCGTTTGCTGACTGTTGTCAGCTTGGCGGGATTCGTACTGATGTGGAGGGTGAAACCATGGCACACCACGCAACTCGTGGCCATACTCGCGGTGTTCCCGCTCATTTACTACGTGACACGCCCCTTTGTGCGCTATCGCTTTCCCATCTACTGGATCACCCTGATTGGCGCGGCCTATGCCGGGTATGAACTCGTGCAGTACGCTCTGCGGCGCCGGGAAATGAGCCCGGCGACGATTCCGGACAAGACTCTGCCGGAAGGCTAGCGGTTCCAGCGGCCGCCGAGTCCTTCCACTACTTCACGGGCGATTCCGGAGAGTTTCACGTAGTCGGTTTTGCCGACGCGATTAAGGGGAAGCTGACCCTGTTCAAGGATTACGTAGTGGAGCGGCCGCATATAGCCGGTCAGGCCTCGCGCGTGGCGCTTCAGATCCGCCGCTTTGAGCGCAACGCCGGGGTGTTTCTCCACAAACGCCACAATCCCCTCGCCGAAGATCGCGTGAGGCTGGCCGACAACACCGCAGGCGGCCACTTGGCCCCGCAGTTGAGCGAAATGCTCTTCAACTTGCCCCGGGAAAACCTGATAGCCGGACGCCTTGATCACCCACTTTGACCGGCCAGAGAAGTGCAGCCCGGCAGCGTCTTGGTAGCCCATGTCGCCCGTGTACAGTATGCCGTCGGTGGAAATCGCGCTTCGGGTCGCCACCGGATCGTTAACATAGCCCGCAAATGTCTGCGGCCCGGTGAAGCACACCGCGCCAACCTCGCCATCCGGGAGAGGAGCGCCGGCCGCACCGTCGTCCTGCATGGGCCGGCGGATGCTCATGCGGTAGGCCGGCATGTCATGGCCCAGGGATGAGCTGACTTCTTCAAGCGTGGCGCCTGGAGCGGTGTAGGTGCAAAACCCGGACGCTTCGGTCAGTCCCAGTCCGGTGCCGATGGAGGGGGCCATCGCCGCCATCCTGTCAAGGAACGGCGGCGGAACCTGCTGCCCGCCATAGACCGCCGTCTCCAGGCTCGACAGATCATACTCGCCAAAGTTCGAAAGCCGCCATTCGAGGTGGAACATGGCCGGAATCTGCCCGAGCAGCGTTACGCGGTGCGCCTGAATCGCCTCGAGTGACGCGGCGGGGTCGAAGGTATCGAGAACCACGGCGGTCGCGCCGGTGAACAGAGTCGTCATGAGCAGTTCCGCCTGCCCGCCGACATGAGAAGGCGGCAGATTGACCAAGACCCGGGAGTTCTCATGGAAAAAGGCGGCTCCGAGACACATATTCTGAGCGGTGATCGACCGGTGCGTGAGGAGTGCAGGCTTGGGCGCGCCGGTCGACCCGGTGGTGAAGATCACCTGTGCGCCGTCCGTCTCGGCGATCGAAGCTGACGCCTCGGCGAGCGCTACGAGGAGATCGGGAGTACTTGAAGCCGCCCGCTGGGCAATCGCAGCGAAGGGCCGGGCGCCGTCGATGGTTTCCTCGACCGGCGAGAGCTGAATCAAGTGGCGGACGAAGGGGCAGTGGCGTTGAACGGCCCGGCCAAGCTCCCGGAAATCGGCGACTCGTGTCTGGCCGGGAAAGACGTAGCCCGCGGCGCGCACCAGTTTGAGGCTGCGGAGCGCCTCTGGTGGACTAAGGCGCAGATCGAGCGGCACGTGAATCACTCCGATCTTGAAGCAGGCGTATTCGAGCAGGATGTGCTCGCGGGTGAAGGGCAGTGACACAGCCAGGAAGTCGCCCTTGCGGAAGCCGGCGGCAAGCAGTTGGGCCGCGAGGCCGGAACTGGCGCGATCGAAGTCGGCCCACGAGTCACTTGTCCGGCGGCTGTGGTGAACCAGAGCGGTGTCCTCCGGCTTGCGCTCCGCCCAATATGCGAGCGCCCGGTGGAGCAGATGGCGGTCAAAATAGTCGCGCTCGTAATCGTCAATGGTGAGTTGTGGAAGTGCGGCTCCCATGGAGCAGATTATAGCGGCACGCCCTCCGCTGCCAGCAGAAAAGAGCATATGATGTTGAACATGATGAAGTGGAGATGCTTGTCTTCTTTCTTACTGCTGGCGGTTGCGGCTGCAGCCGCGGGACCGGAATTCCTCTCGGTGGAGCCCGCGAGAGACCTGCCCCCAGCCATTCGAATCCCCGGGGGCCCGCAACTAGAACCGGCGCCCGCCGTTGTCGGCCGCTACGAAAAGTTCGAGCTCCAGATCGATATGCAAGCGGAGTACGCGAATCCTTTCGATCCCGACGAGATCGACCTCTGGGCGGAGTTCACCGCTCCCTCGGGCAAGGTCTGGAAGATCTGGGGCTTCTACAACCCATCGAGTTGGAGCGCTTTGTGGATGGTACGGTTCTCTCCTCCGGAGACGGGAGCGTGGCGATACGTGGTGAAGGCGCGCGACCGGACGGGCACGGCGCAAAGCGGCGCCGGGAGCTTTCAGGCGGTGGAATCGGAGCATCTCGGACACATCTCAATTGCGCCGAACAAACGGTACCTCCGGCACGCGGACGGAACGTCGTTTTACGGCGTCGGCATGTGGTACAACGACTCCTACGAGGAGTTCCAGCAGGGCCGCATCACCGAAGCCGGCCTCGACGATCTCAAACTGCACGGAGCGAATTTCATCAGCTTCTTCCACACCCCGCTTGAAACCATGGGCAGCGGACTCGGCCGCTATGATCAGAACCGCGCCGGCCGGCTTGACGAACTGTTCGAGTGGTGCGAGGAGCGGGATCTCCGTATCAGTTGGAACATCTGGTTTCACTCCTACATCTCGCGCGCTGTGTGGGGCGGCGGTAATGCCCGCTATCGCAACAATCCGTACAGTCTGATCGCCAAGGCAGAGGACTGGTTCGCCAGCGACGAAGCATGGAAATACCAAGAGAAGCTCTATCGCTACATCGTCGCCCGCTGGGGCTACAGCCGTTCGCTCTTCCTCTGGTTCCTGGTGGACGAGATCAATGGCACGGAGGGCTTCCGCGACCGCGAGGAGACTGCTAATGAATGGTCCCGCAAGATCCATGAGTGGTTCAAAGCTAACGATCCTTACGGCCGGCCCACCACCGGCACCCGGAGCGGAGGCATCGATCAGTGGTGGGCGGAGGGGTACGCCATATTCGACGTTGCGGCCCGTGAGATCTACGAGGCGCAGGGCCACCCCATGCCCGAGGCTGGTAAGCCGGACCGCGTGAATGAAGACCCCGTCCGCTATAGCTACCTCAACTACGTGAAGCAGAACCAGGATCTGTGGAAGGGATTCGAGAAGCCGCTCATTAACGGAGAGACCGGCTACGATCACACATATTACGAACCCGGCATGCCGGAGTATGTGGCGATCTACCATAATGCGATTTGGACCAGCATGGCGACCGGCCTCTGTGCCACCCCGTTCTGGTGGTCCTACGGCGACTTCATCAACGACGGAGTGGTTACGAACACGATGCTCCATTTCGCACATTTCGTCAGCGACATCGATTTCGCCGCCGCTAGCTGGAAACCGGTTGCGGTGACGATGTCCGATGGCGACGGATGGGCTTTGACGAGCGAGGGAATGACCGTCGGCTGGGTGGTGAACACCTTGGCCGGCGCCGCTAATGAAACCGTCGTCGTGGAAGGTTTGCCGGACGGCGCTTACGATGTGTACCTCTACCGCACCTGGAGAGGCGCTTATCTCGATCCGGCAACAGTGGAAACCACCGCGGGCAGGCTCACGTTCGTCATTCCCGAACTGAGAACCGAGCGGGGACACGCGAACCACATCGGTAACGACGTCGCATTCAAGATCGTCCCGAAAGGGGCGTCGAGGATCCAGCAATGACACCAATTCTGCTTGCGATTACCGTGCTGGCCGCCGCGGCAGCGCTGCCTGCCGCGGAGATCGACGGGCGGAGCGAGGCGCAACTTCTCCGGCAGAGCTTCACGAGCGAAGCGACCGGAGAAACCCGCGACTACTACCTCTTCCTCCCAAAGGGCTACGAGACAGAGACCGGACGGTTGTGGCCGGTGATTTTGTTCCTGCACGGAGGCGGCGAGCGCGGTGACGGCCGCGAAGACTTGCCCGTGCTGCTCAAGCACGGCCCGTTGAAAGAGGCCTGGGTAAAAAGCCGGGACCTGCCGTTCATCATGATTTCACCGCAAATGCCCGAGTTCACCGAAGAGACGAGGCGCGTCCGCGAGACAACCCGTGCGCGGAGGCCTCAGAGTACCTCGGGGCCTGTATCGCTCACTCGTGACGCCGTGGGAAAAGATCCGGTCTGGGATGGGCACGGACCGCCCCAGGGCTGGTGGGTCTACGAACGGGACGTCATGAGTATGGTGGACCGGACCCTCAAGGAAAGGCGCGCCGACCCCGAGCGGCTATATGTCACGGGACTCAGCTACGGCGGGTACGGAACGTGGCACTTCGCCGCGTCGCACCCGCACCGCTGGGCGGCGGCCGCGCCGGTCTGCGGCGCCGCCAATCCGGAGACGCTCGGGCGCATCGCGGCGGCACAACTCCCCATCTGGATCTTCACGGGAGGCAAGGACCGCGTCGTTCTGCCGGAGTGGGTCCTCGCCTCGGCCCGCGGCCTCGAGGAGGCGGGCCACTCCGATGTGCGATTCACCGTCCACGAAGACCGTCCGCACGACGTCTGGACACGGGTCTACGAAGGGTGGGACCTCTACAACTGGTTCCTAAGCCACCGGCTGAAATAGGCGCGTGGGGCGGATCCTCCGGCGACCGAGTATTTTGGCCGGTCCCCAGGACACCGCCCCACGGCCGGGCTATTCGGATGCGAACGTGACATGCACGGCGGCTGCGTCTTCCGGAATCGGAATCTCGATCTTTTCGCCGTTTCCAGCACCCGGGAGCGGGATCGGTTCGTCGCGCATCACCATACGGAAGACCACCGGCACATGATCCGAGACCCGGTCGGCGAAGTCGCGGACGGATTTGTCCAGCCGGACGATGGCGGCGTCGTCGCCGCTGATCTCTCCGAGTTCCACATCGTTACTCACGAGGATATGGTCGATTAGCGACCGGTGGCTTGCGCCGACGTAGGAAATGGCGTCCCCGCTGGCGTCGTCCGCGGTCATACTGAAAAGATCCGGCGAGTCCTTCAGGTCCTGCAGGACATTCGTGTCGAGCCGTTCGTTGAAATCGCCGCCCAGCACGACCGAGTGCCCCCGCCCCCGCAAGTCGGCGACAATCTCCGCCAGTTTCTCGGATGCGAGCCTCCTTCTAGCCCGGCTCTGAGCGTCCCCGAAAGCCTTGAGGTGGACAAGCGCCATCACGAATCTAACGTCATTCTCGTTGTCGTCCTGGACCACGCACTCGGCAAAGAGAGGCGGCCGCGGAAACGCGGTCTTACCATCGGCGGTGCGGGCCTCCAACTGTTCCCGATAGCGGTCAGCGAGGTCAGTCAGCAGCTTCACCTTCGTGGTATTCCGGTCGAACAACACCGCAAGGTCCTGCCTGCCCGCAACATTGAGGGACACGAATCCCGTGTTGCCGCCCCTGGCATTCAACTCGCCGGTTAGGCGTTCCATCGCGCCCGCCTGCACCTCTGTCAGACCCATTGCATCCATCGAGAGATTCTCCAGAACATCGGCAACGTCGTTGACTCTCTGATCCGGCACGGTATCGTTGAAGTGTTCGATGTTCCACACCCCCACGTCCGCGAAATCGGCCGCCCCCCGAAAATCCGGGACTTCGATCTCCAGACTGCCGGGTTCCGCCACCCCGTGGAAGTCAAAGAAACCAAGAAACGGAGAGGTGTCGGTGACCGTGCTCAGCACTTCCTGGAGACCCTCGCTGGACACTTCCGCAGTCGACCGGTTCAGCAGATGAGCGACGATGGCGGCAATGCGAATCCCCTCGTTCTCAGCGCCCCCGCCGGGTAGCTTTTCACCCGCGTGATGCAGGGCGACGAGGTCCCACTCATTGGTGAACACCGGGGATCCGGAGGAACCCGGCTCGGTGTCGGTTGTATAGAGAATCACATTAGTCCGGATCCGAGTGACCCGATTGTCGTGAATCGCGATCTCCTTCGGCCGGCCGCTCGGGTGCTGAATAATGTTCACTCGCTCGTGCCGGGTCACGGTCTGCGGATTACGCAGCAAACGAATTGGTTCGATATCGGAAAGTGGCGCGTCGTCGCACGCGACGATGGTGAAATCGAGGGCCTCGTCGGTCAGGAACAACCGCGCTGGCTGCAAGGTTACCACCCGGGGAGCCACGCCCTTCTCGAAATCGAATTCCGCGACGCTGCCCTCGGCCTCCGCCTGGCTCCCGATGACATGGTTGTTCGTCATGAGGAATCCGCGGGCAACCAGGAAACCGGTTCCCAATGACGTACGGGTGCGCATTCGGCAGACGGCGTTTGCCCTTGCGCTGCCCAGCGTCAGAAAGGCCGCCGGCAAGAAGTCCGGCTCGAGGTGGACTTTCTCGAGGTTCTTCTCGGCCTCCTTGCGCTGCCCCTCCGTGGACAACCGGACCGACGGTTTGAGTAGCCTCTTGGCCCGGTACTGAACAAGCCGCCGGAACTCGGTTTCTCCCAACTCAGACTGATCTTTGACGTATTTTGACTTCCCTGGACACAGCTTCGGCATTTCCCCTCCTTTGGTGCGACCCGACGAATTCGAATCGCACGTGAGCGACATTATGGTAATCTTCGCCCGTTTAATTTGCAAGGTATTTCTTCGGGTGTGTCTTCGGGGGTTGTTCCGGATATTTCTTCCGGGAGAGGTTTCTTGGTTGGGCTTGGCCCAGCGGCTGGCCCTGTCGTAGTGCTGGATTGTCAGCGGTACCTCCGTACGGGCAGTCGTAGGAAAACCCCGGTAATGATCTCGGGGATCTTCCTCATGTTTCTAACTAGGGTGGCGGCCGATCCAGAAGATAGGGTAGTCGTGCGGCTGTTCCGACAAGCCGGTTGCCCGGAAAACTGGACATGAGATTCTCAGTTGGGCAAGTACATGACGGACTGGAATTCGTCAGAATTCTGAGGCCCTCCAGGCGGAGCATCGCCTATATCGTCCGCGATGTGGTCAGTGAGCGTCTCGAGTACCTGAAAGTTGTCCCCGAGCACCTCCAAAGCGACAACGACTCTCTCCAGCGTTTCCTCCGCGAGGCCAAGCTCCATGCCAGCCTGTCGCACCCCAATGTGGCCCAATTCTACTCGGTCCGGCGGATTGACGGCGAACTGGTGATGACCCGGGAATGGGTGGAGGGCCAATCGCTCGAGTCGAAACTCGCCGGCGGCCCCCTGACAGTTCCGCAGACGATTGACTATATTGGCCAAGCGCTCCAGGCGTTGCAACACGTTCACGGCCGGGGCGTGCTCCATCGCGACATCACTCCGGCCCGCCTGCTGATAACCGAGAGTGGCGTCATCAAACTGACCGGGTTCGATCTTGCCCGCAGTCCGGCCGATCCCCGGCTTACCGGTACCGGGGTCGTGATGGCCTCGGTCCACTACATGGCGCCCGAGCATGTCCGGGGTTTGTCGCAAGCTGAGGAGCGTAGCGATCTCTACGCCCTGGGAGTCGTCCTTTTTGAAGCCGTTACCGGAGAGCGGCCCTACGAGCGGAAACGGGATTTTGACGTCATGCTGGCCCATGTCGAGGATCCGGTGCCGTTCCCGCGCGAGTTGAATGAGATGATTTCCCCGGGACTCGAAGAGATTATTCGGCGTTCGCTGGCAAAGGATCCGGGAGACCGCTTTCAGAGCGCGGCTCAGTTCCGGGACGCTCTTATGGGGGAAGCTAGCGCGGAAGTCACCCGATCGCTCGACGCTATTCCGGAGCCCGCGGTCGAACAAATCGCTCCTTTGCGAAACGAACCCGTGGAAGAAACGCCGCTACCGGTAGCCGTCACGCCCACACCGATACCGCCTGATCTCCCAATGCTCTCAGACCGGTTCATCCAGGAATCGGGTGACTGGGAGCGAATGGCGGGCATCGCCATTGCCGGCGTGAGCCTGGGCGTTCTCATATTCCTCGCCGGAATGGTTATCTTCCAAGGTTAGACACGCTTTGCGATTAGGCGCCGTTCCGGACGCCGCCTAAACTACTGAAAGGCGTCAGATATCCGTCCGAAGAACCCTCGTCTGGCCGGTGGAGGATCAGGCTGGCCAGTCAGGAGTTCGTTGACTTCCCCGCGGGTAAACGGTTGATCCAGCTTCGCGCGGGCGGTCGGGCTCAACCTCCACAGGTAGACCCGCCGGGAACGATCCAGCGCCGCAACACTTCTCGCGTCCCTGCTCAGCGACACGCCGGCGACAACAGAGCCGGTCACCGCTTCGGCCACGGGCACTGCGCCGGCGACCTCCCAAACTCGAACGGTCCGTCCCCCACCGGCAGCGGCAATGCAGCGCCCTGAAGTGGAGAAGCCAATAGCGTGTTTCTGGCCACCGGTCGGAAGACTGGCCAGCCGCTTCCTGCTTGGCAGATCCCACAGGGCGACGCCGGCCCGGCCGGACGCGGCGAGCAGTAGCCCGTCCGTGCTGATCGCCACCTCTGAAAAGCGGCCGTTTCCGGACTCGAGACGCCACGGCTTACCGCCACCCGGAGCCTGCCAAAGCTGGATCTGGCTGTCGTTGGCCACCGCCGCCAGCCCATTCGTCTTCCGGTTATAGGAGATCGCCGCGGGCGCCGCGCTCCTTCGCCGCAACGAGCGGTATACCCGGGAATACCGGCCGTCGGATGGATTCTGCCGCCAGAAATGAATGGTTCGGTCGTCCAGACTCACAATCAACGTCGTGCCTTCGTCATCAAGCGCCAGTGCCGTAACCGCTGTTTCGTGGCCCAGAGCGGCAAGTTCTTCCTCGCTACCCGGCGCCCAGACGCGAACGGTTCCGTTGCGGTCGCCGGTGTAAATCCGGTCGTCCGCCGGAGATATCACGGCCGCAGTCGAGTTCTCGCCAAACTTCCTAGTATCAAGCACCACTTCTCCGGATCCGGCTTCCCATACCATCACTCCATCCGTTCCGAACGCGGCGGTAAGATTGCCGCTCGGGCTGAGCGCCAAGCCGACGGCTTCCTCTCCCGCCTCGAAGGAGGTGGTCAATTCGAGCCCGGGTTCCGGAGCTAGATCCTCGGCTTCAACAAACTGCGGGCGGGGAGCAAGCGCCATCAGGTTCTCCGCGGGAATAGGCTCGGGTAACAGGTCTTCCCACCCGCTCAGGCTCTCCTCCCTGGCACTTTCCTCCGATTGGGCGTCCGTCGCAGCCGGCTTCCTCGCCTTCGGTGAACCCGCACGAGGAGAGGCCACTTCCGCTGCCTCGGCTCCCTGGGCCGCGGGAACGCTCCGCCGGTAAGCGAACGACGGCGGACGGATTCCGGCGTCCGGCGCGGCCAGGGTGAGAACCTCCGGCTCGGGTTGCCCCCACTTCCCGGAGAGAACGCCGCCCAGGATCATGAGTACAATCGCCAGCGCTGCCACCGCGGCGGGAACGTTCCAGCGCCGCAGGATGTCCCGGCCGCCGCCGCGCAGCGGCGCCGGAACTGCTGGCGTAACCTTTCCCATGGCGACCCGCTCCAGCTCACCGCGAAACTCGTCAGCGCTCTGAAAACGCCGCCCCGGCTTCTTCTCGAGAGCCTTCATGATGGCCGCGCTCAATTTCGGCGGGACGCGCTTGCCCGCAAGGGGCGGCGGCGTCCGCTCGACGTGCGCCCGCATCAACTCGTAGAAGTTTTCTCCAGGAAATGGCGGCTGGCCAGCAATCATTTCATACAGAACGGCCCCAATGGAATAGAGGTCCGCCCGCCGGTCGATTACTTTATCGGAGCGAACCTGCTCCGGCGAAATGTACCAAACCGACCCGAGGGGCGCCGCCGTCCGGGTGAGATCACTCCGCTGGGCTAGCTTCACGAGGCCGAAGTCGGTGAGCTTCACCGTCCCGTCCCGGGCGACGAGAATGTTCTCCGGCTTGATGTCGCGGTGAATCAGGCCGCGGCCGTGTGCATATTCGAGCGCCCGCAGCGCCTGAATACCAATCTCCAGCGCCTGTTTGATCGTGAGCGTCCGTGAACTGATAAGCTGCCGTAGGTTCGGCCCGTCAATCCACTCCATCGCCATGACCAGCCGGCCCTCAATTCGCTGCGCGTTGAATAGCGCAGCGATGTTCGCATGCTGGAGGCTCGCCTGGACACGAATTTCCCGTTCAAACCGCTCCACCTGCTCCGCCGTATGTTCGGCATCGAGGTGAAGGACCTTGATAGCCTCAATCCGGTCGGTCAGGGTATGGCGGACACGGTACACACTTCCGGCGCCGCCGGCGCCAATGTGGCCGAGGATCTCGTAATCACCAACGCGGTTGCCCGCACACAGTTCCACACTTCATACTTCGGCCAGAAACGCTCTGTCTTTAGCGTGAATGCGATAGAGCAGCGAATCAGCCGGGACGGCCCCCGTCTGAAAGGCGATCTTTCTCTCCAGCCAAGGCGCTAACGGCCGCTCTTCTCCAGAGAGGCGCAGAGGATCTCTTCGTCATTGCGGGCATAGATGTGGCGGTTGGCGTAAGCGGGGTGGGACCAGTTAACCGCCCCAGCCCGGCGCCGGTTCCCGGGACGGGAGGTCGGGTTGATCAGCAGAGTGCGGTCAATCTCCCGGTAGCCCCCGCGTGTTAGCTCGGCGATAATGAGTTCTCCGGCGTCGTTGTTGATGAAATAACGGCCGCCGTTCTTGACGAGGAAACCGGCCGCCCAGTGCGCCCGCTCTCCGATCCAGTCGAGCGACTCCCAGACTCGCTCGCCCGAGCCGGCCCGGAGGCAGCGCAATTCTCCGTAAATGCAGATACCGTAGATGTATTCGCCCTGAAGCACGGGCGTCGAGATCAGCGAATTGAGCCCGGATGCACGCCCCGAACGGCGCTCGTCTTTCCACTTGACCTTCGCGGCGGGCTTCGTCCGGTCGAGCTCGATCATGAGGGAGCCGTCGAACTCCGACGAAACGAACAGACGGGAGCCGTCCTGGACCGGGGTGGCCACGGAAACGTCCAGTTGCACGCGAAAGGGCTGCTCCCAGTAAATCTCGCCGTTGGCCGGATCGAGCGAACTCACTGCCCCCGGATGCCACACGATGAGTTGCCGCCGGCCGCCGAACTCGATCAGAACGGGTGGAGAATAACCGGCAGCCGAATCGCTCGATAGCGCCCGCCAGACTTCCCTGCCGGTCAACTTGTCGAAGGCGACGATCTTGGCGCCAGCCTCCCCGCCGACCAGGCAGATGAGCCGGTCGCCATCGACGAGCGGGGCGCCCGCAAATCCATAGACCGGCAGTGGGGCGCCATAATCTTGCTGGAAATTCCGCCGCCAGACCTCCCTGCCATCCACGGTTCTGAAGCAGATCAGCACACCCGCGGCCCCAAGGACGTAGACGCGCTCGCCGTCGACCGTCGGCGTGGCGCGTGGACCAGTGGCGTAGGTAAATGACTGGCCCGAGTAGTCGGCCTCCCATTCACGCACCCACAGAACCCGGCCACTCCGCTCGTCGAGACAAACCACCCGTTCCACACCGCGATTGCGCGACTGGGACTGGAAATCGGTCACGTAGACGCGGCCACCCGATACGGCCGGGCCGGCAAATCCTGCATGAATCGGAGTCCGCCACCTCACGTCGAGGCCGGCGGACGGGAATTGATCGAGAATCTCCGTCTCATTCCACTCGCCGCGGCGGCCTTCGCCACGCCACTCCGGCCAGCCGGCGGCTTGGAGGTCGCGGTACCATCCCGCCAGCAGCAACGAGATCAAAAGGATTGCGAGGGAATGAGAGGTCATGCGATTCCCATTTTCTTCTGCATCTGCTCGAGCGAAAGGCCCTTGGTTTCCGGGAAGAAACGTAATACAACGAAGAACTGGATCACCATGACCGCCGCAAAAAAGACGAATGGGTAACCGCCCGAAGCCGCGGCCATCATGGGAAAGGTGCCGGAAACCATGGCGTTCATGATCCAGTGGGTAAAGCTGCCGAGACTCTGCCCTGAGGCGCGGACGCGGTTCGGGAACACCTCGCTGATATAGACCCAGATAACGGCCCCTTGAGAGATGGCGAACGAAGCAATGTATCCGACTAGCAGCCAGACGAGCTTATCCTGGTGAGAGTTGCTCAGAAAGATCGCCGCTACGCCGAGAAGGCAAATCGCCGTCCCGACGGAGCCGATAAGCAGCAAGGTCTTGCGGCCAACTTTGTCGATAATCGACATGGCGATGATCGTAAAAACCAGGTTGGTGAAGCCGATGGCGACGGCCTGCAGATCGCCCGACACCTTGTCGAACCCCGCGCTTGAGAAAATGTCGTTCAGATAGTACAGAATCCCGTTTATCCCGGAGAGCTGGTTGAAAATCGCGATGCCCACGGCGAGCAGTATCGGAACCTTGTACTTCGCCTGAAGGAGCGGTTCGTTGGCGCGGCCGTGTTCGGCATCGATGGACTCGACGATGTCCGCGAGTTGGCCCTCGACATTGGGCTGGCCGGTGGAAATCAGCACTTGGCGTGCCTCCTCCACCAGCCCGCGCTTCACCAGCCAGCGCGGGCTGCGGGGAATCGTGAACAGCGCCAAGAAGAAGAGAGCAGCGGGAGCGGCTTCCACCCCAAGTTTCCAACGCCACTCGGCGGCGCCAAATCCGAACTGGCCAACCAGGTAGTTGGAGAAGTACGCGACGAGAATACCAAAGACGATATTGAACTGAAAGAACCCCACCAGCCGGCCGCGCCACTTCGCTGGGGAGATCTCGGCGATATACATCGGGCCGAGCACTGACGCGCCGCCCACGCCGAGACCGCCCACAAAGCGAAAGAACGCAAGCGAATGCCAGTTCCAAGCAACGGCGCAACCGGCCGCGGAGATGAAGAACAGCACCGACATCACACGCAGGCTGCTGCGGCGGCCGAACCTGTCACCGGGAATCCCGGCGAAGAGAGAGCCGAGCACGGTGCCCCAAAGGGCCATCGAGACCAACAGTCCCAATGCGCCAGGAGAAAGGTCGAACAGTTCCCGAAGCTGCCCGGTAGTCCCCGCAATCACGGCGGTGTCAAAGCCGAAGAGCAGACCGCCGAGCGCAGCCACGACGGTAGAGCGAATGAGAAAAGTGTTGATCTTCATTAAGTGCGCCTCTGGCGTCGCCATCCGCCTCACAGCGGGACGGCCGCCCATGGATCAAGCGGAGGGGCGGTCTCTCGCGTTCGACCCGAAGAGATTCACTCTATCAGTTTTCAAATCGAAGTCTGCCGGGCCCGTGACCAGCCCTCCGATTCCGCGATAATAGTCGGCAACGGGTTCAATGGATTTCGCTGAGCAGGTCAAGTCGCAGGTGGATATCGTCTCGGTCGTCCGGGAATACGTGCCATCGTTGCGAAAACAGGGATCCCGGTTCGTGGCTCCCTGCCCATTCCACCAGGAGAAGGCCCCCAGTTTCGGCGTTCACCCGGCGCACCAGTTCTACAAGTGCTTTGGCTGCGGAGCCGGAGGAGACGTGATCAAGTTCGTGATGGAGATCGAGGGCTTCACTTTCTGGGAGGCCTTGAAGCACCTTGCCGAACGCCACGGAATCCCGATCCCGCAACGCTCGCAGCATTCCGATGAGGAGACCAGGCTCCGCGCCGGACTGTACGAGATGCACGAACTGGCGCTACAGTCGTTTCGCCGGGAACTCGATTCTGATGGCGGCCGCGCTGCCCGCGAATACATGCAGCAGCGTGGCATCGCCGCGGAGACGGCGATCGAATTCGGCCTTGGTTTCGCCGGCCGCTCGGGCCAAACGCTGGTCCGCCTTTTCCAGCAGCGCCGGTTCACTCCCGAGCAAATGAAGGTAAGCGGGCTGGTATTGCAGCGCGATGACGGTAGCGGATGGTTCGACCGTTTTCGCGGCCGGCTCATCTTCCCCATTCACAACGAGACCGGGAAGGTCATCGCCTTCGCCGGCCGCGCCATGTCGCCGGAGGACCAGCCAAAGTACCTGAACTCGCCGGAGACGGCTATCTACCGGAAGAGCCGGGTGCTTTACAACCTGCACCGCGCCCGGCGTCCGATTCGCGACAACGACCGCGGCATTCTGGTGGAAGGCTATATGGACGTCATTGGGCTCTACCAAGCGGGCGTCCGCGAGGCGGTGGCAAGCTGTGGCACCGCGCTTACAGATCAGCAGGTGCGATCGCTGCGGCGGCACTCCGAAAAGATCGTCGTGAATTTTGACCCCGACGCCGCGGGCACGAATGCCGCCCAGCGCTCCGTCCACATGCTGCTCGAGGAGGGAATGCATGTGAAGGTGCTCGAGTTGCCTGGCGGCCTCGACCCGGACGATTTCGTCAAAGAGCATGGCGCGGAAGTCTACGGCAAGAGATTGGCCCAGGCGCCCGGATGTTTCCTCTGGCTTGCGGATCGGGCTAGGAGGAATTTTGACATGACCTCGGCCGAGGGCCGCGTGGAGGGGTTTCGACAGGTCCTGCTTCCGGCGATTCAGAGGATTCCGAGAAAGCTCGAACGGGCGGCGGTGGCCGAGGAAGTCGCGCAGTATCTGCGCGTGGATCCGGCCCTGGTTCGCAATGAGTTCCGGAGGCTCGGAGGAGGAGGCGAGGCGGAACGCCGCACGCTGCCGGGCGAAGACGTGCATCCGAAAGAGAAGGTCCTTGTGAACCTGCTGTTGAACAGCGCGGAAGCTCGCCGGGAAGTGATTCCGAAAATCCGTGGATTAAAGACGCTGCAGCAGCTCCGGTTGTGGCCCTTACTGCGAATCATGCTGCAGTTGGAGGAAAGCGGTGAGAAATGGGGATTCAAGGACATTGAAGTCCGGTTGGGAGAGAGCGACAAAAACCTATTGGCTTCGATGGCTTTTGCCGATGCAGTGGATGTAGAGGAAACCTCTTTGGAGCAAGCCTTGGCTTTTCTCCCAAAGCTCGAACGCAAGGAAAAGGAAGCCGGAATAGCCGATCTGAAAGCCCGAATTCGAGACTCGGAGAAGGCTGGGGATCTGGCCGGGGCGCTCCGGTTAACGGAGGAGCTGAACCGCATGAATTCCCGTTGAAACGGTGTAATCCGCGGGTATTGTACAATGACAGGAACCGCGGACAAATGCGGTGGAGACTGGGAACCCGGTGCCGACTGAAGACAAGGAAACCCGGTTGCAACAGCTCATCGATTCGGGCAAGGAGAAGGGCTATGTCTCCTACGACGATATCAATGAGTTGCTACCGGACGAATTCGCCGAAGGCCAGGATCTCGATGATCTGTTGGGCGATCTGGACCGCGCGGGGATCGATATTTTGGACGAACCCCGCCGCGGTGTCGCCAAAAAGGCCGACGCCGGGGATGAAACCGGCGACGCCGACCTCTCGCTCGACACCGGGGACAAGACAAATGACCCGGTTCGCATGTATCTGCGCGAGATGGGCACGGTTCCGCTCCTCACCCGGGAAGGAGAGATCGATATCGCCAAGCGCATGGAACACGGCCGAAGAGCCGTTCACAAAGCGCTGTCCCGCTGCCCGCTCATTATCAACAAACTCATCGCGCTCAAACCAGATTTTCAGCGAGACCTGATTCCGGTGCGGGACTTTATCGATTCCCTGGAAGCTAACCAGAACGAGGAAGACCTGCAGAAACAGAAAAAGGACTTTCTCGCCACTCTGGCCGAGGTTGAGCGACTTTACCGCAAGACACAGCAGCAGCGGCAGAAACTGCTCTCGCTATCCCGGGCGACGAAGCCCAAGCAGCATCGTAAGCTGAGACGGGAAGTCGCGCGTGGTTTGGTGAAGATTTCGCAAACCATTCGCGCCTTGAATCTGAACTCCGACGTGCGCACCGAGCTCAGCCGCTATGTGTACGCGGCCGTTGAGGAGTTTCGCGGTATTGAGCGCAGCATCGCGACGGCGCATCGACGGTTGGAGGAACCCTCGCGGCCGGACTCCGTGGAAGCCCGGGAACTGCGGCGGGAGCTGCGGTTAAACAACCAGAAGCTACAGCGAATGGAAGAGGAGTTCGGGACCACTGCCCCCGAGTTGCGGCGCACGCTGCAAATCATCGGGCACGGGGAAGCCGAATCGCAGGACGCCAAACGGCAGCTCATAGAGGCGAACCTCCGGCTGGTTGTCTCAATCGCAAAACGGTACACGAACCGGGGACTGCAATTCCTCGATCTGATCCAGGAAGGCAACATCGGCCTCATGAAGGCGGTGGATAAATTCGACTACCGCCGGGGATACAAGTTCTCCACCTATGCCACTTGGTGGGTGCGCCAGGCCATCACTCGCGCGGTGGCGGACCAAGCGCGCACCATCCGCATCCCCGTGCATATGATCGAGACCATCAACAAGCTGGTACGGACACAGCGCCAAATGCAGCAAGAGCTCGGACGGGACCCGACCGTCGAGGAACTCGCGCGGCAGTTAGAGATGTCCGTACCAAAGGTGCGGAAGGTGCTGCGGATCGCACAGGAACCCATTTCGCTCGAAACTCCAGTCGGCGAGGAGGAGGAGTCTCACCTCGGCGACTTCATCGTCGACAAGCGAGTCGCCTCTCCGTCCGAGGCGGTAATCAGGATGAACCTGCGCGAACAGACCGCCGAGGTACTCAAAACGCTAAGCCCCCGCGAGGAGAAGATCATCAAGATGCGGTTCGGCCTGCAGGACGGCGGGGAGCACACTCTCGAAGAGGTGGGAGAGCACTTTGCAGTCACCCGTGAACGAATCCGCCAGATTGAAGCAAAAGCCCTGCGTAAGCTGCGCCACCCGAGCCGCAGCCACCGGCTGCGCGCATTTCTGGAAGCAAACGGCCAGGAACTTTAGCGGCTAGTCCGGCGGCCGGTGCTCGTATAGCCGTTTGACCTCCGGCACGATTTCCTCCGGGACCAGGTGCGCCCAATCCCGGCCCTCGCGGATAGCCTGGCGGACGGCGGTTGCGGATACTCCGTCATAGTTATCGTCAAGGGCAAGATGAAAAATCCGGCCGCGCATGGCCGCGGGAGGATCGTAGCGCCCATCCCGGTCCGCCACGAGCAGCCCAAACGTCTCTAACTGTTTCTCGAACGCCCCTGCCTCGCCGTAGTCCCAGTTGACAATCCGGTCGGCGGCGTCTCGCCCGCAGAGGAACCAGAGTTCGGTCTTCGGCCCGTAAGCCTCGCGGCATTCCCCCGCAATTTCAATGAATAGCCCCCCGCCGCTCACACCCACCGAGAACCGGGGATCACCGGCAGTGGCGGCTTTCAACAATTCCAGCCGGTCTTCGAGCGCCACCCATTCGTACTTCTTGTGTGGGAACTCGCGCGGCATTACGAATAGCACCTCGTCCACAAATCGCAGCGCCGATTTGGCCAAACCGATATGTGCCCGGGTTGGCGGGTGAAACGCCGCCGCCAAGATACCCAACCGGGAGGGGCTACCTGCGGCTCGCCGGAGAAGTTCCATACTCCATGGTAACCACGAGCCTTGGCGGGCCGGTACCGTCCCGCTCCAGCAGGAATCGCCCGCCGCACCGAGCGGTTGGCTGGAGAATAGTCTATTCGACGGAACTTTCCCGCGGTTTGGAGAATCTCTATAGATGGGAGAGGATACACAACCTCCCGTCGGGGATAATCGCGGAGCGAAACGTCCTGCAATCCGGAATCACGGCGCGGGTTGACGGCCTCGCCAATTGAGAATCCTACGCTAAAGTAGATACGAACCGTATGTTTACCTGGATCTGTCCAAAATGCGGCAAGGAAGTGCCGCCGCACGAAAACGAATGTCCATACTGCCATGGCACAGGGAAGGCTGACGAATCGGCGTCCCCGCGGACACCGGCGACCCCACCGCCGCCTGAAGCGCCACGAGAGCGGCCGCCTTCTCCGCCATCGCCTCCCCCTCCACAGGCAGTTCCTCCCCCTCCACCTTCGGCATACCCGCCCCCTGAGGCCGAACCGCAGCCCTCCCAATCGGAACAGCACTACTACGAGATCGGAGGACACAAGAGTGGGCCTCCGGGCTGGCTGGTAATGCTCCTGGTAGCTGCCATCGCAGTTGGCGTTGGCTACGTTCTCTACCAGTACATCCTCCCCTCGAGCGGTTCGCGATCCGCGGTCCAGCAAAGCCCGTTTGAAGAGGTTGGCGAGGCCGCGCCCAACGCTACCGCCGCCCGCATCGCGCGTCACATCGAGGTGACTGGATTCCGTATCACGGAGGACCCGCAAAAACGCACCCAGGTTCAGTTCCTGGTGGTCAATCACTCCGCCGCCGAAATCGGCGATTTGGCGGGCACGGTGTATCTACGCACCACCGAGTCCGATCCGGATGATCCGCCGATCGCGCAGTTTGATTTCGAGGCCGACACGATCGGTGCGTATGAGTCCATCGAGTTTAAGACAGTGATCGAGACCAGTTTGCGGGCCTATGAGATACCAGACTGGCAGTTCCTAAAAGCGAACCTCGAGGTCACCTCACCCGCTCAAGAGGGATAAACGCAACCTTTTGCGGGCCCGGATCACCCGGCATCACCTGTCCGCTCTCGGCCCTCCGAGAAGCTACGCCAGCATTTGCTGGCGGAACGAAAGTATCTCTCGCAGTTGCCGTTTCACCACCAGAGAGTGGGCGGCGCCTCCGAGGGGACCGAAGAGTAGAGCGTAACGTACCAAATCGGTGACGAGCGTCCCGCCTTCGTTCGCGGCAAACGTGTGCGTGTGAGTCCAAAGAGAATACGGCCCCCTGAGTTGCAGGTCCACAAACCGGCGTGGAGGATCATGTTCGGCGATCAACGTTGTCCATTTCAGGGGAAAGCCCATCCAACGGATCGGTATTCAATCTTCGCCCCTGCCGTCATTTCGACGTGCTTTGTCAAGATGACGAAGTCGAGCCACGGTGGCGTGATGCGAGACAGGTTGGCCGGATCTTCGAAGAACCGAAACGTCTGATCGAGTTCGAGAGGGAACTGCTACTCGCAGTGCAACTCGTAATTCCGCATCGCTCGAACGGTCAGCGCGCCGCCTCGAGCGCCGATTGCTGCTCCGGGGTATACCGGCAATGCGCCGGAGGTTTACTGGCAACTCCCATTCGCATCAGATTTATCCTCGCCTGGAATAGGCACGGATCCAGTTTCAGCGCCCGCTCGAAATCCTGCTTTGCAACGGCTTCCTGTCCGAGTTGCATCAATGCGACCCCGCGGTTGTTGTGCGCCAGGGCGCTGTTGGGTTCCAGGGCAAGAGCGCGACCGAATTCTGCCAGAGCCTCGGCCGGCCGGCCGGTTTCCAAGTATCTTCTCCCTAACTGAGATGCCACGCGGGGATCATTCGGGACGATACTCCCGGCGGCTTCCAAAATTTCGATGGCGGCTGCCGGTTTGCTCGCTCGCGCCAGTTGCAACTTCGGCCGCAACTTGCCGGGCGAGCGTTCCACGGCCTCCGCCCAAAGGCTCTGCTCCGTCTGCCAAACCTGCACCCGGTTCATCGTAAGCAGGACAAGAGTGACACCAACCATTGCCAAACCACCCGCGGCAAGATGCGAACGGTACGCCATGCGACTCCCCGCCGCGCTTCTTACGAGCAGAGCTGCCGCCACGCCAAACGCGGCCAGCGGGAGGTACATACGCCGTTCCGCCATCAGGTCATCGGCCGGTAGAAAGGAGGAACTCGGCAACAACAGCACCAATCCCGCCAGGAACCAGAACCCCCAGCGCGCACGGGTGAAACGAAACAGCGCGACAACCGCCAGGCCACCCAGCAGCAACCAGAGAAGTAACCCCATGCCAGTGCCAGCGATGGGTACATCGTGATCCACCGTGAAGCCCCACGGAATCAACAACAAGCGGAAGTAGCGCACGATAACACCGCTCTGGGTGAGGAAATATTCTCCGGCGGAGATCGCCGAGCCCGGCCCCGCGCCGGAATCCGGGGTCCGCGCCAGTACGTACACCACCCGCAGACCGATGGCAGTGGCGATCACAAGCATGGCCCCAATCGGGCGCAACTCTCTTAGATTCCGGGAGATGGAGAAGTGAAGCAACAGCAGCAGGAGCGGAAAGGCGGCGCACTCTTCTTTCGCTAGCATCGCCAGGGCAAATAGCGGTACGGCCCTCCAATGCCGCCCTTTCAGCCATTCCCTCGAAGCGAGCAGGCAGAAAAGCGTCATCAGCAAAGTTGCCCGGGCGTAAACGTAAACCACCGCCTCGGTCTGGATCGGATGAACCGCGAACACAACGGCCCCCGCGGCGGCCGGCAGACCAGGAACGAGCTTGTTCAGCACGTTATACAGCAGGAGCGTCGAGATGAGGTGAATCAGCAGGTTAAAAGCGTGATAGCCGACCGGTGAGCGCCCGCCGGCCAAATGATTCAGCCAGTAAGTGAAGTACGTCAGCGGACGTGTTTGCTCGAGCCGCCAGACCTCGTACCAACCGGAGGGCGACGTGACGATCGGGTCGCTGAACAATGCGTAGTCGTCTAAATGAAAGCTGGCGGTGAGAGACGCACCGAAGGCGACCAGCACAGCGGCGGCAAGAAACAGGTAGGGGGTCGTGGTCCGGTGCAATCCTGTTATATTAGTCCATCACACCGTCATGAATCGCGCCATTACTTTATTCGTCGTGTTATTTGCCTCGCTACTGGCCGGCTGCTCAGGCGGGCCTGCGCCGGAGACCCCCGACTACGACGTTGTCATCTACGGCGGCACCTCTGCCGCCGTAACCGCCGCCGTGCAAGTCAAGAGAATGGGCAAGTCGGTTGTCATCGTCTGCCCGGACCGGCATCTTGGAGGATTGTCGAGCGGCGGGCTTGGTTTTACCGACACGGGGCGGAAGGAGGTCATCGGCGGGCTGGCCCGGGAGTTCTATCACCGCGTCTGGCGTCACTACCAGACTCCCGAAGCCTGGAAGTGGCAGCAACGGGAAGAGTACGGCAACCAGGGCCAGGGGACTCCGGCGATCGATGGCGCCCAGCGCACAATGTGGATCTTCGAGCCCCACGTGGCAGAACAGGTATTTGAGGATCTGATCGCGGAATACTCGATTCCGGTCATTCGCGACGAATGGCTCGACCGGGAGAATGGCGTCGCGGTCGCCTCCGGCCGCATCTCGTCAATCAGCATGCTCAGCGGCAAGCGCTACACCGGCCGGGTCTTCCTCGACGCCAGCTACGAAGGCGACCTGATGGCGGCCGCCCGCGTCAGTTATCACGTCGGCCGTGAAGCGAACTCGGTCTACGGTGAGCAGTTCAATGGTGTCCAGAAGGACGTCCGCCATCACGCCCACTTCTTCGACAAGCCCGTTAGCCCGTACGTGGTTCCCGGCGATCCTTCGAGCGGTCTAATCCCGCGCGTTCACGGCGGCGATCCGGGTGAGAACGGGCAGGGAGACGATCGCATCCAGGCCTATTGCTACCGCATGTGCCTGACAAAGGTTCCCGAAAACCGGGCTCCCTTCGCTAAGCCTGAAGGATACGACCGCCAGCAGTACGAATTGCTCGCGCGAGTCTACGCTACGGGCTGGAATCAGACCTTCCGAAAGTTTGACCCGATCCCGAACGCCAAGACCGACACCAACAACCACGGCCCCTTTTCCACCGACAACATCGGCATGAACTACGACTATCCCGAGGCGAGCTATGAGCGCCGCGCCGAGATTCTCAAAGAGCACGAACAGTACCAGAAGGGGCTGATGTATTTCATCGCCAACGACGAGAAGGTTCCGCCGGACGTCCGCAAGGAAATGAGCGAATGGGGCCTGGCCAAAGACGAGTTCACCGATAACGGCAACTGGCCGCACCAAATTTATGTGCGGGAGTCGCGCCGCATGATCGGCGAGTATGTCATGACCGAGCAGGACTGCCTGAGCACGCGCGATACACCGCGCTCGGTGGGTATGGGATCCTATACGGCCGACTCGCACAACGTGCAGCGCTATGTCACATCCGAGGGGCACGTGCAAAACGAAGGCGACGTCGGGGTGAAACTGCCGGGCCCTTACAAGATCTCCTACGGCTCGCTTCTGCCGAAAGCGGGGGAATCAGACAACCTGCTCGTGCCAGTCTGCGTTTCGTCGTCGCACATCGCCTTTGGCTCGGTGCGGATGGAGCCGGTCTTCATGATACTTGGGCAGTCAGCGGCTACCGCGGCCGTGCTGGCCATTGAGTCCGGCATCCCGGTTCAGCAGGTGCCTTACGATCAGTTGCGGGAGCGCATGCTTGCCGACGGACAGGTGCTGGAAACCCCAGAGCCGGCCGTGGGACAATGACACCTATACTGGGAGAAATATCCCCCGCGTCCTGAAGCTCGACGATGCCGAAAACCGCTGCCGTCAAGAGACCGAAAACCGCCAAGGAACGGAAAGAACGGGTTGCAAACATCCTCCAACATCTCGACGAGATGTTTCCTAACGTCACCTGCGCGCTTCAGCATCGCGACGCCTGGCAGTTGCTGGTGGCGACCATCCTGTCGGCGCAATGCACGGACGAGCGCGTCAACAAGGTGACCCCTGTTCTATTCGCAAAGTATCCGTCGATCCAGGACTTCGCGGCCGTTTCGCAAGAGGAACTCGCTGCGGACATACGCTCCACGGGCTTCTTCAACAACAAGGCGAAGTCCATCCGCGGCGCGGCGCAAAGGATTATCGCCGACCACGGCGGCAAGCTGCCGCAAACCATGGAAGAGCTTCTCCAGGTACCCGGTGTGGCCCGGAAAACGGCGAACGTCGTGCTCGGCACGGCCTTCGGCATTCCTTCCGGCGTCGTTGTGGACACCCATGTCGCCCGCATCGCGAATCGTCTGGATCTGACGAAACACACGGATCCCGTAAAGATCGAGCGTGACCTCGTGAAGGTGATCCCCAAGGAGCGCTGGATTCTCTTCTCCCACCAGATGATCCATCACGGACGAGGGCTCTGCCGGGCCCGTAAGCCGATGTGCACCGAGTGCCCAATGGACCCTCTGTGTTATGCCAAGGATAAGAAGAGCTGAGCCGGCTCCCAGCGCCATGCTTGGCCTGTGGAGGGTTTGCATATTCGTGTTGCTGGCTTTCAGCGGCTGCAACCGCTACCCCGAAAGCTATCCGCCGCCGGAGCAGAGGGGGGCGATCTCACCCGATGAAATGGGCGGCTTGAAAACCTTCGTCGAGGCAAGCGACCCGTACGCCGAGTCGTATTTCATTCGCGACGTGCGCGGGCTCGAATCGGGACAGTGGCGCTGGACAGGAGCCGAGCCGACACTCCATTTCGTGCTGGAACGCACTGAGGGTCTGAAATTCATCATGGACTATTCGATCGCCGGCGTGACGCTCGAACAGACAGGCCCGGTGACGCTTCGCTTTTCGGTGAATGGCCGGCTGCTCGGCGAGCGGCGCCATGATACGCACGGCCAGTACCGCTTCGAAGCGCCGGTGGACCCCACTTGGCTCGAAGCCGGAGGCGACACGCTGGTGAAGCTGACAGTGGACCCGCCCTGGGTCTCTCCGTCCGATGGCACGAAGCTAGGGATCATTTTCTCGCGGGCGGGGTTCATCGAGTGATGCCGCAGCCTCTCGCTATTCTGTTCGGCTGGGGATTCACGGTAGCGGTGGCGCTCGCTCTCGGCCTGATCCTGCTACGCTGGAGCCGCGTGGAACTGCGGCGGGAGGAGGCCCTGCCGCTCGGTTTCGTCTGCGGCGCGGCCTTGCTCAACCTCGTCGTATTCGCCCTCGGAATGGTCCGGCTCATCTACTGGTGGGCGTTCCTTGCGGCCGCGCTCCTGATTCTCATGGCGGCGATTCGGCAACGCACGTTCTCGCTGCCTCGGGAACGCTTCCCTGCCCTGCCCCGCTTCCACCGCTGGCTCTTCGCCGTGCCGTTCGGGGTGTTCGGGCTGCTCTACTTCTTCTACGCCATGGCGCCGGAGATGAGTCCCGACGGCAGCACCTATCACCTCGGACTGATCGGCCGCTATGCCCGCGCCCACGGCCTCTACCGCATCACGACGCATATGTACGCCAATCTCTCTCAGGGCGTCGAGATGCTCTTCCTATTCGCCTATGTCTTCGGACGGCATTCGGCGGCGGCGCTGGTTCACCTCACTTTCACGCTGGCCACGGCCGTGTCCATCTTGAATTTCGGCCGCCGCTACGGGTTCCCTCAAGCCGGGGTGGCGGGCGCACTCTTCTTCTTCCTAAGTCCCGTGATCGGCATGGACGGAAGCACGGCCTACAACGACGTCGCCACAGCCGGTATTCTCTTCACGCTGTTCTACCTGCTGCGGGTCTGGTGGGACGAACCGTCATCACGGTTACTGGTCCCCATCGGCGCCCTGGCCGGCTTCGCCTATGCGGCGAAATACACGGCCGGACTCGCCATTCCCTTCGCCCTCGTCTGGGTCGCATGGAAGCATCTTTCGAAGCGCCGCCTCCCGGTGCGCGAAGTGCTCATAGTAGGCCTCTGTGCGTTTGCACTGGCGGCGCCGTGGATGGTGCGCAACCTTCTTTGGTACGACAATCCGTTTTCGCCGTTCTTCAATAGTCTGTTTCCGAACCCCTACACCCACATCTCGTTTGAGGAGGCCTATAAGACACAGCTTTCCACCTATGGCCTGCCGGACATGGCCGCGATTCCCCTGGAAGTAACGGTTCGTGGCGCCACTCTGTGCGGGCTACTGGGACCGCTCTTCCTGCTGGCCCCGGTTGCGCTAATCGCCCTGCGCTGGAAGGAGGGTCGTCTGCTGCTACTGGCGGCGGTGGTTTTCGGAGTTGTCTACAAGTCGAACATCGGTACCCGTTTTCTCATTCCGCCGTTGCCCTTCGCGGCGCTGGCCATGGCGATGGCCTTCACGCGAGTCCCGAGGCTCGCCCCCGCGCTGGTCATCCTCCATGCGGTTCTCGCGTGGCCGGCGGTGATTCCCAAATACTCCTCTCCCTACGCCTGGCGCATTGACGGGGTCCGGTGGAAAGCCGCGCTGCGCATCGAGCCTGAAGAGAGCTACCTCCGCCGCAAGTTTCCGGACTACCAGGTTGCGAGGATGGTCGAGGAGCACGTACCCGGGAATGGCCGCATCCTGATGTTCAGCCAGATCCCGGAGGCGTACACTTCCCGCGAGACGCTGGTCGTATATCAAGGAGCGTTCAACGAGATACTGGGAGACATGCTTTGGTCGCCGATGATTCCCGAATCGCAGCCGACCCGGCATCTGCGATTCGTGTTTGACGAGCGGGCCGTACGCAAGCTGAGAGTGGTGCAGACCGCCGCCGGGTCACCGGAGCAATGGAGCATCTCCGAGTTTCGCGTGTATCGCGGCGGCGAAGAACTCGGGCGCTTGCCAACCTGGCGGTTGCGTGCGGAACCGAATCCCTGGGATGTGCAGCGAGCCTTTGATAACTCGCCCGCCACCCGCTGGAAGAGCTGGCAGGCCATCTACGACGGCATGTGGGTTGAGCTCGACTTCGGCGGGGAACAGGCAGTGGACTCGATCCTGCTCGAATGCTCTGCCGACCAGTGGAACACCAGGCTGCGACTGGAGGCTTGGTCTGGCACGGGGGGATGGCGCGAAATGACGGCCGAGCTGATCGAATCGCGAACGCCCGCGCCTCGTGGCTATCGCCGTCTGGTGGCCCGGGAGTTGAAAAGGGCCGGAGTCCGCTACATCATCGCGCGGGACCACGAGTTCGGCCAGCACGACTACCGGGAGCGCCCGCAGGCGTGGGGCATCACCCTCCTCGGCGAAGCGGCCGGAGCACGGCTGTACAGGTTTGACTGAGAAGATCCATGCCGGAGTACTTCCTAGGCGTTGACGGCGGGCAATCCAGCACGACAGCGCTGATCGGTGATGGAGCCGGCCAGCCGCTGGGCCGCGGTACGGCCGGACCATGCAACCATGTGGGCGCCGCGGAAGGCCGCGAGAAGTTCTCGAACGCGCTCACCGGCTGCGTCCATGCAGCGATCGCGGAGGCCGGGCTTCCAGCGGACATCGTGTTCCAAGCTGCGTGCCTCGGGTTCAGCGGCGGCCCGGCGGATAAGGAAGCTCTTGTTCATGAGCTGGTCCGTTCGCGGCGCCTGCTGGTGACGCACGACGCGTTTATCGCCCTCTCGGGCGCCACGGCCGGAGAACCGGGAGTGATCGTGATTGCCGGCACCGGATCCATGGCCTTCGGCCGCAACCCCTCGGGCGTCACCGCCAGAGCCGGCGGCTGGGGCTACCTCTTCGGCGATGAGGGGGGCGCGTTCGATATCGTACGCCAAGCTCTGCGGGCCGCGCTGCGCGACGAGGAGGGTTGGGGACCTCCGACGGCGCTGCGCTCCTCTCTTGTTGCGGCCTGCGGAGTGCGCAACGCCAACGATTTGATGCACCGCTTCTACACCGCCGAGTTCCCGCGCCATCGTATTGCGAGTCTGGCTGGCGTGGTGGCGACCGCGGCCACTGAAGGCGACGCGGCGGCCCTGGACGTCCTCCACTCAGCGGGAGAGCAACTCGCGAACCTGGCGGTTGCTGTCCACCACCAACTATTCGCTCCGGAGGAGGCCGCAACCGCCTCGTACGTGGGAGGAGTCTTTCAGAACCCCTGTGTCCGTGAGCGCTTCTTCGCGGCTCTGGGCGAGCGTCCCGGAATCCGCTGCGCCCCGGCCCTTTTCGGACCCGCCGAAGGCGCCCTGTTCGAAGCCTACCGGCTCACTGGGAAAAATCCGCGGCCATCGGCTCTCACCGGCAATTGAATTACGCGGCCGGCTGCTACCCGGGGTTCACTCACTCACCGGGTCCAGATTCACGCCGGCGATGACGTCCCCCTCGGGAAAGGCTGTATCCGGCGCCCCCGGCTTCCGCCCGAGATCCACGGCCAGGTTGCCGGCCACCACCAGCCGCTTTGCCCCACCCGTCACCCGGATCGCCTCTTCAGCGAGCCCAGCAAACACGTTCCCCGAAAAGGCGATGTCCATTGCGCCGTCCACCAGCACTCCCGCCGCGTGGCCCTTCCGCGGCCACTCGGCCTCGAAGTCTTCCACGCGCCGTGTTTGGCCGCCGCCCAAGTAGCTGTTCGAGAAATTATTACCGGTTACCGTAATCCGCCCGCTCTGCGGGCCAATGCGCAGCGACCACGATGGATTGATCGTGAAGGTGTTGGCGCTCACCGTGGAACCCTGCGCGTGGCGCAGGTCGATCCCGCCGCCGTTGTTGTGCGCGAGCACGTTCGCGCTCAGCGTGATCCCGTATGCCTCGCGGTCGAGAATGATGCCCGTCCCCGTGCACTCCTCGATCATGTTGCCGGAGAGGACCGATCCGTAGGTGTTTTCGATCACCACACCGTGGCGTAGGTGATCGTCGACGTTGTTGCCGTTCATGCAAAGGTTGAAACTGTCGGTGCAGCGCACGGCGTCCTCGTTCTCCTCGAACTGATTGGCGCTGACGACGATGTCGTGCCCCGCATTGATGTTCAGCCCGGCCTTGGCGTTATAGGTGAAGATGGAATCCGAGACGCGCGGGTCTTCGTAGCAGTCGATCATGTTCAATCCGTGGCCGCCGTGGTGGTCGACCGATATGTTATCCACGAGGATCTCGTTGATGCCCTCCGCGAGAATGCCGTCGCCGCTATTCGGGTTGCCGCTGACGCGGAAATTCGCGAGTTGTACACGCCAGAGCCGCAGTTTCTGCCGCTCGGCCCCGTCCCTTGCGTTGCGGTAGCCCGGCGGGCTGAGAATGAGCGCTGGAAGGCCGGACGCGTTCCGGTTGACGATGTGGGTCGCCGTGCCGGCACCCTCAATCCGGGTGTCACCGGAACGGACTCGCAGCGGCCGCGTGATGTTGTATTCTCCCGGCGGAATCCGGATCACGCCGCCCGCGGCGGGGAGAGCGTCGAACGCTTCGCCCAGCGAGCCGTAGTCGCCGGCGTTGATCGTGCCGGCGCCTGCCGGAGCCTGCGCCGATCCGTACCAGAACCCGCCGGCCGCGGCGGCCAGCAGAGCCGCTGTCAGGGTCACAAGCCTGTAACTCATGGTCATCCTCCAATCGATAAGAGATTCCTGGGTCGTGATAATATCGTAGTTCCCGAGCACACGGCGGCCGGGGTTCCCCAAAACTTCCTGCCGCAGTCTCCCCAGGAGAGGAAATCATGGCAAAGCTATCCATCAAAGACCTCGATTTAAAGGGCAAGATCGTATTCATGCGCGTGGACTTCAATGTGCCCCTCAAGGACGGCAAGATCACCTCCGACAAGCGAATCCGCGCCTCTCTGCCTACTATCGAATATGCCCTCGAACAGGGCGCCGGCTTGATTCTCGCGAGCCACCTCGGACGGCCGAAGGGCGGGCCCGACCCTTCGATGAGTCTCGCGCCGGCCGCAGAGCGGCTCAGCGAACTATTGGGCAAACCGGTAAAAATGGCCCCGGACTGCGTGGGCGATGAAGTAGCCGCGATAAAGCCATCCCCTGGCGAAGTGCTGCTGCTCGAAAACGTCCGCTTTCACGGCGAAGAGACAGCCAACGATCCGGAATTCGCGAGGAAGATGGCCTCCCTCGCCGACGTCTTCGTTCTCGACGCGTTTGGCTCGTCCCATCGCGCTCACGCCTCCGTGGTCGGCGTCGCCGAGGCGCTGCCACAGGCCGCGGCGGGCTTCCTGATGGATAAGGAGCTCGAGTACCTGGGCAAGGCGGTCACAAATCCAGAACGTCCCTGCATCGCCATCCTCGGCGGAGCGAAAGTCAGTGACAAGATCGATGCGATCAAGAACCTGATGGGCCTCGCCGACAAGCTGCTCATCGGCGGCGCCATGGCCTACACCTTCCTTAAGGCGAAGGGCGAGCCCGTTGGCAAGTCGCTCGTTGAGGATGACAAGGTGGAACTTGCCAAGCAACTCATGGCCGATGCCGGCGACAAGCTCATGCTGCCCGTGGATCATGTCGTAACCGCCGAACTGAAGGACGGCGCGGAGGGAACCACGGTCGAGACGATTCCGGACGATCAACTCGCCGTCGACATCGGCCCCAAGACGATCGAAGCTTACAAATCCGTCGTCGCCACCGCCAAGACCGTCATTTGGAATGGACCGATGGGCGTCTTCGAAATCAAGCCCTTCGACACCGGCACGGTGGCGCTGGCCGAAGCCGTCGCGGCGTCGGAGGCCATTTCCGTGGTCGGCGGCGGAGACTCCGTGAAAGCGATCGACGTGGCCGGAGTTACGGACAGGATCAGCCACATCTCCACCGGCGGCGGCGCTTCGCTCGAGTTCCTCTCCGGCATCGAACTCCCGGGCGTCGCGGCCCTTAGCGATAAGTAGACCGCTTCCATCTCCCAACACATGGCCCGCGGCCACTGCGCCGCGGGTCTTTTTGTTTCCTGCGGGCGGCCGCAAGGTAGAATCGAAAGTAGAATGCGGGTTGTTGGACTTTTTCTTTTCCTCATTGCCATGCCTGGGGGCGCCCTCGCGCAGGGCATGCCGTTTCACGTTCACGCTCTCCTGGAGGTCCAGCGGATCAGCGATGTCCAGATTTCCCCGGATGGCGGCGCCGTCGCCTTTGTGGTCCAGACGGTGGACCTGAAGGAGAACAGCAAGCCACGGCAGATCTATACCGCGCCGGTGAGCGGCGGCAGCCCAAGCCGCATCAGTTGGGCCGGCGATGCGAACTTCCGCCCGCGCTGGTCGCCGGATTCCCGGCAGATCGCTTTTATCTCCAACCGCAGCGGGAACAATCAGATTTGGGTAATGGACGCCGACGGATCGAGCCCCCGGCAGGTGACGGATCTGGCTACCGAAGCGGATGGAGTCGTCTGGTCGCCTGACGGTGATAACCTCGTTTTCACGAGCCAGGTCTATCCCGGCTGCGAGGATATTGCCTGCAGCGAGCGCCGGTTGGAGGCGGACAAGAATCGTCAGGCAAAAGCCCGCCGTTATGATTCTCTGCTCTACCGTCATTGGGACCACTGGCGCGACGGCCGCGTGACGCATCTGTTGACAATTCCCGCCACAGGCGGAGAAGTGCGGGACCTCACACCAGGAGAACTTGACGCCCCACCCTTCTCTATATCCGGATTCGAAGATTACGCCATTTCCCCGGACGGCAAGGAACTGTGCTTCGTCATGAAGCCCGATCCAAATCCGGCCGCGAATACGAATACCGAGCTTTACGTGGTCCCCTTCGAAGGAGGAGAACCGGTACGCCTCACCGAGATGCCAGGAGCTGACAATGCCCCCCAGTACTCGCCCGACGGAAACTACCTGGCCTTTCTCAATCAGATGCGCGGCGGCTACGAAAGCGACAAGTGGCGCCTCGCGGTGATGCGTCGCGTCCCGATCGAGTATGACGACGAACCGGCTACGGCCTCGGCCACCCCTGCCGGGGCGGATGGCGAGGAAGAAGACCGCCCCATCTGGCGGTGGGATCCCGAGTCCACCGTATTCCTCACCGACGGGCTGGACCGGCCGGTCACGGAGTTCACCTGGTTCCCGGACTCCCGACGCCTGTTTTTCACCACCGGCGACCGCGGACGCAGCGCTATCCAGATGATGGATGTCACCGGCGGCGCCGTCCGCGTCGTGGTAACGGGATCAAGCTCCGCCGGCGGCATGCAATTAACCCCGGACGGCAGCACCATGATCTACACCGAAAGCAGCGGTTCCGCCCCGGTGGAGATTTACGCGGCCTCGGCCGGTGGTGGAACTCCCCGTGCACTGACGAATTTCAACTACTCACTGCTCGAGCGATACCAGTTCACACCATTCGAGGAATTTCGCGTGGAGGGCGCCGGGCAAACGCCCGTGCACAGCTTCCTGCTCAAGCCGCCGGACTTCAATGCGGGCAAGCGCTACCCCGTTCTGTTTCTAATCCATGGCGGACCGCAAGGCGCGTGGAGCCAAAGCTGGAGCTACCGCTGGAACGCCCAGGTCTTTGCCGGCGCCGGCTACGTGGTCGTGATGCCGAACCCGCGCGGTTCCACGGGCTACGGGCAGAAGTTCACCGACGAAATCAACTCCGACTGGGGCGGGAAGGTATTCGAAGACCTGATGGCGGTGGTCGATCACGTCACCACGCTTCCCTACATCGACCCAACAAAGATGGCGGCGGCCGGCGGCTCCTACGGCGGCTATATGGTCAACTGGATGCTCGGTCACACGCAGCGCTTCCAGGCCTTCGTTTCGCACGCCGGCTTGTTCGATATGCGAAGTTGGGCACTCGAAACCGAAGAACTCTGGTTTCCGATCTGGGACCTGCAGGGCATGCCTTGGGAGAACCCGAAGGTCTACGAACGCTGGTCGCCCAGCTACTATATCTCGGACTTCTTCACCCCAACGCTCGTCATCCACGGAGAACAGGACTTCCGCGTGCCGTACGGGCAAGGTCTTCAGCTTTTCACCGCGCTCAAGATGCAGGACGTCCCGGCCGAGCTGTTGATATTCCCGGACGAAGGCCATTGGATTCAGAAACCCGCGAACAGCGTACTGTGGTATCAGAGCTTCATCCGCTGGATCGATCGCTGGCTGAAGTATGACGGCGCCGACCAACCGAGCCAATAGGGCGCTCTAATGTGAGAGGTCCTGAGATCCGGCGGCGGTCACCGGCGCGGAAATGATGCGGCCGGGGGCGGTTTCCTTCGCCCGGAATTTCCTGGCATCCTGATTTCTATGGTCGATTCGCTGTTTGCGGCTGAAGAATCATTCATCGAGGCGCAACCCGCCTACATGGGAACCTCCCGGCTCGACCTCTTGCGCGCCAGCGAATACTCGCGCCTGGACCGCCTGGGCCACGTCTACCTCGATTACACCGGCGGCGGACTTTACGCTAGCAGCCAGGTCCGTAAACACGCCGCGCTTCTCGAAGCGCACGTCTTCGGAAACCCGCACTCCCATAATCCGGCCTCCAGCGTCATCGGCCACCTGGTGGAACACGCACGCCGAAGCGTTCTGGACTTTTTCAACGCCCCCGCGGATGAGTACCTCGCCATCTTCACCGCCAACGCCTCCACCGCCCTTAAACTCGTCGGCGAGGCCTATCCGTTTGGCCCTGGAGGCAACTTTCTGCTCACTTTCGACAATCACAACTCGGTAAATGGCATTCGCGAGTACGCCCGCAACCGCGGCGCGACGATCACCTACGTGCCCTTATCCCTCCCGGAAATGCGAGTCGCGCCAAGCGGGCTCGACGAGTATCTTGACCTTGCGAGAACCGGCGAAAACAACCTTTTCGCCTTCCCCGCTCAGTCCAACTTCTCCGGCGTGCAGCATCCGCTTCACTGGATCCCGAAGGCGCAAGACCGCGGCTGGGACGTTCTACTGGACGCGGCAGCCTTCACTCCCACCAACCGGCTGGACCTCGGCCGCTGGCGTCCCGATTTCGTCGACCTCTCCTTCTACAAGATGTTTGGCTACCCCACCGGCGTCGGCTGCCTGCTCGCGCGCCGCGACGCCCTGGCCAAACTCCGCCGTCCCTGGTTCTCCGGCGGTACCATTACCGTCGCCTCGGTGCAGGGCGACCGCTATTACTTGGCGGAAGGCTCGGAGGCCTTTGAGGACGGTACCCTCAACTATTTGAACCTGCCCGGTGTCGAAATCGGACTGCTCCACCTTTCCGCCGCCGGTATCGACACAATCCACACCCGTTGCCAGTGCCTGACCGCCTGGTTGCTGGAGCGGCTGCACGAACTGCACCACTCCAACGGCCGGCCTCTGGTCCGGATCTATGGACCGCTCACGACGGAAAATCGCGGCGCCACCATCACCATGAATCTCTACGACGACACTGGAACCGTCATCGATCAACTGCGCGTGGAGGAAGCGGCTTCTAATACCTCCATTTCGCTGCGGACCGGCTGTTTCTGCAATCCGGGCGGGGGCGAAGTGGCGCTCGGGCTGTCCAAAACCGAGATTGTCGGTTGCTTCACGCGGCCGGGCGCGGAATCCCGCTTCACGCCGGAAGACTTCCGCCTCTGCATCGATGGCAAAACCACTGGGGCGGTCCGCATCAGCCTTGGCCTCGCCAGCAACTTCCACGACGCCTGGCGCTTCGTGAAGTTCGCCGAAGGCTTTCTAGGGTAACGGGCGGTTACTCGACTGTCACCGCGTAGCGGTAGCTCACCCAAGCCGAACCGGCGGAATCCCGCTGCTGGTGCGCCAGCACTCGCCCGCCCTGAACTTCCAATAGGCGGATCACTTCCGGCCGGCGGATAGCGTGCATCTCGATCAGCGGTCTGCCCGGCCTGAGCAGCGGCAACAGCAACCGTCCGGCCTCCTGATAGAGGTTGCCTGGAAGCACGCGCGCGAGCCACGGGCGGCGCCGGTGGCTGGGGAGGTGAAATAGCAGTAGTCCCTTCGGAGCCAGCACCCGGAGCAACCCCCGGAGGTAGGCCCGAATTAACCGCGGGCGCAGGTGCTGCAGCGTAATGTTCGAATAGACGAGATCGATCGAGCCGGGTTCCAATTGATCGAGGGTGCGATTCTCGTTCAGCACGTAGCGGCAGCGCTCGCCGTGGCGGTTGTGCCGGACGGCCAGCGCGAGCATCGCCGGCGAGACGTCAATCCCCGTCACGATCTCGAAGTGATCCGCCAGCGCCTGCGTCACCCGGCCGGCGCCACAGCCGAAGTCGAGAGCGGTTCGCCGCCTGGCGGGAAGATCCAGCGCCTGCGCATAGCGCATCACTTCCTGGATCTCGCATACGCCGGTCGCGAAGAACTCCTCGGCGGTAATCGGCTTCCCTTCCCCGGGCCGCCCCAGAATCGCCCGCCATGGATCCGTCTCTGCAAACCCGTCCCACGTGCGGCGCAACTCATCTACGTTCATACCGTAAGCCAGCCTTCAGAATAGCGCGCCGCTTCGCGGCCGACGCTCCCGCAACGATCTCGAGTTCTTTAACACACCGTCAAACGTACCTCCCGACGGGCCCTTCCAACGTGATATCTTGTTGGCGACTGCTACGGGAGGCAACCGAATGAACAGCACACGCCGCCAGGTTCTGAAGACAACTGCCGCAACCATGTTCGGCAGCGCCGCCGAGCGGGCGCAGTCCGCGAGATCAGAGAAGCGGGTCCTCGCCATTCTCGGCGACGCCTACCATTGCGTGGCGCCCCTTGACCGCGCTCTCGTCGGTGGTTTGAGAAAGGCCGGCTGGAAGGCCATGACCATCATGGACTACAACGTGCCGTGGGATGACTTCGCGAGCTTCGACTTGATCATCATGAGCCGCGAGGGCCGCGAGTACATTCAGTATTTCCGTGACCGCGACCTGAAGCCCGGCGCCGGAGAACGCGCAAGCTGGCTCACCCCCGCTCAGGAGGACAAGTTCGTCAGCTACGTCGAGACTGGAGGCAAGCTGTTCCTTTATCACGACGGCTTCGGCAACTACACCAAGGGCAACGGAGTCTCCCGTGTCGCCCGCTCCTACTTCATCCGCCACCCAGCCATCGTGGAAATCAAGGTCTCGCCTACCGGCAAGATGCCCGAGCTTACGAAGGGAGTGACGCCTTTCACTGTCGCCGACGAAGAGTACGAGGTGGAGATGGATGAGAGCCAAACCTCCGTATTCATGGAGAGCCACTCGCCGCAGCACGGCCGCGCCCCCCAAGGCTGGGCCCACGCCTATGGAAAGGGCAAGGTGGCCGTCTTCATCCCCGGCCACAATACGGCCACCATCAACCACCCGATGGTCCAGCGCACCGTGCAAAACGTCACCGCCTGGTTGGTAGGTTAAGACCGCCAACTGGATACCGGCGAGACAGTTCCCCGGCCCCAATCGACCGGGAATCGCTTCGGCTTCCCCGTAACGCCGCCCGCTCCGAAACTGTCACGTAAGAAGAACTAAAGAGTAATATGGTTCCGGCGGAGAACTCATGAGGAGGGCCCCATGCCTGTACAGAAACTGAAAGAATTTCTTGATCAGAACAAAGTGAAGTACGTCACCATCACCCACTCCAGGGCTTACACCGCTCAGGAGATCGCGGCCAACGCCCACATCACCGGCAAGAACGTCGCCAAGACAGTCATGGTCAAGCTCGGCGGGAAAATGGCCATGGCCGTCCTCCCCGCCGCATACCAACTCGATTTCAATCTCATGCGAGAGGCTGCCGGCGGAGCAAACGTAGAACTGGCGAACGAGAGCGAATTCAAGAGCATGTTCCCGGACTGCGAAACCGGCGCCATGCCGCCATTCGGCAACCTCTACGGGATGGATGTCTTCGTCGCCGAGAGCCTGACAAAAGCGGACGAAATCGCCTTCAGCGCGGGTTCGCACACGGAACTGATCCGCCTCTCCTTCGCGGACTACGAACGCCTCGTCAAGCCGGTGGTTGCGAAACTATCAGCGCGAACCTGATTGTAGCCCCAAGCCGCTGCGCGCCATGGCCGCCGAAACGGTCCGGCCCGGGCTCGCTATCCTCGGGCTAATGTGAGACGCGGCAGCGCCGCCCGGGACACCGCCGCCATCCTCGCTCAGAACGACAGCTTCAGCCCAAGCTGCATAATGCGCCCCGCGCGGGCGCTGTTGACGACGCCGAAGTTCGAGGCGCCGAACGCGCGGCCCGGTTCGTTGAAGTTCACGTGGTTAAACGCGTTGAAGGCCTCGGCGCGGAACTGGACGTTAAACCGCTCTCCGATGGGATGGTTCTTCAGCAACGAGATGTCGAAGTTGGTCAGCCCCGGCCCAGTCAGGATTGATCGGCCGGCATTCCCGAAAGTGAACTGTGCCGGGGCGGCGACCGCCTCCGTGTCAAAGTAGCGGTCCACCGTGCGCTGGGACTCCGGTAGAGCCGGGTCGCGTAACACGTCAACCCGCTGCGGACCAGGCGTGAAGGCGTTCGTGCCATTCACCTGGGTCACCAGAGAAATCGGGCTTCCGGCTTGCAGCGTGACGATCAGGCCCAGGTTCCAGCCGCCGGCGATCTTCCCCAGCGGCCCCTGGTTCAGGTATTTGCGCCCCGAACCCCAGGGCAGTTCGTACACCGAACTCCATACGAAGCGGTGCCGCACGTCGTTGCCGGACAGGGCCTTCTCCGCGGCCCTGTCATACAGGTTCTGCGTGCTATCCCGCGTCTGCCCCGCCTCGAACTGCGCCGGCACATCGTCGATGAATTTCGCCCATGTGTAGTTTGCCAGGAAATTCAGCCCGTCGGAGAAGCGCTTCTCGAGCTTTATGTTAAGGCCGTGATAGCTGGAGTTTCCCCACATCCGTCTCACTGTGACGACATTGTTGAACTGGGGAAACGGCCGCCTCGCCTGAGCGTTTCCAGGGCCCATCAGCTCCGGCCGCACCTGGTTGATGCTGATGTCCAACGCCGGCAGCTTATGACCGACGTTGCCGGCATACGACACTTCCAGCATCGTCCGCCAACCAATCTCCCGCTGGATACTCAAGTTCCACATCTGGGAGTAGCCAAGCTCACGGTCCTGATCGATAAACTGCGGTGAAAACCGGGCTCCCTCGCCCACGGGAACGGCGCCGAAACCGGGACCAAGCTCCTCCCGTTCCGCGCTGGGTACGCCATCACGAAGCAAAAAAGGCGGTGTGATCCCGTTGTCTGGAGTCGTGAAGTCACCCTGGTCCGAGAAGCCGGCAGCCATGTTGTTTGACCCAGGCAGCGGTACGCCGTAAAACACTCCATATCCGGCCCGGATCACCAACTTCTGGTCCGATGTGGGCTTCCACGCCAATCCGACGCGCGGGCCGACGTTATTGTAGTCGCCGTCATAGACGGTGCGCCCCACGCCGTCACGCCCGGCGAAAGTGATCACCCCGGGCGTACCCGATACCGGGTTGATAGCGTTCAAATCGAAGCCGTTCATCCGGTCCAGCGCGTCCGTCTTGGGCGTGTGCGCTTCCCATCGCACGCCGAGGTTGAGCGTCAGGTTCGAGCGCGCCTTCCAGTCGTCGTTGGCATAGACGGCGTAGTAATCGGCGCGGCGGTCCAGCGTGTCGGCGAGGAACGTCTGCCCCCGGTTCGGGAACCCGACAAGCATGCTCGCGATCGCGTGACCCGTATTCCCAGTTCCGGGCAGACCCGTCGGCTGGGGGTTAAAGTTGAACTGCCCGGATTCCAGCCGCCGCAGGTCTTCCTTATTGCGCGAACGCCGGAACTCGAAGCCGAACTTCCACGAGTGGTTAGCGTGGAACTTCGAGACGTTCTCCACGATGTGAAGGTCCTGGATGGGCCGTTGGTCACGGAACTGATTGGTCAGCCCCATCGCCTGGAACCCGGCGGCGTTGATCCGCGGGAAGGCCATGCCGCTCACGCCCTGGAGCCCCAGTTGCTGCGGCCAGTTCCCGTCGCGCTCGATGGCCGAGATCTCAAAACGCCGGGGCTGCCAGTTCACACGCAGGTCATTGATCATCGTCGGCGTGAAATTGTGTATGAAGTTGAACAGGTAGCTGAAGGCCCTCCGGTCGGTCACGTTCGCGAACGGGTCCGCCGCGGTCTGCGAAAACACCGGCTGGTTCGCGGTGGGGAAATCATGCAGAATGTGCCGGAATGTGAAGCGGTTGTTCTCGTCGAAAGTATGATCCACCTTGAGCGTCAGCGTAAACAGGTTCAAGCCGTTCGATTGGCTCCCCAGGAAGTTGTTCGCCCCGGCGAGGTTGGTCGGCGTGTTGTTCGGATTCGGGTAGAAGCTGGTCAGTTGGGAGCCCACCGGGTCCATCATGTTCTGCGGAATCACGTTGCCCGGGAAAGGATCGCGGATGATACGGCTCGGGTTGTCCGGGTCGGGCCGCTGGGTGTTCCAGTCGTGGATCGTCGTCAGGGCGCCGGCATTGTTCGTCGTCTGCGAAAAGTCGCCCGACCGCTCGAGCGCCGTCGGTACTGTGAATCGCCTCACAATACCGTTGCGTTGCCGGTTCCACTCCGGATTTACGAAGAAGAACGTGCGGTTCTTGAGAATAGGCCCGCCAGCGCTCCCGCCGAACATGTTCCACTTCAGCGGCGTCCTCTCGGCTGCAAAAAAGTTTCTCGCGTCGAGCTTCTCGTTGCGGAGGTTGTAATAAGCGTTCCCGTGAAACTCGTTCGTGCCGGACTTCGTGGTGATGGCCACCACGCCGCCACTCGAATTGCCGTACTCGGCCGAGTAGTTATTCTGCTGGATGCGCAACTCCTGCGTGGACTCCACCGGGGGGTTGAACAGCGCTTGCGGGATCTCCAGCCCGACGTTGTTCGCGTTCACTCCGTCAATCTGCCACGTTTGCTGATCGGCCCGGCCGCCCGCCACCGAGACCCGAGGCCGGATCGTGTTACCCGCCACGTACACCGAGTGCCCCATTAGTCCAAGCAGATCGCCGACTCGGCGTCCGCTCAGCGGCATGTCAGTAACGCTCTTGTTTTCAATAAATTGTCCGACGGTTGAAGTCTCGGACTCCAGCAAAGGCGTCGCAGCCGATACCTCCACCGTCTCGGTGACTTCGCCGACCTCCAGCGCCATGTCAATGCGGATTGTGCGCCCGGACTCGATGGTCACGTTGCTCCGCGAATACGTGCGGAATCCCGGCGACCGCACCGTAAGCCGGTAACTCCCCGGCTGCAATAACGGAATCGTATATTCACCTGACGCGCTGGCTTCGGCAGTGAACGAGGCCCCGGTCTCCAGACCTGTCGCCTCAACTGCCGCACCCGGTACCACCGCCCCCGTAGGATCGCTCACAATTCCGGTGATGGCGCCCGTCGAAAGCTGGCCGCTGGCGGTCATAGCCACCGCCAGCGCCGTCAATACCAGCAACACCGATCGGCTTACCAGTGGTTGCATTAAATGCCTCCTTGTCCTGTTTCCCCTGTCCGAGAGAAGCCTCGAATCTTACTATCGCTATGACAAAGACTAATGCTACACGGGTAGTATGTCAATATATATTTACATGATGTTGATTGAGTTTACTAACTGAACCTAGGTCTGGAGTAGCTGATTGTTTAGGTTTGAGTGGAACACGGCCCAATGGCGTCAGGGCGCTGCGACGGGTTGCGGGAGTTGATCGCCAAAGGCACGTGACTTATGTTGGTTGTTCAGCTTCACGCCAGCAGAGCCCCCCACATTTGGCGGAGAGCCCAGCGGCGTCGGCTTGGGAAGGACAGGGTAAACTATGGTGAGTCGGCCGGGGCTCGAACCCGGGACCCACGGCTTAAAAGGCCGTTGCTCTACCAACTGAGCTACCGACTCCCTGCGTGGTTTCCTCCCTTAAGATACCATATGGGCGGACCCAAACTCTGGACCTCAAACAACATTCTGCCTAGCCTTTGTTTGCGTTGCGTTTCGCTTACACGCGCGCCCCGCGCTATAATAGAGTTTTGCCGCTTCGAGCGTGACAGGTGTCGTGTGCATGCAGTTAACCTTACGGGAATTGGAACTCCACGAGATCGCGTTCGATCGGACTTATGCGCCGGCCGAAATCGACCTCAGTGAGACGAATTTCCGGCAGACCTCGCCGCTTCGGATCACCGGTGAAGCTGGGTTGTTGACCGGTACCGACGAGATTCGGGTGACAGGCAGAGTACGAGGTGTATTGGAAGGTGAATGTGACCGGTGCCTGGAGAAGTCCGGCTTCGAGCTGGACCGGCAGTTTACGCTTCACTACCGCCCCGCTTCCTCGGATGAGGATGCGGCCGAACTCGAACTGGAGGACGAAGATACCGAAATCGGCTACTACGAAGGCGAGAGTCTCAAGCTGGCCACGGTTCTTCGGGAACAGGTGCTACTCTGGTTGCCCATGCACTGGGTTTGCCATGACGATTGCAAGGGCTTCTGCCCCCACTGCGGCGCGAACCGGAATCGCGAAACCTGTACCTGCCGGCCAGAGCGAAGCGATGAGCGGTGGGCGGCCCTTCGCGATTTCAAGCCGTCGCGCTGAGGCAATGCCGGTGGAGTTCCCTCCGGCAAGGAAATACGAACAAAGAAGGAAGTAAAATAATGCCAAATCCGAAACGTAGACACTCGAAAAGGCGGACCAGCAACCGCCGGGCGCACGACGCACTTAAAAAACCCGCCGCCGCCACCTGCCCGGACACGGGACTGCCCCAAATGCCGCACCGCGTCTCGCCGCATACCGGAAAATACAAGGGCCGCGAAGTCATCGAAGTCGCCGAGTCCTAAGCATCCCGGGGAGAGTAGACGCGCGTAATGGTGACCGTCGCTGTGGATGCGATGGGCGGTGACAACGCCCCGAATACTGAGGTCGCGGGAGCGATCGCGGCCGTCAAGTCGCATAACGTCAACGTCGTCCTGGTCGGCCGCGAGGAGATGATTCGCGCGGAGCTGAGGAATCAGGCCGCCGGCGCCGAACTGCCCATCGAGGTCGTCCACGCAAGCGAAGCGATCACCATGCACGACGCTGCCGCCAAGGCGCTGCGGAACAAGAAGGATAGTTCCATCCGCGTGGCCTCCCGCTTGGTCCGGGAAGGCCGCGCTCAGGGTGTCGTCTCCGCGGGCAACACCGGAGCCGTGATGGCAACAGCCAAGATCGTTCAGGGAATGGTACCCGGCGTGGACCGTCCCGCCCTCGCCACGGCCATGCCGACCCGGGCGGGCAAATTCGCCGTCGTCGTCGACGTCGGCGCAAATGTCGACTCCACTCCCAAAATGCTGGTGCAATTCGCCGTCATGGGCGAGGTTTACTCCCGTCTCATCCTCCACACCGGCAATCCACGGGTCGGCTTGCTCTCCATTGGTGAAGAAGAGCACAAGGGCAATGAACTCACCCGAAGCGCGCTCCCGCTCATGAAAGATCTACCCATCAATTTCATCGGCAACGTCGAGGGGCGCGACATCTACTCGGGAGAGGTGGACGTCATCGTTTGTGATGGTTTTGTCGGTAACGTCGTGCTCAAAGTCAGCGAAGGATTAGCAGACTTCATCAGCGATCTGCTGCGCGAGTCCCTGGGCGCAACCCCGGTACGGAAGCTCGGTTATCTGCTTTCCAGGTCCGCCTATGACGATTTTAAGAAACGCGTGGATTACTCCGAGGCCGGCGGCGCGCCCCTGTTGGGTGTGAAGGGGGTCTGCATCATCTGCCACGGCTCGTCCAATGTCAATGCAATGAAAAACGCCATTCGGGTCGCGGGCGAGTACGCTGCCGCCGGCGTCAACAAACAGATTGAAGAAGAGCTTGGCCGCTGGAGCGCCCTGCAACTCGCGGCAAAATGAATTAAGACGTGAAACCTCGACTTCAGTGGATCATCGCGGCCGTCGCGCTGTTCGTCTTCTTTGCTCCACTCGGAGCACAACGGCTGGATCCCGCCCATTGGAGCCTCGCGCTAGAACCATCCGCCGCACCCCCGGGTTCTTCCGTCGTCGGACGCCTCGAAGTCACCCTGGAAGACGATTGGCACATCTATTCGCCCACCACCCCACCCGGCGGACCGATCCCCACATCTATCGAGCTCGAGCAAAACGAGGCTATCGCCGGCGCGGCAATCTACCAGCTTCCTCCCGTAACCAAGCTCGACCCGGCCTTCCAGATAGACACCGAAACTTACGGCGAGAAAACCACCTTCCTCTTCCTCATCCAACTCTCCGATGACGCTCCCGCCGGCGACACGCAAGTCATCGCCAACGTACGCTACCAGCTCTGCAATGACACTCAGTGCCTGCCGCCGAAGCGGAAGTCCGCCCAAGCGGCGCTGACGATTGACCCGGCCACCGCGCCCGTCCCGGCCGTCATCCCCGATCCCTTCGTTCCCGCCAGCCGGGATACCGCGGCTTCCCCCGCGGTCCCTTCGGCTCCGCCGGGTTCCACTCCCGCCGCGCCCGCCCCGCCGGAAGGACTGCTCCGCTTTCTCCTCGTCGCCTTCGGCTTCGGACTCGCCGCCATTTTCACGCCCTGCGTCTTTCCGATGATTCCGATTACGGTGTCATTCTTCGTTAACAAGGAGGGCGGCGCGAAGCGGGACAGCCTCGCACAGGCTCTGGTTTTCTGTTTTGGCATCATCGCTCTATTCACCACGCTCGGTCTCGCCGCCACCGCCCTGCTCGGTCCTTTCGGCGTAGTACAACTGGGCTCCAACCCGTGGGTGAATGGCTTCATTGCGATCGTCTTCCTCGCTTTCGGACTCAGCCTCCTGGGAGCCTTCGAGCTCACTCTACCCTCCAGCCTCCTAACCAGGCTCAACGCCGCTTCCCAGCGCGGCGGCTATGCCGGCGCCTTGATCATGGGGCTCACCTTCTCGCTCACCGCCTTCGCCTGTGTCGGCCCCTTCGTCGGCACTCTCCTCGCCGCTTCCATCCAGGGCGGCGGCCTGCGCCCGCTGACGGGTATGGTTTCCTTCGCCGCGGGACTTGCCCTGCCGTTCTTCTTCCTTGCCCTGTTCCCCTCCTACCTCCAGCGCATGCCCCGCGCCGGCGGCTGGATGTCCCGCATCAAGATCGTGCTCGGCTTCATTGTCCTCGCGGCGATGTTCAAGTACCTCTCGAATGTTGACCAGGTGATGCAGTGGGGGATCCTCGGCCGCGAACTCTTCCTCGCCGTCTGGATCGTGCTCTTCGCCCTTCCCGGGCTCTACCTGCTCGGCTTGCTGCGAATGGAAGGCATTGAACCGGACGATAAAGCTGGGGTCGGCCGCGTTCTCACGGGTAGCGCCTTCCTTGTTTTCGCCATCTGTCTGCTGCCCGGGTTGTTCGGCGCGCGCCTGGGAGAAATCGATGCCTACGTTCCCGCTCCCTCACAACCAGCGGCTTTCGGCGGGCAAGCCGCGGGAAGCGGCTTGGAATGGATGAAGAACACCTATGACGAGGCCCTCGCCAAGGCCCTCGCCGAGCGCAAGCTCGTCTTTGTGAACTTCACCGGTTACGCCTGCACGAACTGCCACTGGATGAAGGCGAATATGTTCACCCGCCCCGCAATCGCCGCGGCCCTGGCGAACTTCGTGCTCGTTGAACTCTACACCGATGGCGCCGATGAGGCATCCTCACGAAATCAGCAACTCCAGGAAGAAAAATTCGCCACTGTCGCCATTCCTTACTACGCCATCCTCGATCCCGACGAGAACGTTCTCGCCACTTTCCCAGGCTTGACCCGCGATCCCGAGGAGTTCCTCGCGTTCCTCGACCAAGCCAGATCAAGACAGACCGCGCAGGTCCCCTGACTCGAACCGGCCGCCGCTCAATCCCTCTCGTCCGGCTTCCTTTCGCTCTCCCCGGTCGGTCCGGCCGCTCGGCGGATATTGGAAACCAACTCCGCGCGCACCGTATGGTCCACCGCCAAGCCCGCCTCGAAAGTCTCCTCGTCGATTTGGCGGGTCCAACGAACCTCGCCAAAAGCGATCAGATCCTCCAACCGCACCCGCAACCGGACCCCGCGCTCGATGGCGGCCGCCATCCGTAGACGCATGCCGGACTTCGACACATCCACCACACTGGCGAGAAACGGCGGTGCGATCACCCCAATTTGATTCACTTCGACGAACCCCCCGGTTGGATACCGGGGCTCCTTGCGCCGGTCCAGCACGTCCGCGCTCTGCCTACCTCGTGAGTCGTCTTCTTGCGGTTTCCCGTACATGATGAACTATCTTGCAGCGGCCGGCCAGATCCCTGGCCAAGCAGAAATCCGTACTGGCAGTACCATACAACCATCGGCAATTTTCCGGGGGGTCTGTAGCAGTGGCCATCTTTCGTCACCTGCCTGTAACCGGGGGCCCACTGGCTGCTCGCTCGCCGGTCACCTATAAATGTGGGATTTGCACACGCTCGCCTGGCCCCTCCGGAGCACGCTCTCAGCGCTGCTAATAACATGAATGGAATCGAGTTATGGTACTTCTAAGATGAACCACCTATGGCCGGTCTAAGCAAAGAATTCGCTTTACCGTTCAATACCCGCATGTTAGGTTATGGGTACTAGGACCTCATGCAACAAGGTTCTAAGTGTGCAGTCGGGTGGCTGAGCTTTCTCCCCTCCCTGCCCTGCTCCCAGGCTCCACACGACGTTGGAATGAAAAGAGTCAGGAGGCGAGCGCCGTGACGCGTAAGCATGGCAAAGGTACATTCCTTTGTTCAGACCTTGTCTCCACGCGCTGGACGGATACCTTTGGCCAGCCGCAGGAGGCAACTGTCAATCTGGAGGAGATCTGGGCCGAAGGAGCGATCCTTCAGTTTGAATTCCCCATTCGCCCGGGAACCCACATCGCTGTTCAATTGGGAGCCACGCATTTCGAGGGCTCAGTGGTGGACTCCCGGGCAGATTTCGTGGGGCAACTCGTCGAAGTCCATTTTGTGCCCGGTCAACGGTGGTCGCGTGCCATATACGAGCCGCAGCATCTGCTCGACCCGCAATCACTGCTCCCGGAAGATGAATTGAAGGACAAGAACTCTCGATTGCTCGAGGAGGTTTTGAAGTCCCTCCCGCGCCGCGTGGCGTAGGCTGTCCCCCACCGCCTCCGCCACGGAGTCCATGCGGTGGCTTGTACCCCACCAAAGCCAGATAAACAGGCCGTAAACACCCGCCGGAATGCACCCATCCAGTTCCCCTGCCATTATAATGAAAGCAGGATGAAGCGCCCGGCGACAGACCGTCCATTCCTGTTTGGTTGCGACTAGCCCGCAACTCCCTCCTTATTTCCCGCGGCAACCTGTTCCACCTTTGAGCCAAGTCAGGAGGATCCCCTTATGGAGAATATGAAGGCCGAAGTTCGTCCGGACCTGCCGTTCCTGAAAACGGAGTTGCCCGGACCCAAGGCAAAGGAAATCATCGAACGCGACGCGCGCTTCCTGTCACCGTCCTACACGCGCTCCTATCCGCTGGTCATCGAACGCGCCGGCGGCGCCGTCGTCGAAGACCCCGACGGCAACCGTTTTCTCGATTGCAACGCCGGCATCGCCGTCTGTGCCACCGGCCACTCACATCCCGATGTCGTGGCTGCAATCCGGGAGCAGGGAGGCAAGTTCCTGCACATGTCCGGCACCGACTTCTACTACCGCAACATGGTGGATCTGGCCGAGAAGCTTTCCACCTCCGCCCCCGGCGGAGGGGAGCGGCGTGTCTACTTCGGCAACTCCGGGGCCGAAGCCGTCGAGGCGGCTCTCAAGCTGGCCCGCTACCACACCGGCCGGGACGAGTTCATCGCCTTTCTCGGCGCCTTTCACGGGCGCACCATGGGAGCGTTGTCCCTCACCGGCAGCAAAAGCGTTCAGAGACGCGGATTCAGCCCGCTCGTTCCCGGCGTCACTCACATCCCCTACGCCTACTGCTACCGCTGCGCCTACGGTAAGAAACCCGAAACCTGCAACGTCGAATGCGTCAAGGTGATCGAGGAGCAGTTGGTCAAGACCATCCTTCCCGCCGATGAAGTCGCCGGCGTCTTTGTTGAGCCGGTCCAGGGCGAAGGCGGCTATGTCGTCCCGCCGCGAAAGTTCCACGAGGAATTGGAACGGGTGTGCCGGAAGTTCGGCATGCTACTCATCCACGACGAGGTGCAGTCCGGCATGGGCCGGACCGGCAAGATGTGGGCGTCGGAACACTATGGCTCCACGCCCGACATCCTCACCTCCGCCAAGGGTATCGCCAGCGGAATGCCGCTCGGCGCCACCATCGCCAAGGCGGAGGTGATGCAGTGGACGCCCGGCTCGCACGCCTCCACCTTCGGCGGAAACCCTGTCGCCGTCGCCGCTTCGCTCGCCACACTTAAACTGCTCGAGGAAAACCTCATCGAAAACGCCGCGCACATCGGCGAGTACATAATGAATCGCCTGCGGGAATGGCCGCGGCGATACCCGATTGTCGGTGACGTCCGCGGCCTCGGACTCATGATCGGCATCGAAATTGTCGCGAATCGCGAAACCCGCGAGCCCGCTCCCGCTCACCGCGACAAGCTCATCTCCTTGGCCTTCGAACGCGGCGTGCTGCTCCTCGGCGCCAGCGTCAACGTCGTGCGCCTGTCTCCCCCCCTGGTCCTCACGAAGGATCAGGCGGACTTCCTCATGGACACCCTGGAGGAGTGCATCCAACGTCTCCCGTAGTCGCTTGATTCTTCGCGAAGCCGGGAAGGCCAAAACGATACGGTGCGCGGTCAAGAGGCAAGGACCGCCGAGTTGACCGCGGCAGCCCGGCCCCAGTAATCATTGAAGAGCCCACGCATCGCCTGCCCCATCCCGGCATGGTCGAACATGATCGAGGTCCAGGTGGGTTTGGTAACCACGGGATCGAGCAACGCAATCATACCCCGGCAGCCATCGAAAACAGCCAGCTTCATGGGCAGCCGTTCAAGCAATCGCACTTCGACCGCGGCGGCGTGACAGGCGGCGCGGCTGCTTTCGTCAAGCGCCGGAACAAACGCCGGCTCTACCAGAATGCGGCACGATATTCCGGAGACGGAAGCCGCCACTACAAGATCCGATTCGAGTGGGCGTCCGGCGTAGGGAGGACGGGAAAACTCGAGGTACTCCTCCCGGACCTCGGCCAGCATTTCACGGAACTGCGCGCCCGCCTGGCCGGGTTCGCTTATGATACGTAGGAAATCCAGCGTTCCACGCCCTTCCTGCCCCCGCGAGTAAGCATTGTTGAGATCGTCCACGATGCCGACAGCCCGCCGGCTCTGGTCGGTCAGTTCCCGCTCGAGGATTTCGCGCCGCCGGGCGAGGTAATTGGGAATGGCCAGTCCCGGTTCCACCGCCGAAAAGAGTTTTGTTCGTTCCTGTATCACGTGGGCGAACCCTTTTTCCACCAGGCTGTCAAGCACTTCGTAGATTTTCTGCCTTGGAACGCTGGCTCGGTTAGCCAGTTCCAGAGCCTTAAACCTTGGATGCCCAACCAAAACAAGATAGGCGCGTGCTTCGTAGGCATTCAGTCCAAGGTTTTGGAGACGCCGCCAGAAACGCTCAAAGTCCATGATCGGTAGATCTGCGGTCATAATTCGATTGACTGTTTAATCACACATTCGATTAGGAACGCAAGAGCAGACAGAAAAGAAATTCCTCCCTTGCATCCGGCGTACAATAGGTTCAGCGTTGGGCGATCGCTATTGACCAGCCGGATAGGGGTTCCGTACATTGGACTCAGGAGCCTGCGGAAAAATCCACGGCGCTCGAAATTATCTGACCCATACGCGTTATTTCGGTGGCCTTGAAAACTGGGATTGGAATGCAACGGAGGTTGTGATGAGCTTAAGAGGGATTTCGCGAAGAGGTTTGCTCGCGGCTGCCGGAAAGGCTGGCGCCGTGGCGGCGACGGGCCGGTTATGGCGCATGACGGCCGCTCCATCCGCCCCCGTGGCCATTGACCGGTGCCGCAGTTACGCGCCCTCGGATGTGGTTCCCACGCTCGAGAAGATGTTTGACCGCATTGGCGGACTTGGCAGGCTCGTAAACGGGAAGACCGTCGCCGTGAAGATCAACCTCACGGGCGTGGCGGACGCGCGGCTCGGTTTTGCGACGATCGAAGCGACCACCTGGACCCATCCGGCCGTAATCGCCGCAACCCTGCATCTGATGGACAAGGCCGGAGCGCGCCGCATTCGCCTGCTCGAAAGCCCGTGGTCCACCGACGAGCCGCTCGAGGAGTTCCTCGTCCGCGCTGGCTGGCGGCCGGAAGAGTTCACCCGGGCCGCCAGCCGGGTCGAGTTCGAGAATACCAACTACCTCGGCTACGGCACGGAATATCACCGCTTCCCCGTACCCGGCGGCGGACTCCTGTATCCAGCCTACGACCTCAACCACTCCTACGAAGATTGTGACGTCTTCGTCTCCATCGCGAAAATGAAAGAACACCGAACCGCCGGCATCACGCTGGCGATGAAGAATTGCTTCGGCATCACCCCCTGCACCATCTACGGCGAAGGGGCGGGGCTGCAGGGACCCAGTCCAACACCGGTCGGCGGCCGCTCCGAAGTCTTCCATTGGGGAACACGCGGGCCGTCGGCGTCGGCGCCGCAGGAGATCGATCCCGATTCCCCGCGCGACGGCGGCTACCGGGTTCCGCGCGTGGTCGCGGATCTGGCGGCGGCGCGGCCCATTCACCTCTCGGTGGTGGAGGGAATCACCTCCCAGGCCGTCGGCGAAACCGCGCAATCCCGCAGTGCTTTTCCTGTTTCTCCGGGAATTCTCATGGCTGGAACCAATGCCGTCTGCACTGACGCCGTCGGGGCGGCTTTGATGGGCTTCGACCCGATGGCCGGCCGGGGCGCGGCTCCCTTCGAGAATTGCGACAGCACCCTACGTCTGGCCGAGGAGCTGGGCGTCGGAACACGGGACCTCTCGAACATTGAAGTCGCCGGTCCAAGCATTGCCGAGTTGCGCTTCGACTTCCGCGCTGAATGGAAAAAGCGCAACATCCCGCCGCCGGATCCATCGCGCCGGCTGACGAAACCATCCTACCGCCGCCGGCAGTCCGGCTAAATGCAGCGAAACGCTCCCGCGCCGGCCGCCACGCGAGCCACACGAGTAGGTGAGATCCCCGATTGTACCCTGCTCGCGCACCGTAGATAGTTACAGAATTAACACAAAAATGTTTACATACGATCACAGTTCTGGTAAGCTCCAGGCAGCATGGTCGCGATCCGGTTGGGAAGCGTGGTACTCGCCGGTTTTCTGGGAATTGGCGATGTGCAAGGCGAACAGACACTTGGCGTCTTCGTTGACACCAAAGACGAGTTATCACCTGGGGTCCGCCAGGCGATGGAGGATGAGTTCGAGCGGGTGATCCAGACGCCCGGACTGATAGTAGCCTGGAACAAACTCGACGACCACGCTGCCGGGAAGATCTTCAACCGCGTGGTGGTCGTCCGTCTGCGCGGCGCCTGCACGGGCCGGCATCCACCGGAATTTGAACCGGCCGGCCGGCGCACCCTCGGCTTCACGCATGTTTCGAACGGCGCCGTATTGCCGTTCGCCGAGGTGGAGTGTGACCGTGTCCGCAGTGTGCTGCATCCGGTAACCTGTTCCGAAGACCTCCCGGAACGGGAAATTCTCGTGGGCCGGGCTCTCGGCCGCGTTCTCGCCCACGAAATCTTCCACGTCGTGACCCGCTCCACCGGCCACTCCAGAAAGGGCATCGCCCGCGACTGTTTCACGCCAAAGGACCTGACATGCGACGACTTCGGATTCGAAGACGAATGCGTGAACAAGATGCGGGAGTCTCTAAACCTGGCGAGCGTCCGGTAGCCTCCGCTACACGAAAAACTTGTGCGCCAATAGTACGTAACCGATTGTTCCCAAGGCGATATACGTGCCGTAGGGTAGCTGGTAAGTGAAGTCCCGGCGCGTGAGCAGAATATGAGCCGTGCCGAAGACCGCACCCGCAATTGAACTGATCACGAGCGCAGCCAGTGTGGACTGCAGACCGAGAAACGAACCGACAGTCGCGATCATCTTGACGTCGCCGAGTCCGAGCACATCCATGTGACGAATCTTTCCCCATATCCAACCAATCGCGCCCAGAATGGCGCACGGAATAATCGCCCCAGTCACCGAGGCTGCCAAGGACGATCCGATCACCCCGAGACTGCTCCGCGCGACAAAGTAGATGAAGTCGTGATCGAGAGGAGCAATTGCGGCGCAGATCAGACCCAGCCCGATTCCCCCCACCGTTAACTCATCCGGTAGGATCCGTCGTGAGAGGTCGGTAAAAGCCAGCGCGATCAGCAGGCTGGCGAGGATGAGAAAGCGCAAGGCGATGGCAGTGGGCCCGTAAACCCAGACAATCGCAGCGAAAACGGCGCCAGTTAGCAATTCGACCAGCGGATAGCGGCAGGAAAACGATTGCCCGCAGTGGCGGCAGCGGCCGCGCAGGATCACGTAGCTGAACACGGGGATGTTGTCGTACCAGGCGATGGTCTGTCTGCAGCGCGGGCAGTAAGAGCGTGGCGTGATTATGGAGCGATTACGCGGAAGGCGGTAGATGCAGACATTCAGAAAGCTACCGATCATCAAGCCCAACAATCCCGCGATAAGAATCTCGATCACGCCAGCGTCTCCTCGTAGACCTTCCTCGTTTGTTCCACCATTCTCTCCACACTAAATCGCTCCGCCACCCTGTCCCGCGCCCGGCGGCCCATCGCCTCCAGACCAGACCGGTTCGCCATCAACTCGCGCAGGGCGGCTGCCACCGCGCTCGCGTCGTTCTCCACCAGGACCCCGGTGTTCCCATCCTCTACAACCTCGATCAACCCGCCCACGCGGCTGGCGAGCACTGGGACACCGGCCGACATGGCGAGCAGCGCTCCGGATCCAAGGCCTTCCTCCTCAGTCAGATAGACGAGGAGACCGGCATCCCGCAACGCCTCCCGCAAATCCGTCACAAGTTGCAGTTCCAGCCCCGCGCGCGCGGCTGCCTCCCGGGCAAGAGCCGTCCCTTTCCCCGGGTCCGTGCTCGCCAGGGCGATAATCCTTCCGCTGGGGCGCGATGGTTCCAGTTCCGGCACTCCATCGTAAACAACCGACACCTTCTCTGCCTTAACATCGGCGGCAACCAGAGTTTTCTTCACGTACTCCGAGACGGCGGTAAAACGCGACGGGCGCTGGTATTTCCAGCGGGAAAGTGCGTTGCGCCGCACGGGAAAGGCTACCCGGCGCGCCACAACAAGGCGCCCGCCGCGCGCGGCTAGGGCCAGCGTGTGCGCCCGGCCCGTGTGCGCGTGGACAATGTCGCAGTGGCGCGATCGCTTCATGATCCTCCCCAGCGTGGGTGCTTCCACCCGGATTCCCTGCTCGCTTACACGCCGCGCGAGTTCGCCGTGCGGCGGGGTGAGAAGCTCACACTCGATACCAGCGCGGCACAGCCCTTCGAGAAGGAATGCCACCTGCCACTGTCCGCCCCGCATTTCACGGCCGGTATCGATGTGGAGAACGCGCACGTCTGATAGCTTACTGCCCCGGATTCATGAACTTCGCTTTGGCGTACTTCACGAAGTTGTAGGTGGCGGCCATGTAGCAGATAGCGAGCCCTTCCACTCCATCGAGGAAACCACGTTTGAGGAAGTAGTTGCGAATAAAGGTCCACGGCGGGTCGAGCAGCAGATGGCGCATACCGATCGGGACCTTCTCGGCCACCAGTTGCTGCGCCGCGAGAGTGGTGTAGCGGTTCATCGTCTCGAGGTGCTCGGAGAGGGAATCGCAGGTATAGTGGAGCAGGTTCGCGTCAAGATGGCCGATCCTTCCGTCGACGGCCACGCTCTCATGCACGTAGTTGCCCACCCATCGCCCCTTGCCGCGATTGTAGAGACGTATTTTGCGATCGGGATGCCAACCGGAATGGAGAATCCAGCGGCCGAGGTACTGCGCCAAGCGCGGCATAGTGTAGGCGTCATACTCCGGTCCCTTCTTCTTGAGCTGCCAGATCTCCGCCTCGAGGGCCTCGCTCAGGGATTCGTCGGCGTCAATCGAGAGAATCCAATCGTGCGCGGCCGCTTCGCTCGCGACATTCTTCTGCTTCGCGAAGCCCTCCCAGGGATGCTCGACGACTCGGGCGCCAAGGCGGCTGGCGATCTCCGCTGTGCGGTCGGTGGATCCGCTGTCTACAACCACAACTTCCTCGCAGCAACGCAGACTTTCGATGGCGCGGGCGATGTTCTTCTGCTCGTTGAACGTAATGATGGTAGCGGAGATCTTCATTAGAAACCGTCGGTGAGACGAACGGGAGTCAGTGAGAAGGATAGCAAAAAGATCACGAGCGCCAGGAGGCCCAGCTTCGTCCGGCCCCGGCCCAGCGGCGTGGAGTCCTGAATGGTGGGATGCCGCATCCCCAGCAGCAGCAGCAGGGCCGCCCAGACCAGCCAGGAATACGAGAAGAAGAAGCCAAGCGGCACCAGAGCAAGGACGAACAACTTTGACAGGAGCTTGTGCCGCTTCCCGACAAAAGAATAAAGGATGTGACCGCCGTCGAGCTGTCCGATGGGCAGAAGGTTGAGGGCCGTCGCGAGCAGACCGACCCACGCCGCTCGGGCAATGGGATGGAGGTAGATGTCCGAAGACGGGACGCCGGGAAATACGCCTCGAGCGAGCAGATCCTGCAGCGCTGGTACTCCGAAAATCAACTCTCCGCGTTCCGCGATCCCCGGAATCACTTTGGAATAGGCCAGCCCAATAGCGAGCGCCGGCAGCAGGAACAAAAAACCCGCGAGCGGACCCGCAATACCGACGTCGAACAGCGCGCGGCGCGTATAAATAGGTGAGCGGATACGAATGAACGCGCCCAGCGTTCCAATCAACGTCGGAGCCGGTATGAAATAGGGAAGTGTCGCCTCGATCCGGTAGAAACGGCAGGCAAAGTAGTGCCCCATCTCATGGGCCAGCAGTATCAGCATCAGCGTGAGGGAGAACGGCAGGCCCTGCAGTAGTTGCACCGGGTCCGTGAGAATACGGCCCAGCACCAGCAGATCGTCAGAGGTGAACACAGGTAAGTTGTTGTGGAAATTGTGCGCCATGCGCGCGCCAACCGCGGTGGTGGTGAAGAAAGTGATCAGAAAAAGTAGAGCATTCAGCCAGACCCGGCTGCGCCTTCGTCCGCTTTGCGTAATTGGCGTGCGCCCAGCGCCGTTGGTCGGATCGTAGGCAAACGGGGCCGGGGACGGGCCCTGGCTGCTCACGGTAATTATCCTAGCGCGCTAACGCAGTTGCTGGAGTTCCTTGCCCGGTTTGAAACGGACAGCCTTGCCCGGAGGGATCGCAACCTCGGCGCCAGTCCTCGGATTGCGGCCGATACCTGTCTTCCGCGGCCGGACATTGAAAATACCGAATCCGCGGAGCTCGATACGTTCGCCCTGCCCGAGCGCACGCTTCATGCTCTCGAAAACGGTCTCCACTGCCATCTCTGCCTTCGTCTTCGTGATGCCGGTCCGGTTGACTACTTCGTTGATGATATCGGCTTTGATCAAAACACCCTCCTCTTCCCGGCCAAGGTGGCTCTTCCGTCACCCAGGCTAACCGTTCGTCTGAAACTTCAGGGTAAGAAAGGACTTAGCCCTTTGTCAAGGCAGCACTCCGGAGAGTCACGGCCCCATGAGCTGCCCGGAGCTACCGCCGCCGGATCTTCACGGCCAGATCACGCTCCACCTCCGGCGGGGTGAAGGAGAGAAAGCCGCCGCTGGCCCGCGCATCCGTGGCGTCGATCACCTCGCCGCGCCAGGTGTCCCAGAACTCCAGCCGGTAGGCGCCATCGGGCACTCCGTCCAGCTTCACGTCTGGTTGAACCGCGGAGATAGGCTCTTCGGTGATCACGTTCCACCAGTTGTGCCGCTTGTTATGAATCCAAAGTAGCGACAATTCCCCGCCCCGGAGGCCGAGGACGCGCACTTCCGGGTTGTCCGCGGAAACCTCGGCTCGCTCGAAGCCGGCGGTGGTCCAGGGGACGTCCTTCGCAAAGGTGGCGACGGCGCGATAGTGGAAGTAGAGATCCTTTGGATCGACGTACTGCCCCCACCACCAGAGCTGCGCGACGCCGGCTGCGCCGTGAGCCAGCGCGGCCCACATTCCGTTGTGGAGGTTCACACCTTCGTCATCGAGGTCGCACAGGCCCCGCATGTCACGGCGGTCCCGCTGGAGGCCAAACTCGCTCATGAAATAGGGCTTCCCGAAATCGTCTACATCGTCCAGCCAGCCGCTCACGAGTTCCGCCATATCCGGGGGCGCTTCTTCCTGACCCTGGCGGACAGAGAAATAGCCGTGCCGCTGCACGAACTCGTTCTCGTCGAGTTCCCAAAAATCGAGCCAGAGGTCACGGCCGGATAGGCTGTTGGTAGTGAGGTGTTGGTATGGGTCGATCGAGCGGAGATACCGGTTCATCTCCTTGTTCCACGGGACGATGATCGCGGGATCGGACGCCGCCTTCTCCACCAGGTTGTTCTCGTTCCACAGTTCCCAGGCCATCACGTACGGGGAATAGCCCCACCGCGCCACGATGTACCGCAGGCGGTTCTTGAACAAGCGCCGCGCCTCGGGATCCTGGAAGAAGCAAACCATGTCCCGGCAAGGGCCGCCCTGGTGCGCGCCGTAGGCCCAGTCCTTCCGGCCCACCCAGCCCGGGCCGTCAGGCCAGATGTAGCGCATATATTCGATGCATATCTTCTGGTAAATACCATGCTTCTCCGAGAGTTCCATCACTTGGTCGGTGTACCAGGCGTTGTCGAGGCGGTAGTCGCCGATCGTGCCAAGCTCAAGTCCGAAGTACTCGAAACCGATCCACAGCCGGGCGAAGTTCCCTCCAGCTTCGGCCAGACGCGGCAAGTAGCGGTAGTACTCCGAAAGTGGGTGCTCGACGATATTCAACCCGTTGGCGAAGTAGGGTGTGCCGTCATCGAACTCGAAGTAGCTCGGGTCTGTCTTCGAGACGCGGATGAAACCGCGGCTTTCGCCGGAAGCGGCGGTGAAGCGCACGGTTTCGGAGCGCGCGCTGCCTGTACGGTCGAGCGCCTCCATCGTTACACTGTGCTCGCCAGCTTCGGTGGGCGTGAAACGCACGCGCCACTCGGGCGGGCCGCTCTCCACCATGTGCTCCCGGAACACGCGGTCATTGCCGCCCCACATCTGCCTCTCAAAAGGCTGATAGAAGAAGCCGGGCATGCGCATGGTCTTTCCCGACGGGGTCTCGACAACAGCGTCGAGGGCGATCTGATCCCGGTCGAACGGCGTGTCGAAGGTCGCACTGAGATCCACCCGAAACTCGACCCGCTCCCACGCGGCCGGCCGTTCCGTCAACACCTTCACTCCATTGATCGCCAGCGGCTGCTCCCTCGCCCACCGGCGGTGACCGGGCCGCTGCCAGTCGAGTTCGTCGCGGTCAATGATCCACGGATGCTCCATCAATGCCTTGCCGTTCTTGTTTTCCAGGATGGACCAGCCCGTGTGCCACGGGAGGATGAACGAAGTCAGAGGATACTGGCGGCGAACCTTGCGAATGAACTCCTCGTAGTCCAGCGTGCCGCGCGAATCCCGCCGGGGGCCGAACTCGGTAAGGCCGAACGGCTTATCCAAACGAACCAGCGCGTCGTAACCGTGCATGGCAGTGTCGTTGGAGTATAGATCGACTCCGACGATGTCGACGTGATCGTCGCCCGGATAGTAGAACATCACCGAGGTCCGCTCATGTGCATTCGAACTCGGCGAGTAGGCCCAAAGCAGGTTGTTCAGTTTCTTCGTTTCGGTGAAGTAACGGTACTGATGCCGCCACAGACTGACGAAGTCCTCTCCCGTCTCACGGTCCTTGCGGTGACCCCACCAGAACCACCCGCCGTTCACCTCGTGGAACGGCCGCCAGATGACAACGGCCCCGGCGTCACGAAGTTTCGCCAGCGCGCCGGCCACGCGGTCGAGCTCTTTCATGTAAAGCTCGTGCGCGGGGTTCCCCGGGGTGACCAGTTCCTTCAGGTCGCGCGGCTCCGTGTCCCAGGAGTTCCCGCCGGTCCACGGGTTCTTTGCGTGGTAGCTCAGCGTAATCAGTCCCCCGGAGTTCCAGTAGTCGATCAGTACATCGACGAGCTCGTCGAGGTCATAGCCGGGAAAGTTGTCGGGCGTCGTCTTGGTGTAGCCGACGTCGGCTCCGGCGAGCGCGACCCACTTCTCCGTTGCGCCATGCAGGCCCTCAATGAAGGTTTCGTAGTCGGCGCGGGTCCGGCCGAAGTGCTGGCCGCTGATGACGCGCCGATCCCAGCGGCTCGGCAGCTTCGCCATCCAGGTGAGGATCTTCCGGGCGTCTTCGGTGGCCTCCGGATTGACGGGATCGAGAGTCCGGACCGGATGGGGCTGGCCGAACAATGAGAGAGCGGTAAGGAAGAAGGCGAGTATGCGCACCATGCAGTCGATTCTACCCCGGCGCGGCGGCGCTTCCGCCCCGGACGCTCCGATCTGAGGGGTTAGCCGGCGAGTTCTTTCGCCTTCGCCAGAGCCGCCTCGTAATCGACGTGTTCCGTCACTTCGGCAACGTACTCCACATGGCGTATCACGTCGTCTGCGTCCAGCACGAAGATTGCGCGGGTCAAGATCCGTTTATCCGGGATCAGAACGCCATAAGCCTGCCCGAAGGAGGTATCCAGGTGATCGGACAGCATCCTAACGTGGTCCACCCCGAAGGTGTCCACGTAGCGGCGCTCGGCAAACGGCAGGTCAACCGAGATGCTGTAAATGTCGAATGTCCCCGACGCGCCGGCTTCGTCATTGAACCGCTTAGTCTGCATGTCGCACACCGGAGTGTCGAGCGATGGTACGACACTGAAGATGCGAACCCGTCCCGTCGTGTCCGCCAGGGTGACCGGCTGCATCTTTGTATCGACGCAGCGGAAGCTTGGGGCTTTGTCTCCCACCTTCAGTTCCGGCCCCGCCAAAGTGGTCGGGGCGCCTTTCATCGTCACCGCGCCGGGCCTGTCCATTCGTCCTCCTGCATGGCGTCCCCCACAAGCTTCGTGGGAACGTCAAAGCCGACCGCTATTGTAACAATTCGCTCAACTCCTCGACGCCCGTCACCGGCAACTGGCAGGTGTAGTTCTCGCACACATACGCCGCGGCCCGGCCGCCCACTGGTTCCATCCCGGCGAGTGCGGGCACGTTCTTCCCCAGCTTCCGCCGCGACTCCTCGTTCGCCTGCAACAGGATTCGATGCGGCAGGAACTTGCGGCGCGCGGCAGCGGCGAGTTCGGGAAATCCGGCTGTGTTCTCCTCGCCGGCAAGCACGATCTGCTTCGGCGTGGAAAGGAGAAAGTCCAGCGCCACCAGCATCTGCGGCGCGGTCGCCGGACCGGAACGCACAGTGTTCGACAGGGCGTTCAACGCCTTCTCCGCCGCCGCCCGAAACTCATCCCGGCCGGTGAACTGTGACAGGCGCAAAAGAACCATCATCGCGACCGAGTTTCCCGACGGCTCAGCGCCATCGTAGTCGTCCTTCAGCCGCAATACCAGATCATCCGAACCGCCCGCCGTGCTGAAGAACCCACCCTTTTCTCCATCCTCGAACAGCTCGAGCATCTTGCCGGCGAGCTCGACCGCCGTCTCCAGATAGCGCGGCTCGAACGAAGCCTCGTAGAGATCGATGAGCGCCTGCGCGAAGAAGGCGTAGTCGTCGAGGAAACCCTCGATCGCGCCTTCCCCGTCCCGATAGCGGCGCATGAGCTTGCCGGTAGCGGGGTCATACATTTCGCCGAGTATGAAGTCCGCCGCGCGCCGCGCCGCCTCCAGGTACCGCGCCTCGCCGAGCGCTTGATAACCGGCGGCGAACGCTGAGATCATGAGTCCGTTCCACGCGGTAAGGATCTTGTCGTCGAGATGAGGCCGGACCCGGCCGGCCCGCGCGGCCAGCAGCTTCGCCTTCGCATCCTCCATCCCTTGCCGGACCGCTTCCACTGGCTGCTCGAAACGCTGGGCCACCTGATCGAGCGGGCGCGCCTCGTACAGGATGTTCCGGCCGGTAAACTCTCCCTGGGGATCGTGGTCTACGTTGCCGTCCGCCTTCACTCCGTAGCGGTCCATAAACCAATCGGCCGCGGGATCGCCCACGACCTGCTTGATCTCGTCCGCGGTCCAAATGTAAAACGCGCCCTCGCCCTTCTCGTGCGGGTGGGCCGGGTCGATCACGCTATCGGCATCTTCGGCTGAGTAGAAGGCTCCCCCGTCGTGCGTCATGTCGCGCAGGACGTACTCGAAAATATCGCGAGCCACGCCGGCGAAAAATTCGTCGCTGGTGATCTGGTGAGCTTCGAGATAGGAGACCGCGAGCTGGGCCTGGTCATACAGCATCTTCTCGAAATGCGGCACAAACCAGCGCTCGTCGACGCTGTAGCGGTGGAAGCCGCCGCCAAGCTGGTCGTTCATGCCGCCGGCCGCCATCTCCCGCAGCGTCTTCGTAACCATGTCGAGGGCCTCTTCGTTGCCCGATTTCGCGTACCAGCGCAACAGGTAGTTATGCGTAACCGGCCGCGGGAATTTCGGCGCCTGGCCAAAGCCGCCGTGACGGGAATCGAAAACGCGCCGGAAGTTGTAGAAGCCGTTTTCGACGTCGCCCGCATCGAGCCGGACAGTCTGCGCCGTGGCGCTCGAGAGTTGGTCGTTCAGTTGTTCGATCACCTTGTCCGAAGCTTCGACAACGCGGTCGCGGTCGCTCTCCCAGGCCTCGGCGAGGCGTTTGAGGACAGTGGGAAACCCCGGGCGGCCGTACGCGTCGACCGGCGGATAATAGGTGCCGCCATAAAACGGCTTCAGATCCGGCGTCAGCCATACCGACATCGGCCAGCCGCCGCCGCCCGTGGCCGACTGCACGAAAGTCATGTAGATGCGATCAACATCGGGACGTTCCTCGCGGTCCACTTTGATGGAAACGAAATGCTCGTTGAGAATTTTCGCCACGCTCTCTTTCTCGAAGGATTCGCGCTCCATCACGTGACACCAGTGGCACGTGGAATACCCGACCGAGAGAAAAATCGGCTTGTCTTCGGCCCGCGCCTTGTCGAACGCCTCTTGCCCCCAGGCATACCAGTCCACGGGATTGTGGGCGTGCTGCAAAAGGTACGGACTTTTCTCGTCAATCAGTTTGTTG
>CAYXVG010000023.1:3344-99307 GCA_964468205.1 uncultured Solibacteraceae bacterium | reverse complement strand
CCCACACCCCCCCATTTCCCCTTCCCTCCCCATGCCATAATCCCCGCGTAAGGAGAACCCATGTCTCATCACGACGATCTGGTCCAATTCCGCAACGAAACCCAGAACCCCCTCCTCCGCAAAGGAGCCAAGGAGGTCCTCAACCGCCCCCAATCCGAACTCCACCGCCTCGTCGCCATCCTCGGCGACTGCGCCTACTTCGACACCCCCGAGGGCGTCCTCCACATCAACATGCCTCTCGACACCCCCGGACCACGCGTCCTACCCCTCCGCTCGCCCCGCCTCCGCCAGTGGCTCCAACAGGACTTCCACACCCGCTTCGGCGCCCAGCCCAAGCACCACAACCTCCTCCGCGCCATCAACGAAATCGAATCCCGCGCCCGCTACGCACAACCCGCGCCCGTCTTCCCCGCCTACCACCGCGTCCTCTTCCACGGCCTCCCCGTCGGACCCGTCCTCGACATCCAATCCATCACCATCGACCTCGACAACCGCTCCCGGCAGGCCCTCGAAATCACCCGCACCTCCGTCAACTTCATCGACGGCGACGAATTCCACTGGCGACGCCCCGCCGGCACTTTAGGCCTCCCCGACCCCAAACACGCCCCCGAACCCGAACCCCTCCTCGCGCGCCTCCGCCGCCGCCTCCGCCCCGCCTCCGACACCGACTGGCACCGCATCCTCATCTGGCTCCACTCCACCCTCTGCCCCAACGGACCCAAACCCGTCCTCGTCCTCGACGGCCCCGAACAGGAATCCTTCCAAGCCGCCCGCATCCTCCGCGACCTCACCGACCCCCGCGACCGCGTCGAAAACGACTTCCCCAACAACGACTCCCAAATCCGCCGCGCCGCCGAGGAAAACCACGTCCTCGTCTTCCCAGCCCTCCAGCGCATCAGCCCCAAGCGCGCCCAAACCCTCTGCCGCCTCGCCAACCGCCTCCGCCGCTCCATCATCCTCACCCTCCAACGCGCCCGCCCCGACCGCCCCGCCATCGCCGACCCCAACCTCGCCCCCTTCTGCCTCACCGCCCGCATCCAACCCCTCGACATCGACGCCGATCCCGAAGCCGCCCTCTCCGAAGTCGACTTCTGGAGCGCCGTCTCCGACGACATCCCCCAACTCCTCGGCTACCTCTACGCCGCCACCCACTACTCCCTCGCCAACTTCGAGCAACTCCCCCTCCCCGCCATCCCCGGCTTCCGCGACCTCGCCCGCTGGTGCCTCGCCGCCGCCCCCACGCTCCCCCTCACCGAGGAACTTGTCAAAAATGCGTTCCTCCAACCCATTGAAAACCCACCTACTTCTCCAAACTCTCAAATACCATCCACTCCGCCGCCCCCCGCTCCAACCGCCGCTCCGCCACCTCCCTCCGCGCCCCAAAACGCCCCTTCACCCCCTCGCGCCCGCGCCGCCGCCGCCGGCCCGGCCGGCTCTCCACCCCCGCACCTCCAAAATCCGCGTTCTTCCGCGGCTCAAAATCCTTCTCCTCCCCTCGCATCCAACCCCGCCAACGCCGGCCCGGCCGGCTCGCCACCCCCGCACGCCCCACGAATCCGCGCTTATTCGTGTTCAAATGTGCCTGACCCCGCCGATTTCACCGCCTTGTAACCATGCTCTCCTTCAATAAGATAAAAGAAACTCTTGTCACTCCTCCCCGGAGTGTGCTAATAGTATTGGACGGGGCTGACGTAATTCCTCAACAGCCCAATCTGATAGAGAAACGCTCAAGATAGAAGATACCTGGAGGGTATAAGCGAAATGAAGATTCGTCCACTCCATGACCGAGTAGTGGTCAAGCGCCTCGAAGGCGAGGAAGAGAAGACCTCGGCCGGCCTCTTTATCCCCGATTCGGCTAAAGAGAAGCCGCAGAAGGGTGAAGTGGTTGCCGTTGGCGCCGGAAAAAAGAATGACGAGGGCAAGATTAGTCCGCTCGACGTGAAAGCTGGCGACAAGGTCCTCTTCGGAAAGTATTCCGGAAATGAGATCAAGATCGACGGCGAAGAGTGCCTCATTATGCGTGAGGACGAGATTCTGGCCGTACTGGAAGACTAAGTCAGACGGAATTTAAAGAGACACAGGAGTTACATCCATGGCTGCAAAGAGAATTGTATACAGCGAAGATTCCCGTCAGGCGATCCTCCGCGGCGCAAACCAGCTTGCCGACGCGGTGAAGGTGACCCTGGGCCCAAAAGGCCGCAACGTTATCCTCGAGAAGAAGTTCGGCGGACCGACCATCACCAAGGACGGCGTAACCGTCGCCAAGGAGATTGAGCTCAAGGACCCGCTCGAGAACCTCGGCGCGCAGATGGTCCGTGAAGTCGCCTCCAAGACCTCCGATGTGGCCGGAGACGGAACCACCACCGCTACGCTGCTGGCCCAGTCCATCCTCCGCGATGGAGTGAAGGCGGTAGCCGCCGGCGCCAACCCGATGGCTCTCAAGCGCGGCATCGAGAAGGCCGTTGAGAAGGTCGTCGAAGGCGTTCAGGGCTATTCCAAACCCGTTTCCGGCGACGCCGAGATCGCCCAGGTTGGCACCATCTCCGCCAACGGCGACGAGACCATCGGCAATACCATCGCCGAGGCCATGACCAAGGTTGGCAAGGACGGCGTCATCACCGTCGAGGAAGCCAAGACGATGGAGACAGAGCTCGAGACCGTGGACGGCATGCAGTTCGACCGCGGCTACCTCAGCCCCTACTTCATCACTGACGCCGACCGCATGGAGTGCGTCATCGAGGATCCCTATATTCTGATCCACGAAAAGAAGATCTCCAGCATGAAGGACCTGCTTCCGTTGCTCGAGCAGATCGCCCGCACCGGCAAGCCGCTCCTCATCGTCGCCGAGGACGTCGAAGGTGAAGCGCTGGCCACCCTGGTGGTTAACAAGCTGCGCGGCACTCTGAACGTCGCGGCCGTGAAGGCCCCCGGTTTCGGTGACCGCCGCAAAGCCATGCTCGAGGACATCGCGATCCTCACCGGCGGCAAGGCCATCATGGAAGAGACCGGCATCAAACTCGAAGGCGTCCGCCTCGAGGATCTCGGCGGCGCCAAGCGCGTCACCATCGACAAGGACAATACCACCATCGTCGACGGCGGCGGATCGGAGAAGGCCATCGAGGGCCGCGTGAAGCAACTTCGCGCGCAGATCGAGGAGACCACCTCCGACTATGACCGCGAAAAGCTCCAGGAACGCCTCGCCAAGCTCGCCGGCGGTGTCGCCATCATTCGTGTCGGCGCGGCCACTGAAACCGAGATGAAGGAAAAGAAGGCTCGCGTCGAGGACGCCCTGCACGCCACTCGCGCGGCCGTCGAGGAAGGCATCGTTCCCGGCGGCGGCGTGGCCATACTTCGGGCCGTAAAGGGTCTCGATAGTCTGGCCCTCGAAGGCGACGAGCAGATCGGCCTCAACATCGTGAAGCGCGCCTGCGAGGAGCCCCTTCGCCAGATTGCCAATAACGCTGGCTTCGAGGGCGCCATCGTCGTCGAGAAGATTCGTACGAACTCCGATGCCAGCTACGGCTTCGACGCGGCCACCGGTGAATTCGCCGACCTCGTGAAGGCCGGCGTTATCGACCCCACCAAGGTCACCCGCACCGCGCTGCAAAACGCTTCCTCGATCGCCGCATTGGCCCTCACTACCGAGGCCATGATCGTCGAGATTCCGGAAGAGAAGCCCGCGCCTGGCGGTCCGCCGCACGGCGGCGATATGCCGTACTAGCCGCAACCGCGGCAGTTCACTGATTACGGGGACCGGCGCTTCCCGGTTCCGGCCCACCCGCCGGTAACCGGAAGCGCAGGTCCCCGTTTCTTTTTCACGCTTCCAAACGGTGACAACGGTTAGGTTTAGACGTTATCCTGAACCCAAGCGGGTTCTGCCGTGCGTCTACTTGAATGGAGGTGCTTTTCCGCGGCCTAAACCGCCGCGAGGAGAAGAGAATGCTGCTGCACACAGGCCGGCCCCGGGCCACCGCCCGGGAAAGAACGCGGTCGGCGGCGGTGCCGCCGGCTTCTCCGCGTTTCGCCCTCGCCGCCCTCGTTCTTGTAGTTGGCGGTATGCTCGGTCTGCTCGAATTGCAAACCTCCTGGCTGCAGTCCCGCCTCTTCTCGGCGTGGGCGCGCTCGCTCCACTTCTCCGTCGAACCCGGTCCCGCCCCCGAATTCCGGCACCCGCACTCCGGCCCTTACGACCTCCGGCTTGGCCACTCCGCCTTGAGCGATCACATCGATCGCCTCCGCGAGACCGGCTTCGCCATCGAATCGCAGGGACGTGTCTCGCCCGCGCTCGGTGCGCTGCTTGACCGGGGCCTCTTTCCCATCTACGACGAAAAGACCGCCACCGGTCTCCATATAATGGATCGTCACGGAGCCTTCCTGCACCGGGCGGCCCACCCCGAACGGATCTACCCGGACTTCGAATCGGTGCCGCCGGTGACCGTCGCCAGCCTGCTCTTCATCGAAAACCGGGAGGCCCTCGAATCCGAGCACCCCTTCAAGAACCCCGCCATCGAATGGAACCGGCTGGCAAGCGCGGCCTTTGGCTACTCGTTGAGCCACGTCGGACTTCAGACCGGCATCGCCGGCGGTAGCACCCTGGCGACGCAACTCGAGAAAATGCGGCACTCGCCCGGCGGCCAGACCAGCGACCCCGCCGAAAAACTCCGCCAAATGATCTCGGCCTCGTTGCGAGTCTACTCCGGCGGCCGGGAAACTGCCGCGGCCCGGCGGAAAATCATCGTGGACTATCTCAACTCGATTCCGCTCGCCGCCGCGCCGGGCTACGGCGAAGTCCTCGGCCTCGGCGACGGGCTCTGGGCCTGGTTCGGCGCGGATTTCGATGAGGTCAACCGCCGCCTCGCCGCTGGGCCCGGCGAAAATATTCAGGAGTTTGCCGAAACCTACCGCCAGGTTCTCTCGCTGCTGCTCGCGATCAAGAAGCCAACCGCGTTTCTCGCGCATCACCGCGAAGACCTCGACGCCCGCGTCAACGGTTACCTGAAGCTCCTCGCCGCGGCCGGCGTGATCCCGCCCGAAGTGCGGGACGCCGCTCTCCGGTCCCGCCTGCGCTTCCAGGGAAAAGTCGCGGCCGGCGCGCGAAGCGCCTTCGCCGAGCGCAAGGCGACCGACGGTGTGCGGGTCGAACTGCTCAAGACCCTGCGCCTCAACTCCGTCTATGAGCTGGACCGCCTCGACCTGAGCGTCGAAAGCACCCTCGACGCCGCCGCCCAGCGCCGCGTCTTCGAGTTCCTTGATCAGATCCGTGATCCGGAATTCGCCGGCCGCGCCCAGCTCAAACAGCACCGCCTCCTCGCCCTGGGTGACCCCGCCGGGGTCATCTACAGCGTCACCGCCTACGAGCGCGGCGAGGGCGCCAACTACCTCCGCATCCAGGCCGACAACCTCGACCAGCCTCTGAACATCAGCGAGGGTACCAAGCTCGAACTTGGCTCCACGGCGAAACTGCGGACTCTGATCTCTTACCTCAATGCGATCACGGAACTCCACACACGCCTGTCCGCCATGACGCCGGAGGAACGGGCCGCCGTGGTCACCGCCCCCGAAGACCGCCTCACCCGGTGGGCGCTCCGCTACTTCGAACTCGCCGGGGAAACCACCCTCGAAACGATGATCGAGGCCGCCATCCAGCGGCGCTACTCGGCCAGCCCGGCCGCGTCCTTCTTCACCGGTGGCGGGTTGCACCGCTTCTCGAACTTTGATGCCAAGGACAATAACCGCTCCGTATCCGTCCGCGAGGCTCTCCGGCGCTCCGTCAACCTGACCTTCATCCGCCTCATGCGCGACCTCGTCAACTACCGCGCCTACCGTCTCCCGGGTGTCGATCCGGACCTCCTCGCAAACCCCGGCCATCCAGCGCGGCCCGAATACCTCAGCCGCTTCGCGGAGCGGGAAGGCCGCCAATTCCTGACCGCTTACTTCCAGAAATATCAGGGCCTCAAAACGGACGAGGCTCTCACGAAGCTCGCCTCCGAAACACGAAAGACGCCACGCCGTCTCGCGGCCATCTATCGCTCGGTCCGGCCTTCGGATAGCGTCAACCTCTTCGCCGCCTACATCATCGGCAACATGCTCGATCCGAATCTCTCCGACCAGTTGATCGACAGCCTCTATGACGAGTTCGCGCCGGGCGCTTACGGCCTGGTCGACCGGGCGTATATCGCCGGCGTCCACCCCCTCGAGCTCTGGCTCCTGCAATACAAGGCCGAGCACCCGGCGGCGGAGCTCGGGGAAATCTTCCGGGCCAGCCGGCCCTATTGCCAGATCTCCTATAACTGGCTCTTCAAGAGCCGCGCCCGGAAAGCGCAGGACCGCGCCATCCGCATCATGCTCGAAGTCGACGCCTTCCGCGCGCTCCACGCCGAATGGAGCAAGCTCGGCTACCCCTTCCGCTGGCTCGTCCCGTCGCTCGCCACCGCGCTCGGCAGCTCCGGCGACACCCCGGCCGCCCTGGCTGACTTGATCGGCATCCTCGTCAATGACGGCGTCCACTACCCCGGGATCCGCATGCAGCGGGTTCACCTGGCCCAGGACACCCCGTTCGAAACAAACCTCGTTCATCAACCGGCCCCCGGCGAAAGGGTGATGCCCGCCGCGGTCGCCCGGCTGGTTCGCGGCGAACTGATCGGCGTTGTCGAGCACGGCACGGCAGTGCGGGCGCGTAACTCTCTCCGGCTCGACGATGGCGCCGTCGTGCCGGTCGGCGGAAAAACCGGCACCGGCGACAATCGCTACGAGATGTACGGACCCGGCGGCAAGGTGATCGCCTCCCGCGTCATCAACCGCACCGCCACCTTCGTCTTCCTGATCGACGACCGCTTCTTCGGCACGGTGACTGCCTTTGTGCCGGGCGAAGCGGCCGCCGAATACGGCTTCACCAGTTCCCTTCCGGTGCAGATCTTCCGGGAGCTGACTCCCGTCTTCGCGGCCATGTTGGAAGAACGGACACCACCCGATCTCGCCGCCGCCGTCGGCAGCCGGCCCCTCCCGAAACCGCCCGAACCACGGGAACCCGTGAATCACGAAATGCCCCTTGAGCCGGCTACCGCCGTGGAGTCTCCTCAAACGTCACCGTCGACTCCACCTCAAACCGGCGATAGTCTGAATACTTGATCGTCATCCGCATCCGGACGGGGCCGGTGCGGAACGGCAGCAGGTCATCGGCGTGAGTGTGCACCGGAAACCAGTGCTCCCCATCGATCTTCTGCCGGATCGTGGTGAAGCTCGGGAAAACGTTCTCGGATTCGCTCCCGACGATGGAAGGCACGGCCTTGCCGGCGCTCCGCGCCACCGATAGGTCGTCGGGATCGATCCACAGCATCCCGTCGAAGTAGCGCAGGCCGTGGAAGACTTGCCGGGGACGCACTTCGAGGAGGTAGTACCCAACCCCCTCAATCACGTCGACGCCCCGGTAGCGCGTCTCGTAGGCCCAAAGCTGGTCGGCCGTGAACAGGAACGGCTGGACCTCGCGGATGTCCTCGAAGTCCTCGTCGGTGAGCTTCAGAAACTTCAGGGAATTGAACGGCCCCTTGACAAACCGCTCACCGCGGCCCGCCTCGGGTGAAAAAACGATATCGCGGACCTCTTCGTAGAGCCCGCCCGGGCGGCCCCGGCGGCTGAAATCCTGCACCTGCACGGTCTGCCTGTACGTGTAGTTGAGCCGGGCCTCGGCGTGAGCCGCCTCGCGCTCGGCCACCCGCCTCGCGAGGTCCGCCGGCGGATCCGCGGCGGCTGCCGGCCGGAGGGCCGCGAGCAGACCCGATGCTAAGATGAACCCGATGCAGTGCTTCCGGATCACGCTCGTGTTGGTGTGGATCGCCGGCGCCATCGGGGGAGGAGTCTACTCCTACTACCAGCATATCCCGGCCGCCGTCGCGGCCCCGGTTCTGCTCGCCTTCCTGGTCGAGCTCTCCTTCTACTTCGGCCTCGGCTCCACCGCCGTGCGGGATCGCCTGGAGGCTCTCGGAACGAAGCTCCCGCTCTTCCTGCTGGCGAGCGCCGCCGCGCCGTTCCTGATCGCGACCGTACCGGCGGGAACGTTTGACTTCCGGAACGCCCTCTACCTGCTGGCCTGCGCCGGCGCGCTGGCCTGGTGGTTCCAGACGCTGCCCCGGCACCCCGTCGCCGATTATGGTTTCCTGGCCTTCGTGGCGGCGGTCTACCTGCTCAAAATCTTCCGCGGCCTCTATCCCGGCCCGCTGGACGATCTGCGAATCGACGCCCTCGGCCAGCTCATGTGGATACGGCTCGGGATCAGCGCGGCGCTGCTCATCCGCAAAGTCGAGGGAACGGGATTCGGCTTCGTGCCCTCGCGGCGGGAGTGGGCGATCGGCGCGCGGCACTACGTCTACTTCCTGCCCGTGGGCGTGGCCTTGATGTACGGACTCGGGTTCGCCCGGTTCGACCCTCTGGAGGGCTGGTGGTGGCGCATTCCCGCGAACTTCGTGGGCATGCTACTGGTGGTAGCCCTCGCCGAGGAGTTCTTCTTCCGGGGAATGTTGCAGCAGTGGCTAGGACGGTGGACCGGGACGCAGGCGGCGATCGTCGCGGCCGCCGTGGTCTTCGGCGCCTGCCACCTCTGGTTTCGCGAATTCCCCAACTGGCGGTTCGCTCTCCTGGCGGCCGCCGCGGGCTGGTTCTACGGACGGGCGTTCACCGCCGGCCGGGGCATCCGCGCCGCGATGGTGGCCCACGCCCTTACGAATGCCACCTGGAGGTCGCTATTCCAATGAATGACTCAAACCCGAATACCTACCGGTTTGCGTTCCGCGGCGACGGCGGGGCGTTGTTCGGAATCTGGATCGTCAATCTGCTGCTTGCCATCTTGACCCTGGGCGTCTACTACCCCTGGGCGCGCACCCGCGAGCGGCGCTTTCTCTGGGCGAGCATCGAGTTCGACAGCGAACCTTTCGTCTACCACGGCACGGGCCTCGAACTCTTCACCGGATATCTGAAAGCGGCCGGGCTGCTCGCGGCGCTCATCATCCAAATGGTCATCTGGATCGCCGTCCTCGGCGACGAAACCGGCGGGGTCGTGGGCGCCGTCATTCTCTATGCCGCCTTCCTCGGGCTGCTACCGTTTGCCATCTTTGGGGCCGCCCGCTACCGTCTCTCGCGAACCTCCTACCGCGGGGTGCGTTTCTCCCTCCGCGGCTCCACCGGCGGATTCGCGAGAATCTTCTTCCGGGACGCGATCCTGACGACGGTCACGCTCGGCATTTACCTGCCGCACCTCCTGGCCAACCTGCGCGAGTACATCACCCGGAATGCCTACTACGGTAATACCCGGTTCCACTATGACGGCAGCACCGGCGACTTCTTCGGCCGGTACTTCCTCCTCGGCTGGCTGCTCCTGCCGCCAACGCTCGGTATCACCGGCTTCTGGGCAAAAGCCCTGTTCCACAACTACACCTGGAACCGGACCACGTTGCAGGGCGCCCGCTTCGACGCCACCCTCGATGGCGCGAGCCTCTTCCTGCTGGCCTTCACCAATGCGCTCCTGGTCATCTTCACTTTGGGACTTGCCACCCCCTGGGCCCAGGTCCGCGAGTACCGCTACTACGCCGCGAACCTCCTCGCCCGCGGCAAGATCGATTTCGCGGCGATCCGGCAGGAGGCGCAGGCGGCAGGCGCGGCCGGTGAGGGCGTCTCGGAACTGCTCGACGGCGGCGACATCGACATAGGTCTCGGAATCTGACAGGTATGCGCGCTGATTGGCCCGGGCACTTCTACGACGGCGTTACGGCACGGCGTCAGGAGGTGACCGTCGTAATACAACCAGCCGGATTGTCGATCCGCTTGGCGGACGGGAGCGCCGTGTGGCGGCCGTACGCGGAGCTGCGGCAGGTTCCGGCGACGGTGAGCGATCAGCCGGTGCGGATCGAGTTCCGCGGTGGTCCGGAGATTCTCCTTGTCCCGGACCGTGGATTCATTGACGCCGCCCGCGCTCTCGCCCCGGAAGCGGCGTTCCGTCATGAGAGAGGAAACCCGCGTCTCCTGGTCGCCCTGCTCCTGCTCGTGGCGCTGATTGCCGCCATGGCGGCCGCCGTCGCATTCTACGGCTGGGCCGGCGGCCGGGCGCTGGAAGCCCTGGCGGCTCCGGGTGGCTGCATCCAGCCCCACCGCGGGCCGCGGGTCCCGCTAACCGTCACCGCCGGTGATGCGAATACCCTCGTGATGCAGGCCGGGCGCACACTGGACCACGGTGGCCGCGGCCGGCTATCCGGACGGAGGAGCGTAATCGGGAAATGCCGCTACGAATCGCGCTGATGCTGGCTCCGGCCCTCGGGCTGATCCTGATCCTGTTTGTAGGCGGCCTTGGCCTGGCCTTCCTCCAGAGCGTCGGCTACCTGCCGGCCGCGGGCGATGCGGGGTTCACACTCAGGCACTACCTGTCGCTGTTCTCCGGCGCGGAATTCCGGACGGCGCTCGGCTTCAGCCTCTACGTGGCCACGGTCGCGACCGCGGTTTCGGCGGTAACGGGAGTCCTGCTCGCCGTGGCTCTGCGCGAGTTGGCCGGGCGCGGTTCCCTGTTCAGCACGCTCCTGCAGATCCCGCTGGCGGTACCGCACCTGGCGATGGCGGTGGCTTTGATAAACCTCATCGCCCCCAGCGGGTTGCTCGCCCGGTTGGCCTACGCGGCCGGACTGATCGATTCGCCGGGCGCGTTCCCCCAACTGACGGGAGACGCCTACGGCATCGGAATCATCGCCGCCTACGTGCTGAAGGAGACGCCTTTCATCGCGCTGATGACCCTCGCCCTCCTGGTGCGGACCGGCCGGGACTACGAGTTGCAGGCCCGCACCCTCGGCGCATCGGCCTGGCAGAGGCTCCGGCACGTCACCCTGCCGATGGTGGCGCCCGGGGTCGTCTCAGCCTCGCTGGTGGTATTCGCCTTTGTCTTCGGGGCCTTCGAGGCGCCGTATGTGCTGGGCCGCCCCTACCCCGCGATGCTGGCCGTGGTGGCCCAGCGCCGCTTCATGGCGATGGAGCTGGTGGACCGGCCGGAAGCGCTGGCGATCGCCTTCCTGATGGCGCTCGCCACCTCCGCGCTGGTGGCGCTCTACCTCCGGCTGGCGCGCATTCTGATTGGGCTGGAAAGGCCGGCGGTGCTATGAACGGGATCTCTTCCCACCCGCGGCTGCGGCGCGCCGCGCTGGTGGCGGCGGGCGGCTTCGTGGCGGCGCTGGCGCTGGCGCCCGTCGCACTGCTGGTCATCTGGTCCTTCGCCCGGGGCTGGTACTGGCCGGCTCTGCTGCCGCGGGAATGGAGCGGCCGGGCCTGGGCCTACGTGATGTCGCCGGTGTCGGACGTCCTGCCGGCGATGACGGCCAGCATCGCGATCGCCCTGGCGGTGACCGCGGCGGCCGTGCTGATCGCTCTGCCGGCGGCCCGGGCGCTGGCGCTGCACCAGTTTCACGGCCGCGGGCTGGCGCTTTTTCTGCTTCTGCTCCCCGTGCTCGCACCACCCCTCGCCTCCGCGATGGGCGTACACTCGCTCTTTGTCCGGTACGGGCTGACGGACACCCTGCTGGGCGTCATTCTCGTGCACCTCATCCCGGCGGCGCCCTATGCGACCCTGATGTTGATGGGAAGTTTCTCCGCCTTTGACCCCGACGCCGAAGCCCAGGCGCGGACGCTCGGGGCTTCACGGCTGGCCGTTTGGCGATACGTCACCCTGCCCGCCATCGCGCCGGGTCTGGCGGTGGCCGCCGCCTTTGCCTTCCTCGTTTCCTGGAGCCAGTACTTGACGACGCTCTTCATCGGAGGCGGCCGGGTGATGACGCTGCCCCTGACCCTGGTGGTGTTCCAGCGCAGCGGGGACGAGTCGATCACGGCCGCGCTCTCCCTGGTATTCCTGGCGCCGGCAGTGGTGGTGTTCCTGGTTGTGGCGAGGCATTTGAGGAGCGATGGGTAGACGGTCCGGCATCTGGTTGGCGGCGCTGCTGGCGCTCGTCGGGTGCGGGATCGTGAATGAAGACCGCGCCGCCGAGGTCGCATTCGGAATGTGGGCCGGCGACGAGGCTCGCAACCGGTACATGCGCGAGCGGCTGGCGCCGGACCTGGAGCGGTTGTACGGGATCCGCCTGCGGGTGATCCCCACCGCTGACATCGCCGAACTGGTGAACAAGCTGCTCACCGAGAAAGGCGCGGGCAAGGTCAGTGGCGGCTCGGTCGACCTGCTCTGGATCAACGGCGAAAACTTCCGCACGGCCAAGCAGGGCGGAGTGCTATGGGGACCCTTCACGGATCGCATCCCGAACCTTCGCCACTACGGCCCGGCGGTGGCGAAGCGCGACTTTGGCGAGCCGGTCGAGGGTCTCGAAGCGCCGTGGCAGAAGGCGCAGTTCGTGATGGGTTACGACACGGCCCGGGTGAGCGAGCCGCCGCGGACGATTCCGGCACTGTTCGAATGGGCGCGGGCGAATCCCGGCCGCTTCACCTACCTCGCACCCCCGGACTTCACCGGATCGGCGTTCCTGCGCCACTTGCTGTATCACTTCGGCGGCGGCCCTGAGCCGTTCCAGGAGGGCTTCGATGAGGAACTGTATGCAGCGGCGGCCACCAAGACCTTCGCCCTCCTCAACGAAAGCAAACCGTATCTCTGGCGGACGGGATCCACCTATCCGATGACGCTCAAGGAGCAGGACCGGCTCTTTGCCAACAGCGAAATCGACTTCGCCATGAGCTACAACCCCAACTTCGTCTCCCGCCGGATCGAGCAGGGCGAGTACCCGCCCACCGCGCGCACCTTCGTCTTCTCAAGCGGAACCATCGGCAACTACAACTTCCTCGCGATCCCATTCAACGCGGGCAATCCCGAAGGGGCGGTCACGGTGATCAACCACCTGCTCTCGCCGGAGAGCGCGCTGGCGATGTCGGAGGCCCTGCGCATCCCGTTTCCGCTGCGGCCGGACCATCTGACCGATGCGCAGCGCCAGGCTGCCGCGAATCTGCCACGCGGGGTGGCGACCCTCTCCGAGGAGGAGTTGAACTCCGCCTGGTTGCCCGAGCCCGACTCACGCTATCTCGAACGGTTGGAGCAAGACTGGATCCGGGAGGTCCTCGAGCGTTGAAAACCGAGAGCACGCGGCTCGAGCTGGCCGGCATCAGCGCCTCCTACGGCGGCACGCCGGTGCTCCAGGGGCTTTCGCTGGAGGTGAATCCAGGCGAGCTCGCCGCCCTGCTCGGTCCCTCCGGTTCCGGAAAAACGACGATTCTCCGGATCGTCGCGGGGTTGCTCCGGCCGGATGCCGGATCGGTTCGCTTCAACGGCGAGGCGATGGACCGGACCCCGGCGGAGAAGCGCGGCGCAGCGGTGGTACTTCAGAAGCCGCTGCTGTTCCCTCACATGACGGTGGCCGAGAACGTCTCATTCGGGCTGCGGATGCGGCGGACGCCGGCTCCGGAACAGGCAGAGCGGGTGAGGGAGGCGCTGGAGATGGTACGGCTCGAGGGCTATGAGTCGCGGCTGCCGCGGGAGCTCTCGGGCGGCCAGGAACAGCGGGTCGCCTTAGCGCGGGCGCTGGTGATCTCGCCGCGGATCCTATTGCTTGACGAGCCCTTCTCCGCACTGGACGAAGGGCTGCGGGGAGAGATGCGGTCGCTTGTCCGCGGTCTGCAGCGGCGGTTGGGCGCCACGACCGTGTTTGTCACCCATGACCAAGCGGAGGCATCTGTAATGGCGGACCGCATCGCGCTCCTCTTGGACGGGGCGATTGTGCAATACACCGCGCCGCGGGAATTCTACACCGAACCGAAGACGCTGCGGGCCGCGCGGTTCTTCGGGTGGCAGACGGCGCCGGACACGCGCGCGGGTTACGTGGCTGCGTACCGCCCGGAGAGCGTCCGGCTGGCGCCCGTGGGCGAAGCGCAACCAGAGCGGTGGCGCACGTTGGCGGCCGGCCGGGTCGCCGAGTGTACCGACCTCGGTACGCGCGTGCGGATCGGCGTGGAACTCGACGGTTCCGGCCGGCTTACGCTCGAACGGCCGCCGGCGGAAGCGATTGTGAAGGCGGGCGAACTTGTTCAGGTGTCCGCCCCGGAAGAATTGATTAGAGTATTTCCTACAAAAGATGGCTAAACTCTCGGATCTTAAACTGACCTACCGCCTCTACATGAAAGGCTATATTTACCGGAGCCACGACTGGACGCCAGGTGCCGTGCTGCGGAAGCCGCTCGGGGAAGCCACGATAGCCTGCGTATCGACGGCTTCGTTCTTCCTGCCGGATCAGGAGCCGTTCGACGAATCGGTCCGTGGAGGCGATTTCTCCTATCGTGAAATCCCGGCGGAGGCAAACCTGGCGAGCATGGGGATGTCGCACCGCAGCGACGCCTTCGACGAAGAAGGATTACTTGAAGACTACAATCTGGCGCTTCCAGTGGACCGTTTAGCTGAGATGGCGGAGTCCGGAGAAATCGGCGCGGTGGCGCCACGCCACTTCAGCTTCCAGGGGTCGATTCCGGCGCCCGGGCGCCTGATCAAACAGACAGCTCCCGAGGTAGCGGAGAAGCTGAAATCCGACGGCGTCGACGGCGTGCTGCTGACGCCCGTTTGACCGCTTTGCCATCAGTCCGTGGGACTGATCCAAAGCGTGATCGAGAAAGCCGGTCTGCCGACAGTCTCGACGACGGTTCTTGAGAAGATCACCGAAAAGGTGAAGCCGCCGCGGGCTCTGTTTCTCGACTATCCGCTGGGGTATCCACTGGGCGAACCCGGCAACGCCGGACTGCAGCAGCAGATCATCCGCCGGGCGCTGGCGATGCTAAGCCGCGAGCTCGACGGCCCGCTGCTTGAGGAGTTCAGTGGCTAGCGAATCACGATCCGCGTCCTGGTAGACCGGAACCCGGTAGAATGACGGCAATGGCGCCTGCAGGTGGAGGAACCCGCCGGCCGCGATTGCTTTCCAACCTGGCCGCGCTCGTTATCGTGATCGCCGGGTTGAAGGCGGCCGCGCCGATAATTGTGCTCGCGATCGTCGCCGCGTTCATTGCGATCATCGCCGCCCCGATCGTGCTGTGGCTCAAGCGGAGGGGCGTGCCGTCAGTGATGGCGGTGATCGCGGTGGTGCTCGGCATCGTTGGCGTCTTCGTAATTGCCGGCGTGTTCGTCGGGACTTCGGTTAACGCCTTCATCCGCCAGATCCCCGTCTACCGCGCCCGCATGAACGAGCAGGCGGCCAGGCTGCTCGAATGGCTGAACGAACAGGGTTTCGCCGAGGATGTCCTCGAAGGGCTCAACATGGTGGAGCCGGGCTCAATGATCTCGATGGTCGGCAATGCCTTCGGCGCGGTGGGCGGCGCGCTCGGCAAGGCGTTCGTGATCATTCTGATCGTGACCTTCATTTTGCTCGAGTTGTCGGGATTTCCGGGAAAGCTGCAGGCCGCGTTCGGAGCGAGCACGCGCTCGATCGAACGGTTCAAGGAGATTGCCGGCAACGTGGAGCGCTATCTCGGCCTGAAGACCGTGATCTCCGCGGCCACGGGACTCGGCGCGGGAATCTGGGTCTCGGCCGCCGGACTCGACTTCCCGCTGATGTGGGGGCTGCTCGCCTTCGTGCTGAACTACATTCCGACGTTTGGCTCGATCATCGCCGCCATCCCGCCAGTCGGGCTGGCGCTGGTGCAGTACGGCCCGGGAAAGGCGGTGATCGTGCTGATCGGCTACCTGTTGGTAAACCTGATTATGGGCAACATCGTGGAACCCCGCGTGATGGGGCATAGCATGGGGCTCTCGCCGCTGGTGGTCTTCATTTCGCTGCTCGCCTGGGGATGGGTGCTCGGCGGAGTGGGTATGTTCATGGCCGTGCCGCTGACAATGGCGTTGAAGATTATTCTCGATTCGGATCCGAGCACTCACTGGATCGCCGTGTTGATGGGGCCGGAACCGAAGCGGCGGCCGAAGGAACGGACGGAGCCGGAGCAGGAACCGATTTCCGAGCCGGCGCCGGATGAACAATGACAGACAATGAAGATTCTGGTTTTCTCTGATGTTCATGGCGACCGGGCGGCGCTGGAACGGCTGCTCGCCATCGACGCCGACTACTATTTCGCCGCCGGGGATCTGGTGAGTTGGGGGCGAAGGCTGGATGAGATGGGGAAGGCCCTGTCAAAGCGGGCCGGCCGGATGTTCGTGCTGCCCGGGAATCACGAAACCGAGGAAATGGTGGCGGAGATGTGCCAGCGGCACGGCCTGGAACCGTTTCACGGTGAAGCAATCGAGGCCGACGGTTTTCATATCGCCGGGCTCGGATACTCCACTCCGACGCCGTTCAACACGCCGGGCGAGTACACCGAAGGCGAGATGGAGCGGCGCTTGAGCAGCTTCGCCGGGCTCGAACCGCTGGTTCTGGTGTGCCATTGCCCGCCGTGGGGAACCACGCTGGACCAGATGTCCGGCAACGTCAACGCCGGCAGCCGGGCGGTCCGGAATTTCATTGACCGGCACCAGCCCGCGGCGTTCTTCTGCGGTCACATTCACGAGGCGCACGGCGCCCGCGAGACAATCGGCCGGACGCGGGCTTGGAACGCCGGGAAACAGGGAGTTCTGCTCGATTTTGATACTATAAAATCATGACGATAGAGGAGCTCGAACGCGAGTACCTTCCGCTCCGCCAGCAAGCGAACGCTGTGCGGGGCTATCTTTGACGCCTCCACCATTCAGTCTCATTTGAAAGAGCTCGAAGACAAGATCTCCGCGCCGGATTTCTGGACCGACCAGGCCGCCAGCCAGAAGGTCCTGCAGGAGCGCAAACGCCTGTCCCGAATTCTGGCCGAAGACAAGGAAGTCGACACGCTGGTATCAGACCTCGACACGATGTTCGAGCTGGCGCGGGAAGGCGAAGACGTCGTCGAGGAGATCGCCGGCGAACTGCCGTCCTTCTCCGAACGGCTCGAGGAGCTCGAAACGTCGATGCTGCTCTCGGGGGAAAACGACGCTCTCAACGCGATTGTGACCATCCACCCGGGGGCCGGCGGCACCGAGAGCCAGGACTGGGCGGAGATGCTGTTCCGCATGTACCTTCGCTGGACGGAATTGCGCGGATTCAAGACCGTGATCACCGACCGGCTCGAAGGCGAGGGTGCGGGTATCAAGTCAGTCACCTTCGAGGTGAATGGAGAGTCCGCCTACGGACTGCTGCAGTCGGAGATCGGAGTGCACCGGCTGGTGCGCATCTCGCCATTCGATGCCAACGCCCGGCGGCACACGTCGTTCGCCTCGGTCTTCGTCTATCCCCAGGTGGATGAAACGGTCGAGATCGAGATCAAGCCGGAGGAAGTGCGCGTGGACACCTTTTGCGCCAGCGGCGCCGGGGGACAGCACGTGAACCGGACGCTCTCGGCGATCCGGATGACCCACTTGCCGACCAACATCGTGGTGCAGTGCCAGAACGAACGCTCGCAGCACAAGAACCGGGCATCGGCGCTGAAGCAGTTGAAAGCGCGGCTCTACGAGCACGAGATGGCGAAGAAGCGCGTTGAACAGGACGCGGTCGAAGACTCGAAGGCCGACATCAATTTCGGCAGCCAGATTCGCAGCTATGTGCTCGCTCCGTACCGCATGGTGAAGGACCTCCGCACGCGATATTCCACGGGCAACGTAGACAGCGTGCTGGACGGCAACATTGATTCCCTGATGCATGCCTATCTGGTGTGGCGCAAGACCGGCAAGATTTTCGGCGACGACAAAGACGCGCCGGAAGAATAGAGGGTCTCTCCTATTCCCATGACGAGCGCCAGCGATCTGGCCATTCGCGAAGCGGCCCAATGGATCCGTGAAGGCGGGTTGGTGGCGTTCCCTACCGAGACGGTTTATGGACTGGGTGCGAATGCGCTCGACGAGCGCGCGGTGAAGCGCATCTTTGCCGCGAAGGGCCGGCCGATGACGAGCCCCCTCATAGTTCACGCGTTCTCAGCGGAAATGGCCCGCCAATACGTGCGGGATTGGCCGCCACAGGCGGCGTTGTTAGCGGAAGCTTTCTGGCCGGGGCCCCTGACGCTGGTGCTGCCGAAAGCGCCGGTGATCCCGGACATCGTGACAGCGGGGCTGCCGACGGTGGGAGTGCGGGCGCCGGACCATCCCGTGGCGCTCGCGCTGCTGCGCGAGGCCGGCGTTCCGGTAGCCGCTCCGAGCGCCAATCTGTTTTCCGAACTCTCGCCCACCGCCGCCGGCCACGTGCGGCAGGCGCTGCGGGAGCGGGTGGACATGGTACTGGACGGAGGCGATGCACCGGTGGGGATCGAGTCGACGGTACTGTCGCTGGCAGGAGACCGGCCAGTGTTGCTGCGGCCGGGGATGATTTCGGTGGAGGACCTGGAAGCCCGCATCGGGCCGGTGCTGGAGGCAGGCGAGACGGAAGGGGCGCATCCCTCACCGGGCATGCACAGGAGACACTACTCGCCGGCCACGCGCCTGATCGTTTGCAGGGGAGGCGAAGCGCCGGAATCCGGCCGCGGGGTGTATCTCCAGCGGACGACGCCGGCCGCGGCGGCGCGGACAGTCAAAATGCCCTCCGACGCGAGAAGCTACGCCGCGAGATTATATGGAATCCTGCACGAGCTCGATGCCGGCGGCTGGGATTGGATTGCGGTGGAGGAACCACCGGAGGAACCGGAGTGGGCAGGCATCCGGGACCGGCTTCGAAGGGCGGCCGCAACAAAATAGCCGTCCGCCCCCGGAGGAGGGTAGGACGGACGGCCTAGCGCGTTTTCAGACTCTTATGGTGACCACGGCTTCACATGCTTCCGTTCAGGTGTAAAGAAACCAGACGGCTGCGAAACCGTGATTCACTTCACTATAAAACGGCCGGAATGTTTCAATAAGCCCCCAATTGTATGAACTTTAGAAGTTTTATTAGGGTAGACGCACCCCGCCAATGGGGGTATTTTAGTATCCACTTGTAACATCGCGTTCGGCCGCGGCGATGTCGCCGGGCCGCCCCACGTCACGCCAAGCCCCTTGAATCGCATGGATTTCCAGCCGCTGGCCGGCGGTAATCATGCGCTCGATTGCGGTGGGTAGCTCGTACTCGCCGCGGGGGGACGGGGGGATGCCATCGAGGTAGTCGAATACCAGCGGGCGGAAAGCGTAGAGACCGGCGCTGTTCCAGTTCGTACTGGATGTCCCGCGCGGGGGCTTCTCCACGATGCTAGTGATGGAGCCATTGTCTTCGTAGACCGCGGCGCCCTGGTAGGGATCGTCAACATATTTCACGGCGAGAACGCCGGCGGTTGCGGCGCGGCCCTCGAGTTGGGCGGCGATGGAGCGATAGTTATCCGGCGCGACGAGGATGTCTCCGTAGGTGAGGAGGAAAGAATCGCCGGCGGCGAACTCCCTGGCGAGGAGGGCGGCGGCGCCGGTGCCATTGAGAGCCACCTGGCGGCGGAATTCGATCTCCATCGGGTAGCCGGCGAAGTGGTCCTCGATGAGCTCAGCGCGATGGCCGGTGACGATGAATGCGTGGCCGAAACCGGCGGCGCCGAAGCGGTCGAGGATGTGTTCGAGCATGGGTTTGCCAGCGATCGGCAGCATGGGTTTGGGAAGCTCCGCGGTAAGGGGACCCATACGCGTGCCGCGTCCGGCGGCGAGGATGACTGCTTTGCGCATTCCCTTACTAGATTCGCACGCCGGCGCGCCAGAGGACGTAGCCGGCGGCTTGGCGGAAACAGAGCTTCCAATAGTTCCAGTCGTTTCTGTCCGGCTCGGGGCGGGGAGAGCCGAAGACGGTTAGGCCGCGGTCCTCGAGGAGCTTTTTCGCCCGGAAGATATGGTAGCCGTCGCTCACGACAATGCAGGAGTCGAGGTCCATGCGCTGCATGATCTCGCTGACGGCGGCGGTGGAATAAGCGGTGCTGTCGCCTTCGGGCTCGAGAATGATGGCTTCGGAGGGAACACCCTGCTTCATGAGGTAGGCGCGGCCGGTTTCGCTTTCCGTGAATTGGGGGTCACCGCCGGCGCCGCCGGTGGTGAGAATGCGGGGGGCGAGACCGCGGTGGTAGAGATCGAGCGCGTGATCGAGGCGGGCCTTGAGAATAGGAGACGGGCGGCCGTGGTAAGCGGCGGCCCCGAGCACGACGATGACGTCAGCGGGGCTGGCTTCATCCCGGTCCGCCTGCCGCTTCACGCGGAAGGTGAGGACGGCGAGGGAGGCGGAGGCGATGAATGCAAGGGCGCCGATTACCACGAGCAGCCGCAGCGCCCGCCGGGCAGGCGGGTTGCGGTATGATGCTGTCGCGGATGGGGGGATCTCCTCCATTTTCGCTACCTACAGTCTACGAAAGATGCAGGAATAAGAGGGTGTTCCGGTTGAAGACGGAAAGGCGCTACACGAAAATCACAAGCGCACAGAATCCGTTGCTCAAAGAAGTGCGCAAGGCCGTGGCCCGGGGCGGGCGCACCGGTTCGGGCTGCGTGGTAGCGGAGGGCTTTCATCTGTTAGAAGAAGCGCTGCGGAGCGACCTGACGGTGAAGGCCGTGTTGACCGCGGCGTCGATCCGGACCGTGGTGGAATCGCGGATTGGCAGCTTGCGCGGGCACAGTCTGTATGAGGCGCCTGACAAGCTCTTCGAGCAGATCGCTTCCACGGAATCGAGCCAAGGCGTAATCGCACTGGTGGAGCCGCCGCAATGGAGTTTGGAACAACTCTTTCGCGGGCGCTCGCTGGTGGTCGCGCTCGACGGCGTTCAAGATCCCGGCAACGCGGGATCGATCGTCCGCGCGGCGGAGGCGTTCGGAGCCACCGGCTGCATATTTCTCAAGGGGACGGCAAGCCCGTACAACCCAAAGACACTCCGCGCCTCGGCCGGCTCGCTGTTCCGTTTGCCGGTGATCGCGGGCATGAACGGAGAGGTGGCGCGGGCGGCGATCGAGTCGCGCCGGCTGGACCTTTACGCGGCCATGCCCTCCGGCGGGCGGCCGCTCCCGGATGCCGACCTGACGCGGAAGTTTGCATTCGCCGTCGGCGCCGAAGGCCGGGGCGTTTCGGCGGCGCTGAGCGGCGGAGCGATTGACTTAGTGATTCCGACTTCGGGAGTGGAAAGCCTGAACGCGGCGATGGCCGCCGGCATTGTGCTTTACGAAGCGCGGCGGCAGAGAATGAAGGCATGAGCCTGTTTGACGCCACTCTTGGCGCCGCCGCCCCGGAGAGCCGCCGCCCGCTGGCGGAGCGCATGCGGCCGCGCACCCTGGATGAGTTTGTTGGCCAGGAGCACATTCTCGGTCCTGGCAAGCCGCTACGCGTCCAGATCGAGAGAGACGAGGTGAGCTCGCTCATTTTCTGGGGGCCGCCCGGTGTGGGGAAGACGACGCTGGCGACGCTGATCGCGGGGCTCACGAAAGCGGACTTCATACCCTTCAGCGCCGTACTCAGCGGGATCAAACAGATCAAGACCGTGATGGTGGAGGCCGAGCGGAACCACCGGCTGGGCCGCCGCACGGTGGTCTTTATCGACGAGATTCACCGCTTCAACAAGGCCCAGCAGGACGCGTTTCTGCCCTACGTGGAAAGAGGCGACATCACGCTCATCGGCGCAACGACGGAGAATCCCTCCTTCGAGGTAATCTCGGCTCTGCTCTCCCGCGCCCGGGTGTACTCGCTCCGGACGCTGACACCGCAAGAGATCGCCGGCCTGCTGCAACGGGCATTGGAGGATCAGGAGCGCGGGTTGGGCGGGCGCGGCCTGCGCGCGCCGGCGGAACTGCTCGAACGGATCGGAATCTATGCCGACGGCGACGCCCGGACAGCCTACAACGTGCTGGAGTTGGCTGCCGGCGCGTGCGAAGGAAGCGAACTGACGCCGGAGCTCGTGGAGAGCGCGACCGAGCGGAAGATGCTGCTGTATGACAAATCCGGCGAAGAACATTTCAACCTGATTTCGGCGCTCCACAAGTCCATCCGCTCTTCCGACCCCGACGCCGCGCTCTACTGGCTGGCGCGGATGCTGGAAGGAGGCGAGGACCGGCTTTACATCGCGCGGCGGTTGTTGCGCATGGCGATCGAGGATATCGGGCTGGCGGACCCGCGGGCGATGGAGCAAGCGGTGGCGGCCTACCAGACGGCCCATTTCCTGGGCGTGCCAGAAGGGGACCAGGCGCTGGCGCAAGTGGCGATCTATCTGGCGGTGGCGCCGAAGTCCGACGCGGGCTATACGGCGCTCAGCGCGGCCCAGCGCGAGGTCCGTTCAGGGAAAGCCGAGCCGGTTCCGATGCAACTGCGGAACGCTCCGACGCATCGGATGAAAGACTGGGGCTATGGCGAAGGCTACGAGCACGCCCACACGAATGAAGATGGTATGACAATGATGCGATGCCTACCGGACGCCCTGGCGGGCCGGAAGTTCTACTCGCCAAAGAATCGTGGCGTGGAGAAGCGAATCGCGGAGCGGCTGGCGGAAATCCGGGCGCGCCGAAGGGACGAGAAGTAGCGGTTCTAGTACTTGGGTACGGAATAGATGCGGCTTCTGAGTACCCGTGTACCGCGCGAAAAAAGATACTTTTGCGCCATTGTGTATTCACGCCTGGCATTGCACACTGTTTATGGAAGCTGATGACACGCAATTTTGGGAAGACGGGAGGTTGCAGATGAGCTACAAATGGGAACACGGCGAACGGCGCGGGTCGAACCGCTTTCCAATCGAACGGGCGGTTTTATACAAGCCACTGGGACGGAACGCGGAAGGCGAAGGTAAGGGCAAGACTATTAATATGAGCAGCACCGGCGTGCTGTTCTCAACGGATTCGGAGCTGGTTCCCGGCCGCCGTCTCGAGCTGGCCATTAGCTGGCCGGCACACTTGGATGACACCTGCCCGTTAAAGCTGGTCGCGAAAGGGCGTGTGGTGCGTGCCGAATCCGGGCAAGCGGCGCTCGAGATCCAGCAGTACGAGTTTCGCACTCTAGGTTCCGCCGGCTTTCCGGCGTAATTCTCTCCGGTACTTGGTTGCCGGACATTCCTCTCTCCGACAGACTCCCGGGCGAAGCCAGCAGGCTTCGCCCGTTCATTCTTAAGCGGCGCGAAGCATAATCGCCACGCGCAGCCGCCGCGCCTCCTCGAGCAGAACGCCCGCGGATGCTCCTTCGAGCCGCGCTTCCGCACCGGCCTTCGGAAGGGAACGCGAGGACAGCGGGCTGGTTCGGAGCTTGAACCGGGAACAGCGGCGAACCTCTCGAACGGCTTGGCCATGGACTCGGGTTCACAAGGGGAGTAAACAGCGTTTCGCGCTATTCCGACTCACCGGCCGACTCAATATCAACTTAGGTAGGTAGTGTCCTATTAGATGCGTTGCGCCAAAACGATTGACCTTGAAGCAACAGCAAGCGCTTGGTAGTATGGGGTTGTGGCCAAACGACAAGACCTAAGAGCGCTCCGCAGCATGATCGACGAAGCGCATACCATCCTACCAGAAGGCCGAGCGGAACGCGCCTGCGAATTGCTAGGCACCGCCGTCAAGCTGGCAGACCAACTGCTCACCGAGAAGCCCGCAGCCGTCCTGGGTGCAAAGGGCGGCAAGGCCACGGCCAAGAAGATGAAGGCCAAAGACCCCGACTACTACAAGCGGATCGCGGCCATGCGGAAAACGCGGGGTGGGGGAAGGCCGAAGAAAAAAGCTGACGAATAGGGCCTTGACATGGTCCTTAGATATAACTTAAGATAAGAGAGGAGTCTTTAGATGTTCCTAAAGGATCGTGGGCATGACGCCGGATGACGCATCGCTACACCGTTGTCCCCGTGGGGGGACTAAAGCCATCACAAAAACGGGGCTTGGCGTTTCTCTGCTCTGATACTGATGGCACGGTGAACGCACGAGACGTGTTCGGCGGCCTAGCGGAGAAGCGTGAGTGGGAGCTTAGGAGCCGATTTGACTATTGGATCGACGGCGGCACAAACAACAGGTGGTTCCATGGCTGGGACGCGCCGAAGTACAGACTCTGCTTTGTGTTCAAGTGGAAGGACAGGAAGCCCCAGCGCATATATGGGTTCCTGTGTCACCCAACACCCAACCGCCAACCAAGATTTGAGCTTTGCGTGTTGGTCCTGCACGCGCAAAAGACTGAGCGGGAGACGGACACGGCAGAATTGGATCGAGTGAACGCTCTCCGAGTGGATAGCGACGTTCTGGTGGCGATTGGAAAGGCGTACCCTGATACGCCGGGCGTTCAGCAGCACGGGAGGAGGAAGAGGCAATGGGTCAACTGAAGCATTGGACCGAGAGGGGCGCGGATGAGTTTCTGTACCGTATTGGCAACGACTTCGTCCAGCAGATCGAGAAAGCCATGGATGGCGCAAGCCAAGCAACGCTTGCCAAGAGGCTTGGAGTCACCGAAGGGAGCGTGTCGCAGGTTCTAAACAATCCTGGGAACCTGACTCTCAAGAAGATGATTGGATATGCGAGGGCACTTGGAAGGAAAGTGTCCGTCGTCTGCTATGACGACGGCGACCTTGAGAATCAGAACGGCCCCATTAACGCAGAGGTGTTTGTTACTTGCTGGGAGCGTGCTGGTCGGCCTGCGGACTTCTTCGATCTGCGGGAGTCTTCCACGGTCAATGCGGAGTTCTTCATCCGCCCGATGGTTCGGATGGAAGATTACATCGTCTTGGGTGACCTTGACGGCGTAAGCGCAAATTTGGACATGTATCCAGAGGTAGGTTATGGCGGAACCAACTCAGGTCGTCTTTAGCCACAAGGAAGTGGTAGAAGCCTTGGTCAAACAGCAAGGCATCCATGATGGCATCTGGGGTTTGTTCATCAAGTTTGGCATCAAGGGCGTGAATGTTGGCCAGTCTGAGAGCGATATTGCCCCTGCTGCTGTTGTGCCAATTTTGGCGATAGGCCTTCAGAAGTTCGAGAAGGAACATAACATTTCGGTCGATGCGGCCAAGGTGAACCCCAAGCAAGTGAGCGGGAAGGTTGCCAGGCCCACGCAGAGGAAGCGACCAAAAAAGTGAATCAGATCACTTGTAAACAGAAGGCGCTTGCTGTATTATTGATGTATGGAAAGGCAAGCGGCGACTTCAATGGAGTGCTCAAGATGCCATACAGAATGCCGCCCGTTCGGTCGTCACCGCAACGGCCTGCGCCGCTATCGCTGCAAGTCCTGTAAGAAAACCTACACCGAACCGCACCGCCCGCGCACCGAGACTCATCCGCTTGGTGACATGCGGATTCCGATGGAGAAGGCCGCCCTTGCGCTCCAGTTGCTCGTGGAAGGCTCCAGCGTGCGGACCACGGAGCGAATCACTGGCCTGCACAGAGACAACGATCCTGCGGCTCCTGGTACACGCTGGTGAGAAGTGCGCGAAGCTGACGGGCCGTCTGATTGTGAATGTTCCGGTCAAGGACGTTCAATGCGATGAGATTTGGGGATACGTCGGCAAGAAGGAAAAGAACAAGACCGAGGATGAAGCCTAGAATGACCCGCTCGGTGACGCCTACTGTTTCGTCGCCATCGAACGGCACACGAAGCTGATCCTCAATTTCGCCTTGGGCCGTCGCAATCTGGAGACAACCAACATCTTCATCGAAGGGCTGCGGCAAGCAACCGCGCCGCAGCAGTTCCAATTGACGACCGATGCCTTCCCGCGTATCGGTTCGCAATCGAAACCACACTGTCTGATCGTGTGGACTTCGCCATGCTGGTCAAGCAGTACGCGGAGAACCCGGAACCCGAGAAACGCTACTCACCCGCAGCGTGCATCGGTTGCCGTAAGAAGGCCATCATTGGCGATCCCGACCCCTCCATGATCTCCACCAGCCACGTTGAGAGACAGAACCTCACCATGCGGACCCAGATCAAGCGGCTGGCGCGGCTCACGCTGAGTTTCAGCAAGAAGTGGGAAAACCTCTGGTACGCGATCGCGCTCCACTTCGCCTACTACAACTTCTGCCGAATCCACCGCAGCCTGCGTGTCACGCCAGCGATGGAAGCGAACCTCACCGATCACATCTGGAAGATCGAAGAATTACTCGCGTAGGGTGTAGAATTGAAGGCGGACAATGCCGGATCCGCCTATTCCTGGAACCCCCACACGCTCGCACTGCGACTGTGTGGGGCGCGAAACAACGTGGTCAATAGTGTCCCGTAAGGGGGATCACATAGAAGGCCATGGCGGGGCTATCCACGTCTACGGCGCCAGAACGCCAGCGCACTATTTCTGGAAGTGTCTGAATTGCGGCAAGACGCACCACATCGGATCGTGGGACCACTGGGGAAGCCCACTTTAGCCGCACCGCATCTATTGGGACACTACCCTTAGGTATTGACACGAACCGGCAGTAGTGTTATTAATATAACAGAACTGCTATAAAAATAGCATCTCTGACACGGGCTTGACGATGACCAAGAAGAAGAATTTGGGCCGGCGCGAGCGCCAGATCATGGATGTGATGTACCGCCTTGAGAGAGCGACCGTCGGCGATGTGCTGAAGGAACTGCCGGATGATCCGAGTTACTCCACAGTCCGGACGCAGCTTCGGGTTCTGGAGGAGAAGGGGTATTTGCGACACGACGAAGAAGGCCTGCGGTATGTTTACACGCCGACGGTTCCACGCGAGAAAGTCCGCCAATCCGCATTGAGCCACGTGGTGGAAACCTTCTTTGCCGGATCGGTGTCGAACGTGGTGGCGACTCTCCTGAGCGATGACAGGGCGCAGGTTTCAGCGGAGGAACTCGAGCGGCTGGCTCGCCTTGTTGAGGATACCCAGAAGAGGAGAAGGAGAAGAGGTGCGTGATGCCGGTGATGTTTTCCTTGGATTCGGCGTTTCAGGCCGTATTGGCCTGTGCGGTGAAGGGTTCGCTGCTTCTGATCGCCGCTTGCGCAGCGGCGGCGCTGCTGCGGCGGGCGTCAGCGGCGCTGCGCCATCTGGTTTGGACGAGCGCTCTAGTGGCATTGCTGATCCTTCCGTTGTTTGTGATGGTTGCACCGGCGCTGATTCCCCCGAGCGTGCAGCCCGCGGCTCCGGTCTGGCTGTCGAACCCGGCGGCGCTTCTGCCGGGTCCGGACGCGGCGGACGGCGCGATGGTGGTTGACGCCGCGGCCGGTGGCGGAGGAGGGCCGTGGCGGAGCGCTCTTTCGCTGGTGTGGATGGCGGGCGCTTTGACGATAGCGGCCATGCTCGTTGGAGGCGCGGTTCGAGTGTGCGGAATTCTCTCCCGCTCGAGCGAGTGGCGCCCGCGCTGGAACCGGCGGCTCTGGAGCGATCTGCGGGCGCGCTTCGGGCTTGGCTCGAGCGTCATCCTGCGGAAGGCCGAGGAGCCGTGCATGCCATTTACATGGGGCGTTTGGCGGCCCCGGGTTGTGCTCCCCGGCTGGGTTGACGGATGGTCCGAGGAGCAGTTGCGGTCCATTCTGACCCACGAACTGGCCCACGTTCGCCGCCGCGACTGGCTCGCGCAGATAGCGGGAGAAATCTGCCGCGCCGTCTACTGGTTCCATCCGCTGGTTTGGTTCGCGTGTGCCCAATTGCGGAAAGAAAGCGAGGTGGCTAGCGACGACATAGCGCTCGCCGCCGGAATTGACGGTCCGGTTTACGCCGGCCACGTCCTCGAGGTAGCACGCGCATTTCAAGTCTCCAATGAGGCGCCGCACGTGGTTCTGGCCATGGCGCGTCTGTCGAACCTGGAAAGGAGGTTCGTTTCCATGCTGAATCCAAATACTGACCGAAGCTCCGTACGATTCAGAACGGCATGCTTCATAATCGGCGCGGTGATCCTGCTCGTAAGCTCTCTGGCGGCGATGCCGGGGCAGACGCCGGGCCTGTCCGGGAAGTTTTTCGGAACCGTGTACGATCCATCCGGCGGCGTCATTCCCAATGCCACAGTTGTGTTGAAGAATGAGCCGGCCGGCACGAAGGATATGACGACCACAAGCGCCGCCGGCGTGTTTGAGTTTGCCGGCGTGCCGGCGGGAGAATACGCCCTCGAGGTAACGGCCGGCGGATTTAAGCGTTACAGTCAGTCCGGCGTCTTACTGGAAGCAGGGCGAGGGCGCCATGAAACGATCACTTTAGAAGCCGGTTCGGTCTCCGAGAGAATCGACGTCATTGGCGACGCCCCCTCAGCCCGCACGGAGAAGGCGGAGGATATTCCGGGCGGGAAGGCGATTCGCGTCGGCGGCAAAGTGCAGGCTATGAAGGTTCGCAAGATGGCTCGGCCAGCCTATCCGGCCGTTGCCAAGAGCTCCGGGATAGAAGGCACCGTCATGCTGAATGGAGTGATTGGCAAGGACGGGAGTGTTCAATCTTTGCGGGTGATGAACACCCAGATCGACCCAGACCTTGCGAAAGCGGCGGTGGAAGCCATCAGCAAGTGGGTCTATGAGCCCACTCTCCTGAATGGCGAGCCAGTGGCGGTGGCTACAGAGATCGCGGTGAACTTCGCACTAGCGAAGTGATCCAGATCATGATCCAGCGACATGGCAGGGCTGTCAGGGGCCGGCCTCGGTGGCGGTTCCTGACAGCCCTTTGCTTTGCTGACGTCAGGAGTGAACCGGCCTCGGCGCGGCGGGATTTCGCGACGGTGAATTGCGTCCCCGGCAATCCGATCCCGCAGCCGGACAGCAGCGCCGGGGCAAGCGCGATGGCGCGCCGGCCGCGGCTCACCTCAGGCGAGCACCCAGGGTTTGCGGTACTTGGGAGCCATCAACTGTTCGGCCTCGCGGTCGCCGCGGGGCTTCTCGTTGTTGATATCCCAGTCGACACGGCGGCCGAGGCGGAAGGCGGCGTTGCCGAGATGGCAGGCGATCATCGAGTGGTGGCCGATTTCGACGTCCGAGCGCGGGCGCTGGCGGCTCTTCATGCAGTCGATGAAGTCTTGCACGTGGCGTTCGTGCATGTCGTCCTTGCGTATGTCGTGGCGCGGGAGGCCCATCGATTTGTAGACGCGCATGGGCTTGTCGATGCGGTCGGTTTCCGGGTAGACTTCCCAGCCCTTGCGGTCGATCACGAGCACGCCGTTTTCGCCGTGGAACTGCACACCGTGCTCGCGAGATTCGGGTCCGCGGCCGACCCCGAGGGCATGCTCCCAGATCATCGAAAACTCCGGATACTGCCACATCACCTGCTGGGTGTCGGGGGTCTCCATGGCGTCTTGGGGGTAGGCGAACTTGCCACCGACGGACATGGCCGTGGAAGGAGCCTTGATGCCCATGGCCCAGTTGGCGATGTCGATCATGTGGGCGCCCCAGTCGGTCATGAGGCCGCCGGAGTAAGGCCAATACCAGCGGAAGGTGAAGTGGAAGCGATTCCTGTTGAAGGGGACCTTGGGCGCGGGGCCGAGCCACATGTCGTAGTCGACGCCGGGGGGAACAGGCTCGTCGGGAAGGACCGGGGTTTCGCCCTTCCAGTCGAGATAGGCCCAGGCGCGGACGAGGCGCACGCGCCCGAGCTTGCCGTCCTTGACGTACTGGACGGCGCCGGTGTAGTGCGGCGCGCTGCGCTGCTGGGTGCCCATTTGGACGACGCGGTTGTTCTCGCGGGCGACTTTCACCATGAGGCTGCCCTCGGCGACGGTGAGCGCCAGGGGCTTCTCGACGTAGACGTCCTTTCCAGCGCGGCACGCCATGATGGTGGGGAGCGCGTGCCAATGGTCCGGCGTGGCGTTGATGACGGCGTCGATGTCGTTCCGCTCGATGAGCCGGCGGAAGTCCTGGGTGAGGAACGCGGCCTTTTGCGCGGCCTCGGCGGCGGTGGTGGCTTGGGTCTTGTCGATGCGGGACTGGTCGACGTCGCAGAGAGCGACGAGTTCCACTTCCTTGATTTTGAGAAAGTCGCGGAGGTTGGCGTTCCCCATGCCGCCACAGCCGATGAGGCCGATGCGAATGCGGTCATTGGCGCCGGGGACCTTGCTTTGGGAGAGCGCCGACGGAGCCGCTCCGGCCGCCATCGCGCCGAGGCCGGCGTTCTTCAAGAAAGCGCGTCGATTCTTCTGCATGGAAACTGGTTTATCCTTTCCGTAATTCACTATGATATCCGACGTGAGGGAGGGAGGTTCTGTTTCCCGTACGCCGGGCGCCGGACAACAAGACCGCGGCCGCGGGCGGCAAGCCGGTGGAAGTGCTGACGGTGATTGAAGTTCCGTTTGCGGTGGAGGATGAGCGGGCGGCGAGTCCCCCGGGCGTAGCCCACTGTTCGCGGGCGGGCGCCCGATTCGAACAAAAAGCTTAGCAAGGTCTGGGGGCGATGCAGGCCGATTGCCGACGGCGTCGGGGTGTGTCGATTTGACATAGTTCGAATCGAATGCGGCTCCGATGAGAACCCCGAAGCGGCCGCCCCGCCGCGAGCGCCCGTGGCGCGGTCCCCGCGGCCGAACGCCCAAGTGATTGCAGGCGCGACGGTTCGCGGACAGATCGAACTCGCCGGCGGAAGAAGGCCGGATGGCCAGGTTTGAGACTCTCCCGAGGAATGGACTGTGATTTGCTATAAAGTTGCGTTTGGATACATTCCAGATACCTGGACACATCTTGAAGGAGAGAGTGGATGACCGTACATCTCGTGAAGAGCCTGCTTTTTTGGAGTCTGATTGCACTGCTAACCGTGACGCCGATTCCCGCCGAGGGAGGCGAGAGAGCCCAGGCGGGGGAATTAGCCTCCAGTAAGATTGGGGTCAGCACATCCGCGAGCGAATCAGAAGGCGCCGCGGCCGCGCAACTCCTGGATACGGAGGAAGCCGCGGAGTTGGAAGCGCGAGCGGAAGAACCTGGCGAGGAGGTCGCGGGCGGGGCTTTGAACAATCAACAACTCACGTACATCGTAATCGCTCTCGCGGCGGCGGTGGTGGTGTTGGTGCTCAAGTAGACGGAGCCTGGCGGATGAGATCCAAACTGCTTGGACTGGTATTCCTCGTGGCCACTGTTCCCGCGGCCGGCAACCCTCCAATGGGCGTGCCGTTTGTTCCGCAGGAGAAGAACGGATGCGGCGCTGCCAGCGTGGCGATGGTGATGCAATACTGGAACGCCCTGCACCCGGAACTGGAGTTGGCCGCCGCCGATCCGGCGAAAGTGTACCGCGATCTCTACCGGACTGAACTTCGCGCCATTCCCCTGGCGGCGATGAGCGGATTCTTGAAGGACCACGGTTACGCGGCTTTCACTTTCCGCGGCGGGATGCCCGACTTGGAGTCGCAGACTCGGAAGGGGAGGCCCGTAATAGTCGCGATGCGGGGTGGCTCGAATGCGAATATTCATTTCGCGGTGGTGGCGGGTCTGGATGAGGACTGGGTCTGGCTGAATGATCCGACAAAGCGGAAAGCCAGAAAGATGAAGCGGGCGAAGTTCGAGCAGGTTTGGCGCCACGCGGACGGTTGGCTGCTGCTGGCGGCCCCGGCGCGTCCGGAGTGAGTAACCGGCAGTGGAGAGCCGGCCACGGTTTGGATACGCCGCACCCCGAAATTCGGCTCTTTTCGTCAGCAATGGGAGTATACTGGATCTACATTTATCTGGGCTCCCAGCCTTTTCCCATGAAGCGCAGGTGCGGCGATGGTTCTAACCAAGACGCTTTATCATCCGAGGTTTGAACCGAGCGAAAGCTGGTTGCGGGCGATGCTGCTCTTCTATGACACGGTTCACTCGATCGTGCCGGAGGGAGCGGAATACGCACCATCACCGGGCGTCGCCACCCTCATGGACAAATCGGACGGCGCTTTCGTGCCGCTCTCGCCCACCGACGAAGACCGAGCCTACGACTGGCCGGGCTTCGACGCGCTCAGCGGAGTTCTGCGCAATCTTCCTGACGAGCCTGGCGGCCGGGAACGGGTGCGGCTGGAATGGGAAGAAGGCGTCCCCAACCTGGATTTCGGAGGAGCGGCGCGCGTCCACACGGACAAGATGGGAGATGTGTTGGCGCAGCAGCTTTTGGAGCAGGGACTGGCGGAGCAGACTGAAGACGAGAAGTGGCTGCGGGTGGACCGGCGGGTGGCGGGCCTCGTGTTGTCGCTGCTGGCGGAGCGCATGGCCAGGAACCGGCCTGGCATCCTCGGCACAGCGAGTGACCGGCAGGAGCATTTCGCGGTTGCGGCCCGAAGCGAGCTGAAACATGGAGAACCGTGGAACCCGGAGGCGACAATCGCCTCGGCCATTCTCATGGCGGAGATTCCCGCGGACATCGTGGAACTCCCGGTCGACCGCTATCTCGAGATTCGCGCGCGCTATGCGGACAAGCGTGAGACGTTTCGCCTGGCCATGGATGAGTTGCGGAGGCTCTATTTCCAGGGCAGCTTCGAGGCGCCGGGGCAATTTGAGGAGCGAGTCAGGGAGATCGTCGAGGGATTCGATGGCGAGATGCGGAAATTGAAGGAGGGGCGCTTGGCCGAGCAGGTCCGCCGGTGGGCGCCGATTGCGATTGGAGGCGTAGTGTCGCTGGCCGCGGCGGCCGTCGGGACCCCGGCTATTTCGATGGCGGCGGGTGGAACGGCAGTATTGCTGGAAGTCGTGAAGACGGCGCAGGGGCAGCCGGTTCGCGGGTCTTATGTCGCCCAATCCCAGGCGCTGCTGGTTGGCCTGCAGCGTGATCTGCGCTGGAATCGCAGTTGGCTGGGCCGCGTGTTTACGGGCTGAGGCGGCAGCGAAGCCGGCAACGTCAGCCCACGTAGTTGAAGTAAGCGTAGTAGGCTCCGCGGCTGCCACGCTCCACATCGCGAAACCAAGTTTGCATGGTTGTCTTTCCCGGCTCGAGGGTTATGTCGAAGGTGACCGCGGCGGCGCCTTCCGGGATCGGCTGCTCCATCGACTGATTGCCGATCTCGATCTTGGCCACCTGCCCGTCGATGGGAAAATCCGCTTCCCTCGGCTGCTGTCGCAACTCGATCTGATACCGCCCTCCGCGCACCACTTCGATCGCCCAGAAGCCATTCTGCCAAATTCCCTCCCAGGGGGCGTCCCGGATGGCCTGCTGGTTCGGCGGCCCTCCGGTGTACCAATCGAAGCTGGTGAGCCGCGCGGGGTTGGCCTCCTCGGCCCCCACCGGGATTTCCACGTACTCTTCCAGCCGCGGGGACACATCGGCCCACCATTTTTCATATTCGGCGCGTAGGCGGGCAACCACGTCCGGATGTGCGGCGGCGACGTCATTCTCCTGCCCTGGATCGGCCTCGATATCGTAGAGATCCTTGCCGTTCACCAACCGCCACCGCTCCGTGAGCACGGCCGAGTGGAAGAACGGCTGCGGGTTCTCCATCTGCGGTTTGCCGTCCCGCTGGACCTGCTGGTGCTGGATGAAGTGCGTGCGATCGTCCGGAAACCCGCCTTCTCCAGACAGCAGCGGCGCCAGGCTGATTCCGTCGAACTGTACGTTGGGCCGCGGTACGCCGGTCAATTCAATGAAGGTGGGAAGGACATCGATATTCGTGGCCAGGCGGCCCACGTCGCGCCCGCCCGTCATCTCCCCGTCCGGCCAGCGCAGGAAGAACGGGACGCGCTGCCCACCGTCGTAGTTCGAGCCTTTCCCGGCGCGCATGCCCGCGTTGTAGCCCTCACGCCAGCCGGCGGAGGAGCCGTTGTCGGTCATGAAGATGAGGATGGTGTTGTCTTCCAGGCCGAGTTCGCGGAGTTTTTCCCGCAGGCGGGCGAAATTATCGTCGATATTGGTGATCATTCCGTAGAATGACGCGCGCGGTTCCTCGATCCCCTGCTCGATATAAGGCCGGCTGTACTTCTCGTCCACCCAGTAGGGCGCGTGCGGCGCGTTCGTGGGCAGGAAGAGGAAAAACGGCTGGTTTCTGTTCTGTTCGATAAAGCGCAGCCCCTCGTCGAAGAAGACGTCGGTGCAGTAGCCGGTGAACTGCTCCGGCACGTTGTTTCGATAGTAGGTGTCGTCGAAGTAGTCGTTGCCCCACCAGTCGGCGGCCTGGGTGACGCCGCCGCTCCAGCAGGCGACGGTTTCGTCGAAGCCTCGCTCGTTCGGCCGGTACGGCCAGTTGTCGCCGAGGTGCCATTTGCCGAACAATCCGGTCCGGTAGCCTCCCGCCGAGAGGATTTCGGCCATCGTGGTTTCGTCCCGCCGCAGAATCGAACGCCCGGCGTACGCCGCCGTGACCCCGGTCCGGTAGGCGTACCGTCCGGTTAAGAGGCCGGCCCGGGTGGGGGCGCAGAGCGGGTCCGCGTGGAAGTCGGTGAAGCGCACGCTTTCGCCGTGGAACCGGTCAATGTGCGGCGTCTGAACCACGGGATTCCCGTGACAACCCAGATCGCCATACCCCTGGTCGTCGGTGATCACGAGCACGATGTTGGGCGGCGCCGCTCCGGCGCGACTGCAGGCTGCAGCGCCGGCAGCGAGGACGGGGACGGTCTGAAGGAATCTCCTTCTGCTGTTTTGAACGGCGCGGGCGTTCCCGCCGTGCTGGCCGACGCTCGGGCGGTCTTTCGCTCTTCCAGTGTAATGAGTGCTCATGATGTTTTAGTCCAACTCCCGGGGCCAATTCGCCTGCACTCGCGCCCGGTACGCCATGTTGGCGAGGTGCGGAGCCTCGGCGGCGAGGACTCCGGCCTCGGCGGGCACGTAGGGTTTCTTGCGTGTGCGAATTGAGTCGAGCCAGTTCTCCAGGTGAAGCCGCTCGCCGTCCGGATTCGCGTAGAAGTCCGCGCCGCGCTCGCCCTCGCCCAAGATCCACTCCCGAGGCTCCACCGAGCTGCCTTGCTCGGGGTACAGTTCCAGTCTGCCGCGGTCCAAGTAGAGTGTGGCCTCCGAGCCCATAAACTCGACCCGATTGCGCGACCTCGCGTTTACGAACGTGCCTTCGAACATCACCAACAGCTCGCTTTCGGGGTACTGGGCCACCAGGCTGATCGTGTCGGGCGTCTCCCACAGGCCCTTGGTCGCGTAGTTGCCGCCGAGCGCGACGGCGGAGGCCGGGTGGCCGGGTTCGAGGTACCAGTTGACGATGTCCTGGTAGTGCACCATGAGGTCGGTGGGCGTGCCGCCGCCGAAATCCCAGAACCAGCGCCAGTTCCGGAAGCGGTACTCGTCGAACGGCTGCGGCCGGGCGCGGCCGAGGAAACGGCCCCAGTCCAGTGTCTTCGGGTCGATTCCGTAGCGTCGCGGCCGCATGCGTTCGAAATGATTGCGATTCCAGGTGATCCGCACCTTGTGGATCTTGCCCAGCAGGCCGGAGCGCACCATTTCGCGTCCCTTCTGGAAATGCGGCATGCTGCGGTGCTGCGAACCCACCTGCACGATGCGCTGGTTTTCGTTCTGCGCCCGGACGGCTTCGGCGCCTTCCCACAGATCGTGTGTCAGCGGCTTTTCGACGTAGACGTCCTTGCCGGCGCGGCATGCGTCGATGGTCATGCTGACGTGCCAGTGGTCGGGGGCTCCGATGAGCACGGCGTCCACGTCCTGCCGGGCGAGCAGTTGGTGATAGTCGCGGGTGACCCAGACACCGGCCGGCGATAGAGCCTTGGCCTTCTCCAGGTGTTCCTCCCAGATGTCGCACAGCGCAGTGATACGCACGCCCGGGATCTTCACGAGCGTCTCCATCAGCCGCCGGCATCTGCCTCCCGTGCCGATGCAGCCGACCTGGATGGCGTCGTTTGGGCTGAACGCCGCGGCGCGCGCCAGCGGCAGGGCGCCGCCGGCCATGAGGATGGTTCGTCGAGTGGTGGTAGGCAATGGAGCGTGATCTCCCCGTAGTGTCCTCTAACCTTATATACTGGATTGCGTCCGCGTACCAAGAGGGTTTCACCGTGAATTCACCTGGGATGAAGAACCAGACTGTCTCTGGGTCGCCTCTTGAGGGACCCGGCTTTGAGCTTGCCCTGAGAGTCGCCGAAAGTCCCGGATTCCGGCGTGCGCCCAAGCTGCGGGAACTCTTCCTGTTTGTTGTCCGCAACTCCATGCTCGGCCGGGAAGATTTGCTGAGCGAGCAGAAGATCGGCCACCACGTATTCGGCCGCGACCCGGAGTACTCCACCGCCGACGACAGCATCGTACGCGCCGAGATGCGGTTGTTGCGCCGCAAACTGAGCGCTTACTTCGAGGGTCCCGGCGCCGGGGAGCCAGTGACGATCTCGATTCCCAAAGGGGCTTATATCCCGAAATTTCAGGAGCGGGAGCCGGCCGGGGAATCCCCACCCGCCGCCGGTCCGGCTCGTTACGGAAGATCTGTCTGGTGGGCGGCCGCGCTCGCCGGAATCGCGCTGTTGGTTGGTCTATTTGCCGGATCCCGGCTATCGCCGCCTCCTCCGGAGCCGGTGCTGGCGGCCACGCCGGAGCCTCACCCTTTGTTATCAAAGCTCCTCGACCGGGACCGTCCGACTCTGGTGATCATCCAGGACGCCAGCATGGTGCTGATTAACAATGCGTTACGCTCCAGGACCCCGTTGGAGGATTTCGAACAGGGGACATACCGGGAGCGGTTCGACGCTCCGGACATCAGCCCGGATCTGCGCCGGATGTTGGGGATTATCGACGGCCGTCAATACACGAGCGTTGGGGACCTGACGCTGGTGACCAGCTTGCTGCGCGCGGCTCCGGGGGCCTGGGAGCAGATCCAAGTTGTTCATCCGCGGCACGTGCATATTCGCCAGCTCAAGGCTTCGAACGCCATCATCTTGGGCGGGGCCGAAGCGAACCCCTGGATCGAGCTCTACGAAGAGCAACTCGCGTTTCGCCTCGATCGTGGCGGCGCGGGAGAAAATCCCTTGCGGGTGCGGAATCTGGATCCGCGGCCGGGCGAACAGGACCTCTACATTCCCGACGGCGGCGTCGCATACGGTGTGCTGGCGTTGCTTCCGAATGGCAGCGGCCAGGGCCGAGTGCTGCTGACCGCCGGGACTGGTCTGCCGGCCACTGAAGCCGCCACCGACCTTGTGATTCCCGTTGATGCCGCACGGAAGTTGGCGGAGCGGCTCCGTCGCGAGCACGGCTCGGACGAGTTCTCGTCATTCGAGTTGGTGGTTCGCTCCACCCAACTGGGCGGGACCGCATCGAGCACGGAAATTGTGGCCCTCCGGGTCCATTGAGCCGGACGGACGGGCTGCCCGGCAATGTGAATTCACAGTGAAACCCTCTTGGATTCAACCGCCCGTCCAGCTACAATTGCGCCAGTTACGCTGGTGTTATTTCAGGGGAGCGGCAGATTACACAATAACCGCGCCCGCCTGATTCGCAGCGGGACTCTCACAATTTAGCCTGGAGGGCACAAACATGCGGCACGCTATTGGATTCGGGCTGGTCACCTTGATGCTGACGTTACAGCCCGCCTTTTCTCAGTTCACCACCGGCTCCGTCGCCGGATCGGTCACCGACCCGAGCGGCGCCGCCATTCCTGACGCGGAATTGACACTTACCCACGTTACAACTGGCCGGGAACGCCGGAGTGTCACGACCGAAGTGGGCGATTTCGTCTTTGCCGGCGTCGAACCGGGTGAATACCGGATCACCGCTTCCAAGGACGGCTTCAAGAGGCTGGAGAAGCGGGGGCTTTTTCTGTCGGCCGGAGAGCGGCTGGCGATCGGCAACCTGACGCTCGAGTTGGGCGGAATGACCGAAGTGGTCTCCGTGGTTGCCGAGGGCGGCGCGGTGGTGCAGACGCAGACGGCGGAGCGCTCCGACATGCTGACCACGGACCAGGTGGACGAGTTGCTCAACCTCGGGCGCAACGTCACATCCCTGCTCGCCTTGATGCCCGGCGTCGTGGTCACCCAGGATTCACAACAATTGGGCCGCCGCACGGATTTCAGCGTGATGGGCAACCGCCGGACGCAGAATAACATTTCCATCGACGGCATTCCCGCCGTGGACGTGGGCAACTCGTTCGCCAAGAAGCTGGTGGTCAGCCAGGACATGGTCAGCGAAGTCAAGGTCCTCATGACGAACTACCAGGCCGAATACGGCCGCATGGCCGGCTCGAACGTTCACATCGTCACCAAGAGCGGCGCCCAGCAGTTCCACGGCCTGCTTTCTTACTTCAAGCGGCACGAGCAGTTCAACGCCAACAACTTCTTCAACAACCGCAACGGCGTTCCCAAGCCCCGCTACCGCTTCAACACGTGGACCTACAACATCGGCGGCCCCGTCTACATCCCCGGCAAGTTCAACGAGAACAAGAACAAGATGTTCTTCTTCTGGGGACAGGAATTCTGGCCCACCACGCAGGGCGTAACCCGGCAGGTCACCATGCCCACCGGGCTCGAGCAGGCCGGCGATTTTTCCCAGTCCATCGACCTCAATGACCAGCTCATCAATGTTAAAGATCCGTTTAACGGTGGCGCTCCGTTTCCTGGCAACAGGATTCCGGGGGACCGGATCGATCCCAACGGTCAGGCCCTGATGAATGTGTTCCCGGGCCCAAATTTCCTCGACCGGTCGGTTTCGAATGGAGCTTACAACTACATCTTCACGGCCGATAACGACCTGCCGACCCGCACCGAGACGCTGAAGGTCGATTACAACTTCAACGACCGCAACATGATTTTCGCCACCTACTCCGGCTATTACGAAGAAGCGACCGGCAGCATCGGCTTCCCGACGGGTGGCGCGCAGAACTGGGACCAGTGGGGTGAATACAGTTTTCTCGGTGACACCCAGGGAATCGCTACCCGGTATACGAAGATCTTCTCGCCCACAGTGATCAACGAACTCCACTTCGGTCTGCTGCGACACCCGGAGAAGAACGAAATCGACGAGAGCCTGCTGCCGCCGAACCAGCGGGCGGCCGTCGGCTACGCCGCGGGTCAGCTCTTTGGAGGGACAAATCCGCTCGACCTGATCCCCGACGCGACCTTCGGCGGCGTGCCGAACTTCGCCAGCCTGAACAAAGACGGACGCTTTCCGTTTGAGGCGCTAAACTACGTGCTGAACTGGGACAACAAGACCACTTTCATCCGGGGCTCCCATACCGTGAAGGCGGGATTGTACGTGGAGTGGTTCCTGCGGGACATCGCGCAATCGGTGGAATTCTCCGGCCAGTACAACTTTGGGCGGGACGTGAATAATCCGCTCGATACCAATTACGCGTACTCGAACGCGATGCTCGGAGTTTTCAACCAATACACCGAATCATCGGCCCGTCCCTTCGCTCAAACCCGCAACACGATCATGGAGGGCTTCATCCAGGACACGTGGCGCGTCAACCGGAAGCTCACCCTTGACTATGGCCTGCGGCTTCAGTGGATGCCGCCGATCACTCACAAAGAGGATCTCATCGCCGGGTTCGTCGACGACCGCTATGACCCGTCCCAGCAGGTGAGCCTTCTCCAGCCGGGCATGGACGCAGAAGGCAGCCGGGTAGCGGTACACCCGCTAACCGGCGAGACGTTCGCAGCGAATCTCATCGGCGCGATCGCGCCCAATTCCGGCAATCCTGTCAACGGCATGGTAGCCGTACGCGACAACCCGGACTTTCCGCGCGGCCTGACCGAGAGCCAGGGTGTCAAATTGGGTCCCCGCTTCGGTTTTGCCTACGATCCTTTCGGGAAAGGCAAAACCGCGGTCCGCGGGGGATTCGGCATCTTTTACCAGCGCCCCAATTTCGGCACCTGGTCGAGAATCTACAGCGTGCAGCCCCCGCTGCTGCAAGCTCCCGTTCTCTTCCACAGCGAGATATCGAGGCTGCAGGACTCCGCGGGCTTCCTCTTCCCCGCCAACGTCGAAGGGCTGGACCCTGACGCCCGCATCCCGATGGTGATGAATTACAATCTCTCCATCCAACAGAACATCGGCTTCGGCACGGTGGTCGACATCGCTTATGTGGGTAATCTGGGGCGGCATCAGCTCTGGAAACGGGACATCAACCCGATTCCGCTGGGCGCGAATTTTGATCCCGCCAACGAGGATCCCACCCGCCCGGGCCGCCCTCTGACTTCGTCCTTTCTCCGGCCGCGGGTCGGCCACAATAACATTCGCATTCTCGAGCCGGCGGGCAGTTCCCACTACCACTCGCTGCAGGTTACGGCCAAACGGCGGTTCGCCCGTGGATTGCAGTTTGGACTCTCCTGGACCTGGTCCAAGGCCATGGATTTCAACGACAACGATGCAAACGTCATCACGTCGCTCGTGGACCCGCGGGTCCGCGATTACGGTCCGGCCGGGTTCGACCGCACCCATGTTTTGAAGATCAACTACCTATGGGACATCCCCGAGGTGCGCTGGGACAATCCAATTGCCAAGTATGTGGTCAATGGCTGGCAGCTCTCCGGCATCACCAGCTTTGTCAGCGGCCAACCGCTGACGCCCGGCCTACAGACCACCACCCCAACCGACTTCACCGGAACGGCATCGCTCGGCGCCCGCGCGCTGATGGTGGCCGATCCCACGATACCGAAGAGCGAGCGCACCTTTGACCGGCACTTCAATACCGCGGCCTTCGCTCTGCCCCCCATCGGCAGCTTCGGCGACGTGCCCAAAGGGGCCATCCGTGGTCCTGGCATCAACAACTTCGATATTGCCGTCTTCAAGAACATCCCCGTCCACGAGCGGCTGAAGCTCCAGTTCCGCTGGGAGATGTACAACGCCTTCAATCACACTCAATTCAGCGGCGTGGACACGGTCCCGCGCTTCGACCCCCAGGGCAATCAGGTCAACGGCCGCTTCGGCCAGTACACCTCGGCCCACGACGCCCGCATCATGCAGGTCGCGCTGCGGCTATCGTTCTAAACCGCACCCCTCATACGGGGACAGGCGGCGCTTTTCGCCACCGGTCCCCGTATTCTCTTCTTCGCTGTGCGGGCCGGGTAGAATTGCGCGCGCCGGAGCAGGCCGGGGGGCGAAACGCTGGCCGCCTCCGAAGGTCTCCTATTTATGGGGAATCCCGGCGAACTTGCTCTTTTTGTCGATCTTTACGAACTCACCATGCTGCAGGCTTACTTCGAGGAAGGCATGGAGGACGAGGCGGTGTTTACGCTCTTCGTCCGTCGCCTACCGCCGCGGAGGAATTACCTTGTGGCCTCGGGAATTCAGCCAGTCCTGCAGTATCTCGAAGAGCTCGAATTCACCCCGGAGGCGATCGATTACCTCCGGTCGCTCGACCGCTTCAGCGGCCCCTTTCTCGAATGGTTGGAGAACTTCAAGTTCAAGGGCGACGTCTACGCGGTGCGCGACGGAACCTGCGTTTTTCCAAACGAACCCATTCTGGAGGTCGTCGCACCGATCAGCCACGGCCAACTCGTGGAAACGCTGGTGATGAACACGGTCCACGTGGAGACGGTACTCGCCTCGAAAGCGTCGCGGATTGTCACCGCCGCCGGGGATCGGAACGTGGTCGATTTCGGGTCGCGCCGCACGCACGGGATCGATGCGGGGGTCTCCGCCGCCCGCGCTTTTTATGTCGCCGGGGTCTCCGCCACGTCGAACCTTCTCGCGGGCAAGCGGTATGGCATTCCGGTAACCGGCACCATGGCTCACAGCTTCATTCAAGCGCACGACAGCGAGATGGAAGCGTTCCGCCGTTTCGCCAACATTTACCCGGAGACAGTCCTGCTGGTTGACACCTACGACACCTTGGAAAGCGTGAAGAAGGTGATCGCGCTAGCCCGCGAACTCGGCGACGACTTCCGGGTTCGCGCGATCCGCCTTGACTCCGGCGATCTCGCGCAACTCGCCGGGAAGGCCCGCGCCATGCTCGACGATGCGGGGTTGAATCACGTGGACATCTTCGTGAGCGGAGGACTCGACGAGGACAAGGTGGCGGAGATCGCCGGTCAAGAGCCCTCGGTCGCCGGATTCGGGGTCGGAACCTCGATGGGCGTCTCGGCCGACGCCCCCGGGCTCGACATCGCCTACAAGCTCAGCGCCTACGCGGGCCACGGCCGGCTGAAACTCTCCTCGGGCAAGCCTATTCTGCCGGGACGGAAACAGGTGTTCCGGACCCTGCGGGACGGGGAGAACAAAGAGGACATCATCGCCCGGGCAGGTGAGGAACTCGAAGGCGAGGTACTGCTCCGGCAGGTGATGTCCAAGGGCGTTCGCACCCCGGCCGGAAAAGAGTCGCTGGAAGCGGCTCGGGATTTCGCCGGACGGCAGCGCCGGCGTCTTCCGGATCGCATACGGGCCCTTGAAGAATCTGACCCGCCTTACAAAGTGGAAGTGAGCGCCGAATTGCAGAGCTATCAGGAAGAGATCGAACGCTCCATCGCCAGGAGGTAACCGCCCGGATGTCAAAAAACCCAGACGCGATCATTATTGGTTCGGGGCCGAACGGCCTCGCCGCGGCAATCGAACTGGCCCGCCATGAACTTTCCGTGCGGGTCTTGGAGGCTCACGAGACCGCCGGGGGTGGCACGCGGTCCGCGGCCCTGACGCTACCTGGATTCACGCACGACATCTGCGCGGCCGTGCACCCGTTTGCGGCGGCGTCGCCATTCTTCTCCGGCTTGGCGCTCGAACGCCACGGGCTGCGGTGGATTCATCCGCCTATCGCTCTCGCGCACCCGCTCGACGGAGGACGAGCCGCCGCCCTCTACGGGTCCGTGACTCGAACCGCGGAGGGACTGGAAGGGGACGCGGACGCCTACCGGGATCTGATGAGTTCTTTGATTGAAAACTGGGGCCGTATCCGGGACCTATTTCTCTCTCCTCCGCGCCCGCCCCGCCATCCACTCACCGCACTTCGATTTGCCTCGAAAGCGCTTCGCTCGGTGGAAGGCGTCGCCACCGGCTCCTTTCGCTATCCGCCGGCACAGGCGATCCTGGCGGGCGTGGCCGCCCATGGCATGATGCCGCTCGACAAACCGCTTACCGCCGGCATCGGACTGGTGATGACCGCGATGGGGCATGTCAGCGGATGGCCCATCTCCCGCGGGGGAACCAACAAGCTGGCGGAGGCGCTGGTTTCCACCTTGCACGCAATGGGCGGTGAAATCGTAACCGGCGAGCGGGTGACATCGCTCGATGAACTTCCGAAAGCGAAGGCCGTGCTATGCGACCTGTCGCCGAAGCCGCTGCTCGAAATTGCCGGGACGCGTTTTCCGGAATCTTTCCGCCAGCAACTGGAGGACTACCGTTACGGCCCCGGCGTCTACAAGATCAGTTGGGCGCTCGACGGCCCGATCCCGTGGGACGCGGAGGAATGCAAGCTAGCCGGGACGCTGCACCTGGGAGGGACATTGGAAGAGATTGACCGCGCCGAGCGCGAGGTCGCAAACGGGGAGGTCCCCGAGCGGCCTTTCGTGGTCTTTGGCCAGCCGAGCCTGTTCGACTCCACGCGGGCCCCGGAAGGCAAGCACACCGCTTGGGGCTACTGTCACGTACCCAACGGCTCGGCCACTGACATGACGGCGAAGATCGAGAGCCAGGTCGAACGATTCGCACCCGGCTTCCGCGACCGCATACTCGCCCGGCACACGATGTCGCCGATCGACCTCGAACAACACAATCCCAATCTCGCCGGCGGGGACATTGGGGCAGGTCTGATGAATTGGCGTCAATTTGCCTTGCGTCCTACCCGGCATCTCTATGACACCCCGACTAAGGGAGTCTATATCTGTTCGGCCGCGACGCCACCGGGAGTCGGCGTCCATGGAATGTGCGGATACTTCGCGGCCCGGTATGCTCTGAAACAACTCGAGTCCTGACCGCTCGCGCAGTCCCTGGGGTGGGCGGCCCCGCGCGCCGGTCCTGAAGCCGCCGCCCGGTTCATGAACGGCGGGGTTGGTTTCTCATTGGACCGGGGGATTCAGTCGGCCTGACACGCTCCACGTTGAGGTCCTCGCACAATTCTGACTCGTCCATGAAGCGGCGGAATAGCTCGGCCTCCGGATCATTGAAGCTGATCACTTGGCTGCTGCCGGAAAAATGGAAGCTCACCGTGCCGCGGCCGTTCACCTCGATGTGCGTCACATTCCGCAGGTTGATTGCCTGGTTGCCAATTACTATTAAATACGGTTGCATATCGTTCGCCTCCTTGCGAGTGTGTCGCGGGCGCGCCGGGGCCAAGCCATGCTTCGCGGGCTCCCCGGGGCTCCCCCTCGGGGGATAGTGCAGCCGGGCGGACCGTTTCAGCCCCAACTGAAACATCCGCCGCGCCGCCGCCCTCACCTTACAAAGGAGGTTGCTGTGACTGGATCGATAACACTGCCATTTCGTGATCGCAAGGAAGCGGGGATCGCTCTTGCTTCCGAACTGGAGAAATACTGGAATCAAGCTGACGTAGTGGTGCTGGGGCTCGCCCGGGGCGGGGTGCCGGTGGCCGCCGAAGTCGCGCGCAAGATCGACGCGCCGTTGGACGTATACGTGGTACGGAAGCTCGGCACGCCCGGGCATGAGGAACTGGCGATGGGAGCCATCGGTACCGGCGGCGTCCGCGTTATGAATGATGAAGTCGTTCGGGGTTTCGGAATCCCGAATGCCGTCATCCGCAACGAAATCGCAAGCGAAGAGAAGGAGCTAGCGCGGCAGGAACGAACCTACCGCGGCGGCGCCGAGCCGGCCGACGTCAAGGACAAGACGGCCATTGTCGTCGACGACGGGCTGGCGACGGGCTATTCCATGCGCGCCGCGGTCCAGGGCCTCCGGCAGCGCGATCCCGCACGGGTTGTCGTAGGCGTCCCCGTGGCCGCGTGGGAAAGTTGCCACATGCTCAAGGAAGAGGCGGATGAAGTGGTCTGTGCCGAAACGCCGCGCCCCTTCCTCGCCGTCGGCGAGTGGTACGAAGAATTCCGCCAGGCCGGCGACGAGGAAGTGCGGAGGCACCTGACCGCGCACTGATCCGGCCGCGGCTCCAACAGGCCGTCGTTACAGCCGGCCGAGAAACTCCTTCCAGGGCGTGGCGGTCATTGTCTCGGTTCTGGCCCGTCCGTGACCGCGGATGATCATGGCCGCTCGCTCCACCTGCGCAACGTCGTCGGACTCGATGATATCCACGACGTCAAAACGGCCGAGCGTGGCGTAGCTTTCCTTCCATGTGATGCCTGGGCATTCCTTCTTAATCTTGTCCGTCACGTCCGCGGCAAGCCGCTTAAACTCCTCGGGATCGTGAAATGCGTTCGGCGAAAGTTCACTCAGGATTACATAGGTTGCCATTCCAGTTCTCCTTTCCAGTTCGGTTTCTTACCTCGCCTTTGTTGCGCTTTTCCGGCGACAGTTCTTCCCATTCCCTGTTCAGCCCTTAATTACGGCCATCGGCCTCAGGCGCGCCACCTTCTTCGCGATGCCCGCGTTGTGAACCACTTCGATAACCTCGTCGACGTCCTTGTAGGCGGCGGGAATCTCTTCGAGGATTCCTCCCTTGGTTTCGCTCTTCACCAGAACCCCGGCGGCATCGAGCTCTTTCCTGATCTGCTCGAGCGACGTGCTTCGTTTGGCCGCCTTGCGGCTCAACATTCTTCCCGCCCCGTGACATGTGGTCCCAAAGGAAAGCTCCATCGCCTTCGGTTGTCCGACCAGAACCCAAGAGGCGGTCCCCATGCTGCCCGGAATGAACACCGGCTGTCCCACTTCCCGGTAGTCCGCCGGCACTTCCGGGTGGCCGGGCGGGAACGCCCGCGTGGCGCCCTTGCGGTGGACCAGGAGACGGCGTTCCTGGCCGCCAACCTGGTATTGCTCGAACTTGGCGATGTTGTGGCAGACATCGTAGATGACCGAGCATTCGGTATCTTTGCCGAATAGCTTCCAAATAGCCTGCCGCACGAAGTGCGTGATGCCCTGCCGGTTGGCCCACGCGAAATTGGCGGATGCGCGCATCGCGCCCAGATACGATTGCCCTTCCGGCGAATCGACCGGAACACAGGCGAGCTGCCGGTCGGGAAGCTGAATCCCGTAGCGTTTCATCGCCGGGCCGATCTCTTTCAGGTAGTCCGTACACACCTGGTGCCCCAGCCCCCGCGAGCCGGAATGAATCAGGATCACCATCTGGTCCGTCGCAATGCCGAGCCGGCGGGCGGCTTCCTCGTCGGCGATGCGCTCGACATAGAGGGCTTCGAGAAAGTGGTTCCCGCTGCCCAGCGTTCCGACTTGCGGCCGTCCGCGTTTTTTAGCCCGCTCGGAGACCTTGTCCGGCGCGGCATCGGCGAGGCAGCCGCCCGCCTCGAGGTGCTCCGCGTCATGTTGTGTGCCGTATCCGTTTTCGACCATCCACCGGGCGCCTTTCACGAGGACCTCATCGAGATCTTTCTCGTTGAGCGATATCCGGCCCTCCCGTCCCGTCCCGCACGGAACGTCACGGTATATCTGGTTCACCAACTCCTCCAGCCGTTCGCGAACATCGTCCCGCCGCAGCCCGGTGCGGAGCAGGCGCACCCCGCAGTTGATGTCGAAACCGACCCCTCCCGGGGAGATCACTCCCTCGGATGCATCCGTAGCCGCCACTCCGCCGATGGGAAAGCCGTAGCCCTGATGAATATCGGGCATCGCCAGGCTCGATCCCGCGATGCCGGGCAAGCTTGCCACATTCGCCGCCTGCTGCAGAGAACTGTCCTGCTCAATGTGCTTGATGAGCGCCCTAGTCGCGAAAACCACCACATCCGTCCGCATGGCGGATTTCTCCTGCCGGGGAATGCGCCACCGGTACTCGTCGATCTGCTCCAGTTGGCTGGCAATATTCATATATCCAAGACCACCAGTGCTTCCCACCGCCCATCGTGGTTCTTAACTTCGATGTTGTGATAGGTCACCGCTTTGACGATCACCTTCCAAGAGTGCCGCGAAGGGTCACGCGGTTCTCCCCAAATCATCCCCCGCAGCGTGGTTTCCGTAAGCTCTTCGATCTGAAAGCTCTCCGGCGTCAACTCGCCAGCATCGAACAGATAGAGCATTTCGCTCAACCAGTCCACCAGCAGCGCTTCGTAGTCGTCTCCCCATGTTTCAAATGGCACTTGCTTGAGGGGTTGGACACTGGTGGTCTCAAATGCCAGCTCGGCCAGGGCATGGGCGGCGTTTTCAAAGAGTTGAGCGACCGAATCGCCCCACGTCCGGAAACAGGCATCGGCCGTGTGATCCAGGGTCTCGTATCGTTCGCGCATGCGCGCCCCCAGTCTGATGACTGAGCAGGTCCGGATCCGTTTCAGACTCCGGCTCTCCGCGGCCGCCTTCATCTCCATCCTACAGCCGGCAGCCAATGTTGATCCAAGGAACTTCGGCATTCCCGTCTCCGGCGGGCAACCAGTTCGTGGCGCCGATCCCTTGTGACCAAAAACGAGCGACTCCGCGTCTACCGCGGGCAAAGGTATTCAAGATTTGCAGAACAAAGCCAATCGGCTACTCGGAGACAGGCCGCCGGGCGCAGACCGGGTCCGATTTGTGAAACGGGAGCCGCCGCCGGAGCGGCTCACGCCCGGCCGTACATTGCGATGCGCCGGGGGACCGGCCTCGCCGTGTGGCAGCATCCAGGGAGCAGCGTTCCGCGCCGGATGGCGCCGGGTCTCCATTCAGGCCTCTATTCAGTAGTTTGAGCTATGGATATCGCCATTGAATGCTCGCCGGATGCTAAATCCAGATGCTTTTGTATGATTGTTAGAGACACGTTGCGCCTGGGCGTTCCGACTAGACAGCGCGCGGAACTGTGTATCGTAAACAGAGATGGGCATCAACATAGGGCTCGACATCGGCGCCATCAGCCTGAAACTGGCGGCGCTCGGGACGGCGGAGGAGAGGCCCCTGCTGGAGAAGCTGTGCGCGGCGAATCCGGGTTTCCGGCTGCAGGAATGGTCGCCCCCGAATCACGATGCCGTGCCGCTTGTGCTATCGGATTACCGCCGTATCGCGGGCAGTCCCATCCAGACCACGTACGACCTTCTGCAAGAGTTCTATGAGCACGTTCCGGATGAGGAGATCGTCGGCATTCGCGTGACGGGATCCGGCAGCCGGACCATCGCCAAGATCCTGGGCATTTACTTTGAAAACGAGTTCAAAGCCGTCTCGCGGATGATCGGCGCGTTTCACCCGGAGATCCGGACGGTTTTTGAGATTGGCGGCGAGAGCTCGAAGTACATTCTGCTCGAAGCCGACGCCCATACGGGCGAAATAGGCATTGTCGATTACGACCGCAGTGGCGAGTGCGCCGCGGGAACGGGCTCGTTCCTCGACCAGCAGGCCCTGCGGATGGGCTACTCCGTGGAGGAGATCGGCACTGTGGTGGGCGAGGTCGCCACGGCGGCGCGCATCGCCGGGCGCTGCTCGGTCTTCGCCAAGTCCGACATGATTCACGCCCAGCAGAAAGGCTACCAGCCGTCTGAGATCCTCCGCGGGCTGTGCGACGCGGTGGCGCGAAACTTCAAGAGCAGCATCGTGAAAGGACGGACGGTGGCGCGGCCGGTGGCGTTGATCGGAGCGGTGTCCCAGAATGCCGGCGTCGCGCGGGCGCTCAGCGATGCGTTCGGACTAAATCCCGGAGAACTGATCGTACCCGAGGCGTACGCCTGGTGCGGCGCCATCGGCGCGGCGATGCTCGAGGCCGAAGAGAAGCAGAAGCGCACTTTTGGGGATATTCACCGCCTGCGCCAGCACGAATCGGTCAAACAGCAGCAGGTGGCGAGCGAGCCGCTGGTAATGAGCGACGTCATCCTCCTCCGCGAGCAGGTGACGGCTTATCAGGCGCCGGCGGGCGATGGCCCCATTCCGGCCTACCTCGGCATCGACATTGGCTCGGTCTCCACCAATCTCGTGGCGATGGACGAGCAGTGCGGAGTGATACACGCGATTTACCTCCGGACGGCCGGGCGGCCGATCGAGGCGGTGCAGGCGGGGCTTGCTGAATTGCGCGAGCAGTGGGGCCGGCGCTTGGAAATTCTCGGCGTGGGCACCACCGGTTCGGGGCGGGAATTGATCGCCGAATTCGTCGGCGCAGACACGGTGAACGACGAGATCACGGCCCACAAGACCGGGGCGATTCACGTGAGCGAGAAGGACGGCGGCGGGCTGGTGGACACGATCTTCGAGATCGGCGGACAGGATTCGAAATTCATTTCGATCGAAAACGGGGTAGTGGTGGACTTCGCGATGAACGAGGCCTGCGCGGCCGGCACCGGATCATTCCTCGAGGAGCAGGCCGAAAAGCTTGGGATCCGCATCAAGGGAGAGTTCGCAAAACTCGCGTTGTCATCCAAGTCGCCGGCGAAGCTGGGCGAGCGCTGCACGGTGTTCATGGAGCGCGACATAACCGGCCTGCTGCATAAGGGGGAGCCGATCCCGGATCTGGTGGCCGGACTCTCCTACTCGATCGCCCTGAACTACCTGAACCGAGTGGTGCGGGGGCGCAGGGTGGGCGACAACATCTATTTCCAGGGCGGCACGGCCTACAACGACGCCGTAGCCGCCGCATTCGCAAAGCTCACCGGCAAGAAGGTGACCGTGCCGCCCCATAACGGCGTGATGGGGGCGCTCGGCATGGCGCTGATCGCCCGGCAGTGGCGCCACGGCACGAAGGGCGTGACCCGCTTCCGGGGCTACGATCTGAGCAAGCTCGACATCCACACGCGCGACTTCGTTTGCAAAGCTTGCACCAACCACTGCGACATCAAAGAGTTCACGATCGAGGGCCAGAAAAGCTTCTGGGGCGACAAGTGCTCCGACAAGTACCGCAAAGCCTCCACCAGCGGCCGGGAGCCCGTCATCGAGGACCTGATCGCCTACCGCGATACCGTGCTCGAGGAGATCACGGGTGAGCCGCTCTTCCCGCGGAAGGTGGAGTTGAAGGAGGGGGCCATCAATATCGGCATACCGCGTACGATGTCGATGTTTGACCGGTATGCGTTCTGGCACCGCTACTTCACGGATATTGGCATGAATGTGGTTCTCTCGCGGCAGACCGATTCGAAGATCTCGGCCCGCGGCGTCGAGTTGGCCCTGGCGCAGCCCTGCTATCCGGTGCAGGTGGCCCATGGTCACGCCGACGCGCTGGCGGAACTCGGCGTCGATTACCTCTTCGTGCCGAACGTGCTGGATGCCGAGGCGCACGACGAGGCCGGATGTATCTCGCATTTCTGCCCCTGGAACCAGACGCTGCCCTTCGTGCTGCGGTCGGCTCCTTCGCTCGACGCCCACGCGGACAAGTTTCTCGCCCCCAGCCTTCACTTCCAATTGGGCCGCGACCATATCAAGCGCGCCATGGTGGAGATCGCCGCACGGCTGGGCGTGAAACGAAGCGTGAGCGACCGCGCCGTGGACGCGGCCTACACCGCGCAGCGCGAGTTTCAGGAGACGCTGATCGAGGCGGGCAGGAAAGCTCTGGCCGTGTTGGACGAAACCGGTGAGCCGGGCCTCGTGCTGCTCGGCCGCAGCTACAACATCTACGACCGCGGCGTGAACTGCGACATACCCAGAAAGCTCCGCAATCAGTATGGCGCGAACGTGATTCCGCTGGACTTCCTGGTGACTGGCCGGGAGCCGGTGCATGAGATACACGGGAACATGTACTGGAGTTCCGGCCAGAAGATTCTCGAGGCGGCCCGGCTGGCAGCGGCTCGTCCGAACCTGCATCTCATCTATATTTCCAACTTCAAGTGCGGGCCGGACTCCTACATCAAGTACTTCGCTCGACACACCGCGGGCGAGCCGCTGCTAGTCCTCCAGTTTGACGGTCACGGCAACGACGCCGGTTATATGACCCGTTGCGAGGCCTACCTCGACAGCAAAGGACTCCTGCGATGCTACAACACGGACCCGGAAGCGCAACAGCACGAAAAAGCATTGCCGGCCAGCATCCACTAGCCGGCAAGAAGGTGCTGATCCCGCCGATGGCGGCCGGCAGCGCCGAGCTGTTCGCCGCGGGATTCCGCGCCCTCGGCATCGACGCCGCGCCCACGCCTCCTTCCGACGAACGAACGCGGGAACTTGGCGGCCGCCATACCTCGGGCGACGAGTGCTACCCGGCCCAAGTGACCGTGGGCGACTTCATGCGCTACCTGGAGGAGCCGGGTGTGGACCCCGCCCGGACTGTTTTCTTCATGCCGACCTCGGACGGCCCCTGCCGGTTTGGCCAGTACGCTCCTTACCTGCGGGAGATCCTCAATCGGGCCGGTTATCCCTCGACCGAGATCCTGTCGCCGTCGAGCAAGAACGGCTACGAGGGCCTCGGTGATCTTGCGAAGCCCTTCTTCCGGACCCAGTGGCGTTCGCTGGTAGCGGCGGATATCCTGCAGAAGCTTCTCCTGATCCACCGGCCGCACGAGACCGCGAAAGGCGCCGCGGATCGCGTATATCAGGAGTGCCTGGACGATCTGGCGCGGACCATCGAAGCGAGTCCGCTCGAACCGCCGAAGCAGTTGGAGGCGATGCGCGAGGCGATGGTGCGGAGCCGCGACAAGTTCCGTGCGATCAAGGGCCGGCGCGACCGCTCGAAGCCGCTCATCGGCGTCGTCGGCGAAATCTTCTGCCGGCTGAACACCTTCTCGAACGACGATCTGGTGCGGCGGCTGGAGGAGTATGGCGGCGAGGCGTGGGTCTCGGATATCACCGAGTGGGTTTGGTACACCAACTCCGAGCAGTTCCGGAAGTTGAAGCTCGCCGGCAAGCAGTACTCGATCGATTCGCTCAAGGCGTGGATCAAGAACAAGGTGCAGGGCAAGGACGAACACGTGCTACTCGACCCGTTTGAAGAAGACCTTCACGGACACGAGGAGCCGCCGATGAAGGAGGTGCTCGCGGCCGCCGAACCCTACCTTCCGCCAACCGGCGCGCTCGGCGAGATGGTGCTGAATGTTGGCAAGGCGATCGCCCTGGCCAAGCGCGGCGTCGACGGCATCATTGACATCAGCCCCTTCACCTGCATGAACGGAATCGTCAGCGAGGCGATCTACCCGCGCCTGAGCCGGGACCTCGACGGCCTGCCGATCCGCACCTTCTACTTCGACGGCACCGAGGCGGACCTGGACCGCGATCTCGGGGTCTACATCGAGCTGGCGAAGACCTACCAGCGGCGCAAGCAGCACCCGCGGCGGTTTCCGAAACACCCGGCCGAGTAGGCGGCAGGCGACTACTCCGTGTAGTCCACCGGCTCTTCGTCCGGGGGGAGCGCAAGCAGCGAGTGGAGGAGGCGAGCCGGGAGACGGGGAATTACTGGCTCGCTAACAGGTTTCGGATTCACAATGTGGTCCCCCACCGAAAAAGGTTGGGAGTGGCGGCGGAGTTCGCCATCGACAACGTCGAGAATGATGAATTCAGCGTCGTGGTATTGGCGGAACCGCGCTTCGTGACCGGCCCAGTTGACGTAACTCTGGACGGAGCGGCCGCGGCCGACGCCTTGGCGCCAGTCTTCCCGCAGGTAGCTCATCACGGGCGGGAGCCGCCAATCCTCCGGCATTTTGTACATCAGCGGCAGGTAGTGCATGATCGCCCAGCCCATGACCTCGATCTCTGCGGTTTCCTTAATACCACGGCGGTCCAGAAGGAGCGTGACTCCCTCGGAGGCGTCCGGGCAGAGCCGCAGGGCGTCCGTCCAGAAGGCCCGCTGGCGAGACCAGTTGACGGCATAGTCGTCCTGAATCTTGAGTCCGTAACCGGCCATGCCGGTGAAGAGAACGGCCATGGCCGCTTCGGCCGCGAGCCTCCCTCCGCGGGCGCGCGCGATGAGCGCCAGAGCGGAGAGAACGCTGCCGGCGAGCAGGGCGGCGCCAGCGACGCCGGGCATATGCGCCCGCGTGCCCCGGCCGTGCTTCGATTCGGCATCCGCGGTGAAGGCGAGCACATAGGAGAACGCCAGCATGACGAGACCCACGATAGCGATGCGCCCGTGCTTCCGGAGAAGCTGCCGCGCCGGGCCAGCCACGCCTTCCAAGGAACTGATGGCAACGAGCAGCGCGATGCCGAGAGGAGCAAGGAATATCCAGTGCGCGGCGGGAGCGTCGAATAGCTGTTGCAGTGGACGGGCCACCAGCGTGGTGACAGCGGTGTAGACTCCAACTGCCATCTGCCGGAACGGCCAGGTGAGAAGATGCGCGAGCGGAGGAGTCTCCACAACGGTGGCTCCTGCCGCCGAGCGCAGGAGTGCGGCGGCGGCGGCCATACCGGCGAGTATGCCGCCGTGGACAGCCAGCCTCCTGACGAGCCGGCGGTCCCAGGCGGCGGAGAGCAGTGGAATCACGAAGAAAACCGGATACACCGTTTCGTAGCAGAAAAGCGTCAGGGCAATCAACGGGTAGGCCAGCAAGCGCTGCCCGTGCAGGTACGCGAGCGAGGCCAGCAGGAAGAAAGTCAGCGAGATCTGCCCGCTCAACGAGAGCGTGAGGTAGAGCTGGGAAACCGTGTCCACCGGGTAAAGGATCCAGAGGAGCGCGCCGAGCGCCGCGAACAATGGTCCGAGGTCGATGCGGCGCAGTAGAAGATAGAACAGGCAGCCTTTCAACGCGACGATGCAGTATCCGAATAGGTATAGCGTGGTGAGGCCACCCAGCCGGCCGGCCAGGAAGCTGAAGGCAAGGATGAATCCGTCGTGGAACGGCCGCCCTTGGCCCTGCAAAAGGAACTGGCCGCGGAGTTGATCGAGCAAGCTCCCCAGCCCGCCTTCCATGGCGGCGGGAATGCGCACGATGTCGTCTTCATAGAGGCCGAAATCGGCGATACGCCAGTACCGGGAGATCCAGAGGACGCCGGCAATCACGAGAAAAACGGCCCAGGTTGGCGGGTATGCCGCCGGGCCGGATGATTCGGAGGTTGGCACTCTGGCCGCGGCTTGTTTGTTCCGGGGACGTCTCTTCATGAGCGAGGCTTCGGCGAACAAAGACGCCGGGTCAACACGGTGAGTGAGTGACGAAGCGTATTATAGCCCACGCGCAGCAGCCGGCTCCGGCTCTATCCGGCCAAGCGTCCGGCTGCGGTAAAATCGTGACGACCAAGGGGGCGGAGGTGAAATCGCATGCAATACCGATGGCTCTTCGGACTCGTTCTTTCCTTCGTGGCAAACGCTTTCTGCCTGTTTGCCGCCGATGTCACGGGCACGTGGCGGACGCAACTCCCCAACCGCCAAGGCGGTGACCATCCCTATTCGTTCGAGCTGGTGCAGAAACCCGACGGCGCGGTGACCGGCACTGTAGTTGGCTTCCGCTCCGAAGGCAAGGTTCAAGACGGAAAGATCGACGGCGGCCAGATCCGCTTCTCGGCCAAGAACCAGTACATGGCGCGCAAGGTTCTCATGACGTTCGACGGCACGGTGAGCGGCGGCGAGATGCGGCTCGTTGTGTCATTCGAGGACACCGGCGAGAGACTGAAGCTGGTGGCGAAGAGGGACTGATCGCCCTCAGTCCCCCATCACCGTCTCTTCCTCCCGGTAGGCCGGATTGCTGGCGGCGAGTTGGTCGATCCGGACGTCGATGGAGGGCATCGCGCCGGTGGCGAAGCTTTGCTGGATGAGGCTCTCCCGGCCGGTGTCTCCGAGCGGCTGCTTGAGCAGTTCGGCGCGGAGTTGCAGTTCGTATTCGCGCAGCCGGGCATCGATATCCTTCTCCTTGCCCTTGTTGGCGACCATGTCCTCCCGGTAGCGCTTGAGGAAATAGCCGATGGTCTCGACGCGGATCCTGATGGAGCCGCCCGGTTTGTTCTCGTCGATATCCTTGAAGCAGAAGTAGGGCGTGCCGCTGCGCTCGACGATCTCCTCGACCACGGAATAGATTGGCGCATCGTGGCCGCATTTGAAGCTCGACAATTCGAGCGCCACCAAGTTCGGGTGGCGGGCGATGTACTTCGCGGCCCAGACCTTGCGGCTGGTGTTCTCCGAATATGAATTCTTCCAGACGTCGGTAATCGCCATCGGGTCCGGAATGTCGCCGCGAGCGAGGTCTTCGCCAAAGATATCGTTCAGGATGTCGTCGTCAATCGGCAATGAATCCTGGGTGAACACCGGGTAGCCGAGTTTCTGAAACTCCTCGAGAATCTCGTGATTCACGCCGGGATCGTTGTGGTACGGGCGTCCGAGGACGACGATGCCGAGGCGGTCCTCGGCGACAAGCTGGTCGAGCACCTTGCGGGCCTGACCGCGCAGCGTTTCGTTGTTGAAGCGGTCGAGCGCCTGGTAGCCGGCGTCTACGGCGCGCTGATTTTCTTCCGGCGAGAGGCCGAGAATGTCGCGGAACTGCTCGAACATCTGCCGTTCGAAGATTTTCGGCTGGCCGGGGTTGACGAACGTATCGAGGAACCGGACGCCCATTTCGGCGAACAGGTCGCCCTCTTTTATGAACGCTGCTTTGACGGCCTCGGGCGTGGTGGCAACCGTCGGGCAGGATCGCGAAGCCTGGACGCACGAGAGATCGGTGGTCAGGTCATCGATCATCGGGAAGAAGATCAGGTCAAGCGGCTTCTTCGTGTGGTGTTTGTAGAGCAGGTTGTGGACGTGCGGGATGCCGAGCTTGGAGGGGAAGCAGGGATCGATCGCGCCGCGCTTGCCGCCTTCCTTGTAAAGCTCCTCGGTGGTGTAGTCCGAGAAGACCATATTGCGGTGGTTGACGCCAAGGGCGGCGAAGTAGCCGGTGAAGAGCGGCGTCATCGAGTACATGTTCAGCACCCGCGGCATGCCGATGCGGATCTCGCCGCGCTTCTTCATTAACTCCACCCGGCGCTTCTGTGCTTTCGTGATTTGGACGCGCGGCAACGGGTCCGCGATGGATTCGACGTTCGGAACCTTGAAGACCTGCGTGGCGGCGATCTCGGTGAAGTTCGGGTTGGCTTTCTTGATGTCGTCGAGGCCGCCCTTGATGACGCGCATGTCCGCAACGTCCTCCACCGTGCCCTTTTCGCAGGTCGCGATGATGAGCCGCTGGGCGCCGTCCTCAATCGGAACCTTGGTCTTCTGCGGGCGGTAGGCGTCGGCGGAGATGTTCGAAGTCTGCACGTCGATGAAGGTGCGCAGGCACTTGTTCTTGCAGAAGTAGCAGCGCGTGGATTCGCCGCGAGTTGTTTTGAAGCGAATCTCCTGCACGGCGTCGAGCCCGATGAATGTGGAGGAGCGGCCGTTGTCCCAAAGGCGGCCGGCTTCGAGCGCCGCCCCGATGGCGCCGGCCTCGCCGCAGTGCTTGTGAACGATCACCTCGGGCTCGACGTCCTTGCCCTTGAAGCGGGCGCGGATGAAGTCGACCTGCGATTTCACGGCGGCCAGGTTGTACTGCGTGCCGCCCTGGAGCAGGAACCGCGTGCCGATGGCCGCGAGGTTCGGAATCTGCGACACGTAGAGCCAGACGTTTTTCGGCAGCACGTTGCACAGGCCGGCCATGATCTCCTCGGGCATCCAGCCTTGGCGCTGGAAGTCGACGATGTCGCTCTGCATGAAGACGGCGCAGCCGTAGCCGAACTGCGGGAAACCGTTGGCGCCAAACGCGACGTCGGCGAACTGCTCCACCGGGTAGCCGAAGCCCTGCGCCGTGGACTGCAGGAAGTAGCCGTTGCCGGCCGAGCACTGCGTATTGAGTTTGAAGTCCTTGACGCGGCCGTCCTTGAGGATGATGATCTTGATATCCTGGCCGCCGATGTCGCAGATGACGTCGATGTCGTCGTAGAAGTGAAGACCGGCCTGGGTGTGAGCCACTGTCTCGACGATCGCCGCGTCGGCGCCCACCACGTCCTTGAGAATGTCCTTGGCATAGCCGGTGGTACCGACGCCCAGAACCTTCAACTTCGCGCCCCGGCCCGTCACCTGCTGTTCGAGTTTGTCGAAGATCTCCATCGAATCCTCGATCGGATTCCCCTTGGAGAGCTGGTAGGCCTTGGCGAGAATACGGCGCTCGGGGTCCTTGGAAACCAGGACGGCTTTCGTGGACGTCGAGCCGCCGTCGATCCCGATGAAGCCTTCAATCACTTCGCCGCTCTCGAAATCGGCGGGAATGAACTTGTGGTGGCGGTACTTTTCGATGAATTCCGCAAGTTCGCCGCTCGTCTTGGCCAGGCCGCCATTCGAACCCTTCTTGGCCTTCTCTTCCTCGCGCCCCACATCGATGTACCATTGCAGGCGGTCGTAGCCCGCGTACCGGCCCGCGCTGTCGTCTTCGGTCTTGCCGAACTCGATGGCGCCGATGGCGGCGAAGTACTGGGCGTTGTCCGGCGTCTTGATCAAGGTCGTCGGGTCGACGCCCTCGGGCAGGGGGAACTTGCGCTCCTCCCAAATCTTTGGGATGTTGGTTTTCCAGCAATCCCGCATGCCCTTGATGTAACAGTTGGGCCCGCCCAACAGCAGCACTTCCGGCCGCAGGGTATTGCCGCGCGTCAGCACGCTGAGGTTCTGCATGACGATGGCTTCGAACAGAGACGCCATCATCTCGTCATTCGGAACGCCGCTCTTTTGCAGGCCATTGATGTCAGTTTCGGCGAAGACGCCGCACTTGCCGGCCACCGGGTGGAGCTTCAAGTCCCGGTAGCCCATCTCGCAGAGTTTCTCGGTGGGGATTCTGAGCTTGGCGTTGATCTTGTCGATGACGGCGCCGGTGCCGCCCGCGCACTTGTCGTTCATCGACGGGATCTTCTTCTTGCGGCCGGTCTCCGGGTCTTCCTTGAAGATGATGATCTTGGCGTCCTGGCCGCCGAGTTCGATGACGGAGCCGCACTTCGGATAAAGCTTCTCGACAGCCAGAGAGACCGCGTTCACCTCCTGCACGAACTTCGCGCCGATGTGCTTGCCGATGGAGGCGCCGCCGGAACCGGTAATGAAAACCCGAGCTTGGTCTTTGTCAAAGCCCTCAATCTCGGCTTCGAAGCGCTGGAGGAATTCGAGGGCCTTCTCCGGCTGCTTCGTGTCGTGGCGCTGGTAGTCCCGCCAAATCACTTCGTCGGTGGCGGCGTCCACGACTACGGCCTTCGCCGTCGTGGAACCTACGTCCATGCCGATCAAGAATTGTCTTTTCATCAAATCCTCCGGGTGTTGGCGTGCTGTCCTGCTATACGGCCGCACCGGCCAGGACTGGCTCGGCTGGCAGGCAGTTCTCGCGCTTCATCCGCTCGGCGATGTGATAGACAAAGTTCGCGGCCGTGCCGGCGACGCCCTCCTTGTGCGGCACAACGTACATCGGCCGTTTCAGTTCGGGGTGGGCGTCAACATACTCGTAGCACTGCTCGACGCTCAGCCCGGTGGCCTCCAGCGCCTCCGCGAACTCGAGCTTGGCCTTGTTCTTGGCCTCGCCGAGGGCCATCTGGACGCGGCTGTGGGCATTGATCTCACCTTCTCCGGAAGTCTCGATGGGCAAGTAGATAATCTCCTTGTGCGCGGCCACCACGGCGGCTTGCGCGCCGTCGGATTGCGTGGACGGCATGCACCCGAACGGCTTCACGCTGAGCACCATGTGTGCCAGCCCCTTGTTCGAGTAGTAGATATTCTTGGCAACTTCGAGGTGGCCTTCCCCGCCGCCGCCGCGGGAGTTGTAGTAGGGATGTCCGAGGCGCTGCATCTCGTACTGATCGGCCAACTTATGCGCCAGCCCGCCCATGGCGTCGACAAGCCGGTGGTACTCGCGCCGGAAGATCGCCTCGGCCAACTTCAGCTTCGCCACCTTGTTCCGGTAGTTCCATTCCACCTTGGCGCGCTTGTCCAGCCGCCACAGCGGCGGCAGCGTGGCGCCCTCTTCGAGGCCTTTGTGATCCCGGCACTTCTGTACCACCTGGTGGATCATGTAGGTGATCCATGTGCCGATCGGCTCGACGAGCACCTGCGCGCCTTCCCGTTCGAGGAACGCGAACATGTTGAAGTTACCGTCGCCTTCGGTGGTTTGAGCCCAGAACTCCCCGGTAATCTTCACCACTGGCTTCACGCGCAGGCGGTCGACCTCGACCTCGTTGTACAGGTCGCGGCAGCGCTCGAGCGAACCGGTGAAATCGTCGCCGCCAATCTGGTTGACGAACTTGCCGATGTACGCCGCGGTGTCCTTGAAATTGCCCAGGAATCCGCCGAGCTTCTCGCCAACCATCCAGGGCTGCTTCCGCAAGAAAACCTCGTGCATGTAATCCATCACACGCTCCAAGGTCTCGTTAGTCTGGCCTTCCCGCACCTCAAAAGGCCGGATGGCATAGGCGCACTCATTCAGCACGTCGCCACAGTTCAGGGCGTTCAGAATGCCGAGGAAAAAATCGAGGTTCATTTCGAGCCCCTGCTCGGCGTCGGACTGGCTCAGCCCGCCGGATTGCTGGAACAGCAGCACCCGGAATCCGTCGAAGCCGGAGTTCCGCAGCGCCAAACGGTACTCGGCTTCGTACATGCCGAAGCGGCAAGGCCCGCACGCGCCGGCGGTGAAGAAGACATAGCGGTCGATGATCTCCTCCTTGCTCAGCCCCTGCTCCTCGAGTGATTGCAGGTATTGCACCAGGTTCCCGACCGTGAAGTAGGTCGGGTTGCACTGCCCGTTGTTGCCGTACTCCTTGCCGAGCTGGAAGGCGGCAACATCCGGCGTCGGCACGGCTTCGGCCAAATATCCCAACCCTTCCAGGGCTCCGTGGACCAGCTTCTCGTGCTTCCAGGTGAGCCCCCCGAATAGCAGGGTGGTGTGCCCGCGCTCGTCCTTTGTGAAGGGACGCTCGACGGGCCGCTGAAAGTGTTGCCTCTGCTCTTTCGCGACACCTGCTTCGCCTTCCAGCCGCGCGCGCTCGGCGGCCAGTTTCTTTTGAATGATCTCCTCGACGGAGCCGATTTGGACTAGATTCGCGGACGATTCCGGCTTCACTGCCTGCGTACTCATAGCATCCCTCCCAGAGTTAAGCTCTTGTCATTGACTACTGAATCGTACCATTCGGTACAGTTTCGTTAAACCCAGGTTCGTAAGCAGTTTGCCGCACAATTCCAGGCCGGGACAAAGTCAAAACACTGAATGGCGCCTTTTAGCAATGGAATGGAAAGATGGCGGATTGTTCGGAATCCCGCCGAAGTGGGTTATTTCACCCAAACCGTTGCGATGAAGAGATTTAACGGGGTGGACCATCCGGACCGCGCAGGGGCTTCTGCCCCCATCGGCCAATGGTCAACACGGCCCGCTGCCTGTTCCAGTCGCTTATCATGATGGAGAAATGGCCGAGTCTGGCAAAGCATTTAAGAACTTGATAAACCGCGAGGTAGCGGAGAAACTGGCGGAGATGACTGGGCTGCCGGCTTCGTGGGCCGCCGAGGCGGCAGCGGGGCTCGATGACCAGGAGCTCAAAGCCCGGGTCAAGCATCTTGCCGCGGCTCTGCGCGGTTCTCTCGATGAAGATTACGAAGCGGCGCTGGCGCGCATCCTTAACGGGCTCGGCCCCGCGCCGGCCGATCCCGAGGCGGGTGGCGCCGGGATCGAATATTGGGTTCTCTGCCAATTCGTCGAAGACTACGGCCTCGATTGGCCAGGCGTCTCGATGGCGGCCATCCATGAGCTGACCCAACGTTTTAGTTGCGAATTTGCCATCCGCCCGTATCTGCTGCAGCACCCCGCGAAGACGATGCTGGCCGTAAAGCGTTGGGTAAAGGACTCGAGTCCACAGGTGAGGCGCCTCTGCAGCGAGGGGACGCGGCCACGGCTGCCGTGGGGCATGCGTCTGCAACAGTTCATCGAGAATCCGCTCGAAACCCGGTTCATCCTGGACCGCCTGGTCGACGATCCCGCCGAATCCGTGAGGCGAAGCGTCGCGAATCACCTAAACGATATTTCGAAGGACCATCCGGAGGTGGCGCTCGAAATCGCGCGCGGCTGGTTGAGGAAGCCGTCGCCGGCGCGGGAGAAAGCCGTCCGCCATGCCCTGCGCACGCTGATCAAGAAAGGCGATCCGGCGGTGATGGAACTGTTCGGCTACCACGCGCCGGAACTCCGGGCGAAGCTCATGGTAGAGCCGGCCCGCCTCCGGATCGGCGGGACCGCGACGATCGAGCTCGCGCTCGAATCCACCTCGAAGCGGGAGCAAAAAGTGCTGCTGGACTACGTCATCCATTACCGGAAGGCGAACGGGAAGCTGAGCCCCAAGGTCTTCAAATGGACCGAGAAGATGATTCCCGCCGGCGGCCGGCTGAATCTAAAAAAGGGTCAGTCATTTCAGGATGTTTCGATCCGGAAGCATTACCCCGGCGGGCACGTTGCCGAAGTACAGGTAAACGGACTACTTCTCGCCAGGCGCGAATTCGAACTGGAGGCATCGAATGCGGATCAAGATTCCAAGGGGCTGGGAGATTCCGGAGCGCGAGGCGACTCCGGAAAGCGCCTATCTCAACCGGCGGCAGATTCTCGAAGCGGCCGGATTTCTGGGGATGTCCGGACTTCTCGAAGCCGCCGTCCAGCGCAATGAAGCGTTCACGCTCGACCGTCCCGTGACTCCCGAATGGGCGGCGACGGGTTTCAACAACTACTACGAGTTCCACCCCACCGACAAGCAGGCGGTGAAGGATAACACGGGCAAGTTCGTGACGAAGCCGTGGTCCATCGAAGTGAAAGGGCTCGTCCGGAAGCCGGGCACATACGACCTCGACGAGTTGCTCAAGAAGGTGCAGCTCGAAGAGCGGCTTTACCGTTTCCGCTGCGTCGAGGCGTGGTCCATGGCCGTTCCCTGGACCGGCTTTCCACTCTCCGAGTTCCTCAACATGGTGGAGCCGGAATCGAATGCAAGATATCTGCGATTCGAAACGGCGAACCGGCCGGACCAGATGCCCGGCATGAAGATGGCGCCGTGGTATACCTGGCCTTACTACGAGGGACTGCGGATGGACGAGGCGCTGAACGAATTGACCCTGCTCGTCACCGGAGTCTACGGCAAACCGCTGCCCGCGCAGAACGGGGCGCCCGTGCGGCTGATCGTGCCGTGGAAGTACGGGTTCAAAAGCATCAAGTCGATTGTGAAGATTGAGTTCGTCGCCCGGCGGCCGGACACCTTCTGGAACGATTTTCAGCCCAAGGAGTATGGCTTCTTCGCCAATGTGAACCCGAAAAAGCCTCACCCTCGCTGGAGCCAGGCCACCGAGCGCGTGATCCCCAACATGGACCGCCGGCCGACGCTGCTCTACAACGGCTACGAAGAATGGGTGGCCGCGATGTATTCCGGAAAAGAATACTGAGCCGTCGCTGGACCGGAGGGCGGGCCGGGGCGGGGTTCTGGACAGGTACAAATCCCGGCAGGTTGATGTATCGTGAAGTCAGGATGACTGGTTTGACTCGTCGAGAGGTATTCGGGGCGGCCGCGGGCGCCTCGGTTTTGCGCGGCGGCGTCCGGGGGCCGGCCGTTAGCGTGGAGCGGTGCCGCACCTATGAGCCGCGAGAGGTCGAGGAGGCTTTGCGGCGGTCGTTCGATGCCATCGGCGTCGCACGGATGGTCCGCGGGAAGACGGTCGCGATCAAGGTCAACATGACCGGCACAGCCACCACCCGCAACGGCTTCCGGCCGCTCGAGATGCAGGTGTGGACACATCCCACCGTGATCTGCGCGGCCATGTCCCTGATGGAGCGGGCTGGGGCGCGCCGGTTCCGGATTCTCGAGAGTCCCTGGAAGTCCAGCGAGCCGCTCGAGGAAGTGATGCTGCAGGCGGGTTGGGATCCCCGTCAATTTGAGAGCGCCGGGAAGCGGGTGGAGTTCGAGAATACGAACTCTCTCGGCTACGGCAAGCGGTACCACCGGCTGAAGGTTCCGGGCGGCGGCCTGCTGTTCCCGGCCTACGACCTCAATCACTCCTACGTCGACTGCGACACCTTTGTCTCCATCGCCAAGATGAAGGAGCACCAGTCAACGGGTATCACGCTCGCCATCAAGAATTGTTTCGGGATCACGCCGTGCACCATCTACGGCGACCACTCGGGGGAGAAGGAGCCCATCGAGAATCCGAAAGGCGGGCGGGGCGAGATTTTGCACCGCGGGCTGCGCCAGCCCACCGCTTGTTCGCTCCCGGAACTCGATCCGGCCTCGCCGCGCGAGGATGGGTACCGCGTGCCGCGCTGCATCGCGGACTTGGTCAGCGCCCGTCCCGTGGATCTGTCGATTATCGACGGCGTCGTCGCCCAGGCGTATACGATGGGCGGCGGCGGATTGCCCACCACTCCCGGCCTGCTCGTGGCCGGTGACAACCCCGTCTCAACGGACGCCGTGGGAGCCGCTCTGATGGGCTTCGATCCAATGGCCGGCCGCGGCCAGATTCCGTTCGAGCACTGTGACAGCACGCTCCAACTCGCCGAAGAATCGGGCGCCGGGACTCGCGATCTCTCAAGGATCGAGGTGGCCGGACTCCGGATCAGCGATGCGGCGGTGGACTACCGCGCGGTGTGGAAGCAGCACGGCCTGGAACCGCGGCGGAAGCTTCGGAGGCGGTAGCGCCAGCCGCGATTCGCTCCAAACCGCTTCTGATAAGCTTGGGGCGATGAAGCGTTCACTTCTTTCGCTACTCGTTTTTTCTTCTCTGTTTGCTGTCTCCCTGGCTGCCGAACGGCTGAACGTGCTGCTGGTGATGTCCGATGACCTGAACAACTACATCGGCTGCTACGGCCACCCGGTGGTAAAGACCCCGAACATCGACCGGTTGGCGGAGCGCGGTGTGCGCTTCGACCAGGCTTATTGCCAGTATCCTCAGTGCAACTCGAGCCGGGCTTCAATGCTGACCGGGATGTATCCGGACCAGATCGGCGTGCGGATCAACAGCACGCACTTTCGCGAGAATGTGCCCGACACGGTAACGTTGCCCCAACTGTTCCGCAATAACGGCTACCACACGGCGCGCGTCGGCAAAATCTATCACTACGGCGTGCCAGGTCAAATTGGCCAGGACGGCCTGGACGACCCAGCGTCGTGGGACGAAGTGGTGAACCCGCGTGGGCGCGACGTAGACGACGAACCGCTGATCTACACCATCGACCGGGAAAACCCGCGCGCCTTTGGCGGCACGCTGAGCTGGCTTGCCGCCGACGGTGACGACAGCGAACAGACCGACGCGATCGGAGCCAGCGAGTGCATCCGGCTGCTCCAGGAAAAACGCGAAGAACCCTTCTTCATCGCCATGGGTTTCTACCGCCCGCATACGCCCTACGTGGCTCCTAAGAAATACTTCCGCATGTACCCGATCAACGAAATCCGCGTGCCGTCCGAACCGCCGGACGCGCTGGTGGGCGTGCCGCGGGCGGCGTGGCTTGACCGGAGGTGGCAGCTCCAGATGGACGACCTCGAGAAACGCCAGGCCATCCAGGCCTACTACGCCACCATCACCTTCATGGACGCGCAACTCGGGCGCATTCTCGATGAAGTGGATCGGCTGGAGTTGTGGAGGAACACGGTAATCATCTTCGTCTCGGATCACGGCTATCACATGGGCGAGCGGCTGTTGTGGCAGAAGACAACCCTGTTCGAGTATTCCGCGCGAGTTCCGCTGATCGTCTATGCTCCGGGGTTTGCCGGCACGGCGGGCAAGGGCGCGTCCGCCGTGACCGAGGCGCTCGATCTCTACCGCACGATAGCCGATCTCGCCGGGCTGCAAGCTCCCGCGTATGTCCAGGGGCGGAGCCTGCGGGCGCAGTTGGAAGACGTTAACGCGCCGGGCCAACAAGCCGCCCTGACAACGCTGAACTCCGGAGACCGCGTCCACCGGCCGCCGCTGTGGCCCGATACCCGCGGCTACACCATCCGCACCGCCCGCTACCGCTACACGGAATGGGGCGGCGGAAAGCACGGCGTCGAGTTGTACGACCACGGGGAGGACCCCGGCGAACTGGTCAACCTTTCCGAGGCGCCTCACATGCAGGAGACCGTTGCGCAGATGCACAAACTGCTTGCGGAGAAGCTCAAGACAGCCACAAAGAAGCCGTGAGCGAAGACCAGTCCGTCTTTTGGGTTCCCGCCGAAGAGGCAGGAGCGAGGCTGGACGAATTCCTCGCCCGCCGCTACGGCGTCTTAAGCCGGATCAAGCTACGGCAGGCCATCGACAGCGGGGGCTGCCTCGTGAACGCGCGGCCGGCCGCCCCCGGCGAAAGGCTGGCGCAGGGCGACGAGGTACGCGCGAGCATCGACCAGTCGATTCCGAACGCCATGCAGCCGGAGGAGATTCCGGTTGAAGTTCTCTTCGATGACGCCTGGCTCGCCGTGGTGAACAAGCCCGCCGGAATGCTCGTGCATCCCACGCGCGGGGTGAAGAGCGGTACACTGGCGAACGCCCTCGCCTGGCGCTGGAACCGGGATGCGGAACCGGCGGCGGCCGTGCGTCCCGTCTTCGTGAACCGGCTGGACAAGCCGACATCCGGACTGATGCTCGTCGCCAAGCGGGCGGACGCCGGGGCCTGGCTGGCGCGCTCCGGCGAACTCCGGAAACAATACACCGCGCTAGTGGGCGGCTTAATCGAAGGGCGGCATTCCATGGAAGCTCCGGTGGCGAGAGTCTCGGAAACACGCCCCCACTGGCGGGTCTCTTCAACAGGCAAGCCGGCGCGGTCCGAACTGGTTGCTGTCGAAAGCCGGCACTCGCGAACGCTCGTAACGCTGGTTCCGGTCACGGGCCGCACCAACCAGCTCCGCATCCATTGCGCGCATATCGGGCATCCAATTGTGGGCGACCAGGAGTACGGAGGCCCGGAAGCGGGGCGGCTTTGCCTGCACGCCTCGGCCCTCGCATTCGTCCACCCGGAAACACGGGAGCGGCTGGCGTTCGAGTCGCCGCTGCCGGACGGAATCGCGGAGATTTGGGAGCGGGAGTAAGCCGGCTCCCCGCTTACCAGACGGCTCTCTTCTCGGCCGGCTTCTCCAGACCCGCGGCGTCGGCGCGCTCGCGCAAGCCGAAGATGAGCGGAATCTCGGCATCATGGTAAATGTTCTGCGGGATGCGCCAGTAGCCGCTGAGCGCGGCGACGGCTTCGTTCCAGCGCTCGGGATGCCGCTCCTGGTAGGTCTGATAGAGATCGAGGGCGATGGCCAGATAGGCGGCTCGGGCCAGGGCCTGCGAATCCGCCTGGCCGGTGAGCGCGGCTTCTATCTCCGGCCGGAATCGCTCGCGCATGGCCTCCTGCTCGTCCCGCGCGGCGGGCAGCGCAATCACGCTCGCGGGCGTCTCGGCCAGGATGCGGTAGACAGGTTGGCCGCGCACGATCTCCCGGCTTCCACCCGCATCGGTGATGACGCGTTCGGCGAGATCGATGACACGGTCGGCGAAGCTCGTGATGGTCTCGTCCATGGGCATGTTCTCCCGCGTGCGGTTCTCGTAGCGGTCAACGATTTGCCAACCCTGGGAAAGCATCCAGCGGTAGCCTTTCACGGTTCCAATGATAGTGCCCGCGGTGGCGGCCGTGTTGTCACAGTCCCAGCCGAAGTTGAAAGCGTTCAACAGCGTGGCCGGGAAGTCGCCGCCGCCGTAGAGCAGGGCGGCGATGGTGGCCGCGGTGTTCAACTCGTAGCCGTTGCGGTCGCGCATGCCGCCGCCGGCCTGGCTGTACTTCTCCTTCATCAGGCGGCGCGTGGCGCGCCAGTCGTGCGGGTACTCCTTGTACCAGGCACGCACGCTGGCGGTGATCTCGCGGATTTCACTATTCGGATCGAGCGCGGCGGCCCCGGCCTCGAGAATCCGGTTCACATCATCTTCGACAAACGCCGTCGCAATCATCGCCGTGAAGAACTGCGTGGTCTGGGCCGGCTCCCGGTCAATGGTCACGGTTGTATAGTTCAGCCCGATGCGCGCCGCGGTCCGCGGCATTGCCGGGGCGAGCAGGCCGAACGTTTCGGCGACAAACTGGCCGGATATATTGAACTCCGCCCAGGGGTTGAGCGCCGCCTTCCCGGTCAGCGGCGGCTCGAAACCGAGATCCATCAAGTGCCGCGCGTAGCGGTTGGCGCACCAGATGCGGCGGTTGATGCGCTCGCGCCAGAGGCGGGCAATGTGCTCCGGCGAGAGCAGGATCTCGTTCGCTCGCTGCATGGCCAGAATGTAGACCCACTCGAAGTCGGTATCGTCGTCGGTCCACGCCCCTTCGGGCAGGGCCGGTGTGTATTCGGTGACGCTGCCGGGCTCATCGATATACTTCATCTCGTGCGGCAGGCCGTTTAGATTGCCGAGGATCTGGCCGAGCAACCCGCCGCGGACCTTGTCGCGAAGCGTCTCGGCGGAAAGCTCGATTGTCTCGGCCGAAGCCACCCGCGGGACGACGGCACAGAACAGCAGCGCGGTAACGCAGAGGAATCGGTGCATGGTGAAACCATATTAGTAAAATGGAGGCCGTGAAACAGATACTCTCCCTCGCATTCCTCCTCGCCCTGGCGGCCGGCCTGGCCGCGCCGGCGCCCGTAAAGCTGATCCTGGACACCGACATTGGATCGGACATCGATGACGCCTGGGCGCTGGCCTTCGTCCTCGCCCACGACGGATTTGAACCCGTCGGGATCACCATCGCTCACGGCAACACCCCATCCCGGGCGCGAATCGCCACCAAGATGCTTTGGAAGACCGGCCGCACCAACATCCCCGTCGCCATCGGCCGCAGAACGGATAGCGCCTTCTACTACCAAACCGCCTGGGCGGAGGACTTCAATGAGCTGCGGCCCATCCGCCAGAATGCGGCGCAGTTCATCGTGGAGCAGGTGAAGCGGCGCCCGGGAGAAATCGTTCTGGTGGCCGTCGGGCCGCTCGAGAACGTCGCCGACGCCCTCCGCATCGAGCCCGATCTCGGCCAGTACGTAAAACGGGTGGTGCTGATGAGCGGATGCGTCTACGGCCGGGCCGGCGGGCAGCCCCGCATCGCGGAGTGGAACGTGCGCGCTTCCGTCGCCGACGCCCAGCTCGTCTATGACGCCGGACTGCCTCTCACAATCGTGCCGCTTGATGCCACCACCCTGGTGAAGCTCAGCGAGGAAGAGCGCGATCGCGCACGGAGCTACCGCTCTCCACTCACGCAATCGCTCGAGGCTCTCTACCGGCTGTGGATTCAAGAGCCCGGACGGCAGATGATATTGCACGACCAGCTCGCGGTGGCGGAAGCGGCCGCCCCGGAACGTTTCTTCGGCAAGAAGGAAACGCTGAAGCTTTCCGTCGATGACGAGGGATCCACCGTGATCGACGAATCCGGCGGCAAGCCTGTAACGGTCTGTCTGGAGCCTAAACGGGACGAGTTCATGGACTACTACATCGGCCAACTCGTGGGGCAGAAGTTGGGACAGTAGACGCGAGGCGATCCCCCCGCTGCATGTGTTAACCTACTGTGTCTGTGGCAGGCGGGCCACCTGCTATCGATGAAGATTCACAACCGTGTGGTGGGCGCCAACGGCCGTGAGACTGCGTTCCAAGGAGGGAGCAAGCGTGCCCGCCTGCACGCTGCGAGCACGTCCAACTGTGCTCTGCTTTCAGTTTACACCCAGCGAGAGTGTCAAACTCTTAAATTAATTTCCGTTTCGCCCCCGGGAACGGACGCGCCGGAGCCGCGCCATATCAACACACGAGGTTGCCGCTCTTGAGCGCCGGCCGGTTCAGTTCACCGGCTTGATAATCCCGCAAGCGGCCCGCGATCCTCCGGCGCATCCCTGCACCACGCCTTCCGGGCAGTAAGTGTCCTCGTTGTCGTGAATAATGAAAGCCGAGCCGTCGGCGTCGAAGATACTCAGCGGCCCCGGAGACAGCGTGACCCGCGTCGTTACAGTCTCCATTACGCCCCTCCCGTTCGTCACGCCAACATTGATCAGATCGCCCATGTGGAACGGATGGTTGCCGTCGGGGTTCGAATGCGAGTGCGGCCCGGGATCGAAATGTCCGGCCGCGTCGCCGCACGGGTTGCAGACGCCCTTCTCGTGGATATGGATGGCGTGCTTCCCGTCGCTCAGACCCTCAATCTCGATGCGCACGCTGACCTGCTTGATGCCCTCTTCGCTGACTTCTTCCACCAGGGTCGCCTTGCCCTTGATGTTATCCCCCTCCCGGCACGGGCCGAGAGTCGCTTCGGCGCGTTTCGGCTCCGCGGCGGCCAGCGCCAGCGCGCCGCACAACAATCCCAACGCAACAGTTCCAAATCGCTTCATCGAATGTCCCTCCAAGTTAGATGGAAATTGGTTCCCAGATAGACACTAGTGTAACAACGCGGCGCGCTCCCGTGGCGCACGGGAACGCATGATGGAGGCCGGGCGGGGAGACCGGTCCGGCGAATCGGGAACTGGCTCCTCCGGGATTACCGCACGAGCAGCACCCAGTCTGTCGCGCTCGGCGGCGAGAAGACTCCGCCCGCGATCTCGCCTGGGATCGACTCTCCGGTCCGCGGGCTGAACCAGATCGCCTCGCTGGCTCCCGCGACGGCTCCGGCGTTCAATGCGATCGCTTCGCCCCCGGCCGTGTACGCCACCAATGGGCCCCCTTCGGCGCGCGCCACGGCTACCCACTTCAGCACGTCCTCCGCGCCGGGCTGCTTCGCCAGCAACTCCTGCGCCGGACGCAGCTTCGTCCAGTCCATCGCGGTGAAGAACTCCGCGAGGTGCTTGAGCTGCTGGCTGCCTGGTAGGTTCATCGCGTCATACCAAGCGGGACCGACCCCCGTGCCAGGGTGCGTCATTGGCTCGAGCGCGCGCGGATGCCAGCCCCAGATGCCGTGGGCGCCGTAAGTAAGCCCCGCGGGCGGGGCGTTCAGCAAGCTGCACCAGGCCGTGCGGCGCACGTCGATGGCGGTAAACACGTCGCCGGCATCCGGCGCGCGGTTGCGGTGCGCCTCATAGCTCGGCTCCAGGTTCATCACGGGCCGCCGCTTTGCGTCCTCGCGCCAAAACACCGTGGGCTCGCCCTGTGTGATGCGCTCCATGCCGCGAATTCGATGATGGCCGCTCTGGTAGCCGTTATAGTCCCACCAATCCTCTCCGGCGAAGGCGTCGGCGCACCAGTAGATGGCGTGCATCGTGACAGGATGCCGGATGCCGGGCGCTCCGTCGCCGAAGAGCTTCCGCCCCACCCGCTTCCACATCTCGGTGTGTTCTCCGTTATAGCTGCCGTCGCCGCCAAGGATCCAGGTGACGTGATAAGCGCCCCAGCGGGCGATCATGTATCGGCCGACGGCAACGAGCTGATCCTCGGATAGAAAAAGCCCGGGGTTGAGCTCGGGGTGTCCCCGGTTGGTCCAAAACATGACAGGTGCGGCGAGCAGCCCGTGGGCGTTCACCGCCGCCACGCGCTCATCCATGCGCTGGAAAAAGATCGGATCCACTTTCACCTTTCCCCGGTGGATGATGAAAGCCGGGCGGCCGTCCTCGTCGCCGGCGGCCGAGCGCCACTGGCTCATCACGAACTGAATCACGCTGAATTGCTTCGCCGCCCGGTCCTCGAGATAGGCGTCCCATTCCTCCGCATCGGCCAGCAGGCCGCCGTTCCAAGCTGTGTCGCCAAGCCAGAAAAAAGGCTTCCCGTCAACATGGACGAAATGGCGGCCCTCGGGCGCAACGGATACGTTGCCATGCAGGTACAGCGGGTTGTAGCCGTTATAGAACACGCATTCGAACGCGCCCCACACGCCGTGAAGCTTTGGGTCCTCCGGGTCGGAGGAACTCCACTGGTAACGCCAGCGCCCGACCTCATCCGGCATAAAGCGGACTTTCCAGTTTCGTTCGTAGTCCCAGAACGCCGGCACAGTAGTGGTCTTGCCGCTCGGTGCGGTGAACTCGACGGTCACCTGGACATCCAGTAGCGGGTTCGCGTAAGACTTGGTCGCTTCGATCTCCATCTCGAAGGGCGTCCATATCGGGGTGCCTGGCTCCTGGGCGAGAGAGGGGACGGCCAGCAGAAGCAAAATCAGGAAAGCAGCGGGTCGGTTCATTGAATGACAACTCCTCGATTGGTAAGCGATTATCGTATCGCAAGGGCCAGCGCGGCCGTCTACCGGCAGACAATGTGAAGCAAGCGCCCGTGGCGGGTGACCGTTGTGCCGGTGGATACGCTCTTTCCGTTCGCCGTCACCTCCACCCTGTAGCCGCCGTGGAAAGCGCGCGTGAAAGCGTTGCCGTGGCTGTCGGTGCTGAGCCGTTCGCCGGTCCACCATTTGTCGAACACCTGGTCGATCCACATCTCACCGATGGGCTTAATGCTCCAATCCTCACGCCACAGCGCCCCATCGGGCTTCCAGTGCCGGCCCTCCCAGAACCCCCACATCACGATCCCCTCCATCGCCGGATGGCTGAAGGCCATTGTCATTACATCGCGCTGGTAGTCAGCCTGTAGCTGGTCGTCCCAGGCCTCCACATCAAGCTCCGTGAGTTGCAGCCGCGGGACGAAGGCCGCGAAGCGCTCGAAGCGCCGGTAGATCTTCTCCGGGGGCGTGAGGTTGTTCAGGCCGAAGTGGCTCATCATGCCGGCGCCGTCCGGCGGCTGGCCGTGGTCGTTGAGGTAGCGGATGAGGCGCTCATATTCGTCTTGCCGGGTTCCGCCCGGGAGAATCGCGCCCTCGTTCACCCAGATCTGGGCGTGCGGAGCGAGTTCCCGCACCAGCGCGAGAATATCGACGAAGATCCCGGGGCCGTAAAGGTCCTCGAGAGTACGCCCCCACCCGGCGATATGGTTCACGGCATCCCATTCGGAGACCCGAGTCCCCACCGCGGGCAGTTTCTCCCGGATGTGCGCAAAAAGACGCTCCCGCAAATCGGATTCGGGCCCGCCGCCGTTGCCGTCGCGCGTGTCGATCGGCGCCCAACTGGCGTAGTGGCCGCGCACGGGAATGTTCCGCTCCGCCAACCACGCTAGCGCCTGTTCCGTGTAGCGGCGCTGGTAAGCCGGGTGCTCGCCCGTCTTCGAAATCTCCCAGCCCGGCCACTTCAGATCGTTCTCGAGCACGGTCTTGTTGAAATATTTCTCGAAAATCTCGCGATAGCGCCGCCCGTCCTCGGAATCCGCTGACAGCATCTGCGCCGTCGTGGCCGCGCCGAAGCCGAATGCGTGCCGGGTCTGGCGAATGCGGACCGTCGCGCCAGAGAGCGGTGTGCCCTCCGCATCCGTTACATGCACGCGCAGTCCGGCCTTGCGATAGGTGTCGATCCGCGCCTCGGCGGCGGCTCTCCACGCCGCGTCCGGCGAGCGTCCCTCGTACGTGAATCGCGTGTGAGGGAGTTCGCCAAGGGACCGCGAGTCCTCATAGTTGATCAGCCTGAGGTGCGCGACCCGGATGCTTTCACCCGAAATCACGAAGCGAATATCGCCGGCCGGCAAGTCCCATAGCGCGCTAAACGGCTGGCGGATCTCCCGCGTGGCGCCGCCGGACTCGAGCGGCAGGCGAACCAGCGAACGCCATCCGGTAGTGCGGTGGCGTATGTTGACCGTTCCCTCTCCGGCCCCGCTCACCTCAAGCGCCAGCAGCAGTACATCCCCCTTACTCACGCCGGCGGTGAGCGCAATCTCCCGTTCCCCGTCGACCGTGATGGCGGCCGGGGCTTCCAAAAGATCGCGGCCGCCGGAGGGAATCTCGGCGGCGGCCGCGGCAATCAGAACAAAGGAGGTGACCAGACGAACGACGAATCTATACATATTCCCAATTGCGAAGCCAACGGTAGGTCGGGCGCAGATTGGCCCACATATACTCACCGTATTCCTCCAGTTCGGAAGTCTCCCTCGCGTCGAGCTCCCGGCGCTCGATGACGGCCTTGGCCATGTTCTCCACCTGGTGCGCATTGATCAGCCCCGGAATGGGAGCGGTGATCGCCGGATTGCACAAGATGTACCGGATCGCCATCCTCGCGCGGCGGTCGTCTTCGTCCCGGTACTCGTGGGCAAGCGAGCTGTCGCCAAGAAAGAGGGAGTTGTCGGCGAACGGCTTGATCGCAAACGCGCCCGTATCGCACTCCTCGAGCGCGTCGAAGAGACTGTGCTCGGTCAGCCGCTTCGAGGCGGCCGTGTAGGGGAACAGCACCGCTTCAATCTGATCCGGATACTTCCTGACCAACTGCGCCAGCCAGGTGCGGTTGTGGGTCGACACGCCCCCGAAACGAATCTTGCCGGCCTTCTTCGCGCGGTCCAGCGCCTCCGCGGCGCCTTCCTCCACACGATTTAGCTCGGCGAGGCTCATCCGGCGGTCCATCGGCAGCGAGATGCGCCAGAAGTCGATGTAGTCCAGCCCGGCCTCCTGCATGCCCTCGTCGAGGCCACGCAGCAGCGGTTCCGCCTTTTGGAATTCGGCGAAGCGAGACTCCCGCACGTGCCAGGAGTAGCCAAAGTACATCTTGTCGCGGCGGCCCTTCAACGCCTTCGCGTAGGCGAGGATCTCCGGCCCGGCGCAGGCGTCGACATAGTTGATGCCTGCGTCGATGCACTGGGAGACGACTTCAGTGCGATTGCCGATAAACCCGGCTTCATTGACGTTATCGAAATCTTCCTTCTTGTATCCTTCGCCGACAAAGTCCTTGCCGAGCATTGTGTCGAGCCGCTTCCAATGCCCGCCCAGGCACACGGCCGAAACCATGATTCCCGTCTTCCCCAACCTCCGGTACTCCATATTCTGGTTGTAGTTGAGGATCTTGCCAGTGCCGTATTCCTTCGCGCCCGCGCCGCCGGCGCCGATGATGGTGGCTCCCGTTGCGGCCACGGCCGTTTTGTTGAATTCGCGGCGAGTGAAGTGATTCATCATGTCCCCCCGGTAATGTATCGGGCCTGAAACTCGACAATATTGTACAGCAGGTTAGGGACGGTTGGCCAGTGAATTCTGAAGTTCCGGCGCTCGCTCGGGAAGTCGGGGCGCCCGGCTCTGTCCCCGGTCAGTACTCCAGTATCCGCTCGGCTTCGGCCTGGACGTCTTCCACCTGGGGCAGAATCTCGTCCTCCAGCACCGGACTATAGCCGACGTATGTGTCGAGGGCGCCAACCCGGCCCACCGGCGCATCGAGGCAGTCGAACAGCTCATCCGCGATACGGGCCGCTATCTCCCCGCCATAGCCCCAACTGCGGTTATCTTCATGGACGACGAGGGCGCGGTTCGTTTTCCTGACCGACTCCGCAATCGCCTCCCAGTCATACGGAGAAAGCGAACGGAGATCGATCACTTCCACCGTCCAATCGGCGTTCTGGCGCTCGATATTCGTGACCGCGGCCAGCGACTTCTGCACCAGCGCCCCGTACGTCACGATGGTCAGGTGCTTGCCCGGCTTCACCACCTTGGCCTTGCCGAATGGCACCATGTAGTCCGGCCCGGGATATGGCGCCCGGTTGTAAGTCTCGCGGTACAGCTTCTTGTGCTCCAGGAATAGCACCGGGTCGTCACAGCGGATCGACGTCCGCAGCAGACCCGCTGCGTCACGGGCGTTCGAGGGCATCACTACCCGAATGCCCGGTATGTGAGTGAACATCGACTCGCCGGACTGGCTGTGATAGATCGAGCCGCCCGTCAAATACCCGCCAATCGCGGCCCGCACCACGAGCGGGCATTTGAAGCCGTTATAGGAGCGCCAACGGATGTTCGCCGTCTCGTCGCGGAACTGCATCATCGCCGGCCAGATGTAGTCGAAGAACTGAATCTCAACGACCGGTTTCACCCCACGGGTCGCCATGCCGGTCGCGCGGCCCACTATCGCGGCTTCGGCCAGCGGAGAGTTGAAGCAGCGCCGGCTGCCGAACTCCCGCTGCAAGCCCAGGGTGACTTTAAAAACCCCGCCCTTGCCCTTCACCTCCTTGAGGTACTCCTCATGGCTGCAATCGGCCACGTCCTCGCCGAAGACGACAATCCTCTCGTTGTGCCGCATCTCGTCGTGCAGCGTCTGGTTGATGGCGTCCACCATTGTCACCGGCGTCCCGTCGCGCAGCGGCTCGGTATCGAATTCCGCCGCGGTCGGGTCCACCGTGTCCGAGTAGACATAGAGCGGCGCCGAACCTTTCTCCGGCAGCTTCGCCTTCAGGGCGCGGTCTGCAGCGCGTTGGATCTCGACGTCGATCCGCCCCATCATTTCCCGCAGCTCATCTTCCTCCACAACGCCTTCACGCAGCAGCAGTTTCGGAAATGCTTCCACCGGATCCCGCTCCTTCTCCGCCGCTCGCTCGGCTTCGGTCTTGTAAAGCCTCTCGTCGTCGGAGAGTGAATGGGAGTACGGCCGAATGCAGTGGGCATGAACGAACGCCGGCCCAAGCCCCTGCCGGCAATAGTCGGCGGCGTCGGTCATCGCCTGGTATGAGGCGATGAAATCCGTGCCGTCCACTTCGGAGACAAAGAGCCCGGGAAAGCTCGACACGAGTTTCGAGATGCTGCCGCCGGGAGTTTGACATTGCACCGAAGTCGAGATCGCGTAGCCGTTGTCCTCGATCAGGAAGATGATGGCGAGCCTCTCCAGGCACGCGGCGCTGAGCGCCTCCCAGAATTCGCCTTCGCTCGCATGCCCGTCCCCGCCGCACACCAGCGTTACCTCGTCCTTGTCCGGATAGAGATACTTACAGCCGTGCGCGCAGCCTACCGCCGGAAGCATCTGCGTCCCGGTGGTGGACGATGTGGTGACGATGTTCAGTTGCGGCGAACTCCAGTGAGTGGGCATCTGACGGCCGCCGCTGGCCGGATCCTCGGCCGACCCCACGGCCTGCAAGAACATCTCCTCGGCCGTCACCCCGAGCGTCAGGCAGAGCGCACGGTCCCGGTAGTAGGGATAAAACCAGTCGTAACCGGGCCGCATCGCCATTCCGGCGGCGGTCTGAATGGCTTCGTGGCCAGCTCCGCTGATCTGGAAGTATGTCTTTTGCTGCCGCTTGAGGAGGATCTCCCGGTCGTCAATTCGCCGGGACATATGAATCATCCGGAATGCCCGGATCAGGTCCTCCCGCTCGAGCCCGCTGTTATGAAGATGAGAGGTGATTTTTCTGCCGGCAGGCGCTGCCATGAGATAGGACCTCCACGTCCAAGTTTAGCCCAGTGGAGCTTGGCGTTACGACGCACAGCTACCAGTGTACATCTGGTTACAATGGCCTCGCGACCGCCTGAAGCTGGGCGCCTGCACTAGCCGTTGTCTTCTCTCTCCAAGCGGCTGAACGCTCACTCTTCGGGGCCGGACGCTCTCAGATGTCCATCGCCGCCTCCGAGCCGGCAATGCCGGTCATCGAGCGCCGGCCCCTGCTTTCTCAAACATTGGCGAGCGGCCCTCCTCTTTCGGCTCTCATCGCCACTGCGGATTCAGAATGCGACCGTAGCCCGGGGAACGCAAGAGAGGCGGGGTAGTGTAACGGTTAACCCTCGAAGAAGTTACTTTGAGTCAATAAGATCGGAATTGCATTTAGCCGAAATGTCACCTGTGCTACTCTGTCTTCTCGGAGCAGGATTTGCCGCAGGATCTTCGAGCCGACATCCCGCTAGAGGATATCCGGGCCGCCCTCGAGCGGGCGCTCGCCTCGCCCGAATTCACCACCGCCACCCGCCTCCGCCGGTTCCTCCGTTTCGTCGTCGAGGAATCCATCTGTGGCCGCGCCGGGCAACTCAAGGAGTACACCATCGCCACCGCCGTCTTTGACCGTGGCGACAGCTTCGACCCCCGTACGGATTCCGTGGTCCGCGTGGAGGCCCGGCGGCTGCGGGCCAAGCTCGAAACCTACTATGAGAGCGCCGGCGCCGGGGATACGCTGCGCTTCAAACTTCCCAAGGGGACCTATGTACCCCAGTTCGAGCGGGCCATCCCCGCAATGCCACCGCCGGCGGAGTCCCCCGCGGAATCGGATACTCGCGGCGAAACCCGCCGCCCGCCCTGGAAGCTTGCCCTGCTCATGGGCGCCGCCATCCTGTTGCTGGCAGCCGGTTTCTGGCCTCGGAACCACGATCCCGGAAGAGCTGATGCTTCCATCGCCGTCCTCCCGTTCGTCAATCTGAGCGCGAACGTCGAAAACGAGTATTTCAGCGACGGGTTGGTTGACGAAATCACCCAGACGCTGAGCCGCATCAACGGGCTCCGCGTCGCCGCCCGCACCTCCGCCTTCCAGTTCAAAGGAGCCGGCGAGGATATCCGCGAAATCGCCCGCAAGCTCAGCGTCGCCACCGTTCTCGAAGGCAGCGTGCGGGAACAGGGAAACCAACTCCGCGTCACCACCCAACTCATCAGCGCCGCCGACGGATTTCATATCTGGTCGCAAACCTACGATTGCAGTCCCACGGAAGCCTTCGAGGTTCAGGAGCAGATCTCCCGGGACATCGCCCGCGCTCTAGCCCTCAAAACGAATACCCACGACAACCGGCCGCTGGCTAACCGCCACTCCGCCAATCTCGAGGCCCGCTCGGCTTACCTCCGCGGCCGCTACCACTGGAACAAGCGGACCGCCGGCGAAAACCAAACCGCCGTCAAGTATTTCGAAGCGGCCATCGCGGCAGATCCCGGCTACTCTCTGGCGCATGCCGCCCTGGCCGACGCGTTCGCGGTGATGGCTTTCAATGACCAGGCGCCGCTCGCCCCCTCCGTCGCCAGCGCCCGCGAAGCCGCCACTCGCGCCCTCGAACTCGATGACGGGCTCGCCGAGGCATACGCGGTGTTGGCCTTCATCAAGTTCTGCCATGACTGGGACGACACCGAGGCTGAAGCGCTCTTTCGGCAGGCGGTTTCCCGCAGTCCCAACTACTCCACCGCCCGGCAATGGCACGGCTTGTACCTGACCGCCATGGGCCGCTTCGAAGAGGCCCTCGAGGAATTTCGCCACGCTGCGCTGCTCGACCCGCTCTCCCTCATCGTCAGCACAGACATCGCCGTCGGCCACTATTACCGCCGCGACTACTCCGGCGCCATCGAGCAACTAGCCGCCACACTCGCAATGGACCGCGATTTCTTCCACGCCCGTCTGCTTCTGGGCGCTAGCCATGCCGCGCTCGGTAACCGCGAGAAGGCTCTCGAGGAGTTGCGCCGGGCCGTGGATATCTCCGGCCGCGATACCGACGCCGTAATGCGCCTCGCGCACGCCTACGCCGTCTACGGAGAACCAAAACAGGCCCACGCGCTGCTCACTGAGCTGATCCGGACGGCGGAGCGGCACGGCGGCTCGGCCCTCCAGGTCGCCTCCGTTTACGCCGGCCTCGGAGAGCGCGATCTCGCGCTCGGGTGGCTCGCCAAGGCGCTCCACAACCGCGAGGCCAATTGCAGGCTCCTGCACATCGATCCGATTTTCGACGGACTCCGGCACGATCCGTCGTTTGAACAATTGCTGCTCCGGATCGAGCCGCTCAACCGGGAATCGCGCTGATCGTTTCGAGAAAACTCTTCCCGTGGCTTATGCCGGTTCCGAAGTTCTCCGCCACAGTCTGCCCGATGTCGGCGAGGCTCGACCGGATCCCGAGATCCATGCCATGCGCCCCGGCGGAACCCAGCGCGAGCAGCGGCACGTACTCGCGGCTGTGGTCGGTGGATTCGGTGGTGGGATCGCAGCCATGGTCCGCCGTGAGGATCAGCAAATCGCCCGGCCGCAGCTTGTCCAATAGCGACGGCAGCCAGTCATCCACCGCCTCAAGCGCCTTGGCGTAACCCTCGACGTCGTTGCGGTGGCCGTAGAGCATGTCGAAATCGATCAGGTTCGCCCACAGCAAGCCTTCCGAATGCTGGTCCAGCGTCCGCAGAATGGCCTCCATTCCATCGGCGTTCGACTTCGACTTCACCGTCTTCGTAATGCCCCGTCCGAGGAACACCTCGGAAATCTTCCCGATCGCCGCCACTGGCACACCCGCCTCGGCCAACCGGTCGAGCAACATGCCCTCCGGCGGCGGAACAGCGTAGTCCCTGCGGTTCTCCGTGCGGGTGAACGCCCCCGGACTCCCCACGAAGGGCCGTGCAATCACGCGCCCCACCTCGTGGGGACCAGTGAGGATCGCCCGCGCCGTTTCGCAGATCCGGTAGAGTTCCTCGAGCGGGATCACCTCCTCGTGCGCGGCCACCTGAAATACGCTGTCCGCCGACGTGTAAACAATCGGCGAACCGGTCCGCATGTGCTCCTCGCCCAGTTCCGCGATAATCTTCGTGCCCGACGCCGGCACATTGCCCAGCGCCGCCCGCCCGCTCCGGCGCTCGAACTCGGCCATGATCTCCGGCGGAAAGCCGTTCGGGTAAAGCGGCAGCGGCCGGTCGAGCACGATGCCGGCCATCTCCCAGTGGCCCGTCGTCGTGTCCTTGCCGGGCGAAGCAAGCGCGCAGCGTCCATGGCAGCCAACCGGATGCGGCTCCGGCGCCAGGTGGCGCAGCGGCCGAATATTGGCGAGACCGAGGGCGCAGAGAGTGGGCAACTGTAGCTTACGGTGTTCGGCGATGTGACCGAGCGTGTCGCTGCCGGCGTCCCCATAGGCGGCTGCGTCCGGCATCTCGCCGATTCCGACGCTGTCAAGCACGAGCCAGATAACGCGGGTATAAGTCATGGATCACTTCAGTGTAGTGCCCTGCCCGGCGGCTTCGGGGCTTCGCGCGGCGGGGCGGGACCCTCAACCCAGAAACTCGTTCCACCAAACCTGCAGGAACGCGACGCGCAGAAGGCGCCCGCGCGTGTCCTGCCATCTCTCCGCCGCCGCCTCCAGCCGCCGGCGGTCAAACGGTCCGCTGCCGGAATCGAACAGAAGCTCGCGAGCGAACTTCTGGAACCCGGCGGTCATCGATAGGTTCGGCGGATAGCTCAACCCCTGTTTCCTGCGCGCGGCGATCTCGCGCGGTAGATGCCGCCCGGCCAGCCGTCCGACGATCACCTTCTCCCGGCCGTTCCGAATCTTCATCCTCGACGGCAGCCGCTCCGCAAATGCGACAACCGAACGGTCCAGGAACGGCAGACGCACCTCCAGGGAGTGGGCCATGCTGACCTTGTCCTCCATATGGAGAATTCCGTCCATCAGGCGCGACGTGAACTCGGTCGCCAGCCGGCGCTGCGTGTCGTCCCGGCAACTCTCCAGCAACGAACCCTCCAGCCAGGCCGGCGAAGTGTCCGGACCGCCTGACTGGTACTCCGGCCGCAGGATTTCCCGCTTCTGCTCCGGCGTGAAGCCGCGGCGCCATTCGAGATCGGCGGCGGCGGCGGACGGAGCGGCCAGCACGCGCAATCCCCGGCGAATCCGGCTGTCCCACGCCCGCCCCAGCATCGCGCGGGCTATCCGCTGGGGAACGAATCGCCGCAGATAGTACGGCCAGCGGGCTCGCATCCACGGATACCCGCCAAACAACTCGTCGGCGCCCTCTCCACCGGCCACTGTCTTCACGTGCCGGGAGGCCAGCGCGGCGATTTGATAGTTGACCCCCGCGGGCGCGGTCGTAAGTGGCTGTTCCACGTGGCGGCAGATCCGCGGCAGCAATGCCGGCAGATCATCGCCGCGGAACTCGATCTCGTGGTGCTCGGATCCCAGGTGCTGCGCCACCAGCCGGGCGTAGCGGCTTTCGTCCACCTCGGGTGAATCGGGGAAAACCGCCGAAAAGGTCTTCATCCGCGCGCCGGCCTCGCGGACGGCGAACGCCGTGGTGAGCGACGAGTCCCATCCCCCGCTCAACAGCGCGCCCACCGGCACATCGGCGGCGAGGTGCGAGCGAACGGCGGCCCGGAACACGGTCTCAAACTCGTCGACGTGTTCCTCGTCGGATTTCGGGGCGGCGCCGTTCTCGTAGCGAAATTGCCAGAAGGTTCCCTCACGCACGGCGTTCTGCGTCGCTACCACGTAGCAGCCGGCGCGCAGCCTCCGGATTCCCCGGAACATCGTCCGCGGCGCCGGCACAAATCCCATGCCCAGATAGATGTCGATTCCCTCCGGATCCGCCTGTGGCGAGATCCATCCGGTCGCGAGAATCGCCTTAACCTCCGAGGCGAAGACAAGTCCCCGCGGAGTCTCCGCCACATAGAGCGGTTTCATCCCGGGACCGTCCCGGGCAAGCAGCAACCCGCCGCTGCGCGTGTCCAAAACAGCCAGGGCGAACATGCCATGCAGACGGTCAAGGAAGTCTTCGCCCCACTCCTCGTAGGCGTGTACAATAACTTCGCTGTCGCAACGGCTGCTGAATTTGTGCCCCTTCGAGGAGAGTTCCTCGCGCAGGGACGCGTGGTTGTAGATCTCGCCGTTCAGCGCCGCGTGAATGCTGGCATCCTCGTTGGCAACCGGCTGCCGCCCATGCTCAATATCGACAATCGAGAGCCTGCGAACCGCCAGCCCGGCGCCCAGCGCCGGCTCCAGAATCACTCCGCTGTCATCGGGTCCCCGGTGAACCTGCGCCGCGTTCATTGCCTCTAGCGCGGCGCGGATTTCGTCCGGCGATGTCCGGCTTTGGAACACCCCCGCAATGCCGCACAAGTTAGGCGTTCCCCCGCGCTCGGGGTGAATTCAAGATCACCAAGTCCATTTCGGACTTCATTGTCTCACGGTGGCTTCGTCCTCGAGTTCGAACCCCAGCCGGTTCCCCGGCGTGGAAAAGAACTGCGGAGCCAGCGACTCTTCGACCTCCTGGCCCAGCGTCCGGGCGTGGATCCCGCAGTAGAGCTTGAGAAACGAATCCGCTGCCGCCGGCCAACTGAACATTCCGCTGGTTTCGAGCGCCGCCGCCGTGCGCCGCCGCCGCTCCTCCGGATCATCGAGAATCGCGCGGACCGCGGCGGCGAAAGAGGCCGCCGTCGCGGGGCCAAGCCAGGCATTGCCGGAATTCGCATATGTGGTAACGCCGCCCGAATCCGGCGCCACCAGCGGCACGCCGGAAGCCATCGCCTCGAGCGGCGCAATTCCAAACGGCTCGTGAGGATTGGGATGGATGAAGGCGTCGGCGTTGGCGTAGAGAGACGCCAGCCGGCGGCGCGAGTCGATGTGCCCGAGAAAGGCGGCCCGGCCGGGCGCGGCGGCCTCGCAATCCCGGCGGAAGCGCTCCGAGAGCAGCCCGTCGCCCGCCACCAGAAGCCGGTAGTCGCGGCGCGGATCCGCGGCCAGTTCGCGCATTAACTCCACCAACAGCGGCAGGTTTTTCTCCGGTACCAGCCGGCCGGCATAAAACAGCAGGGCCGGCTCCCCCGTGGCTCCAGCCTCCCGGATCAACTGCCGCCGCTCTTCGGCGGTGGCGTGCACCGGTGAAAAACCGGTCAGATCCACCCCCATCGGGCGCACCCAGACGCCGCGGGAGACGCGGTGGCCCCGCGCCGCGTCCCGCAACTCCTCGGCCGTGTAATCGGAAACCGTGATGTGGTGGTCGAATAGCGGAAAGTAAAGCCACTTCATATAGATCCGGCTGAATATCCGTGCCGGCGCCGCGCGCGTAATGTACGCCGCGACATTGTCGTCCATCCGCTCGCAGGAAAGCGCGACTATCGTGGGCCGGATCTGCAAACCGGGAATCCAACGCTCCCGCAGCAGGCCCGCCAGCCAGTTCAGGGTGTACTTATCGCAAATCTCCACCAGGTCCGGCCGCTCGTCGGCGAGTATCCGGTGAATCGCCGTCCGCGGGAGCAGGGAGCGGTGGAAGTACAGCACCCGGTAGTTCCGGTTGAATGGCGCCCGCGGGGCCTTCAGATGATAGATCCTTCCGAAGCGGCCCACCTCCTCCACTTTCGTCTCCGCCGCCGGCACCACCAGCCGGATCAACTGCTGCCGCTCGTTCGCCGCGTCGAGCAGCGCCCGGTAGAACGTGGCGATCCCGCCAGAAGTTGCGTGCCAGGAGTTTGTGAGATGGAGAGTCTTCATCATTCGCAGGATAAGACGGGCGTGTTCCATTTCCATGAAGGGGCCGTGACAGTCAGTTCGCAATTGGGAGATTTCCCGATACGCCCGCATCTCGCCGGCCGGCCGGCTCCACCCAAGTCTCAAAAAAACACGATTTTGCCGGAATGTTTCATTGGGAACTCACGCTCCGGCAATGGATCTGTAAAGCGGCTGCTGCAAGCTCTTAAGTAGGGACCATTCGTGAACACCACGCTCGACGGTTCAACGCACTCGCGCAAAACGGCTTCGCCTTCCGCATCCGGAACGTGGAGCCAAGGGGCCATTCACAACACAATCTGTCATCCGTTGGAGGATATCCGTTGAAGAAATCCAAGATCCGATTTCTCTGGGAAAACCGCTCGGCCGCGGGCGGATTTCGGACCGCCGTCTCCCTTCACAGCCATACGCTGCACTCGCACGAAATGCTGGCGATCATTCCGCGCACCCTGCGGAAGATCACGTTTCAGAACTGGAATCGAATTCAGGACAACAAGGACCGCGATCTGGACGTCGCCCGGCTGTGGTGGACGCCTCCGCTCAGCCCGCGCCAGGCATGGCTCGCCGAGCGCACGCAGATCGAAGCCGGCCTCGGCCTCGACGCGTTGGTCTCCATCACGGACCACGACAGCATCGAGGCGCCGCTGATGCTCCGCGTACTCGACGAGTGCCAGGGCGCGCCTATCTCGGTGGAATGGACGGCGCCGTTCCGCAACACGTTCTTTCATGTGGGCGTTCACAATCTCGAGTGGCGCCGCGCCCGCGGAATCTTCGCTGAAATGCAGGCCTATACCGCCAACCCGGACGACGCCCGGCTCGGTGAAATCCTCACCGCGCTCAACGAGGACGAATCCGTGCTGGTGATTCTCAATCATCCGCTCTGGGACGAAAAGGGAATCGGCCATAGCGAGCACCGCGCCGTGGCCGGGGAATTGATTCGCACCCATAAGGAACACCTCCACGCACTCGAACTCAACGGGTTCCGCCGCGAGACCGAAAACGCCGAGGTCGCCGCAATGGCGGAAGCCCACGGGTTGCCGGTGGTTTCCGGCGGCGACCGCCACGGCCGCGAGCCAAACGCGAACCTCAACCTCACCAACGCCGGCTCCTTCGCCGAGTTCGTCGAAGAAGTGCGGGTGGACCGCCACAGCGACGTCTTGTGGATGCCCCAGGTGCGCGACGGCCTGACCGTGCGCTTCCTCCGCGCGGCTTGTGATGTCGTCCGCGACGACCCGCAGCACGGCATGGGATGGACACGCTGGAACGACCGGGTCTTCTACCGTTGCGACGACGGCGAATGCAGGCCGCTCTCGGAGATCTGGGGCAACGGACCTGCCCCCCAGATACTGTCGCGCATGGTGGCGTCGGTTCAGTTCATTGACCGTTTCGTAACACGCCCAAAGATTCGTTCTGCCTCTCCCTGGGCGCCGGCGGAGGAGGAATAGATCGCATGAACCCGCCGCGCGTCGCTTACTTCCCGGACAGCTTCCACGAAGTGAACGGCGTCGCCTTGACCAGCCGGCAGTTTGACGGGTTCGCGCGGCGGCGCTGCCTGCCGTTCCTGAGCGTCCACGGCGGTCCACGCAACGCGGTCTCCACCGAGGGCTCGGTCACCACTGTGGAACTAGAGCCCGGAGCAGCATCCTTCCCGCTCGACGACGGGTTTCAGTTCGACCTTCTATTCCTGCGCTGGTGGAAGACGGTCCGGGAAGCCGTGTTGCAGTTCAAACCGGACCTGGTTCACGTGACCAGCATGGGGAACTTCGGCCTGCTGGGCGCAATGGCCGCCGAGGAATTCCACCTCCCGCTGGTTGCCTCCTGGCACACCAATGTGCACGAATTCGGAGCCCGGCGTCTCGAGGAGATGCTGTGGTGGGCGCCGAAACGCGTCAGGCAGATCGCGAGCCGGTCCGCTCACTGGCAGGCTCTGCGGCTGGCAATGCGGTTCTACCGCCGGGCAAAGCTGCTGTTCGCGCCGAACCGCGACTTGATCCGCCTCCTCGCCCGCGGTACCGGCAAACCGGTGTATCCCATGTGGCGCGGGGTGGACACGGAATTGTTTGACCCCGCGCGCCGCCGGCGGATGGATAGCTCCTTCGTGCTGGGCTTCGTCGGCAGAATCCGGCCTGAGAAGAACGTGCGGTTTCTCGCCGAGGTGGAACGGCGGCTCCGCGATGCCGGAGTCGAGGATTACCGCTTCGTCGTCGTCGGACAGGGCAGCGAACGCGAGTGGCTCCAGGCGAACCTCCGGAATGTTGAATTTCCCGGCGTTCTCAAGGGCAAAAAACTCGCCCGGGCCTACGCCGATATGGACGTTTTTGTATTTCCGTCCCAAACTGACACATTTGGCAATGTTGTCCAGGAGGCGCTGGCGTCCGGAGTCCCCGCGGTAGTGACGCGCAGCGGCGGACCGAAGTATCTCGTACACGACGGTGAGACCGGGTACGTCACAAGAATAGGGGACGATTTCTGCGAGCGGGTTGTGCAACTCGCCAGAGATACAAAATTACAGCGGCGGATGGCCGCGGCGGCCAGGCAGGCGATGCTGGACCGAAGCTGGGACGCGGTGTTTGAGAGCGTATATCGCGCGTATCCCAACTGTTTGGCAACGCGGTAATCCGGAAGATTAATGGTAAGAACTTCTTCGCTCGATAAGTACTATATAGACGGAGGGAGCAGAATATGAGAACAAGATCTCGCAACCGCAGGAAAACAGCGAACCGGCGCCGGGACTGGGTCCGGCGTGGCGGCCGGCGCCGTCTGTGGCGCATCCACGGCGAGCTCAATCTGGTCGAGTCCGCGGAATCCGCGCCCCGCATCCCGCCGCAACCGTGCTTCGGCGACGGTGACGCCCGCAGCGCCCAGTTGCGCGCCATGGTCCAGTAGTCCCGGCGTGGGGCAAGCGGATCCGCTTGCCAGGTGGCCGATACAATGAAGGCCATGCCACGCATCTTCTCCATTCTTCTCCTGATCTGCAGTGTCTGTTTCGCGGCCGAGCAGCGGTTCGCCAATCTGGGCGACTTCGTCCTCGAAAGCGGGGAGACGATCCGCGACTGCCGCGTCGGCTACCGCACCTATGGCGAGTTGAACCCAGGCAAGTCGAACGCCGTGCTCTGGCCCACCTGGTTCAGTGGCAATTCCGAGCAACTCGCCGGCATGATCGGTCCGCAGGGCCTGGCCGATGACTCCCGGTACTTCGTCATCACCGTCGACGCCATCGGCAATGGAATCTCCTGCTCCCCATCGAACAGCCGCGCGCAACCCGGCGGCGCCTTCCCACGCTTCTCCATCGGCGACATGGTGCGGTCCCAGCACCGCCTGCTTACCGAGAGGCTCGGCATCAGAAAGCTGCACGCCGTAATCGGTATCTCGATGGGCGGAATGCAGACCTTCGAGTGGATGACCGCCTACCCGGATTTCATGGAGAAGGCCGTGCCCATCGTCGGCACTACCCGCCAAACCTCGATGGACCTGCTGCTGTGGGGCGCCGAGCTCCACATCCTCGAAGCTGCCCAAAACTGCGGATGCGGCCGCCGCGAAGCGATGCGGACAGTGGGCATGGTCCACACCTTCGCGCTCGAAACCCCGGATTACCGGGTGCGGGAGACGCCGCCTCCGGAGTACGAGGAGGAGGTCATGAAGCCGGTCCGCGCCTACGGAGAGCGGAACGGCTACGATTGGGCTTCCCAGCTCCGGGCCATGATGGACCACGACATCGCGCGTAGCTTCGCGGGCTCGATGGAAGCCGCGGCGAAAACCGTGAAAGCGGAAGTTCTGGTAGTGGTAGCCTCACAGGACCACATGGTGAACCCGGCCCCCGCTCTGGAGTTCGCCGGACTTCTCGGCGCCGATACTCTGAGCCTCGAAGGCGATTGCGGCCACCGGGCCACCGGTTGCGAGTCCGGCAAGCTCCACCCCGCGGTCCGCTCGTTTCTGAACCGCTAATGCCGGTTCCCAAACTGGCGGTAGCGCGAGCCGGACCATCCTACAGGTTCAGGAACCGCTCCAGTGTGCGAAGCGGCCGTTCCGCCTGGTCGAGGTATTTCTTCGCGCCCTCCGCGTCTCCGGACTCGATCGCCGCGCCGGCCTGCGCCATCCGGGTTTCGAGCAGTTTCCGCGCCGCCACCATGTCGCCCCGTAGCGACACTCCCATCGACGCCTGCTCTCTCTCCAACTTGTCCAAACCCGAATTCACGGCCGACATGCGCACCGCCATGAGGATCTGCCTCTCGTTGAGTTCATCGAGAGCCGCGTTGAGCGCGGCTTCCGCTTCCCGTTGCGCCCGCGCCGCGGCCTCCGCCTCCAGAAAACCGGTCGTTCGCTCCACCGGCGGCATCTCGCTCCGCTCCTCTGCCGGAGCCTGGCGTTGCGGCGTTGGCGGCGCGGCGGCCGGGGCGGTGGCTTTCGCTGCCGGAACGGGGGCGGCCGGTTTCGTTTGCCTCACAGCCGGCGCGGTTTCCGGCTCCATTCCCGCCGCGGTTTCCGGCTCCATTCCTGCCGCGGTTTCCGGCTCCATTCCCGCCGCGGTTTCCGGCTCCATTCCCGCCGCGGTTTCCGGCTCCATTCCCGCCGCGGTTTCCGGCTCCCGGGGAGGTTGCCCCGCCTCTTTCGTTTCCGGCTGTGTCAACGTCTGCTGCCCAGGCTCCACATCGGGCGTCACATCGGGCGCCGGAACCGGAGCCTCGACGGCCTCGCTTGCCTCAGGCTCCGCGCTGGCGGACCGCCACTTGGGAATCTGCGTGATGCCAACTGCCAGCACGATTACCGCGGCCAGGGCGCCGATCAGCATATAGCCGAGACGCATACCGGATTTCGGGCGTCCCTCGGGAACAGGAGCGCCCCCCACCCGGGGAGGCGGTGGCTGCGGTGTGGCCGTCGCCGGGGAAGCGGGTGCTGGCGCTGCCGGCGACACACTCCGCAATGCATTGCGGAACGCCTTTGCCGTCTGGAATCGCTTGCCCGGGTCCTTCGCCAGCGACATCAGAATGATGTCGCTCAGCGGCGAGGGAATCTCGGCATTCAACTCCCCCGGGGGAGGTGGTGCGGCCTCCATATGCGCCGCCATCACCGAATAGTCGCTGTCGCCTTCGAACGGCCGCTTGCCGGTAACCATCTCATACAGGACAATCCCGAGCGAATAGAGATCACTCCGGGCGTCTACCTCCCCGGCCTGGATCTGCTCCGGAGACATATAGTACAGGGACCCTACCGTGAAGCCGGTCTTCGTGAGGCTGTGATCGGACTCCTTCTTCGCCACTCCGAAGTCCATGATTTTGACGCCGCCCGGCGTCAACATGATGTTCGCCGGTTTGATGTCCCGGTGTACCACGCCGCGTTCGTGCGCGTATTCGAGCGCCGAGAGAACTTCGCCCACGTAGTTCAAGCACTCCGCCACCGGCATCTTGCCCTGGCGCGAACGCTCGGCCAGAGTCTGCCCATCCAACAGTTCCATCACCATGATGAGACGGTTGCCGTCGCGAAATGCGGTCCGGACATCGGCGATGTTCGGATGCTCGAGGCTTGCGTGCAACCGGATCTCGCGCTGGAACCGCTCGGTGAGTTCCAGATTCTCCGCCATGTCCGGCAGCACGACCTTGGCCGCCTCCACCCGGTTCGTGATCGTATTGCGAACCTTGTAGACTTCGCCCATACCACCGGCCCCGAGCACGCCGAGAACTTCGTAATCCCCTAATCTGTCACCGGAATTCAGGCTCATAACGCCCTTCTTTCACCCGGCGCTGGTTTTCGCTCCGCCGGTCTGCATATTGCCGGAAGGCGCGCATATCGCGCTCCGCGGCGCTGCTCCGCCCCCCGGCTACGCACCTACTGGTTCTTCACCATGTCGCCGACCTTGGCCTCGGCGCCTCCGGAAAATTCCCCAACCGAGGAAACCTCATCGGCCTCGGTAATCGTCACCACGCCGACCTTCTCGGTGATCGTGCGCAGCACCCGCCCAGTGGCCGGGTCCTTCACTTCGCGCACCATCCGTTCCACGGCGAGCGTGTCGCCCACCTTTACGCCGGCGTTTGTCCCGACATTGAGAATCAGCACGTTGCCGGCCACGTCGGCGATCAGTCCGTCGATCTCCACCTCGCGGGTCGGCAGTGCGTCGGCGCCCTTCTCGAGTTCAACGTACATCTCATCGACGGCCGCGCTCACCGCTTCGCCGAGTATCGTGTTGGCGAAGTTGCTGGAGCCCATGTCAATTTGGCCGCCGCCGACCGCGGTCCCCCAATCGCCGCCGGCGCCTCCGATACTCGTTCCGGAGCGCTCCGACTCGCCGGTACCCTTCGCCACGGCCAGGATCTCGGCGGTGTTGATATCAATCACCCGGGAGTTCAGCCCGACAACGGCCTTTGACTTTTTCTTTCCGACCCGGCCGATTCCGAAACCGCCGGTCACCGCACCCAAACCGCCGACGCTCGTGTTTTTGTCGTCCCGGCCGAACTGCGTGATGCTGCCGATGATGATCGCATCCACGCCAAGTACCTTGCCGATCTGCGCCGCCGAGGACGGATCCGCGCGGTTGCTGTTGGAGAAGTTCTGCTCGGCCAGCACGGCGTCAAGCGCCTTCCGCTCGATCACGGAAAACTCGCCTCCCTCGACGAGCTTGTTGACCAATAAGTCGGCGATACCCCGGCCAACGTCGACATTCGTGCCGAAAATCGCCGCCACGGAACTCGAAACCGTGGCGTAGTCGAAGTCGAGCACGGCCACGCGCTTTTTCTCCTGGGCCGTCAGGCCGGCCAACGGCAGTAGCAACGCTAGGGTAGTTGTGAGTAGTATCCGCATGCTTTCCTCCTCGTCCAGTCCGCACCCCTGGAGCACAAGCCGCTTGGCTGGTTCAGCTCGGCGAACGGGGCGCCAACGAGACCATGTTAACCGATTACGGGCGGTTTTTCGCGCCGGGCCGGTCCGTTGTGCGCTGGTTCCGGCCGGCTAGTAGCGGGCAGTGGTCTCGCGCCCGCGGTCTTCGCCCCGAAGCCAGACGTAGAGGGGAGCGTGCGGAGCCGGGGCCGGCCAGGGCATGGCGACCCGCAGCGTCTGCCGGTGTCCTCCCGCGGCCACGGGTACGGGTAAGGCGTCCACGAGCAATCCGGGACCATACTCGTCCCAGCCGACCCGTTCGATCAGTTCCAGGTCTTCGCCTTCAATCGCGGCGTAAAACCGGTCCGGCCCGGCGGCTTCCGAAGTCAATTCGAACTTCGAGATCTTCGGCAGGCGGACCACCCGGCCCAGCGTATAGGCATCCGAACGGCCCTGCTCGGCCGTCGATGCGATCACCTGCAGATCGCAACCCGGCTGGCCGATGGCCCCGGGGTCGAACGAAAGAAACAGAGCGCCCGCTCCGGCGCTCCGCAGGCGCAGTTCCGGAGACTGTTCTCCAACCATCGCTTGCCTGGCCTCCAGCGTCAGGCCGGGCTGCGCGCAGGCCAGGTCCATCGTGGGTGGGGAGTCGAGCGATGATTCCACCTGCAATGAAAAGCTGGCGAAGGAGCCGGCCGGCAGCTCTCCGCTCCTGATCTCAACATCCAGGTTCCCGGGCAGCGAAAGGCGGCTGCCGCTGATGCGTGGCCGGGGGCCTGCAACCTCGAGCATTCCCTCCACCGGGAGAGGACCGCGCAATCCCTCCACTTCCAATTCGACATCCAGCCGGTCACCCTTTCGCACATCCGGAGCGAGGGTGACATGCAACTCGCCATGCCCGTTCATGGTGAACTCCGCCCGGCCGCTTCGAATCGACCGAATCCGCTCAAGACCGCTGCCGGTAAGCGAAACCGCCTGCCGTCTTTCGCCCAGATTCACCCGCAACGGCAGCCCCTTCAGCTTGGGATGCTGGGGCAGCACCCGGAATTCCGTTTCGCGGCGGATCTCGCCAGGCATGGTCATCGACAGCCAATAGTCCCCCGCCGCCAGCTCCGTTGTGTCGACCTTCAGGCTGATTGTCTGCTGTGGACCTTTTCCTGGCCCGATCGGGAGTTCGAAGGCCGGCGCGGCAAGTTCCGTGGACTCCCCCTTCCGCCGGATCGAGACGCCTTTGACGAATTGGAAGTCACAGCCTTCCAGTTTCAAGGTCACCGGTCCGCCGCCCTCGACGAGCAAATCGAGTGACTCATCCGCGAAGCGCAATTCCCCGGCTTCTGGAATCTCGTGGACGTGCAATTCGCCATCGATGCGGAACTCTTCCCAATCCCAGTTCGCCGTCAGGCGGTACGTTCCCGGCGGCGCTTGACGATCGCCGGGGCGAATGCGAACCGCCTCCTTTTCTGCCAGCGGAATCACCTTTACCGGAATGGATTCAGTTTCATTCATGAGCCGCCAGTTCGTCGCGCGGCCCAGCACCGTCCAGTCCGGCTTCCTGGCCAGCCGCAACTTCACTTCGGCCTCGGCCCCGGCGGGAACGTGAACGGGCTCGTCCAGGGACGCTTTGGGCGCCTCGACATCCGGCACCCGCACGGCCCACAAATAGGCGTAGCGGGTGCGCGACTGCTCTTTCTGGCGCTTGGAGCAAAGCGTGAGCGAATGTCCCGGAGCGGGCTGCACAAAGGCCGAGCGAAAATTCGTATCGGGAAACATCATGTCGCCGAGGTTCACGGCCATTGCCGCGCCGCCGGCGGCCAAACCCACCGGCGTGCCAAAGAACATGCCGGCCACCGATGACGCCAGCATGGCCGACTGCTGCATCCGTTTCCGCGGAGCCGTGGCCAGGGGGTCATACTGGGCCAGCGCCGGATTCAACGCCCGGATCATGGTGGACATCTGCTCGTCGGGCGAGGCGTTGCGTTTCAATTGCGGGACCGGGCGGCCGTAGCTGCTCGAGAAGCCGCGCAGCGCGGCGTTCAGGTTCTCGACATTGTTCGAGGTGTCTTCCCATACCGCCAGAGCCTCCAGCAATTTCTCCGTCTGCGCCGTCTGCTCGGCGTAGTCGGCAAGCTGCTCGATCAACTCCTGGTCCTTCTTGACCAGCGCCCGTACCTTTTTCGTGCTCAACCCCGTGGGCCCGTAGACCAGCGCAACCACGGAGGTTCGGAACGGAACCTCCCATTCCGCCGTGGCCCGCGACTTGTGAGGATCGAGCACCACGATCTCGTGATCCGGCCCGGCTGGCACGAGCACCAGCGACAACTTCCCCTTCTCGCCCTCATCCGAGTAGCCTGACCGGAAGCCCACGGGAGCGAAAATGAGCTTCTGGCCCTCCTCGAGCCGGTTGATTTTCCGCACGGAAATCGGAACCTTGCCATCCTCGGCGGGTTGCGCCGCCAACTGAAACGTAAGAAGAGGAATCCCCGCCGAACAGGCAGGAGCCGCCGCGGCCGGCGCGCCGCAAATGAGGCTGGCGGCGAGACAGTATAGACGCACGAGTCTCATTGGATACGGAGACGTCGCTAGAGCAGTCGCGTTACAAGTATTATAAACCGCGAATGAACGCAAGATAAACGCAAATCTTTGCGGCGCGCCCCGCTCAACCCAGCACCCGCTCCCTGTCGCGCGCGGACATCTTCTCCGCGGCGTAGCGCAACAATAATCGCGCCGGCCGGTCGCGGCGCGGCGCGAGGAACTCAACCACTTCGCTCGGCCGCCGCGGGTATGCCTCCTTGAGCAGCCAGCCGACGCCTTTCCGCACCATGCCGGCACGGTCGTCAAGCAACAGGCCGGCGATCTCGAAAACCCGCTCCGTGTGCCGGCCGGCCTTCGCCTCTTGCAGCAAGGAGACCGCCGCCGCCCGGCGCTTCCATCGATTCCGCGAGCGGGTCCACGCGGGCAGGCGGTCAATCAGCGAAGGCTCGTTGGCGATGCAGCCCGCGACCAGCCACGAGGAGACGCCGTCGCAGTGGGCCCAATTCGTGACGTAACGGTTGAGCCACCGCTCGAACAACCGGAACTCCCGGCCGCCGCACGCTTTCGCCACCTTGCTATAGAGGACAATCGCAACGCTGCCCTCCTCCATTTTCCCGCTCTCCCACAGCGATTCGCACAGGGCGTCCCGCTCCGCCCGCGGCCAGTTCTTCCATTTCCGGTAAGCGGCGGAGGCGATTTTGCGCACCTGCGGCGTGCGTACACCGTAGTTGTCAATTGGCTCGGTGAAGTAGTTGCGGGCGCCCTCGCGGTAGGCCGGATCCACCGCCGCCAGCAACTGTTTACGAATCTCGGCGAGCAGTTCCTCAAGTTGCATCTCGTTGTGATGATATGTTGAATGCATGGGAAACGGAATCGCGCTGCCCATCCTGGGACAGAGCAGCGCTCACAACCTTGATTCCTGGCTGGGATCCGTGCCGCGAATTACATCGCTGCTGATCAAGCCGGCTTCGGCGGTCTGTAACCTGGACTGCGCCTACTGTTTCTATCTCGACCGGGAGGCCGATCCGTATAAGGCGCTCCCGGACCGGAAGATGACCGACGAGACGCTCGAGCGGCTGGTTGACAACTTCCTCTTCTATTCCTATCCGAACTCGGTCTTCGCCTTTCAAGGCGGCGAACCGACGCTTGCCGGCCTCGGCTTCTTCGAGAAGCTGGTCGAGTTGCAGAAGCGCTATGGGCGCGACGGGCAGAACGTCAGCAATGCTCTGCAAACCAACGCCATCGTGATCGACGAAGGCTGGTGCGACCTGTTCCGGGAGTACAACTGGCTGCTGGGAGTTTCGTGCGATGGCCCCCAGGAAATTCACGACCTCTACCGCTTCAACAAAGGCGGCCGGGGCACCTGGAAGCAGGTGATGAAGGGCATCGAGACGTTGCGCAAGAAGAACGTGGAGTTCAATATTCTCTGCGTCCTCAGCCAGGCGAACGTCGATAAGCCGAAGGAGCTTTACCGCTTCTTCTTCAAGGAACTCGGCCTGGACAACGTGCAGTACATTCCGCTCTCCGAGTTCCACCCGGACGGCTCGCGGATGCCGTTCACCATCACGCCGGAGCAGTACGGGAAGTTCCTCTGCGAGACGTTCGACCTCTGGTGGCCCGATCGCCGCAAGAACCGGATCCGCTTCTTCGACAACCTGGCCGAGGCGCTCGCCGGCATCAAGCCCGGCACTTGCACGATGCACGACACCTGCGACAGCTACCTGGTGGTGGAGTACAACGGCGACATTTATCCGTGCGACTTTTTCGTGGAATCGAGCTGGAAACTGGGCAACATCAACCTGGACTCCTGGAGCGAGATCGCGCGGCGCAAGCGGCGCTACGAATTCTCGCAAGTGAAGACCATTCCCCATGAGGAATGCCAGAAGTGCGAGTACCGCTCGGTCTGCAAACAGGGATGCCCGAAGTTCCGGCATGCGCCAAACCGGAACTTCGCGGACCTGGACTATTTCTGCCAGTCCTACAAGATGATCTATTCGAAGGCCGTGGGACCGCTCAAGAAGGAAGTCGAGAAACTGATGGCCCGGCAGCAGGCGATGGCCGCCGGACCGATGCAGGGTAGTCCGTACTAGAAAGTGGCGCGGATTTCCCAGCCGCCGCGCCCGAGCGCCGCAGCTTGACGCGAAATGAGGGGGCAAGCATGACACGCCGGGAATTCAGTTTCTCAGCACTGGGAACCGCCACGCTCTTGGGGTGTTCCCCACGGGAGCCAGCCGGGACTCCGGCCGCCGAAGCTATTCCCAGCAATCCGCCATCCCGCGGCGGCGATTTCCATCGCGGCGTCAACTTCACTTCCGAGTGGCCGGACCGTTACGAGTCGGACCGCGCCCGGCAAATCCTCCGTAAGCTTCCTGAATTCGGCGTGAATTCGGTCGCCCTCGTTCCTTATGGGGCGTGCCGGCTCGGCTCCACCGAACTGCGTTTCAGCGGCCGGCGTTCGTGGGAGCGGGACGAGTCCATTCTGAAGCTCTCGGAGTTGATCCACGAGGCCGGCCTGCGGTTCCTTCTGAAGCCGCAAATCTGGGTGCCGCGCGGCTTCCCTGGAGACCTCGACTACGATTCCAGCGAGGAGCGCCGCACTTGGTTCGACGGTTACGAGAAGTTCCTGAGCCACTATGCGGACCTGGCGGCGAGAGCCGGCGCGCACCTGTTCTCCGTGGGCGTCGAGTTCTCAAAACTCATCAAGTACGAGGCCGAGTGGCGGCGTCTGATCGCCGTCGCGCGGGACCGGTTCGCGGGGAAGCTGGTCTACGCCGCCAACTGGGGACACGAGTTCGAGACAGTGAACTTCTGGGACGCGTTGGACTTCATCGGCCTCAACAACTACTACCCGCTGCCTGATTCCCTCGACGCGAGCGGCGTCCTGCAGAAGATCAGCGCCGTGCACAGCCGCTTCGGCAAGCCGGTGCTCTTCCCCGAGGCCGGCTTTCCTTCCCTCAAGGACCCCCACCGCGAACCCTGGGCCGACGACCGGGACGAAGTATCGCTCGAAGACCAGGCCCGGTGTTACGAGGCGGCGCTCGCCGCCTACTGGGACCAGCCCTGGTTTCATGGAGTCTACTGGTGGAAGATCGGCTCGAACGGCATGGGCGGGCCCGAGGACACCTCGCACTCCCCCTGGAACAAGCCCGCGATGGATGTGATGGCGAAGTGGTACCTGCAGAGCGGCGGGGCGTAGGCCATAATAGATCACGACATGAAGCTCCGGGAATGGGGGGTCATGCTGGCGTTGGGCGCCGCGGCCGCGCCGGCTCAGACCCTGACGCTCTCCGAGATCCGCATCCGCGACCCTTACGTCCTCGCGGACGAGAAGACCCGCACTTATTACATGTATGCCCAGATGGGGAACCGCGCAGGCGCCAACTCGCGCCAACGCGGCGTGGAGGTCTACACCAGCAAGGACCTCGAAAGGTGGTCCGGCCCCGAACCGGTCTTCGTGGTCCCTGACAATTTCTGGGCCCGGCGGATGGTCTGGGCTCCCGAGGTCCACGCCTATCGCGGGAAGTTCTATCTGTTCGTCACATTCACCGGCGAGGAGGATTGGGGGCGGCGCGAGTCCGGCCCGGCGATGGCTCCGCGGGGCTCGCAAATCCTGGTGGCCGAGTCACCGAAAGGTCCTTTCCGGCCCTTCCACAACGGACCGCATACGCCTCCGGATTGGATGTCTCTCGACGGGACGCTCTGGGTGGAGGACGGCGTTCCCTGGATGATTTTCTGCCATGAATGGGTCCAGGTCGGCGACGGTACGATGGAGCTTGTCCGGTTGGAACCCAACCTCTCGGGCGTGGCCGGCGAACCGGAGACGCTGTTCCGCGCCAGCGAGGCGGCCTGGGTGCGGAACCTGAGTGACGCCGGGGGAGAGCACAGCGGCTACGTCACCGACGGCCCGTTCCTCTACCGCACGAAAGCCGGCAAGCTGCTCATGATCTGGTCGAGCTTCGGAGAGGAGGAGTACGCCGTGGGTCTGGCCGTATCGCAGACCGGAAAGGTCCAGGGCCCGTGGGAACAGGTTCGCGAACCGCTCTTCCGGGCCAACGGCGGACATGGCATGATCTTCAGGACCTTTGACGGCCGGCTGACGCTCGTGCTGCATCAACCGAATTCCAGCCCCGATGAACGCGCCCGCTTCTTCCGGCTGCGGGACACCGGCGGGGCGCTGGAGCTGGCGGAGTAGGGGAGCCTACGCCGGCTGCTTCCGGCTGCGGGACATCGGCGGGGCGCTGGAGCTGGCGGAGTAAGGGGAGCCTACGCCGGCTGCTTCCGGCTGCGGGACACCGGCGGGGCGCTGGAGC
>CAYXVG010000023.1:0-3244 GCA_964468205.1 uncultured Solibacteraceae bacterium | reverse complement strand
AGGGGAGCCTACGCCGGCTGCTTCCGGCTGCGGGACACCGGCGGGGCGCTGGAGCTGGCGGAGTAGGGGAGCCTACGCCGGCTGCTTCCGGCTGCGGGACACCGGCGGGGCGCTGGAGCTGGCGGAGTAAGGGGAGCCTACGCCGGCTGCTCCGCGGCCTCCTGGCCGTCCAGCCGCACGACGAGGACCTTGGCAATGCGGTTTTTCTCCATTTCCAGAACAGTGAAGCGGTAGCCTTCGTACTCGATTTCCGCCCCGGCCTCGGGAATATGGCCGAGCCGGGAGAGGATGAATCCGGCCAGGGTCTCGAAACCTGCGTCGACCGGCAGTTCGATGCCGTATTGGGTCTGGAGGTCCCGAATGTTAAAGCCGCCGTCGAGTTCCAGCACGGGAGCGGACTCGGCGGGCGGCAAGTGGACGTCGTGCTCGTCCTCGATCTCACCGAAGATCTGCTCGAGCACGTCCTCGAGGGTCACCACCCCGACGACGGCGCCGAACTCGTCGACGACTAGCGCCATGTGGGACCGCTTCTCGCGGAACTCGTCGATTAATTGGTTCACGGGCTTGGTTTCCGGCACGACAAAGGGGGGCGAGATCATGAAGCGAAGGTTGAATCCGCCGGGCCGCCCGGCGGAGCGCCACCGGCGCCAGACCGTGAGCAGATCCTTGGCATGCACGATTCCGATGATCCTCTCGGGCTCACCCTCGTAGACGGGGATCCGCGAGAGCTGGTGGTCAGTGCCGACCCGCAGGATGTCGTCGAGCGAGGCGTCGATCGGAACCGAGATGACCTCGCTGCGGGGCACCATGATCTCGCGGACGAGGTAGTCCCGGAGATCGATCAGATTTTTGATGGCCATTTCTTCGAAGGATTCGATGTGTCCGCGGCGGCGGCTGTCGGAGAGGATAAACTTCAGTTCCTCGGCCGAATGCCCTCCGCCAAGCCGGCCCTTCAGACCCAAGAGCCGGGAGAGCCCTCCGGCCGAGCGCTCGATCACGAAGACGAAGGGGGTCACCACCTTGTAGAACGCCAGCAGGACGGGGGCGACGATGATGGCGAGGTGATCAGCCCGTTCAATGGCGAGGTTTTTCGGCACCACCTCCCCGATGACGACGTGGGCGTAGATCATCGCCGCGAAAGCCAGCGCGAAGCTGGCCCCGTGCAGAGCGCCTTCCATGACGGGATTCAAGGCCACGAACGGGGCGAGCATCGCCTGGAACAGCCGGAACAGCGTCGCTTCGCCTGCCCAGCCGAGGCCGAGACTCGTCAAGGTGACACCGACCTGCACTACCGATAGCAGGCGCTCGGGATGTTCCAGTAGGGAGAGAGCCGCCTTGGCTCCGACGCGGCCCGAGGCGGCCAGTTCCTTGAGGCGGGATTGCCGCACGGAGAGCAGCGCCACTTCGGCCCCGGCGAAGAAGCCGTTGAGCAGCAGCAAGAAGGCGACGATCAGGAAGCGGTAGCCAAACTGGGGGTCATCCATGACTGGTTAGACTCGGGGACTCGGGCCGCTCGGAGGGCGAAGCCACGGGTCTTCGCTACAATCTCTGTGAGTGGCACTGAACCGGTTCCTCAAATATATCAACATATTGATCGGCATTTTCTTGCTGGCCGCGTTAGGGACCGGTTACTGGTGGCTGTACCGGCCGCTGCCGCGGACTTCCGGCCGGGTGGAGGCTCCGATCGAACAGCCGGCGAGCGTGGTCCGCGACGAGTTGGGCATCCCGCACATCCGGGCCGAAACGGAGGCCGACGCTCTCATTCTCCAGGGATTCGTTACCGCCCAGGACCGCATGTTCCAGCTCGACTTCCTGCGCCGGCGGGCCAACGGGGAGCTGGCGGAGGTTCTCGGCGCGGCCGCGATCGAGAGCGACCGGCAAGCGCGCCGGATCGGCGTGGCGAGCGCGGCGGAGGAGCACGCCCGCACCCTCCGCCAGGAGGACCGGCTCGCGTTCGCCGCCTACGCCCGGGGAGTGAACTTCTACCTGGAAACCCACGCCGGCCGTTTGCCGGCCGAGTTCCGGCTGTTGCGCTACGAGCCCCGGCCCTGGCGTATCGCCGATTCCGTCGCGATCGGTCTCCAAATGGCCCGGATCCTGAGTGAGACCTGGCCGGAGGAGGCCAACCGGGTTGGGTACCTGCAGTCCGGGGCCCGGGACAAGCTGCGCCGCCTGTTCCCGGCGCGCTCCGGGCTGGAGGCGGCGCCGGGTTCGAACGCGTGGGCGGTTTCGGGAAAGCGCACGGCGTCGGGGAAGCCGCTGCTGGCGAACGATCCGCATTTGACGCTCACGGCGCCCTCCGTCTGGCACAGGGTCCAACTTGAAACCCCGGCAGTGTCCGTCACGGGCGCGGTGCTCACCGGACTCCCCGGGGTGATGACCGGGCACAACGGCCGGATTGCCTGGGGCGTGACCAACCTAGCGTTTGATGTCCAGGATCTCTACGCCGAGCGGCTGGACCCGCGGACCGGAAGGTATCTCCATCAGGGCCGGGCGCTCACGGCCGGCCGGCGGCAGGAGACGATCCGGGTAAGGGACGCGGCGGCGGTGAACCTGACGGTGCATCACACGATTCATGGCCCGGTGGTGGTCTCGCAGGGCGGGGCGCAACTGGCACTGCGCTGGACGGCCTTCGGGGAGGGGGCGTTCCACTACCCGTTCCTGGAGGTTGGGCGGGCGGCGAACTGGGACGAGTTTCGCGCGGCGCTCTCCGGGTTTGTGGGGCCGCCGCAGAACTTCGTCTACGCCGATGTAGAGGGCAATATCGGGTACCAGGCCGCCGGGCGGCTGCCGCTGCGGGACTACGACGGCTGGGCTCCGGTTGACGGGGCGAGCGGCGAGTTCGAGTGGCAGGACTATATCCCGTTCGAGGATCTTCCGAGGGCCTTTAACCCGGATTCGGGGTTGATCGTCTCGGCCAACGAGAACCCGTTTCCGGAAGACTACCCGCATCGAGTCGGCGGCTCGTTTGCGCCGGGCTACCGGGCGCGGCGGATTCGTGAACTGCTCGAGGGCCGGCGGGGTTGGGAGCCGGAGGAGATGCTGCGGGTCCAGACCGACATCCACGACAGCCTGCTGCAGACGGTTGGGAAGATGGCCGCCGCAGCGTACGGAGCCCGCGCCGCGGCGGGCGGCGAGGCCGGGGCGGTGTACGGGACGGGTGGCGCGGCGGGCGGTGAGGCCGGGGCAGTGTACGGGGCCCGCGGCGCTGTGGGTGGTGCGGCCGGGGCCGCGTACGGGACGG
>CAYXVG010000022.1:0-103692 GCA_964468205.1 uncultured Solibacteraceae bacterium | reverse complement strand
CCTGCGCCCATGCGGCCCCCCCAAACCCCTCCTCAACCCCAGAAGCGCACCACCCCCAAAATAAGCCTCCCCTTGCGTCACCTCCTCCCGCCCCAACCTCCAAATCCCCTTCTCCCCAGCTCCCAAACCGCCCCGCAACGCCGGATCCGGCAAAAAGCGCTGCATTCGAGCCAATCCTCTGATATGCTGATCTCGCTCAATTGCAACCGAAGGGAGGCGTTTCGCCAATGTTGCTGAAATTCCTGCTCGCCATCGCCCTTAGTGCGCTCTCTGCCCCCGCCGCCGAACAAGGCTGGCATCCCCACGAAGGCGGACTCCTTAAATATCGCGTCAACATCCGCTTCGGCCTCGAACCGGAAACCATGCCGGATGGCTGGAGCTTCGGCCGCGTCTCGGCCGTCGCCGTTGATCGCAATGGCGAAGTCTACGTTTTTCACCGTGGCGCCCACGCCGATCCCGTCGTCGTTTTCGATCCGAAAGGGAAGTACGTCCGCTCCTGGGGCCGCGGTCAGTTTCGCAACGAGCACGGCATCCGTGTCGGACCGGACGGCAATATTTGGACCGTGGACAACGGCGACCACACTGTCCAGAAGTGGACGCGCGACGGCAAGCTCCTGCTCACCCTCGGAACTAAGGGCCAATCCGGAACCGATGAGAAGACCTTCAACCGCCCCACCGATATCGCCTTCGCTCCCAACGGCGACTTCTACGTCAGCGATGGCTACGGAAACTCGCGTGTGGTGAAGTTCTCGAAAGACGGCCGCTACCTCCTCGCCTGGGGCAGCAAGGGAACCGGACCCGGCGAATTCAACCTGCCCCACAACATCCAGGTGGATAGCTCCGGAACCGTCTACGTGAGCGACCGCGAAAACAACCGCATCCAAATATTCACCGCCGATGGAGAATTCCTCCGCATGTGGACCCACCTCGGCGCCACCCAGGGACTATGTATCACCCCCTCCGGCGAGCTCTGGATTATCACCCACCGCAATAATATTGAGAATCTGACCTACGACACGCTCGCCGGCCGCATCATGCGCGTCGACATCAGGTCCGGCAAGATTCTCGGTTCCATGGAGAGCCCCGGCCACTGGATTACCGTGGCGCAGAGCGGCGATATTTACATCGGAAGCCTCACCGGCAATGTTTTCCGATGGTATGAAGGCTGGCTGGATCACGGACTGGGCGTCGACGAAGGCGTGCGCCCGGCCCGGCGGTAGCCGTCTCGAAACGGAGTGTCCAAATGAAGAAACTGCTCTTGTTCATGTTCATTTTCGCGGCGCTTGGTATCGCGCAGCAAAAAAAGATCGTTGTGCTGGGAATGTCGGAAAAACAGGTCTCGGAGCTGCAAGGCGTCTCGAACAAAGTCCGCCTTGTACACGTCTCGCCGCCGCGGACCTCCGTTGATGTGGTCGCCATCGTCGCCGACGCTCCGGAAGAGGCCGCGCAAAAGGAAAAGCTTCTCCGTGAGGTTGCCGGCGCCGACGCCATCCTCGGCGGCCCCACCGAGGAAATCGTCAAGGCCGCGCCGAAACTCAAGTGGGTGCAGGTGATGAGCGCTGGAGTCGAAGAGTATCTCTACCCGGCCATGGTCGATAGCGATATAGTTCTCACCAACGGTAAAACCCTCTCGGCCCCGGGCATTGCCGATCACGGCTTCGCAATGCTCTTGGCCTTGACGCGGAAACTCACCCACTTCATCACCATCAAGACCGAGGAGTCGTGGGACCGCAGCAACTATCACTTGCTCGAGCTCGAGGGCGCCACCGCTCTCGTCATCGGGACCGGCGGCATCGGCTCCTGCGTCGCCCGGCGCGCCAAGGGGTTCGGCATGCACGTCATCGGTATCGACCCAAGGGAATTCCCGCCGCGCCCGGACTTTGACGAAATGTACTATCCGGACCGGCTGAACCGGGTGCTTCCGCGAGCCGGCGTCATCTTTCTTTGCGCGCCCCACACCCCGGAAAGCGAAAACATGCTCGGCCCGAAACAGTTCAACCTCATGAAGAAGGGCGCTTTCTTCATCGGACTTTCCCGCGGCAAGGTCTATCATCTCGATTCGCTCGTGAAGGCCCTCGATAGCAAACAACTCGCCGGCGCCGGAGTCGACGTGACCGAACCCGAGCCCTTGCCGAAAGGCCACCCGCTCTGGAAGTTCGACAACGTCGTCGTCACGCCCCACATCGCCACGCAAACGCAAGGCGGCACCCCGCGGCGCATCGCGCTCATCAAGGACAACATCGAGCGCTTCGCCAACGGCGAGCCGCTGCGTAACGTCGTGGACAAGCAAAAAGGCTATTAAGGAGGTTAGTAATGCTCGGAATACGCACCATCGCTTCTTGTGCGGGCTTGGTCCTGCTCTGTCTGGCAACCGTCTCCCCGGTCTCGGCCCAGGGAGGTCGCAACTACAACACCGTGAAGCAGAAGCTGCTTGACGGCAAGAAGGTCGTCGGTGGGACCATCTACACTTCCGATCCCACTATCTACTGCGCGATGGCTAACGCCGGCTTCGATTTCCTGTGGATCGAGATGCAGCACAGCCCGCTGAGCTTCCCGCAGGTCGCGGCGATGATCCGGGCTTGCAAGGACGCGCCCGCCATCCCATTCATTCGCGTGCCGGATGCCACGGAAGGCGACATCCAGAAGGCCACTGACATCGGGGCTCTCGGTATTATCGTTCCGCTGGTGGCGTCGGTCGAGAAGGCCGAGGCCGCCGTCCGCTTCGCGAAGTATCCCCCGCAAGGGCGTCGCAGCCAGGGAGGCGGCCAATACCGCGACATCTGGCCGGACAACTACCGCGAAACCGCCAACGACAATATCATGGTCGTTGCGATGATCGAGTCGCCGGATGGCATCGAGATTGCCGACCGGATCGCCGCGGTCGAAGGCGTTGACGTCGTCTTCGCCGCCAGCGGCGACATCGGCAGTTTCACCGGTCTCGACCGCGAAGACCCGCAATACAACGCGCTCATCAAGAAGATCCACGATGACGTCCTGAAGGCCGGCAAGAAGCTCGGCGGTCCGCAAGCCTGGTTCAGCCGCGACGGCTTCACCTTCTTCCAGGCCAGCAGCGAATCCGGTCTCATCAAGGCCGGCGCCGAACTCCTCTTCAAGACGGCCAAGGGTGAATACGAGTACTGAGCGCCGGACAAACACGGGTAAACTGAAAATTGAGCCCCGACCATCTTGTCCAACTCTCCGCGGCCTCGCGCCCGCGGCCGCCGCGCCTTCCCGAATGGCTCCGCGGCGGCACGGTGCATCATGAATCCGTCATGCGCCTGAAAAGCGGCCTCCGGCGGCACGCATTGCACACGGTTTGCGAATCGGCCCGCTGCCCGAACATCCACGAGTGCTTCCATCGCGGCGCGGCTACCTTCATGATCCTCGGCAACCTCTGTACGCGCGGCTGCGGCTTCTGCTCGGTGCCCAAGGGCGTACCCGGCAAACACGATTTCCGGCTCGACCCGGACGAACCCGTCAATGTCGCCCGCATGGCCGCCCTGATGAACCTCCGCTATGTCGTGATCACCAGCGTCAACCGCGACGACCTCGCGGACGGCGGCTCGGAACACTTCGCCGAAACCGTCCGCCAGGTGCGCCGGGCGCTGCCGGAAGCCCGCGTCGAAGTCCTGACGCCCGACTTCTGCGGCGATATGTCCGCTGTCCGGCGGGTCCTCGACGCCGGGCCGCATGTCTTCAATCACAACATCGAAACCGTCCCCCGCCTCTACCGGAAGGTCCGGCCGCAGGCCGGTTACGAACAGTCGCTCACGGTCCTCGAAGCCGTCGGGCAGGCTGGGCGCGGCGTGATCGTCAAGTCCGGGCTGATGGCGGGACTCGGCGAAACGCCGGACGAGGTCGAAGCCGTCCTGCGCGACCTCGAGGCCCACGGTGTCAACGTCGTCACCATCGGCCAATACCTCCAGCCCACCCGGCGCAACCTGCCGGTGGCCGAGTACGTGCGGCCGGCGCAGTTCGAGAAATGGCGCGCTTACGGCCTCTCCATCGGCCTCCGTGATGTCTTCAGCGGACCGCTCGTCCGCAGCTCTTACATGGCCGATCGCGTCTGGGAGAACCTGTAGCCGGCATGAAAATCCACCTCCTCCTCGCCCTGCTTTCGGCGGCCCTCCTCATCCTCTCCTTCCCCGGATTCAGCGTCCACTTCCTCGCCCCGCTCGCCCTGGCCCCCTTGCTCTATGCGGCCAGCCGGGAGTGGAGCTTCTGGCGGCGGTTCCTGCTCGGCGAGGTGGCCGGGTTTATCTACTGGTTCGGAGTCTGTTATTGGATCCAGTTCGTCCTGGCCTACCACGGCGAGATGGGCGAGGTGGCCGGCTGGGCCTGCTTCCTGTTGTTCTGCGTCCTGAAGGCGCTCCACATGGCCGTCTTCACCGGGCTCGCCGGATACCTGATGGAGAAGCCCTACGCGATACCCGCCGTCGCCGCCCTCTGGGTCGGTCTCGAGCGGACCCACGGCACCTTCGGCTTCGCCTGGATGGCGCTTGGCAACGCCGGCATCAACATGGGAATCCCCATGCGGCTCGCTCCCTGGGTCGGCGTCTACGGCCTCTCCTTCATCTTCATGATGATGACCACCGCGCTCGTGCTGGCCGCGCTCCGCCGGCCCCGGCGCGAACTCGCCTGGCTCGCGGCTCTGCCCGCCCTCCTGCTCCTGCCGGCGCTGCCGACGGCCGAACGGCCCACCGGCGCCTTGGTTGCCCTGCAGCCCAATGTCGATATCGAACAGACTTGGAGCCGCGCCCTCATCGACCAGACCATTGACCGCTTCGTCTACCGGTCCATGGAACAGGCGCTCCAAGCCGGCGCCGCGAAACCGAATCTCATTGCCTGGCCCGAGATCCCCGCGCCGTTCTACTACGAACTCGACCCCGGCTACCGCACCCGGCTCCACAACCTCGCCCGCCTCACCCGGACCGCCGTCCTCACCGGAACCGTCGCCTACAATGAGAACCGCGAGCCGCTCAACTCCGCTCAGCTCATCTCCCCCGAGGGCGAACCGGTCACCCGCTACGACAAGATCTTCCTCGTGCCGTTCGGCGAGTTCGTGCCCCCGTTCTTCGGCTTCGTGAACCGCATCAGCGGAGAGGCCGGCGATTTCGCGCCGGGCCGCGAGGTGAAGCTAATGCCGGTTGAAGACCACCAGATCGGCGCCTTCATCTGCTACGAATCCGTCTTTCCGCACTTGGTCCGCCGCTTCGCCAACCAGGGCGCCGAGGCCTTCGTGAACCTATCGAACGACGGCTACTTCGGCCGCAGCGCGGCCCGCTACCAGCACCTCTTCATCGCTCGGATGCGCGCCGTCGAGAACCGCCGCTGGCTGGTCCGGGTGACGAACAATGGCGTCAGCGTCTCTATCGATCCCGCCGGCCGCATCCGCGAACGGATGCCGGAATACGAAGAGGTGGCCGGCCGGCTTCACTACGGCTACCACTCGGAGAAGACCTTCTACACCCGGTTCGGCGACTGGTTCGCCTGGGGCTGCCTGCTCGCCAGCCTCCTGCTCGCGCTGCTCTCCCAGGTCCCGGCCTACCGGCGGTAGCGCGCCGCCTTCCGCTCAGCCGTGCCGGATCACCAGCACGTCGCCGTCCTGGACAATGTAGTCCTTGCCCTCCAGACGCAGCAGCCCCTTCTGCTTCGCCCCCTGGTAACCGCCCTCCTCCACCAGCGTCTTCCAGTTCACTACCTCGGCCCGGATGAACTTCTTCTCGAAATCGGTGTGGATGGCGCCGGCCGCCTTGACGGCGGTGCTGCCGATCGGGATGGTCCAGGCGCGGCACTCCGTCTCGCCGGCCGTGAGGAAGCTCATCAATCCGAGCAGCCGGTACCCCGCCTGGATCAGCCGTTCCATGGCCGACTCCTCGAGGCCGTAGCTAGCCATGAACTCCCGGGCGTCCTCCGGCTCCATCTCGGCCAGCTCCGCCTCCACCTTGCCGCAGATCGCGGATACCTCGGTCGACTTCCGCGAACCCAGCTTGGTCCCCCATTCCTGCTCGATTTCGTGCAGCCGCCCGGCGTCCTCCTCCCCAACGTTGAAGACGTACAGAATCGGCTTCTGCGAAAGGAACTGAAAGCCGCGGATACGCTTCTCTTCGTCCTCGGAGAGCTCCATCTCCCGTAGCGGCTTCTCCTCGCCGATGACCGCCTGGCAGCGCTCGAGGAGTTCGAACTCGCGGTCCAGATTAGCGTCCTTGATCTTCTTCCGGTCCTTGGCAACCCTCTCCAGCCGCTTCTCGACCACGACAAGATCGCTGAGGATCAGCTCGGCCTCCACGTCCTCCAGGTCACGCATCGGATCCACCGATCCGTGCTCGTGCGGGACGGTGTCATCGGCGAAAACGCGGATGACATGCGCGAGCGCGTCCGCCACGCGCAGGCTGCCGAGGTAGCTCGGGTTGCGCAAGGCCTCCTTGGAGATGGACGGGAAGTCGAGGTACTCCATCGTGGCGTGAGTCACCTTGGGGGGATTGAAGATCTTCGCCAACGCTTCGAGCCGGTCGTCGGGAACCTTGGTCACGCCCTGCCGGGCCTCCATCGTGCCGACTCGCGCGGCCTCCTGGACCCCGGTCAGTATCGTGAACAAGCTCGTCTTGCCCACCATTGGCAGGCCGATAATTGCAGTCTTCATGATTACGGTTCCGCGGAGCGCGCGCGGGCGCCGCCTACCAGCTTACCTACAACGGCACGTCTACCTGGGTGAGGATCTCCTCCAGGATGCGGTCGGCTGCATCGGAGCCCAACTGGTTCAGAGAGGTGCGGGTGTTGATCACGACCCGGTGCGCGAAGACGGGAACTACCAGCCGCTTCACGTCATCCGGTATGGCATAGTCGCGGCCCTCCAACAGCGCCAGGGCCTGCGCCCCGCGGTAAAGAGCCTGCGCGCCCCGCGGGCTGACGCCAAGGGAGAGCAACTCGTGATTGCGGGTCCGGGCGACGATGGCCATCATGTAGTCGACAATCGCCTCGTCCACGCGAACGCCGTGGACCTGGCGCTGCAACAGCGACGCCTCTTTGGCTGAGAGCGCCGGGCGGACCGCGCTGGCCAGGCTCTGCCCAGTGTCCCGCAGGATCTCGCGCTCGCTCGCGGCGTCCGGATAGCCGATCCGCAATCGAAGTTGAAAGCGGTCCAACTGCGACTCCGGTAGCGGGTATGTGCCATGATGCTCCACTGGATTCTGCGTGGCGATCACCATGAACGGATCGGCCATCGCGAATGAGCGGCCGTCAATCGTGACCTGCAGCTCGTTCATCGCCTCAAGCAGCGCCGACTGTGTCTTCGGTGTGGCCCGGTTGATTTCGTCGGCGAGCAGGAAGTTCGTGAAAATCGGGCCCGGTTTGAACTCGAATTCGTGGGACTGTGCATTATAGACCGTCACGCCCAGCACGTCGCTCGGCAACATGTCGCTGGTGAACTGAAGCCGGTGGAATTCGCACTCGATGCTTCGCGCGAGCCCTTGCGCAAGGGTAGTCTTGCCGACGCCGGGCACGTCCTCAATCAGCAGATGGCCTTTCGAAAGGAGGCAGACAACCGAGAGGCGGATCACCTCCGCTTTACCGCGAATCGCCTGTCCAAGGGTGGCTTCCAGATCGCTGAGCTTGGTTAGGGCAACCGGCGGGCTGTCCAAAATCTCCCGCGGGTTCATCACACTGTTAGAATACCGCACCAACCGGGCGGCGCTTGAAATCCCCTCGTTATTACCTCGTAACGCTCCCGGGAACCGGCACGTCCGTTGTGTCGAGGGAAGAAACGGAAGCGAAGAGAAATCGCGACGAAATCGCAATGAGGAGAGATCATGAGCACCTTCCGTTTCACACTATTGATCGCCCTGGCAGCCGCCTCGGCGATGGCCCAGGACAGCAAGGTTCGCGTCTACATTACCGATAGCGGCAGTTGGTCGATGTCGGGCGGCTTCGGCATCTCGGACGGCGCCGGCGGCGGCGGAGCCAGCGGTGGAGCGCGGCCACAAACCGCCGAAATCATGAAGACCTTTCACCAGCGCGAAGACTGCCAGGGAATCACCGTTACCCGCTTCGAGGACAAAGCCGATTACGTGGTGATCCTCGACCATGAAGGAGGCAAGAGCATCATCCGCCGGGACAACAAAGTCGCGGTCTTCAACAAAGAGGGAGACTTGATCTACAGTAAATCGAGCCGCAGCCTGGGGAACACCGTCAAGAACGCCTGCCGTACTATTCTTGCCGGCCGGTGAGCTCCCGCTAGTTTTCGTGGGTCCACACTTAGCGCGGGAAAAGATTTCAGTGTGACAAAAAAATAACGCCGCCATTTCGAAGCGGCATCTGACGACCCATGAGATGGAAATCTGTGGTTCTCTCGCTCTTTGTTTTGACTTGCGTGGCTGCCTCGGCAATTGCGCAGTCTGGTGATGCCCGGGTACGCGTCTACCACCTTTCGACGGACGCGCCGGCGGTGGATATCTATGTCAACGGGGCAAAGGCTTTCGAAAGCATCCCGTACCGTGGATTCACGGACTATACTCCACTTCCGGCCGGTTCGATCATGGTGGATGTTCGCGTCGCGGGCTCTGACCCCGGATCACCCGCCGTCCTTTCCGACACCTATGACATCGCGGGCGGTCTGGACTACACGGTGATGGCGATCGGCCGACTCGACAACCAAAGTATTCGCCTGCTCGCCCTCGGAGACGACTTGAGTCACCCGGGCATGGGCATGGGGCGGTTGCGGGTGGTGCACGCCGCCTCCACGGCTCCGGCCGTTGATGTCTACGTGACCTCGCCGCACGCTGTTTTGGATGCCGCTTCGCCCCTGCTCACCGGCGTTCCCTTTGTTGGAGCCAGTACCCACGTGGCGGTTCCAGAGGGCCTTTACCAGGGACGGGTGACAGTTGCTGGAACAAAGACGGTGGCGATCGACACCGGCGGATTCTTCCTTCGCGACGGCGAGGTCCGGACCGTCGTGGCAGTCGATCCCATGGACGACGGCGAGGGTTTTGGCATCGTCGTTTTGGAGGACAAGAACTAGGAGTTCAACGTCAGACTTAGACGAATGGGGCGGTGGCGCCAACTCGGCCCGCCGCCCGGCGTCAACCGTTCACCACGAAATCTTTGATGAGGTCGCGGGCTTCCTGGCTGCGGTCGGTGGCGATGGCGACGAAAGCGTAGCCTTGCTGGCGGCGGATGAAGCGAACGCTGCGGAGGTCGATATTGGCTTCCTTGAAGCGGCGAGCTACCTTGGCCAGCGCGCCGGGCTCGTCCTTGAGGCGGATCAATAGTGCGTCCTCGGTAATCGCATCGAAACCGGCGTCGCGCAGATTGTGCAGTGCCTCGTCGTAGCGGTCAACCGTCATTTCGATGACGGCGGTATCGTGAATTTCATCGGCATCGATGGTCTCGATATTGATCCCCTTGTTGGCGAGGATCTCCGAGATATCGGCGAGCAATCCCGCGCGATTCTGCGTCACAACTACGATTTCCTTCATGTTTCCTCCAACACTGCGCCCCCTTGACGCTCGCGCAGAATGTCGTCGATCAGTTCGTCGATCTTTTCCTCGCTGATGGTCTGCATCACCACGATGTGTCCCCATTCTCTTTGCACCGCCACCTGCCACTTCTCTAGCACCGGCTGGGGCGGGCGCTCGAAGACAACGGTGATCGAGTTCGGGTTCATCCAAGCTTCGATTCCGGCATCGCGAAGGCGCTCGACGGCGTAGGCGGCGCGCCGGCGGCACTGCGCCACTTCGTGCCGGAAGCCCTCCGCGCCAATTGTCTTGATCGCGTACCACAGGAATAGGGCGGCAACCCCATTGCGCGAGCCGGTGAGCGTGGTGTCGAGCGTCCCGACGTATTCGATGGACCGCGCGATGCGGTTGACGTAGTCCTTCTTCGCCAGCACGATTCCGCAAGGGAACGGAGCTCCGATGAATTTATGGCCGCTGATCGATATGCTGTCGATGCCGGCGCGGAAGTCATAGGGCGGCACGCCGTCAATGAACGGCAGCGTCATGCCGCAGAGGGCGGCGTCGCAGTGGATGTAGTACTGGCGAATCGCCAGGTCATCGAGGATTGATTTGATGTGCGTGATGTCGTCCTTCGCCTCGGTCATGGTAGTGCCGATGTTGGCGAAGATGATGGGCGGCGTGTCGCGGCGGATCTGGAGCGTGTGGTACAGGTCCTCGTAGTCGATCTCGCCGCTGGGTTGGGACTTGATCATGATGTGCTTCATGTTCAGCACACGCAGGTTCTTCGCAACGCTGTAGTGGGTGTCCTCGGAGTAGTAAACCATGCCGGAGGGATACAACTCCCGGGCGAGGAAGAGCCCGTAGATGTTTCCCTCGGTGCCGCCGTTGGTCACATAGCCCCAGTAGTCGCCTTCTTCCACATGGTTGAGTTCGGCGAACCAGGCGAGCACCTGCTTTTCGATTTCCCGGGTGTGCACTCGGTAGGTCGACGGGGCGTAGGGGTCGCCAACATTGTTCACGGGGTAATAGAGGAAGTCGAAAAGCGCGGAGTAGTCGAAGTAGCCGCGGCAGGGGTAGCCGACAAAGGTACGCGACTGCTCGCGGATATACTCGAGCATCTCCTCGAGCGTTTTCTGGTCCTCGGGGGTGAGAGCGGCTTCGCCGGTTAGCATCTGTTCCGCTAGATTTCGCATCTCCTTGGCTCCGCCCTCATGGTAAACCAAAGGCGGGTTCCGGAGGCAAGGACTTCGCGCTGATTTGGAGGCCGCCGCGGGCGAAATTGACAAGTTGCAGCAGTGACACTGGAAGCAGCGGCCGGCGCTGCCGGTTGAAGGTCCCTCACCGGCGGTGCCGGGAGAAGGCCATATACTTCTCGATCATTGCCTGATCGAGGAAGGGATCGTTCATGGTCCAGCGCCAGTGGAGCAGGGCGGCCTTAAGGCGATCAAGCTCCGCTTTGTATTTTGGGTCGGCGGAGAGATTGGTGTCTTCCACCAAGCCGCGTTCTTCCATGACTTCCATCAGTATGCCAACGCCATCGTCGAGCTGCTGGACGGCCTTGTAGTAGCCCGCGGTGCGGACGCGCTGTCCTTCGGTATCGGTCTGCTGGAAATCGAAGATCGTTTCGGGGCCCGGCGGGAGCGGGTTTTCGGGGACTCCGTCGACCTGGGGCGGGAAGTTCCAGCCGGAACCGTCCTGCTTGCGGAAGGCGTGCGGATCCGAGTAGTTGACCATCAAGAACAACGGGCGGCGTCCGGTCTCCTCGAGAAACGCATCCGCCTTGGCGGCGACATCCTTGACGACGCGAGTGTTCACCTGCGGGCCGTAGTCGAACTCGAAGGTGCTGTCCGGTCCAACGTGAAGTTTGCCGATGATCCCCGTGCGATAGCCCTCGCGTTTGAGGAGGTTGGGGATGGTAGCTGTCTGCAGGTACGGATGGAGGCGAAAGACGGCCCCCTGGTCATGGTCGGCTCCGGTGAGGCCGTACTGCCCGGTGGAGTGGGTATACATCCCGGTGAACATGGCGCTGCGGGAAGGGCTGCACGAGGCTTGCGCAACGTAGGCGACCTCGAAGCGGACGCCACGCCCGGCCAGGGCGTCGAGGTGCGGGGTGCGAATCAGCGTTTCTCCATAGGAGCTCAGTTGAAGGCCGAGATCGTCGGCGGTGATGAAAAGGACATTCGGACGGCCTGCGGCCGAAGCAGAGAGTGCGACGGCAAAGAAGACACAGATGACATGGAGCATAGCTGCACGAGATCACAACACCTACAGCCGGCGGGCGCGGCGTCGGCCGGCGGCAGGCAGTAGTTGATGTGCCGCCACCGAAATCGGGACGACCTACAGCCGGCGGGCGCGGCGCCGGCCGGCGGCAGGCAGTAGTTGATGTGCCGCCACCGAAATCGGGACGACCTACAGCCGGCGGGCGCGGCGCCGGCCGGCGGCAGGAGAACGGCGAAGCCTTAATCGGCCAGCGGGATTCTTACGCTGATCGCTCCCCGCACTTCGCCGCCGCTGTAACCGGTGGCTTGATCGTGCGGGTAGCGCTCCCGGAGGATCTGCTTCACCTCGGCGGGGATCTTCTCCCGCGGGCCGTGGCAACTCAGGCACACGCCACCAGTCTGGACAGGCCGCAGGAAGCGCAGTTCCTGACCGCCGCCGGTATCAACAATCTGGAAGTAGTCCCGCAGGACGCCGCCGGACCGGTTGACCCTGGCGAAGGTGCGCAGGACATCGCGCTCGAAATCGTCGGGTGCGTTCTTCGGGTTTCGGGTTTGGAGCGTCACCCGGCGGACGTAGCGCCCGCGGGAGCGGGAGAACTCCTCGGTGGAGGTGAGGGCGGTCTCCGAGCAGACTTTGACGGCGCCGGCAAAGCTGCCGGACGCGAGTTCCTCCGCGAGCATGGATTTGAGCTTGTCCGAGAGCTCGACGCTGATTGCTTCGGCTTCGGCAATGGCCTTGCGAAGCCGCGGGTCATCCCGCTTGTACTGCGCGAAGGTAGCGGCGGAGAAGAGAGTGACAAGCGCCAGCGCGACTATGCGTTTCATGACTCTTCGGAGGAGGCGAGACCAACTGCCTCCTCCTTTCCAATTATGCCGGGCGGACGATTCTTTGTGCTATTGCCGCTCACAATTCGGCGCCGGTCTCCACCCACGCCCCGGTGTGCGCGCTTTCGAGCACCGCGTCGCAGACCTTCTGGGTTTGCAGGGCGTTGCGGAAGTCCGGTTGAGTAGGCTGGCCGGATTCAATACCGGCGACGAAATCCGCCAGGGCGTTCAGGAACGTGTGCTCGTAGCCGATGGTGGTGCCGGGCACCCAGTAGCGGTCCATGTAGGGGTGCTCGGAATTGGTGGTGTGAATCTTGCGCCAGCCGGTGAGGTGCGACTCAGTCTTCTTGCCGCTCTGCTGCTGCTTGTACTCGAAGAACTGGAGGTACTCCGGCTCCTCGAGATCGAAGAAGACGCTGCCGTCAGCGCCGTTCAGCTCGAAGGTGTTGTAGTTCTTGCGGCCGCGGGCGTAGCGGGTGGACTCAAAGGTCCCGATGGAGCCGTTGGCGAACTCGGCGAGGAACATGCAGGCGTCGTCGATGGTGACTGGCTGCTTCTCGCCGGTCTCGACGTGGACGCGTTCCTTGACGAAGATTTCGGTCTTTGCCACCACTTTTGCGATGGGGCCGTTGAGCCACATGGCCGAGTCGATCGAGTGGGCGAGCAGGTCGCCGGTGACGCCGGAACCGGCCAGCTTCGAATCGAGGCGCCAAAGGGCGTCGCCGCCCTGGGGGACGTCGGTGGAGATGGTCCAGTCCTGCAGATACGTGGCGCGATAGTGGAACGGCCGGCCGATGCGGCCTTCGTCGATGATTTGCCTTGCAAGCGCGATGGACGGCACGCGGCGGTAATTGAACCAGACCATGTTGGCGACGCCCGCCTCCTCGACGGCCTTGGTCATCTCCTCGGCCTCGGCGACGTTCATCGCCAGCGGTTTTTCGCAACAGACCATCTTACCGGCCTTGGCGGCGGCGACGGCGATCTCCTTGTGGAAACGGTTGGGGACGGTGATGTCGATGAGGTCAATGTCATCGGCGGCGACGAGTTCCTGCCAGTCCGCCGCCATGCGCTCATAGCCCCAGACCCGCTGGTATTCGGCGGCTTTCTTCTCGTTCACATCGCAGATGCACTTGAGCACCGCCTGGTGTTCCACGGGGAAGAAGTTGTTGAGGCGGCGGTAGGCGTTCGAGTGGGTCCGCCCCATGAAGCCGCAACCGATGACTCCAACACGAAGTTCTTTTGCCATGATAAATTCGCTCCTCCTGGGTTATCCGTATTTTTCAATCAGTTCGTCCAGGGCCGCTTTGCACTTCTCGGTCGCCTGCCAGGCATCGGGCCAGAAGCAGAGGTCGATGGTCCAGAAGTCGTGCCGCAGCCGGCTGGCCTTATCCAGTTCCGGCATGATCTCGTCAAAGTTGAGCACGCCGAGTCCGAACGGCGGATGCGCGGATGTTTCGTCGCTGCCGTCAGGGGCCTTGTGGCAGGTGTTATCCGAGTCGATCACGTGGATGTGATTGATGCGGCCATCCAGCATGCGGATGAACTGGATCTGGCTGTCAAACACCTCTTTCTCGCCCGGCTGGCGGGAGCCTTGGACACCGACCATCTGGCCGTGACAGGTGTCGTAGAGGATGCCGAAGTTGTCCTTGCCGACGGCGTCATGAATCCGGACGACGTCGCTCGGTTTGTTGAAGGCGAAACCCGGTTCGAACTCCCAAGAGACGGCCAGCCCGTGATCGGCGGCGATGTCGGAGCAGGTCTTCCAGGTAGAGACGACTCGATTGAGAGCCGTATCGTAATCGACATCCCTGAAGATGATCGGGGCCTGGACGCAGTCCACGCGAACGCCGGGGATTCCGAGGTCAGCGGCGAATTGCGCGTTCTTGCGGAATTCGGAGATGTACTTGGACTGGTCATCGGTGCTGATGAGCTTCTCACCCCAGAGGTTGGCCGCAATGCCGCTCAGGGCGAGTCCGACTTCGTCCAGCTTCGCTTTCAGTTCCTCACGCTGCGACTTCTCCGGCATGGCTCCGGGCCATTCGTCATCCGGACCGCCGGGATTTCCGGGGTTCGGGTGAGGCGGGAACGCGCCGAGTTCCACGGCGTCGAAGCCGAGAGTTTTCAGTTTCCCAATCACGGTGTCAAAGTCCACAGGATTTTCCGCGTAGGGGCCAATCGTGTAAGCCCAAGATCCAATCGATGTTCTTTTGCCCATGGTTTTGGTTTTCCTTGTCGCAGCAGATCATACCGCAAGCCGAAGGGTGATGACCAGTTTTGCGAGACTGTTTGCGAAACCGTTTTGTCTCGTGGACTGGTCCTGGAAGCCGTAAACGCGGGCTAATAGAGCGCAAGCGCCGGAAGCGGGTGCGCGGCTAACAAGGCGATATCATGGACGCTTCGGGTATGTATCTTCGCCGGGTCACGATCGAGAATTTCCGGGCCATCAAGTCCATCTCTCTGGAGCTCGACGCCGAGAGCACCGTGTTGATTGGCGAGAACGGGAGCGGCAAGACCAGCTTCTTCGCCGCGCTCGAATGCTGCCTGGGGCTGCGGAACGGAGAGCCCGGTGTCGTTTTCGAACGGCGCGATTTCCGGCCGCCGCCAGAGGACCCGGCGGGCGGAGCGCCCGACCCGATTCGCGTGCTGCTCGAGTTCGCCGAGCGCGAGCCGGGGGAATGGGCCGGGTACCGGGACTTATTCGGTCCGGCCGTCTGCGAAGACGAGGAAAAGCGGGGGTGCATTCGCTGGAAGGTCCGGGCGGCGTGGGACGAGACGGCCGGGGCGGCGGAGGTGTCATCTCAATTTCTGAATGCTGACGACGAGGGGATCAGCGGCATTGCGGTTCCCACGCTGGTGGCGGAATTGCGGAGGGTGAATCCGTTTCTGGTGTTCCGGGGCACGCAGCGGGCGGGGCCGGAGCAGCCGGTGGAGGCGATCGAATCGGCCGAAAAACTGCTGGCCGCGGAAGGCCGGTCCACCTCCGAGATCGAGGAGTTCACGCGAGATATATACGAGAAACTATCGCGGGGGTGGGAACTGCTTACGCCGAAGGACATGCGCAAGGCGCGGTCGGTGGCCAAGCGGATTTGGAGGCGGCTCGTCTATCCGAAGCCAGGCCGGCGGACGAGATCCGCGCACTACCGGCTACCCAGCGGCGGCGCGCAGAGTCTGGGTCCGTTGCTCGTGTTTGGAGCGCTACTGAGCGCGAGGGGATCATTCCCGCTCGACGACGATGTCGATCCGATACTGGGCAGCGAACAGATTGGAGCGTTTCTGCACCCTTCGACCTTGGGCTCGGTGCGGTTCGTGTTGAACAGCATACCGGTGCAGAAGCTGCTCTCCACGTATTCGCGGGAGATCGTCTCGGCAATGCCGCTGGGTAGTTTACGCCGGATGGTGCGGCGCCGCTCGGGCGTCGAGGTTCACCAGTTTCACGAGGAACGGATGAAGAAGGACGATCTGCGGCGGCTGGGATATCACATCCGTTCCCGGCGCGGCGGGGCGCTGTTTGACCGGTGCTGGCTGTTGGTGGAGGGAGAAACCGAGCACTGGCTGATGCCCGAGATGGGCCGCCTGTGCGGGTACGAGTTCGATGCGGAGGGAGTGGGCGTGGTGGAGTTCGCGCAGTGCGGCATCGCGCCGATTCTCGAGCTGGCGCGAGACCTCGGCATATCCTGGCACGTTATGGTGGACGGCGACGACGCGGGCGACTACTACATCCAGAGCGTCCGCCCGTATTTGGAAGGGATGGAGCGGGAGGAGCATGTTACGCAACTTCCCCACGGAGACGTGGAACACTACCTTTGGCGATCCGGCTATTCCGATATTTACGTGCGGGCGGCGCGGCTGGGGAAGAAGGGAGGGGGACGCGGGCCGGCCGATGCGGTGATCAACCGCGCCGTCAACGCGCGGTCAAAGCCGTATCTGGCGATATCGGTGGTGGAGGCTTGCGCGCGTGACGGGTCGCCAGGCGTGCCGGAAGAGTTGCGGAGGACGGTGGAGACCGTGGTGCGGTTGGCACGGGCGAACTGAGTGGGGAACGGGGCTGGGCTCGGGGCCGCGAGACTGGGTGTTTCCGGTGTGGCCGCCGCCCTGTCAGAATGGAGAAAATGACCGGCCGAACAATCGCTTCGCTTGTCTCCATCTCGCTCCTGCTTTCCGCTCTCGCGGGCGGGCAGCAGCGCGCGATCACCGGAGAGACGGAGCGCTACCTGGCACACATCGCGGCCGCGGGCTACGCATTGGAGCTCGAACGCGCCGGAGAGGTCCAGCGGTGGCTGGAGGCGATTCCCGAGGAGTTTCGAGGCTGGGAGTGGGACTACCTGAGCGCGCAATCTGACTTCAGCCTGAAGACGCTGGCGGGACACGACACCGCGGTGGAAGCGGTTGTGTGGTCACCGGACGGAACGCTGGTGGCGAGCGGGTCGTCCGGCGGCGAGCTGAAGATCTGGGACGCGGAGTCATGGGAGCTGATCTCCATGATGGAGGGCCATCCGGACGCCGTTTTGTCGCTGTCGTTCAGTCCGGACGGGAAGACGCTGGCGAGCGGTTCGGCCGATCAAACGGTGGCGTTGTGGGAGGTGGAGAGCGGGCGGGGCTTGTCGGTGATCGAGGGGTTCCCGGCCGAGGTATCCTCGGTCGCGTTCAGTGACGACGGAACGCTGCTGGCCATCTGCTCATACCGGCGCTCCACCGAACAGCCTCCCGGGACGGGAGTGGTGTGGATTTACGATGCGGCCAGCAGAACCCAGGCCGCCGCCCTCGAAGGCGGTTTCGCGCCTTTGAGCGCCGCCATATTCTCGGCGGACGGAACGGAGGTGATCGGCGGGGGGTGGGATGGCAGCATCTACATCTGGGAGACGATTTCGGGAAAGAGGCTTAAAACACTGACGGGGCACGAGGGACGCATCGCCAACATAGCCCTGAGCCGCGACGGCCGCTACCTCGCCTCCGCCGGAGAGGATCGGACTGTGCGAGTGTGGGAAACGGCCGGTTGGAGCGAGCGGTTCGTTCTCCGGGAACACACCGGAGAGGTGAACGACGTTTCGTTCTATCCCGGTGGAATGCAGTTGGCCAGCTCGTCAAACGACGGCACGGTTCGCGTATGGGATGCGGTGAGCGGGGAGCCCCTGGCACTGTTGCGGGGGCACACAAGCGCGGTCCAGGCGGCGGCGGTGAGTCCCGACGGGAGCTGGGTCGCCAGCGGTGGGGCGAACGGGTCAGTGAAGATCTGGGACGCCCGCCACACGGTATACCAGCCGCCGGTTCTGGACTTGGGACGTGGAGCTTACGGGGCGGCGTTTTCACCGGACGGCCGGAGCGTGGCGACGGTAGGGCACGACGGGAATGTCCGGTTATGGGCGGCCGCGACGCAAAGCTCCGAGATGACACTCAAAGGGCACGGAGTGGGTGGCCGGCCAAGCCCGGTGGTAGCGGTCGCGTTCTCGCCGGACGGACAATACCTGGCTAGCGGTTCGAACGACCGCACCGTGCGCATCTGGAACGCAGAATCCGGCGATGCGGTCCGTGTGCTCGAAGGGCACGGCGCGCCGGTGGTCGCGCTTGCGTACAGCCCCGACGGAACGCGGCTGGCCTCGGCGTCCTATGACGAGACAGCGCGGCTGTGGGACCCTTCGCGAGGGGTTCTGATAGCCGAGACCGGCGGGCACAGCGGGGCCGTGAACGACGTCGTTTATTCGCCGGACGGCCGGCGCTTCGCGACGGCCGCGAGCGATGGGCCGGTGCGGTTGTGGGACGGGCGGAACGGGACATTCGAGGGCGCCCTGGCCGGACTCCGGGGGCGCGCCCTCTCGGTGGACTTCAGCCCGGACGGGACATGGATCGCGGCCGCTTCATCGGAGGGCGAGATCCGGTTGTGGAACGCGCGCACGCTGGAGTTTCAAAGGTCCATCAAGGCCCATGATGAAGCGATCTCGCGGATACGGTTTCATCCGTCAACGGCGCGTCTGGCGTCCGGCGGACAGGAGATCCGTCTATGGGAGACTAGCTCAGGCGCGCGGGTTCTGTCCCTCACGCCGCACGACGGGGCGGTGTGGGATTTGGATTGGAGTCCCGACGGCTTGCGTTTGGTTTCGTGTTCGCTCGATGGCACAGTTCACATTGCCAGCAGCGTGCCGCTCTCCCGCCTTGTCCCGGAGCCCCGTCCGCGCCGGCGCGAGGTCCCTAAGGGGTTGATAAGACGATAGATGTCATCCTGGCGGCGAACAGTGTAACTTTCTTGCTCCGGCAGCATCCTGGTAGAATTAGAAATGCGGAGGCGCGCCATCGGGGCATGCCCGCAACCAACGGGCATTTGGCCGGCTCCCCAGTTCTCCGCGGAAAGCTATTCTTGAGCGCCCGGCGGGGAACGGCAGTCTGTTGCCGCGGCATAATCGTGCCGGCGGCGTTTCGGATCAGTGAGAAGGAGGAGTGAAGTTGAGCGAAGCTGAGCCTGCCGACGTTGCAGCCCTCGCAACAGCGGTTCCGGAGCCCGTGCAAGACTCCGGGCAGACATCGCTGGCGGCCGCTATCCAAGCCGCACGCCAGTGGCTGATTGACAGCCAGGAAGAAGACGGCTTCTGGGTGGGCATGCTGGAGAGTAACTCCTGCATGGAGGCGCAGTGGGTGCTGGCCATGCACTTCCTGGGTGTGGAGAACGATCCCAAGTATCAGAAGGTGGTGCGCAGCATCCTGGGCGAGCAACGTCCGGATGGAGCGTGGGAGGTGTACGAGAAAGCGCCTCGTGGAGATATCAATACCACCGTGGAGTGCTATGCGGCGCTGCGCTCGGCCGGAATCCCGCCGGACGACGAACGCCTGACGCGGGCGCGAAGGTGGATCTTCGAAAACGGGGGGCTGACGCAGATCCGGAATTTCACGCGATACTGGCTGGCGCTGATCGGCGAGTGGCCGTGGGAGCAGACACCAACGCTGCCTCCCGAATTGATATTGCTGCCGTCGTGGGCCCCGTTCAACATTTACCAGTTCGCCTCCTGGGCCCGTGGCACGATTGTGCCGCTGTGCATTCTGTCCGCGCGGCGTCCCGTGCGGCGGCTTCCGCCCGACCGGCGGCTGGACGAGCTATTCCCGGAAGGCCGCGAGAACTTCGATTATGGATTGCCGCGAGCCAAGGGGTGGGCCTCCTGGGAGGGAGTGTTCCACGGGCTGGACAGGCTGCTAGCCGCCTATGCTCCGATCAAGATTCAACCGGGGCGTAAAATCGCGATCAAGCAGTGTGTGGAGTGGATCATCTCGCGGCAGGAAGCCGACGGGGCGTGGAGCGGTATTCAGCCGCCGTGGATTTACTCGTTGATGGCGCTGCGGGTGGAGGGCTACAGCTTAAACCATCCGGTAATCCGCTCCGGACTCCGCGCCTTCGACAAGCACTGGTCGTACGAAAAGGAGGACGGCAGCGTCTACCTTCAGGCGTCGGAGTCTCCTGTTTGGGACACGATCCTGTCGATGCAGGCGCTTTTTGACAGCAAGCCGGTGTTCGAGCCGTCACCAGCGCTGCTAAAAGCGACGGACTGGCTGCTCGACCAGCAGGTGCGGGCCTGGGGCGACTGGAAGGTTTACGTTCGCGACGCGCGCGGCGGCGGCTGGGCTTTTCAGCGGGCCAACCGCCATTATCCGGACGTGGATGACACGGCGGTGGCGATTTGCTTGCTGGCTCGGTTAAGGGACTACTTGCCGAACGCCCGAAGGGTGAATGAAGCGATCGAACTGGCGACCGAGTGGATGGTGGCGATGCAGTCCGAGAACGGCGGCTGGGCGGCCTTCGACCGGGACAACAACCGCTGGTTGTTGACGCGGATTCCGTTCGCCGACTTCGGAGAACTGCTCGACCCGCCCAGCGTGGACGTGACCGCGCACGTTGTCGAGGCCCTTGGTCTGCTGGGCTACCGCCGCAGCCATCCGGTGGTGGCCAACGCACTGGCCTACATCCAGCGCGAGCAGGAGCCGGAGGGGAGTTGGTTCGGCCGGTGGGGGGTGAACCACATCTACGGAACCGCGGCCGTCCTCCCCGCGTTGCGGGTGATCGGCGAGGACATGAGACAACCTTATATTCGCCTTGCCGGCGATTGGGTCGCCGGGCACCAGAATTCGGACGGGGGCTGGGGCGAGACGCCGGCCTCCTATATGGACGATAGTCTGCGCGGGGTCGGCGACAGCACCCCTTCGCAAACCGGGTGGGCGCTGATGGCGCTGGTGGCCATGGGGGACTCGCGGTACGACGAGGCGATTCAACGGGGCGCGGATTACCTGATCGCGACCCAGCGGGATGGTACCTGGGAACAGTCGCAGTACACTGGCACGGGCTTTCCAGGATACAGCGTTGGAGCGCGCGTTGACGTGAGTCAAAAAGCCGGTGAACTGCGCCAAGGGCTGGAGCTGCAGCGCGCCTTCATGATTAACTACAATCTCTACCGGCATTACTTTCCGCTGATGGCACTGGGACGGGTCCGGAGCTATTTCGAGCAGAAGGGGCAGTGAGCGGGATTCGAGGCTGCTGGACGGCGGCCGCATTGCGGCGGCCCGCGGGATCAACTCCCGGAGTTGACGGCTCCGGTCAGCCAGACGTGAAGTGTTTTGACGAGTTGGTCGGGGGCAACGGGTTTGGAGAGGTAGTCGTCCATTCCGGCTTTGGCGCAGAGGTCCCGGTCGCCGGACATGGCGCTGGCGGTGATGGCGATGACGGGGATGTCGTGGTCGAGCACGGAGGAGTCGCGATTGCGTATTATCCGCGTGGCCTCGAAGCCGTCCATTTCCGGCATCTGGCAATCCATGAGGACCACGTCGTAGGGGACGGCGGCGAGTTGGTGGATGGCCTCGTGCCCGTTGGCGACGGCGTCCGCGTGGCAGCCCCGTTTCTGGAGTAGGGTCAGCAGGACTCGTTGGTTGATGAAGTTATCCTCGACCACGAGCACCCGCGGCGGGCGGCCGCCGGCTGTTCGCAGCGGGCCGGGGGCGATCTCAGTTGATGGCTCCTCCGGTATGGTCTTGCAGGCCGGCTCAAGCGGTAGCCGGAACCAGAAGCGCGAGCCTCTGCCGACTTCGGTCTGGACGCCGATCTCTCCGCCCATCAGCTCGACGAGACTTTTCGAGATGGAGAGCCCCAGGCCGGTGCCGCCGAACTTTCGGGTGGTGGAGGAATCGGCCTGGGTGAACGGATGGAAGAGGTCGGGAAGGCGCTCGGCCGCAATGCCGATCCCGGTATCGCTCACGGAGAAGCAGAAACACGGAGTGGAGCCGCCGGGCTCCGGACAGGGCCGCGCGCGAATCTCGACGCAACCCGCGGTGGTGAACTTGATGGCGTTGGCGGCCAGATTCACGAGTACGCTCCGAAGGTGGGCGAGGTCGCCCCGGAGGCGGGCGGGCACGGCCGGGTCGACGTAGGAGGAATACTCGAGGTCTTTTTCGCGGGCTGGGAACGAGACGAGATCGTCGACCTCGGCGATCAACTGCCGCGGATCGAAGTCCACGGCTTCGACCTCCATTTTACCCGCTTCCACCTTGGAGAAGTCGAGCACCTCGTTCACGAGGGCGAGCAACGATTCCGCGCTGCGGTGTGCGGCGGTGGCGAACTCGCCCTGTTCGGCGACGAGGCCGGAGTCCGTGAGCAGGCCGGTCATGCCGATGATGCCGTTGAGCGGGGTGCGGATTTCGTGGCTTATGTTGGCGAGGAATTCGCTTTTCAAGCGGTTGGCTTCCTCGGCGGCTTCCTTGGCGCGGCGGAGTTCTTCGGAGGCCAGCTTGCGGTCTGTGATGTCCCGGCCGATGGCGTAAATACGATTCTCTTCGAGAGCGGGCGCGACGTTCCAGGAATACCAGCGGGTGGAACCGCCGGCCGTCGGTATGAGCAGTTCAAGACCATCAACGGGGCGCCCCCGGTTCAAGCCGGCAAGCGCGGCTTCGGCCGCGGCCCGGCTGTCCGGGTGGACGTGTTCAGAAAGAAGAGTTCCGCGCAGCTCGGTTTCGTCGAGGCCGACAGCTTGAGCCATAGCAGGGTTTGCCTGGCGAATCATGCCGGTTTGATCGCAAATGACGATGGGGTCTTGCGACAAGCGGAAGAAGCGGTTCCGTTCGGCTTCCGTGCGGCGGCGTTCCGTGACATCGATGAAGGTACCGATCATCCCGGTGAGTTTGCCACTGGAATCGAGCAGCGGCGCTCCACAGACTGTGAGGCGCCGCCGGGTACCGCGCGCGCCTTCGAACTCAACCTCGTAGACGCTGCTCTCGCCATTCCGCCGCTTGGGCAGCTCGCGGGCAATTACTCGTTGTGAGGCGGGGGTGAAGAACTCGTGGTAGCTAAGATCGCCCATTTCGTTGGGGCTGTCAAGTTCGAGCATCTCGAGCATGGCCGCGTTCACGTAGACGGTTTTCCCCTCCGGGGTGATGTGCCAGATGCCCACCGCGCTGGCATCGGCTAGGGTGCGGTACCTCTTCTCGCTTTCGAGGAGGGCGGACTCGATCCGTACCAACGGGGTGATATCTTCGAGGCAAACCAGAGTAAATGTTTCGGCGGCGGTTTCCACCTGTCCGGTGGAGAGCAGGAGGTGGAGATCCTCGACGCCTCCGGTGGCTTCCACTTGAAGGGACGCCCGCACTCCCCGGCGCGGCTCTCCGGTGCGGGCCGTATGCACGACGGCTTCGCGCACGACGCAGCTATCGCAGGCCGGGCCGGAACCACAGCCATTCGCGGCTTCGATCGCGTTCCGGCAGCGGAGCGCATCGCCGGGACGCAGGCCGATCACGCTCCCGGAAGGCAGCCCGGCAGTAGCTAAACCATCCTGCTGGTTGATGGTCCGCAGGCGGAGATCCCGGTCCAGCAGCGCGAGGATGACGGGCGCCGCGCGGAATACCGCGGACAGTTTTGCTTCGCTCTCCCGCAGCGCCTGCTCGGCGCGTTTGCGGTCGGTGATGTCGCGGTAGATCCAGAAGCTACCCTGTGTTTGCCGGTCGACCGTTACGGGGACATAGTCCCGCTCGAATATACGCCCGTCGGCGAGAGCGAGCTCTTCGGCGAGCGCTGGGCGGCGGCCGGCGAGACGCCGTTCGATGCCGGCAAGGAAGCCGTCCGGATCGGCGAAGATATCCTTGCAGCTTGCGGCGGCGGTGGGACCGTGAGCGCCGCGAATCTGATCGGGTTCGGCGATCCCGAACAGCCTGCAGAACGCGGGATTGGCGATCCCCACCCGGCGGCTTTCATCCTCGAACAAGATACCGTACTCCGCGTTTTCCACCAGCGCCTCGAGCCGGACGAGGGTGCAGTGCAGGTCGTTTGCCGCGCGCACGCGTTCCGTGACGTCCTCCACCATGAAGATCGTCAGATCCTGGCCGGGCACGGAAACGGCGCTGACATCGCAGATGCGTTCCTCGCCGGACCCTGTAGTAAGACGAAGACCCTTCCAGTGCTGCCGGGAGGGGTCGTTGCTGGCAATGTCGCCGCGGATTCGCTGGCGGACTTGTTCGCGGTATTCCCGGTCGGTGAAGGCCTGTTCAAAGAACCGGTCTCCGGTGGTCAGTTCCTGCCGCGGCCGGCGGTAGATGTCGAGGAACCGCTGATTCACATACTGAACAGCGCCGCCGGACATCACCGCGACACCGACAGGCAGTTTCTCGAGGACAGCCCCGATGAACTCGTTGCGCCGGCGAAGCTCGTTCTGGACGAGGCGCTGCTCATTCAGACGGCGGCCGGCCTGGCGGCCGGCGAAAACGATGCCGGCCAGCCCGAGGAGCCAGGTGCCGGCATGTCCGGAGGTGTAGGGGACGTAGTGAGAGCGTTCGAGCGCGCGGAGCGGCGCGAAGGGGACGGCGACGCTCAGACCTCCGATCAGGCTGCCCAGTTCGTGGCCCTGTCCGGTGTGACAGCCGAGGCAACTCTCCTCGGCCTCCATCGGCAACATCATTCGCAGGTACTCGGCGCCGTCGAGCCTTTCCAACGAGGCGACTTCCCGGGTTCCGGCGGAGAGGCGTTCGAGCGCACGCCGCTCCCAGGGGTCGGGCGCGGTGCGGGGAGACGACGGCGCGAGACTGGTGAGGTGACCTCGAATTCCGCCGGGCTGCTGGGCAGCATGGCGGTGCGGCAGTGAGCCTGGCGGATCTGGTTCCCGATGGAGAGGGGTGCGCGCGATTTGCTCCGCGATGTGGTCCAGGTGGAGGTCAGAGGGCGGCTCCGCGGTGCGCAACCTGTCGAGCGACTCGATCCAGAGACGGCCTTCGATGATGGTGGTCCGTGCCTGAGTGCAAGCCAGCTCGACAAGGTTGTGCCGGCTCTGGCGGAGGTTCCAGGTGAGCGAAATGGCAATCGCCACCGTCCAAACCGCGCCCGCGAGATACATGTAACGCCGCATGCGGAACTCAATACTCCGGAGGCTGCAGTTCAGGGGAATCCTCCGGGTGGCGGGAAATAATGGATTATGAGGTCAAGAATATCGTAATCCAATTTGCCGGTCAAGGTGTGGCGCGCCGCACGCCACGCTTCTTTCGGCCCCACCGACGGCATCGCCTCCTATGATCCGTATCGGCCAGTGGAGATGAAAAGCTGAACGAAAGGCGATGGAAGAAGGCGAGAGCGATAGAATGGCCGCATGGTTAGAGTACTTCTTGGACTTGGGGCGCTTGTGCTTACGGCGCTCATATCTTCGTTGTCGGCGGCGCCTCTCAACGTGATCTTTCTGGTGGTCGACGACATGGGGTACGCCGATACAGCGATTTACGGCAATGAGTACCACGAGACGCCACACATCGATAATCTGGCTGCGGCCGGCATGCGCTTCACGGACGCTTACGCGGCGGCGCCAAATTGCTCGCCGACGCGGGCGAGCATTCTGACGGGCCGCTGGCCGGCACGGGTGGGTGTGACGCAGTACCTGTCGGGTAACTTTCTGCCGCACGCGAAGGTGTTTCAGGCGCAGCTCCCGGACGGCTTGCCGCTGCGCGAGACGGTGCTCGCCGAGCCGCTGCGGGCGGCGGGTTATGCCACGGCTTCCATCGGGAAGTGGCACCTTGGGGCAGACGAGTATCTGCCGGAGAAACGCGGCTTCGATGTGAACTTCGCCGGGGGCCACTGGGGCCATCACCGGAAGATGATTGCGCCGCACCCGGTGCTGCCGATTCCGAATGCGAAACCGGGCGACTATCTTACGGACCGGCTGGCGGCCGAGAGCGAGCGGTTCATTGAGGCGAACCGGAACCAGCCTTTTTTCCTTTATCTGCCTCTGTACGCGGTTCACAGTCCGATCGAGGGCCGGCCGGACCTGGTGGCGAAGTACGAGAAGCGACGGGATCCCAGCGGGCGGAACAACGCGCATTACGCCGCCATGGTGGAGGGAGTGGACCAGTGTGTAGGCCGTCTGGTGGCCAAGCTCGAAGAACTGGGTCTGACGGAGCGGACGGTCTTCTTTTTCTTCTCCGACAACGGCGGTGTCGAGAGGCTGGCTTTCAACGGCGGCTTCCGGCGAGGCAAGGGTTGGGTTTACGAGGCCGGTATTCGCGAGCCGCTGATCGTGAAGTGGCCCGGCGTGGTGGAAGCCGGCGCCGTTTGCGAAACGCTGGTGTCGAGCGTTGACTTCTATCCGACGATTCTCGAGATGACCGGCGTGGCGGACGCGGACGGACACTTCAGCGACGGTCTTAGCCTGGTTCCGCTGCTCAAAGGGACTGGCGTGCCGGATCGCGACACTCTCTACTGGCATTATCCCCACTACTCGAACGCGGGAAGTCCGCCGGCGGGGGCGATCCGGCAGGGGGTGTGGAAGCTGATCGAATTCTTCGAGGACGGGCGTCTGGAACTCTATAATCTGGCCGATGACCCGGGCGAGCGGACGGATCTAACCGGGGCCTTTCCCGGCCGGGCCGCGGAGCTGCACTCGAAGCTGAAGGCGTGGCGGGAGGACGTAGGCGCGCAGATGACGTTTCCAAATCCGGACTATTACCCGCCGCTAGAGAAGATGAAGTATGGGTTGAAGGGCCGCTGGAACTAGATGTCTGTCCCGTGAGCCGCGGGCGAGGCCGGCACGGCGGCCCGCCGGGGAGTCAGAAGCTCCAATCATAGAGGTTCGGGTCTCGCGCGTAGCGATTCGTGTGAATGTGCAGGCGGGTGAGACCGGCGAGCAAGTCGCCGGCGCCGGTTTTGGCTTCGTAGTACGGATCGCCGGCCTCGCGGACAAAGAGCCCGCCGGTGGGGTTCTTCCTCCAGAAGCGGTCGATGGCGATGCCGGCGTAGGTGCGGGCGCCGTCGAGATAGCCACTCTGTTTCGTCAGGCCGTAGAGATCGAGGTTGAGATTCAGAGCAAAAGCCAAGCCTTGCAGCGAAGCGCCGTCCGGGACCGGCGTCGTCTGGGCAATTCGCGCGACACGCTGGGCGGCTTCCAGGAATGACGGGTCCTGCCCGGTACGGGCAAAGTACGCTGCGATGCGGCCGAAGGGCAGGATAGTGGGCTCGCCATAGGCGAAGCTCCAGGGCTGCACGGGTTCGCCGATCCGTTGGCCGTCCAAGGTGATCCGCCCGTTGTAGTGGTAGCCAGCCGGGTCGAAGGCGTATTCATCGTAGGCCTTCTGCAGAGTGACAGCGTGCTTCCACAGCCCGGTCTCGCGCGGATTCACTTGGTAAGCCTTCAGCAGCCAGTAGGCGAGCATAGCCTGGCCGGAGGAAGCGTGTTTGGAGTTTTCGCGGGGATCGCCGATGCAGCTCAGCGTGAGGTTGGTGGATTGGTTCCGGCGGCTCCAGTAAAGATCCGCGGCGGCGCGGCTCCAGGCAAGCCATTTGCGGGCGCCGGTCTTGCGATGCAGGAACATGAAGGAGTAGGCGTGCAGTCCGGCGTGTTTGATCCAGGGCTGCCCGCCGGGTTCTTGGAACTCGGGACGGTCAAAGTGGGCGTGGCGATTAAAGAGGGCGCCGGGGGTGTCTTCGTAGTAGTGGTATCGCAAGGCGGAGATGGCCGCCTCGACTGCCTCGGGGTTCACCTCCCAAAGTTCCTTCCAGGGGGGCGTCCAGCCGAGTAACTCGTGCCATTTCCGCTCGACGGCGACTCTGTCCTCGAACAGGTTGTAGTAGAGGTGCTCGCCCCAGGCGAGGAACCCGGTGCGCTCGCTGCGCGCGTGGCGGAGGGAGTAGTCGATGTAGGCGCGGGCGGCGGCGGCGAATTCCGGTTCACCGGTGATCGCGCTGAGCACGCGGAAGACGCGGAGCGTTACCACGTCGTGATACAGATTTGACCCGCCAACGGCGCGGTCGTGCTCGCGGACGCCGGCCGGCGGCGGCACTCCCTCGCGCGGGACGCTGAGATCGCGGGCGTCGATCACTCCGGCCCACAGCGGCGTTTTTTTGGGGCCATGGAAATCCACGCCGGCCGCCAGGATGCTGTTCGCGCAGCCACGCACATAGGCCAGATAGTTTGTGCTGCGCCTGGCGGCGGACGCAGCAGTGGAGATCCCGAGCGAGAGAACCGCGCGCCGGGTTGTGATAGCCAAACTATTTCACCGTGTCGTCGAGCGGCATGCCGAGCTTCTCGTAGAGGCGCCGGCGGCCGGCTTTGTCATTCTCGAGGATGATGTGCGCGAATTCGGCCACCGCCTTAGCTTGTTCGCGGGGCACGACGATGACACCGTCGCCATCGGCCACGATCACATCGCCCGGGCGGACCAGGACGCCGCCGCAGGTTACAGGCTTCTGGACGGATTCGACGAAGTTTCGTCCCGGCCGGATCCCCCGGGTGGGACGGCGGTAGTAGAGAGGCACCTTCTGCTTGATGATCTCGTCGGTGTCGCGGGAGCCGCCGCTGGTGATGACGCCAACGGCTCCGCGGGACTTCCAGCCGAGGATGTTGTTCGAACCGATAGTGCCGGAGTCGCCGTCATCGGTGCCGTCAATCACGATGGCGGAGCCCTCGCGCAGGTATTCGGTGAATGGTTCCGGGGATAGCTCGTTGTACCACCAGCCTTCCCACTTGCGGAACTCGTCGGGCGCCATCTTGCCCGGGCGGCGGTTGGCGGGCACGTAGCGGACGGTGACGGCGATGCCGGCGAAGATATGCGACATGTCGTCGACGTCGCGCCAGAGAGGGCGGATGGCGGGATCCATCAGTCCGACGTCCGGCAGGCCGACCATGTCCATGCCGTCGGAGACATCGGCGACGCGGAGACCCCCGTAGAGTTTCAGGATCTCGCGGTCCTGCTCGAGGGTGTAAGTCTTGACCTCGATGAAATCCTTCTGCGCCGCGGCGGGGACCGAAATCGCAAGAAGGATGAGTAGAAGAACAGATAGTCTCATGAGCGGGTAGACCTCCAACTGTACTCGTAAAATCATACCCTGTCGCGGTGCGGACTGACAGGTGGCTGCCGCGGTGCGGACTGACAGGTGGCTGCCGCGGGGCTCCAATCAGAGAACGGGCGAGCCAGGGGGCCGGCGGATTGTCCAAGATGGCGCGCGGCATTCGTTAGATGTATGATCGAGATCTATGAAACACGTGTTGATTCTGTTTTCTGTTCTCCTCCTCATCGGCTGCGCGGGGGAGGGACCTGCTCCCGAACCCGAGACAGCCGCGGAACCAGCCGAAACCGCCGCGGGACCCCTGGGCGGCGCCCCCGAAGGGTTTACGCCCCTCTTCAATGGCAAGGATCTCAGTGGCTGGCACATCAGCAAGACCAACCACCATGGCACGACTCCGAAATGGGAAGTCGTGGACGGAGTACTAATCGGCGAGCAGAACCCTCCGGACAAGGGCGGAATCCTGCTTACCGATCAGACCTATGGAGACTTCGAGGTCTACATTGAGTTGAAGCCGGACTTCGGCTGCGACGGCGGTTTGTTTCTTCGCTCGAACGAAGCGGGCCAGGCGTACCAGGTGATGCTCGACTACCTCGAGAACGGCTCGGTGGGCGGCATTTACGGCGAGCGGCTCGAAGGGGTGAAAGGCGCCCGCGGCGAGAATTGGAAAGAGGTTTGGAAGAAAGACGACTGGAACTCGATCCGCGCTCGGATCGAAGGGGAAGTGCCGCACATACAGGTCTGGATGAACGGCACGCAGATCGTCGACTGGACGGACACCGAGAACCACGCGGCCGGCGGGGCCACGGAGGGAATGATCGCCGTGCAGGTCCATGCCGGAAAGCGCTGGGTGGAGGGCGGCCAGCACCGCTTCCGGGTTATTGCCGTCAAGGAACTGTAAAACGGCGGCAGGGTGGGGGCCGGCGTCCGGCGGGGCATATGATGGAGTCATGGTCCGGACCTTGGCCGCAATGATTCTGCTTTTGGGGGCGTGCGGTGGCGCGCCCGAGGACGCCTGTCCCGCCGGCGAATCGCAAACCACTGTTTTCGTCGTCCGCCACGCGGATCGTGACAACGAGTTGCTGAACGATGCTGGTCATCGGCGGGCGGAGGCGCTGCGGGATCTGGTGGCGGAGGAAGAAGGACGGCTGGCCGCCGTCCTCTACACGCCTTTTGAACGAACCCGGCAGACGGTGGCGCCGGCGCTCGAATGGGGCAAAGAATCCGGCGAGGTGAGCGAACTGCAGACGGAAGCCCATGACTACGCGGCCATCGCGGGCGCGGTGGGGAGGTTGCACGCCGGGGGGAGCGGGGAGCAGGTCATCGTCGTGGCGGGCCACAGCGACAGCGTGCGCCCGATTCTCGAACAGTTCGGTCAGGAGGCCGTGGAGCGGAACGCTTCGGAGTGGTTCTCCTGCGAAGGCCAGATCTGTAGCCCGGACTACGACGACGTCTGGCTCATCGAACTGTGTGGCACGGGCGCGGCGGAGATAACCAAGAGTAACTACGGCGCCGACACTCCCGACCGGCCGGAGTGAGCCGCTATGGTACCCTGAAATTCCGCCTGAGCCGTATGTCCGATAGTAAGCCCCCAACCAGCGGTGAACGCTTCGAACGCCTGGTCGAGATCATGGCCCGGCTACGCGCGCCGGACGGCTGTCCCTGGGATCGCGAGCAGACTTTCGATACGATCAAGCCGTACACCCTGGAAGAGACTTACGAAGTACTCGAGTCAATCGATCAACGTGACTGGCCGGCCCTGGCCGAGGAGTTGGGCGACCTCATGCTTCAGTGCGTGTTTTACGCGCAAATGGCTCAAGAAGAAGGACATTTTTCGATTCACGATTCGCTCGATGCGATCAATGAGAAACTGGTTCGGCGGCATCCGCACGTGTTCGGAGAGGGTGATGCGGACACGGCCGGCAAGGTGAAGAAGCGTTGGGAGGAGATTAAGGCCGAGGAGCAGAGCGGGAAGCGGAAGCAGCCGGATATGCTGGCCGGGGTGCCCCGTTCCCAGCCGGCCCTGGCCGAGGCGGCGCAAATCTCCTCGAAGGTGGCGGCGGTCGGCTTCGACTGGGAGACTACCGAGCACGTGGTGGACAAGCTCCACGAAGAGTTGGATGAGCTAGCGTGCGCCCGCGAGGAGTATCCGGACGGGGTGGGAGCGGAGCTTTCCTCGGCGACCCATCCGCTGGAAGATGAACTTGGAGATATTCTTTTTGTTGTCGTTAATTTAGCGCGACATATTCAAGTAGATCCCGAACAGGCTCTGCGCAAGGCAAACGCGAAGTTTCGCCGCCGCTTCGGATATGTTGAGCGGCGGCTTCGCGAAGCGGGCAAGGCGCTTACGGACTCCAACCTCGAGGAGATGGAAGCGCTGTGGCAAGAGGCTAAGCGGAGCGAATGATCACGTATCGTTGCCTTACAAAGATGAGCGAGTTCCAGGAAGCGATTTCCGTGCAGAAAGCGGTATGGGGCTTCGATGATGTGGAGGTGATCCCGGCGCGGTTGTTCGCTGTCTCGGTTAAGGTTGGCGGGCAGATGATCGGAGCTTATGACGGCGGCCGGCTGATCGGGTACAGCTACTCCATTCCCGGGATCAAGAATGGCGGTGGCGAGAACTACCTGCACAGCCATATGACAGGAGTGCTGGAGGAGTACCAGAACCAGGGTGTCGGGCGAGGATTGAAACTGGAGCAGCGGGCGGAGGCGCTTGGACGCGGCATCCGGCTGGTGGAGTGGACGTTTGACCCGCTCGAGATCAAGAACGCGTACTTCAACATCGAGCGGCTCGGGGTCATCGTTCGCCGCTACATCCGGAACGCCTACGGAATCACGACGAGCAAGTTGCATTCCGGGATGCCAACGGACCGCTGCGTGGCCGAGTGGCGCCTGGACCATCCAAGGGTTGTGGCGGCGATCGAGGGGCGGCCGCGGGAGCGTGTTGTGGTGGAAGCCCGCATCGAGATTCCGGCGGCGATTTATGAGATACGGTCGGCAGACGTACCGCAAGCTCTACGGATTCAGTCGGAAGCGACGGATAACTTCGAGCGGTACTTCGAGGCGGGCCTCTCGGTGATTGGGTTTGAACGGACGGCGGAGCACGGCGCCTATCTCTTCGGAAAATGGGAATAAGGATCGAACGCATCATACTCCGGCAGATCCGGATGCCGCTGGTGCATTTCTTCGAGACCAGCTTTGGCCGGACGACGCACCGGCGAATCATTGTCGTGGAGGCGGTTGGAGAGGGCATCTCCGGCTGGGGCGAGGTCACCTGCGGGGAGGCTCCTTATTTTAACGAGGAGTTTGTGGACGGAGCCTGGCTGCTGCTGGGCGAACTAATTGGTCCGCGGCTTTTAGAGGCGCGGATTGAGAAGGCGGGCGACGTCTACCGGAAACTGCCGGGTATCCGTGGCCATTACATGACCCGAGCGGGTGTGGAGTGCGCGATCTGGGACCTGGAGGCGCGGATGGCCGGCCGTCCACTGTATGAGCAGATCGGTGGCGGCGCGCGGAGGGAGATTCCGTGCGGCGTGTCGATCGGCATTCAGGATTCGGTGGAGCAACTGCTCGAGAAGATCGAGTGCGAACTCGCGGCCGGCTACCAGCGGATCAAACTCAAGATCAAGCCGGGCTGGGATGTTGAAGTGCTGCGGCGCGTGAGGGAAAAGTGGCCTGGCATCAAGCTGATGGCGGATGCGAATTCAGCCTATACATTGGCGGATGTTGAGCGGCTTAAAGCTTTGGATGAATTTTACCTGATGATGATTGAGCAGCCGCTCGAATGGGATGACATCATCGACCATTCCAAGCTCCAGGCGCAGCTCCAGACGCCGGTCTGCCTGGACGAGTGTATTCGTTCGGCGCACCATGCGGAGCAGGCGATCCGGCTCGGGGCCTGCCGGATCATCAACATCAAGTTGGGGCGGGTGGGCGGCTTCGCCGGGGCGAAAGCCGTTCATGACGTGGCCGAGCGGAACGGCGTCCCGGTCTGGTGCGGGGGCATGCTCGAGGCGGGGATCGGGCGCGCGCACAACATCGCTCTCGCCACGCTGCCAAATTTCGTATTGCCAGGCGATGTCTCAGCCTCGAGGCGCTACTTTGCGCGGGACATCATCACGCCACCGGTGGAGACAACCGGACGCGGCACGATTCTGCTGCGCGATGAGCCCGGATTCGGTTACGAGCTGGATCTCGACTATATCGAGCATCTGACAGAGCGCCGTGAGGAGATCGGTTGACAGCGGGCGAGAAGCCCGTGCCGCGCTATCTGTGGGCGCTGCTCGGGTTGATGATCGTGCTGTGGTCGGCGAACTTCGTGATCGCGAAGTTCGCGGTGATGCACATTCCTCCCCTCCTCACGGGCGGATTGCGGATGACGCTGGCGGCGCTGTTTATTCTTCCGGTCTATATCTGGGAAGGGTGGAGGATCCGGGAGCACCGGTGGAGCCGCGCGGACCTGCCGGCGCTCCTTGGCATCGGCATGCTGGGGCTGGCGGGCAACCAGGTGTGCTTCCTGGTGGGCATCAAGCGTACTTCGGTGGCGCACGGCGTGATTGTCTTTTCGCTGACGCCGATTCTGGTGTTGTTGGTGGCCTCGGCCCTGAAGCATGAGCGGCTCACGGGACGCAAGATAGCCGGGATGGCGGTGGCGGCGGCCGGCGTTCTGGCCTTGCAGGTTGTCCCGGACGAGACCCGGCAGGCGACGCTGGCCGGCGACGCTCTGATCCTGGCCGCGACGCTCGCTTTCGCGTTGTTCACCGTATTCGGCCGGCCGGCTTCGGCCCGGCTCGGGAGCATTACCGTGAATACGTTCGGCTATGTGGCGTGTGCCGCGGCCCTGGCTCCGGTGACGCTTTGGGAGGCGTCGCGCTTTGATTTCGCGGGCGTCCCGGCAAGCGCCTGGGCGAGCTTGCTATACATGGCTCTGTTGCCGTCGGTGGTCTGCTATCTGATCTACTACCATGCCCTTTCCCACATGGCTGCCTCGCGGGTGGCGGCGCTCACGTACCTGGAACCGTTTCTCGCCACTCTGCTGGCGGCCGCCTGGCTGGGAGAGAATGTTACTTACGCCGTCTTGGCCGGGGGCGCCCTGGTACTCACCGGGGTATGGATTACGGAACGGAGCGGATGATCACTTTTCGGCAGCTTCTCTGGCAGAATCGCAACTACCGGTATTCTTGGATTGGCCAGATTGTGTCCGAGATTGGCGACCACTTCAACACGATCGCCGTCTTCAGTCTCGCGCTCCATAACACGAATTCCGGGATCATCGTGAGCGGCATTATGATCGCCCGGGCGTTGCCGGTTGTGTTGGCCGGGCCCGTCGCCGGAGTATTGCTCGACCGGATGGACCGGAAGCACCTCATGATCGCCAGTGATCTGGCGCGGGCGCTGGTAGGATTCTGCTTCATCTTTGCGACCGATCCCGAACAAACGTGGTTGCTTTTTATCCTGAGCTTCCTGCTGATGTTCGCTTCGCCATTCTTTACGAGCGGCCGGGCGGCCATTCTGCCTACCATCACGACCAAGGAGGAGTTGCACGCCGCGAACTCGCTGACGAAGACAACCCAGTGGACCGCCGTGACCCTCGGCGCCCTGCTGGGAGGGGTGACGGCGATGAAGTTCGGCTATCAGTGGGCGTTTGTTTTCAACTCCGTCTCGTTTGTCTTTTCGGCGATCTGCATCGCGCGACTGCAGGCGCCGAAGGGGTTCAAGGCCGAACGCAAGGCTCTGACCGAGGCCGGAGTCCTGCGGCCGCTCGACGAGTACTTGGATGGTTTGAAGTACATGCGCTCGGTTCCACTGCTTCTCACCATCGCGCTGGTCCACATCGGCTGGGCCTCGGGCGGAGGCGCGGCGCAGATTCTGTTCACGTTGTTCGGGGAGGTGGTTTACCCGTACGGACCGGCCGGCATGGGGACCATTTGGGGCTGCGCGGGCGTCGGGCTGATCATCGGAGGAACGTTTGCGAACAAGGTCGGCTCGGGGTTGAGTTTTGAAGGCTACAAGCGTCTGCTGACGGCCGTGTTCTGGATCCACGGCCTCTCCTATATTGCCTTCAGCCAGAGCCGCCCGTTCTGGCTGGTTCTCGTTTTCATTGCGATGTCACGGTCCGGGATGGGCATCGCCGCCATCATGAATATGACGCTGCTGCTGCGGCATGTACCAGACGCGTACCGGGGCCGCGTTTTTGCGACGATCGAGACGCTGACCTGGGGAACGATGATGATATCGATGGCGGTGACCGGGTGGGCCACCGACCATTATGAAATCCGGACGATTGGAACGGTAGCAGGCATATTCAGTTGTTCGACGGCGGTGATCTGGATGTACGCCCGCTGGAAGGGGATGTTGAAGGAGCCGGACAGGCTGGGTGTCGAGAAGGAAGAGGTGGAGGTCCATGGAGAGCCTGGGATATAGCGGCTATTCGCCGCCGGACGAGCGCGGGACCATTGCGGGGAAGGTGGTTCTGGTGACCGGCGCGGCAAAGCGCATTGGCCGCGGCATCGCTCTGCGGCTCGCCCGGGAGGGCGCGCGCGTTCTCATCCACTACCACCGTTCGGAAGAAGATGCGCGCCAGACGGCGGCGGAATGCGGCGGAGCGGAGCTCTTCCAGGCCAACCTGGAGAAAGTTTCCGAAATCGAGCGCCTCTTTGCCGAGGTGGCAGCGCGAGCGGGCTGTCTCGACGGGCTGGTGAATAACGCCGCCCGGTTCACCCGCTTCCATCCGTTCGATGTGACCGAAGCCGACTGGGATTTCATCCATTCCGTGAACTTGAAGGCGACGTTTTTCTGCTGCAAGGAGGGTGGCAAGCTGATGCGGCAATGCGGCGGCGGGCGCATTGTGAACATCAGTTCGCTGGGCGGCATCCGGCCGTGGGGTATGCACGCCCATTACTGCGCCTCGAAGGCCGGCGTCATCCACATGACGAAGGCGCTGGCGAAGGCGCTGGCGCCGGACATCACGGTGAACTCGGTGGCGCCGGGCGTCATTCCGTTCGATGACATGACCGAAGAGCATCACCGGATGGTGAAGGCGACTCCGGCCAAGCGCCCGGGCGCCGCGGACGAGATTGCCGACGCGGTGCTGTACTTCCTGAACGCAACGAACTTCATTACGGGGCAGTTGATCGCCGTGGATGGCGGGCTCAACCTTCGATGATGCAGAGGCTCAAGGCGCAGGGTGGAATTCTGAAGCGGCCGCAGGTGCGGGAGCTTCTCGACCGGCGAGACGGGAAGCTCGAATCGCTCATGACGGATCTGCTACTCACCGCTGCCGGCTATGCGACGGCGCCGGTTTCGGGTTTCTCCGTCGGGGCCGTTGCGGCTGGAATGCCGGATACGGAAGGAACGCCGGCGCTCTATCTCGGAGCGAACCTCGAATTCGGCAGCGAGACTCTCGACGGGACCATTCACGCCGAGCAGGCCGCCGTTTTTAACGCCTGGACCTCCGGGGAGACCGGGGTCGCGGCAATCGCCGTAACCGCCGCTCCGTGCGGCTACTGCCGGCAGTTTCTGTGGGAGCTTTCCACCGCTGCCGGGCTGGTGGTCTGGAGCCCCGGCGCGCCGGGAGAGCCGCCGGTACGGCGACTTCTAACGGAACTGCTTCCCGCCGCGTTTGGACCGGCCGATCTCGGAGTCGAGGGCGGTTTCATGAGTTCGGCGGTACACCGGCTCGAACTTGAGACCAACGATGGATTGATCCAGACCGCTTTGGATGCGGCCCGCCGCAGCTACGCGCCGTACTCGAAGACCTATGCCGGCTGTGCGATCGAAGTGGGTCCGGGCCGGGTGATCGCCGCCCCGTATGCCGAGAATGCGGCGTTTAACCCGAGCGTTACTCCGTTAGGGGTGGCGTTGGCGGTGAAGAATATCCGGGATCCCGAGGCCCGTATCACCAACGCGGCGCTGGTGGAGTCGGCGGGGATGATCAGTCACCGGGGCGCGACGGAGCGGTTGCTGGCGGGGGTAGCGCCGGGCGTGAGACTGCGAGTCGGACGGGGAGTGGCATGATATTCTGGCTTCGAAGGTATTCTTCGTATGGCTCACACCCCGGCGCTTTCGCGGCGCCACCTCCTGCAGGCGGCCGGCGGCGCGCTCGCAGGGTCCTCGCTGAGGCCACGGCTAGTCGCTCAGTCGCCGGCCCCCTCTCCCGTCGCTATCGCCCGTTGCCGCAGCTTCGGGCGCGAGTTTGAGCTCGCGCTGGAGGGCTGTCTTGACGCGATTGGCGGAATCGGCGACCTGGTGCGGGGCAAGACGGTCGCAATCAAGCCGAACCTGACCGGAAGCGCGCAGTCTGTCCCGCCGCGCCGGGAGATGCCGTTTCGCACGGATCCGGACACGCTGCTGGCGGTGGCCACGCTCATTGCCCGGAACGGAGCCAAGCGCATTCGCATTATCGAAGGGTTCTTCCCGGTGACGCAGGAGCTCGAGTACTGGGCCGCTTACGGGCTGGATATCCACGCGATCAACAATTGCGGTTGTCCGGTGGAGTGGGAGAACACGAACCACATGGGCCAAGGCGCGGGGTACGCTCGGATGACGGTCCCGCACGGGGGATATCTCTTTCCGGCCTTCGACCTGAACCACTCATACCGCGACTGCGACGTCTACGTCTCGCTCTCGAAGCTGAAGAACCACTGGCTCGCGGGCGTAACGATGGGGCTGAAGAACAACTTCGGCATCACACCGGCGTCTCTCTATGGGGGCGATGCAGGTCCGGGTGGAAATGAGGCGCCGAAGAAGTACCGAGGGGAGACGCTGCACAACGGGACAACGCCGATCGCCCAGGATGTTCCTCGGGAATTGGATCCCGGAAGCCCGCGCGAGCCGGGGTACCGGATTCCGCGCATCATCGCCGACTTGTGCGCCGCGCGTCCGATCGACCTTTCGATCATTGACGGCATCGAGACCATACGGGGCGGGGAGGGTCCGTGGAATCCCGGGGTGCAATGGGTGAAGCCGGGAGTGCTGCTGGTGGGCCGGAACGCTACCGGCGCGGATGCGGCCGGCGCCGCGGTGATGGGCTACGACCCGCGCGCCGAACAGGGAACCCCTCCCTTCGCGGCGCGTTCCAACTACGGGGGCGCGGCGAACCATCTGCTGCTGGCGGAGGCGGCCGGGTTGGGGTCGGCCGACTTGGCGCAGATCGAAATTGCCGGGCTCAGTTTGGAGGAAGCGAAATTCGACTTTGGACCCGGACCGTTAGGCCAGCCGGTGGAAGTTCCCGGCGCGGAACTGGCGGCCTATTCCGCCGCCTCGGGTACGGGGATGCTGGCGCCGGGTTCCATCTTCTCCGCCTGGGGAAAGGGGATCGCCACGCAAATCCGCGTCGCCGAAGCACGGGGGCAGTTGGATCTGAACGGCGTTGCGATCGACGTCACCGATAGCGCCGGTGTCACACGCCCGGCGCGCATGTTGTTCGCGTCTCCGGGGCAGGCCAATGCGGTGCTCGATGAACTGCTGGTTCCCGGCCCGGCGACAGTGACGCTTACCACCGAGGATGGGCGAAGGCTCGCTTCCACCGAGCGGATCTACGCTGTCGCGCCAGCCGTGTTCACGGCGGATGGCTCAGGGCGCGGCGTCGCGGCGGCCTACGTGGTGCGGCAAAGCGGGCCGGATCAATACACGGATCTCGTTTTCGCCTGCTCGGCCGGGCCGGAGATTGTTTCCTGCCAGCCAGCCGCGGTTGGCCTGGGAGCCGAAGGCGACGTCTCCGTGCTGGTTCTGTTTCTTACGGGGATGGGCCGCCTGAGTTCTCCGGCGGGGGTAGAGGTGCGCATCGGCGGGCAGCCGCTGGAGATCCTCTTCGCGGGGGCGCAATCGCAGTACGACGGCCTCGATCAGGTGAACGTCCGGCTGCCTCGCTCGCTCGCGGGGCAGGGTGAGGTGACGGTGCAGGTGATCGTGGATGGCGAACCGTCCAATCCGGTAATCATTTCTCTCGCATAGTCTTCCTGTTTGGAAGTTTCCCGGGGCCGCGGCGAATCGTGATACTGTACCGGAAGAGGGAGATTCCACCATGAAGCTTAGCCGTAGAGAATTGATGCTTGGCGCGGGCGCGGCAGCCGTTGGCAACGTCTGGGCGAAAGAGGCGCCGTCGTCGCCGGTGGCGATTGCCCGGTGCCGGAGCTTCGGGCGAGAGTTTGAGCAGGCCTTGAACACCACCGTCGATCAGATCGGCGGGATCGGTTCGTTGGTACGCGGCAAGACGGTAGCGGTGAAGCTAAATCTCACCGGGAATCCGGCCCGCTTTCCGGAGCGGCCGGACCTGCCGTACCGCAATCATCCCGATACGGTGCTGGCGGTAGCCACGCTGCTGGCCAACAATGGAGCAAAGCGCATCCGGATGCTCGAGAGCTTCTTCCCGTGCCGCCAGGATATGGATCTCTGGGCCCGCTACGGGCTCGACGTCGAGGCGATCAACAATGTCGGTTGCAAGGTAGAGTGGGAGAACACGAACAACATCGGCAAGAGCGCGAAGTACGAGCGCGTGCAGGTGCCGTGGGGCGGCTATATCTTCCCGGCCTATGATCTGAACCACTCGTATGTGGATTGCGATGTCTACGTTTCGATGTCGAAGTTGAAGAACCACTGGATCGCCGGAGTCACGATGGCGCTCAAGAACAACTTCGGCCTGACGCCCTGCTCGCTCTATGGCGGGGACGCCTATCCGGACGGCAACGAGAACGCTACGCAGGAGCGGCCGAAGGTCTGCCACTCGGGTACGGGAAAGCCGGCCAAGGGCGTGCCGGAGGAATTGAATCCGGAGTCACCGCGGGATGCCGGCTACCGCGTGCCGCGGGTGACGGCCGACTTGGTAGGTGTCCGGCCGATCGACCTGTCGATCGTCGACGGCATCGAGTCCATTCGGGGCGGTGAAGGCGCCTGGAACAAAGGGGTGCAGATCATCAAGCCCGGGCTGGTGCTGGTGGGCAGGAATCCGGTCTGCACAGACACGATTTGCACCGCGGTAATGGGTTATGACCCGCGGGCCGGCCGGGAAACAAAGCCATTCGTCCGCGGAGACAACACGCTGTTACTCGCCGAGAAGGTGGGGATCGGAACCGCGGACCTGAGCAAGATTGAAGTGGCTGGGCTGAGCGTCAACGAAGCCCTGTACAACTACGGTCCGGGGCCAGTCGGCGAGATAATCGAGTTGCCCGTGGCTTAACGGGGCGGAAGCCCCGTCCTGGGTTCAAAGGGTCCTCCCCGCTCCTGCTCAGAAGCGCCGCTCTTTAATGGCGGCGGCTTCCTGGGCGTCCACCACCGCGATCGCGGTCATGTTGACGATGTCGCTCACTTCGTCGCCCCGTTGTAGTACATGGATCGGTTTCGAGAAGCCCATCAGAATGGGACCAATCGCTTCCGCGCCGCCGATCCGTTGAATCAGTTTGTAGGCGATATTGCCGGATTCAAGATCTGGAAAGATCAGCACGTTGGCGCCGCCTTTGAGGGTGCTGAATGGGTAGCGCTCTTCGATGATGCGGGGAACTACCGCCGTATCGGCCTGCATTTCGCCGTCCACCATCAGTCCGGGCTGCTTTTCACGCAGAATCTCAACCGCCCTCCGGACCTTCTCGGAACGCGGGTGCCGTACGCTGCCGAAGTTCGAGAAGGAGAGCATGGCGACGCGCGGCGCCACGTTGAAGCCGCTGGCCGTCTGAGCCGTAAGGATGGCGATTTCGGCCAGATCCTCGGGCGTCGGATCGATATTCACCGTGGTGTCGGCCAGGAAATAGCTCCGTCCGTTTGGCGTGATCAACATATACATGCCCGAGACGTTTTTGAGCCCTTCGCGGACCGGGATCACTTGCAGCGCGGGACGGAGCGTATCCGGGTAGTGCATGCTCAAGCCGGCAATCAGAGCGTCGGCATCGCCCATCCGGAGCATCATCGAGCCGAGAATCATCGGGCTTAAAATGAGTTCCTCGGCCTCCGACCTGGTAACTCCTTTGCGTTGGCGCAGCGTGTAGAACCCTTCGGTGTAGTCGGCGAGGCGGGAGAAGCCGTGTGGACTAATGATTTGAACGCCCGGCAGGCTGAGGTGGAGAGTCTCCATCTTCAATTCAATGACGTTCTTGTCGCCGATCAAGATTGGTTCGGCGATGCGCTCGTCAATGAGGATCTGGCAGGCGCGGAGGATCTTGTCTTCCTCGCCTTCGGGGAAGACGACGCGTTTGGGCTGCCGTTGCGCCTTGTGGATCATGATCCGCATGACCTCGTGGGCTTTGCCGAGGCGCTTTTCGAGTTGTTCGCGGTAGTGGTCGATATTAATCGGCTTCTGCGCGACGCCGCTGTCGATCGCCGCCTTCGCGACGGCCGAGGCCACCCAGATGAGCACCCGGTGGTCAAACGGTTTCGGGATGATGTATTCGCGGCCGAACTCCATGTCCTCGACACCGTAGGCGCGGCGGACCGAGTCCGGCACATCTTCCTTGGCGAGGGCGGCCAATGCGCGCGTGGCGGCGAGCTTCATCGCCTCGTTAATCGCCGTGGCGCGCACGTCGAGGGCGCCGCGAAAGATAAACGGAAAACCGAGCACGTTGTTGACCTGGTTCGGAAAGTCGGAGCGGCCGGTGGCCATGATGACGTCGCCGCGGGTCTGGATGGCGAGGTCATAAGGTATCTCCGGGTCCGGGTTCGCCAATGCGAAGACAATTGGGTTTTCGGCCATCGACATCAGCATCTCCGCCGTGACGCAATCGCCGACCGACAGACCGAAAAAGACATCGGCGCCCTCGATGGCCTCGGCGAGGGTGCGCTTTTCTGTCGGCAGCGCGAAACGGGCCTTGTATTTGTTCATCCCCTCCTGCCGGCCCTCGTAGATGACGCCCTTGGAGTCGCACATGAGGATGTTTTCGCGCTTCACTCCGAGATTGCAGTAATGCAGGGCGCAGGAGATGCCGCTAGCGCCGGCGCCGTTGATGACGATTCTGATCTCTTCCAGCTTCTTCCCCGCAACCTCAACCGCGTTCAGCAGGGCGGCGCCGGAAATGATCGCGGTACCGTGCTGATCGTCGTGGAAGACCGGGATCTTCATCGTCTTCCGCAGCTCTTCCTCGATCTCGAAGCAGCCGGGGGCCTTGATGTCTTCCAGGTTGATGCCGCCGAAGGTGGGCTCGAGGAGTTGGCAGGCGCGGATGATCTCCTTGGGCTCTTGCGTGTCGAGTTCGATGTCGTAAACATCGATGTCGGCAAAGCGCTTGAACAGGACGCCCTTGCCCTCCATAACGGGCTTGCCGGCGGCGGCGCCGATATTGCCTAGGCCAAGCACTGCGGAGCCGTTGGAGACCACTGCGACGAGGTTGCCCTTGTTGGTGTACTTGTAGACGTCGGCGGGATTGTGGTGGATCGCCATGCAGGGCACGGCCACGCCGGGACTATAGGCCAAGCTCAAGTCACGCTGCGTGCGGCAGGGTTTGGTGGGAACGGTGGAGAGTTTGCCGGGCGGGTAGGATGAATGATACTCCAACGCGTCTTCGTCGCGGATAGACATAATCAGTTCCGATTCCGATTCCTTTCTCCTCTATTCTGGCGCATCGGCTGTGAAGATTGCGTGATGCCGGCGAGGGATGGTGGAGCGGAGGCGCTTCCGATTGTGATTAGTGGCCAGGTACGGTTCTCGGGTGGTTGGTTACGGAAGCTCCTTGAGCTGGATTTCCTTGTACTGTATGTGAAGTTGATCGCCGCTGTGCAGTTGCAGGGCGATATGACCGTGGAGTCCGGCGTTGTGACGTTGGTGACTGGCGTCGTCGAGGATTCCGGCGAAGTCCTTGTCGGTGATGACGCTGCCGTTGAGTACGGTCTTGATGCGGGTTCCCTGGCAGACGATGTGGAGGTCGTTCCAGCCGTCGCCTTCATCGGCGTACTTCCACGTATAGTCGTGCGGGGCGTCGGACTCCTGGATCTTCCAGTCGGGCATCGACGGGTGGATCCAACGTTTCGTCTCGCGGGTTTCATCGTAGATGAGGCCAACGCGGAATGGGTCCGGGGGATGCACGTCAACCTGGGGACCGTCGAGCCAGCCGGCCTCGTGGTCGTAGCGGCTGCGCACCTGGACGCCGCTATTTCCGGTTGAGTCGCGGTAGGCGCGGATCTTCAGTTTGAGTTCGAAGTCGCCAAACTCGCGATCGGTAATGAGCCAGATGTACTTGTGGCCTTCGTGGCCGCGGGAGTCCGCGGTGATGGCTCCGTCACGCACGGTCCAGAACTCCTTGCCCTTATCTTGAGGTTGGCAAGCGATGTGCCAACCGTCCAGGCTGTGCCCATCGAAGAGTGGAATCCATGCGCCCGATGCGGGGGAGAGCGAGGCTGCGAGAAGAAGAAGAGCGGCGAGTCCGGTTTGCATAAGGATGACAATAACACGCCGAGGCGGATCACGCGGGATCGCGGGAAATCCGGTTGCGCAGCGTACCGAGGCCCTCGACGGAGAGTTCGACCGTGTCGCCGGGTTGCAGCCAGCGGTCGAGTTCCAGTCCGCAGCCACCCGGGGCAGTGCCGGCGGCGATGAAGTCGCCCGGGTAGAGGGTCTCGTCACGGGAGATGTAGGCGATGATCTCTTCGATGGAGAAGTGCAGATCAGCGCTGGAGGCGCTGGTCCACTCCTCGCCGTTGACGCGGGCGGTCATTCGCAGCTTGGCCGGGTCGGGAATCTCGTCTGGCGTTACCAGCCAGGGCCCCATGGCGTTGCCGGTATCGAAGTCCTTTCCCTTTGCGGGACCGAGGCGGCCCTGCATCTCGCGAAGCTGGATGTCGCGGGCGGAGAAATCGTTGAAGATAGTGTAGCCTGCGATGTAGACGGGAGCGTCCTCGGCCGAGATGTCGCGGCCCTCGCGGCCGATGAAGACGCCGAATTCGAGTTCGAAGTCGAGCTTCCCGGTGAACGACGGCCAGCGGATGTCGGCCTCGGGGCCCACGACGGATCCGGGGTTGCCCTTGTAGTAAACCGGCCGCTCGTACCAGACTTTCGGCGGGCGAATGAGCCGTCCGCCGGAGAGAGAATCAAGCCAGGCGGCCGGCGGGAATCGCCACTTCACGACGGTGCGGGTGGCTTGCACGATGTGCTTCTCGAAGGCCATGCAGTCGCGGATGGAAAGCGGGCGCGGAACCGGGGCGAGGAGTTGCACGGTCTCGACGGCGCGGGTAAGTCCCTCGATGACACCTTCGCGGAGCCTGAGCGCGTGATCCATGGCGGCGGCTCCACCGGCGAGAAGTGTCAACATCGAGGAGAAGTGGGGGTCGGGAGATTCCTCGAGAGTGCGCGCGGCGTCGTCGAGGTCGAGGACCGACCGGCCATCGTTGACCAGAACGCCGACATGGGGCTGCGCCGTCCCGGGAGGCAGAAAGGTGACAAGCTTCATTCCGAATCGAGGATAGCAACAACTCGGGCCGGTCCGGCCGAGCCGCCCTTCACCTTAAGCGGGAAGGCGCAGACCGTGAAGCCGGCCGGCGGCAGGGCGCCGAGGTTTCCGAGACGCTCCATGTGGCAGTATTCCCGGTCGATTCCAACGAAGTGGGCTTCCCAGAAAAGATCGCGACGTTGGGTTTGTTTTGCAATTTTCGCCTGGTGGCGCAGTGGCGCGTCCCAGCCCCAGGAGTCGATTCCCATGACGCGGATCCCCTTGCCGATGAGCCAACGGGTCGCTTCGGCGCTCACGCCGGGACCCGTGTCGAAGTACTCGTACCGGCCGAAGAGGCGGTCATTACCGGTCCGAATGAGCACAATATCTCCGGGCCAGATTTGGTGTCGTGCTTGGGCCAGCGCGGCTTCGAGGTCGCTGACTGAGGCGGCGGCGTTGGTATCCAGATGTGAGATGTCCAGGACGACGCCAGGCCCGTGGAACCAATCGAGGGGCATTTGGTCGATGGTGCGGGCAGGTTTCCCCTCGCAAGTCGGGCCATAGTGCCAGGGAGCGTCGACATGCGTCGTGCCGTGGGTGGAGAGTTTGATTTCGTCGTTCGCCCATCCAAGACCTGTTCTGAGATAGCGGCTACCAAGCCCAAATAACAGGCGTATGGCGAAACACCCGAAACGATGGCTTTGCCGTCTCACACGATTCCTGGCCCACCACGGCGCCCAGGAAGAGTCATTATCGAGCGGCACGCTCAAATCGACAATGCGCATGGGAATCAGACTACCACCCGGCAGCGGACGGTGTAAGGCAAGAAATTCACCGTACATGAACGATATTCGGGTATACTTATCCAGTAAACCATGCGGTACTTCATCGTCCTGCTCTCAATATTCCTCCCATTTGAGTCCGGATTGGCGGCCCGCGACTGGTATAAGCTGACAACGCCGAATTTTGAGCTCTACACATCGGGCGGCGAAGGAGCTGGCCGGCGGACGATTCTGCATTTCGAGCGGGTGCGGAGTTTCTTCCTGCAGGTAATGAAGACAGAGCAGGCAGAGAGCGGCCGGGTTGTGATCGTCGCCTTCCGGTCGCCGAAAGAGTTCCGGCCGTTCCAGCGGCACCGGCAGTCCGAGGCCTTCTTTTTGAAAGGGCGGGACCGCGACCACATCGTGATTGGCGGCACTGGTCCGGAGCAGGAAGAAACGGCGATTCATGAATTCGTACACCTACTAGTGGCTCGTTCCGGTATTGAGATCCCGCTCTGGCTGAACGAGGGCCTGGCGGAACTCTACTCGAATCTCGCGCCACAAGGGAAAAATGTGCTGGTGGGGAATATGATCCCCGGCCGGGTGGTTTCGCTGCAGCGGCGGGGCTGGCTTCCGCTGGAAACGCTGACCACGGTTGACCATGATTCCTCCATCTACAATGACGGCGAGGAAGCAGGCATTTTCTACGCCCAGAGCTGGTTTCTGACGCACATGCTCAACCTGTCGGAGGACTACCGGCCGAAGTTCAGCGAGTGCCTGCGGGCGCTTCTCGGCGGAGCCAGCGCAGCCGACGCCTTCGCCACCGCGTATGGAAAGAGCCTGAGCGAGGTGGAGCGGGATCTCAAGGCTTACGAACGCGGCCAGTTGCGGGTGGCGGTATTCCCAATCAAGCTCGAAAAGTCCGCGGAAGAACCTGCGGTTGAGGTGGCGGATCCGCTGGATGTGGAACTGTTGCAGGGGAAGATTCTCGCCCGCATCGGGAAGACCGAGGAGGCTGACCGGCGGTTTGCGGTTTACGTGGCGCAGCGGCCGGACGATCCACTGGGGGAAGAGGCGTTGGGCTACCGGCACTGGATTGCGGGCGACGACGACGCGGCTCGGCGGCACTTTGGGCGGGCCGTGGAGTTGGGCAGCGGCAGTGCCCGTCTGTATTTCGACTATGCGATGCTCCGGCGCGAGGCAGGCGCTGCGGAGAAGGAACTCATTCCGCTTCTCGCCAAGGCGGTCGAGCTGCGGCCGGAATACAAGGAGGCGCGGATCGGGCTTGGCCAGTGCTGGTTGCGCGAGCGCAACTATGATGAAGCGGTGCGGCAGTTCTCGCAGATCAAGTCGATCGCCAGTGACCGCGCCGTGGTGTGGTTCCACGACCTTGCGGTGGCCTACCAAGGCAGCGGTGACCGTGAAAAGGCGATGGCGGCCGCCAACCGGGCCAAGCAATACGCGAAAACACCAGAAGAAATCAGCTTGGTGGACGGGCTGCTCCAATATTTCAACCAGGTTCAGCAATACGAAACGGCCGCGCGGGGTCATGTGCCGCCTGATCCGGTACCGGTTGCACAACCGCCGGCTGAGGAGTGGCAGGCCGCCACCCCGGCTCCGGCGCCGGAGACGGAAGGCCGTCCAAAGCTGACAAGGGATCCAGCCGGGACCGGCGATGGGAGCGCGGAGCTTTCTCCGCGCGAGGCGCGGATGATTCGCATCGAGGGCAGCCTCCAGTCAGTGGATTGTTTCGGCCAGCGCGCCCGGCTCAACGTATTCGCGGGCGGCAAGAAGTACAGCTTCGCTATATACGATCCGAAGAGTGTGATCGTTACGGGTACGGACGGCGTCGCAGCCGAGTTGAAGTGCGATCAACGGGAACTCATCCCGGTTGTCCTGGAGTTTGAGCCGAAGGACGACCCTGAGCTGGGCACGCTGGGCGTGGTGCGAATAATCGAGTTCGAGTGAGACAGTGCTTTCCTGCCTCGCAGCCATGCGCTCCCGCGGCCCTGGGATAGAATGAAGCGATGGCGAACGAGACAAAGCCGGTGAAGAGTTTTGAGGAGAGTCTCAACGAGTTGGAAGCCGTGGTCAAGGAGCTGGAAGGCGGGGATTTGCCGCTTGAAGAGGCGCTCGAACGCTTCGAGCAGGGAGTCAAGCTGAGCGAAGCTTGCCGCAAGCAGCTTGAAGAAGCGGAGCGGAAGGTGGAAATCCTCATCAAGAAGGATGACCGGGTGGAGGCACAGCCCTTTGAGCCTGAAAACTCCTGATTCCGTGATGAATCCAACCACTCTGGCCGGGTACTTGGCTCGGCAGCGGGGAGTGGTGGACCGTGCGCTCGACCGGTGGGTCCCGGGGGAGGACATACCGCCGGAGACCATCCACAGGGCGATGCGCTACAGCCTGTTTGCCGGCGGGAAACGGGTTCGTCCCGTGCTGTGTATCGCGGCGGCGGAGGTTATTAGCGAGGATTGTCCGGGTGTCGAGGACGCGGCCTGTTCCCTGGAACTAATTCACACCTACTCGCTGATCCACGATGACTTGCCGGCGCTCGATAACGACGACCTGCGGCGCGGAAGGCCCACGTCGCACAAGGTGTTTGGAGAGGCGATGGCAATCCTGGCCGGCGACTCGCTGCTGACGCTGGCTTTCGGGGTCCTTTCGCGGCTGGACAGAATCGACGCCGACCGCAGGATAAACCTCGTCGAGGAGCTTTCCACCGCCGCTGGAACCGTGCACGGGATGATCGCGGGCCAGGTCCATGACCTGGAAGGTGAAGGACAGATTCCGACGGCCGCACTGCTGGAAACCATCCACCGTGCCAAAACGGGCGCGCTGTTGCGGGCCAGCCTTCGCATGGGCGCCATCTACGCCGGCGCGAACGCGGAGCAGTTGGAAGCTCTTTCGCGCTACGGCGAGCACGCCGGATTGGCTTTCCAGATTGTTGACGACATCCTGGATGTTGAGCGGTCTTCCGACGAATTAGGCAAGACGGCCGGGAAGGATGCGGAACAGCAGAAGATCACGTTTCCCGCCGTCTACGGACTCGAGAGGTCGCACGAGATGGCCGAGGAGGAGCGGTTCCGGTGCCACGAGGCGCTGTCGCTCTTCGACGACCGGGCCCGCATCCTGCGGGAGCTAGCGGACTTCATCGTCCAGCGGAAGAACTGATCGTCTCGCATGCCGAAGCGGCGGATCGACCAACTCCTCGTCGAGCGGGGTCTCGTCGAGTCCCGCGAGAAGGCCAAAGCGCTCATCCTGGCCGGGAAGGTCACGGTGGATGGCCAGAAGCTCACCAAGGCGGGGCACTCCGTGGAAGAAGGAGCACGCCTCGATGTCGCCGAGGCGCTCAAGTACGTTAGCCGGGGCGGCTACAAGCTGGAGGGTGCGTTGGAGCGCTTCGGGATCGATGCCGCCGGGAAGGTCTGTGTCGACATCGGCGCCTCCACCGGGGGGTTCACTGACTGCCTTCTGCAGCGCGGCGCCGCGCGGGTCCATGCGGTTGATACAGGCGCCGGGCAGATTGCCTGGAAACTGAGGACCGACGAGCGGGTTGTCCTGCATGAGAAGTGCAATGCGCGCTACCTGAGGCCGGAGGAGATAGGCGAGCGGGCCAGCCTTCTGGTGTGCGATGTGAGCTTCATCTCCGTCACCCTTATACTACCGGTGCTGCCGGCGCTGCTCGCAGAGCGCGCGGAAATGGTTATACTCGTGAAACCACAGTTCGAAGTGGGCCGTGAGCAGGTGGGAAAGGGCGGCATTGTGCGCGATCCAGCCCTGCACGAATCGGCGTGCCGCAAGGTGCGGGAGGCCGTGGAATCATACGGGTTTGAAACGAGATTGATGGAGAGTCCGATTACGGGAGCTGAAGGGAACCGGGAGTTTCTCCTCTATGCAAGACGTTAAGACTGTCGGAATCATCACAAAGCCGGGAGTGGACCGTGCCCACACGGTGGTTCCCGAACTTCTGTGCTGGCTTGGCGAGCGTGGAATTACAGCGCGCTGCGATGAAGAGACGGCCGATTATGTGCCGGGCTTGGCGGGATTCCCGCGGGTTCTGGTCCCAGAAGGCGCCGATATGGTGCTGTTGCTGGGTGGCGACGGCACTCTACTATCGGCGGTGCGGGCGATCGGTGACCGGGACGTGCCGTTGTTTGCTGTAAACCTGGGCGGTCTCGGCTTCCTGACGGCGATCACCGTGGACGAGCTCTACCCGGAACTCGAGCGCGCGCTTGCGGGAGAGCACCACATCGGACGGCGGCGGCTGCTGGAGTGCGAGCTTCTCCGGGATGGGAGGCAGCGCTGCTGCTACCGGGCGTTGAATGACGTAGTAGTGGACAAGACGGACATCGCGCGGATGATCGACATTCAGACTCACGTAGATGATCAGCTTGTTTGCGACTACAAGGCGGATGGTCTGATTATCTCGACACCGACCGGATCCACGGCCTACTCGCTATCGGCCGGCGGACCGATTATCTTCCCAACGGTCGAAGCGCTCGTAATCACTCCGATCTGCCCGCACACGCTGACCAACAGACCGGTTGTCGTGCCGGCGGACAGGACTATCCGGCTGACGGTCCACGCGAAAGACGATGCCTCGTTTCTGACGATTGACGGCCAGGTGGGAGAGCCACTGAAGCAGCACGATGAGATTGTATGCCGCAGTTCAGAGGCGACAATCCGGCTAGTCCGGCCGCCGCGGATGAAATTTTTCGATGTGCTGCGGCAAAAGCTGAAGTGGGGGGAGAGATAGGGTGGCGCGTCAACGCCGATCAGCGAGCCGGTGAATTGTTCCGCTTGCCGCCTATGGTTCTTGCAGTTCCTTGAGGTTGCGGTAGAGGTCGAGCGCGTCCGGGTTGAGAAGCGCTTCGGTGTTGCGGACGGGCCGGCCGTGGACCACGTCGCGGACCGCAAGCTCGGTGATCTTGTTGTTCACAGTGCGGGGGATATCGGCGACGGCGAGGATTTTCGCGGGGACGTGGCGGGGAGAGGCCGCCTCGCGAATGCGCTTTCGGATCCGGCTTTGCAGATCGTCATCCAGGGCCACGCCGGGGCGAAGCTTCACGAAGAGTATGACGCGGGTGTCGGCCTGCCATTCCTGTCCGATGACGATGCTCTCGGCGACCTCCGGGATCTGCTCGACGATGCGGTAGATCTCGGCGGTTCCGATGCGGACTCCACCGGGGTTCAGCACAGCGTCCGACCGTCCATAGATGACAAGGCCGCCGCCCGGGGTGAGGCGGGCCCAGTCGCCGTGGCGCCACACGTTCGGGAACCGCTCGAAGTAGGCCTGTCGGTATGTGCTGCCGTCCGGGTCGTTCCAGAAGCGCACCGGCATGCTCGGAAACGGCCTAGTGCAGACGAGTTCGCCAGGTTCGCTGTCGAGCGAGGAGCCGTGTTCGTCAAAGATCTCGACCGCCATGCCGAGGCCGCGCGTTTGCAACTCCCCGCGGTAGACGGGTCCTATCGGGTTGCCGAGGGCGAAGCACGAGACGATGTCGGTGCCGCCGGATATGGAGGACAGGCAGACATCGGGCTTGACGCTGGCGTAGACGTAATCAAAGCTCTCGGGCGCCAGGGGGGAACCCGTCGAGAGGATGGTGCGGAGAGCGTCCAGACGGTGTGACCGCCGCGGCGTGGCGCCGGTTTTTTCCAGAGCGGAGATGTACTTTGCGCTCGTGCCGAAGACGTTGACGCGCTCGGCTTCGGCAAGATCCCAGAGGATATCCGCGGCGGGATGGACCGGCGACCCGTCGTAGAGGACAATGGTGGCGCCAATGGCCAGGGACGAGACAAGCCAGTTCCACATCATCCAGCCGCAGGTGGTGAAGTAGACGATGCGGTCTCCACTTTTCAAATCAGTGTGTAGGGCGAGTTCCTTCAAGTGTTGCAGCAGTGTGCCGCCCGCTCCATGAACGATGCACTTCGGCTTGCCGGTGGTGCCCGAAGAATAGAGGATATAGACGGGATGATCGAAGGGAAACTGCTCGTACGCCATGAGGGCTCCGCCGCCGGCGGCTTCCTCCCACGGTACGGCGTTCGGCGGCAGACCGGCGGGTTCCTGCGCATCCAGATACGGAACCATGATGGTACGTTCGATGGTTTCGACGCCGGCCACGACGCCGCGCACTTTGTCGAGATACGAGTGAAGCTTGCCATTATAACGGTAGCTCGAGGCGGCGATGAGGACGCGCGGTTTGGTCTGACCGAAGCGGTCCATTACACCGCTGATGCCGAAGTCTGGCGAGCAAGAGGTCCAGATGGCGCCGACAGAGGTGGCGGCGAGCATGGCGATCACGGTTTCGGGCAGGTTGGGAAGATAACCGGCCACGCGATCACCCGGCGTGACGCCCCAGTTGCGAAAGGCGGCGGCGAGCCCGGCCGCCTGCTGGTGGATTTCATGAAAGCTCAATGACCGCTGCCGGCCATGCTCGTTCCAGAAGACGATGGCCTCGCCGGCGTCGCGGCGCCGCATGAGGTTATCGGCGAAATTGAGCCGGGCTCCGGGAAACCAGGAGGCGCCGGGCATGCTATCCGGGTTTTCAAGAGCGGCTGCGGTGCGGGAACCGCCGACGCCGCAGAAGTCCCACACGGCGGGCCAGAACTGTCCGGGGTTTTCGACGGACCAGCGGTAGAGCTCCGGATAGCCCGATACGCCGGGATCGATTTGCTCGCGCACCATGGCGAGGAAGGCCGTCATGTTCGCGCGGTTGACCTGCTCCGCGGACGCTTTCCATACGGGTTCCGTCATTGGACCTATTATTGTAGCCAGTCGCAGAGGACCTCGACCGCTTCGAGAACCTTGCCGCAATGCAGCGTGAGGAAGTGGTCATCCAACTCCCGGTCCGGCGGCATGGCCTCGGCGATGCTGAGGGCGTGAGAACCGGCGAAATCGACGTAAGCGAGCCGGGCGGTATATTCCTCGACCGGCCGGCCAAAATCGCTACCGGGCAGCAGAGCCACGCCGGTCTCCTCGAGCAGTGTGGTGCAGAAGTCGCGGCTTGTACTAATGCCGCGGCGATTCAGCTCCGGGGTGTGCGGGGTGAAGTCGGGGAAGAGATAGAAGGCTCCTTCGGGTGCGTGCACATCGATGCCGGCCGATTGCAAGCGGCGGGCGCAAAGCTGCCCCAGCGACCGCAGAATGCGGCGGGCGTGCATGAGGTAATGCTCAATTTCGCTGCCGCCTTGGAAGGCGCGAACCGCCGCGTACTGAATCGGTGCGCTGGTGGAAGTGAAGGTTTCGCTTGCCACCACCGCCATCGAATCCAGCAGCCAGCGCAGGCCCGCGGGAAACGTGAAGGTTCCAAGCCGCCAGCCGCCGGCGCCGCACCACTTGCTCAAGCCTCCCGAAATAATGGTGCCTTCGGGGTAGTAGTGGGCGATGGAGATATGCTCCCCGTAATGATGTAGCTCGCCATAGATTTCATCGGAGAGCAGGATCACCTTGTACTTGCGGGCGACGGCGGCGAGAGCCTGCAGCTCGGCTTCGCTGTAAGTGAGTCCAGTGGGATTGTTGGGGTAGTTGAGAATGACGATCCGGGGACGATCCGGATCCGCCCGGCAGAGCCGGTCGAGCTCGTCGGGCATCAGCCGCCAGCCGTTGCTCTTGATGGTCGGCAGCCAAGTAACCCTGCGTCCGATAATCTGCGCCTGCGGGGCGTAGGAGACCCAACTCGGGGTGGGAATCAGCAAATCGCCATAGTAGACGAGTTGGAGAATGAACATCAGTTCCTTCGATCCCGGCCCCACCAGCACATCCTCACCGGTACGGGCTATCTGCTGAAGCTGCCCATGGTACTCGGCGACGGCATTGCGCAGTTCCGGCAGCCCCTTTACGGGCAGATAGTCCTTCTGAAAGGCGTGGGCGCGGAGCGCCTCCACCACGGGCAGAGCCACGGGAAACGGAGATTGGCCGAGGCCGAGCTTGTAGACCTTGCGTCCCTGCCGCTTCAACTCGTTCGATTTCTCGTTGATGGCCAGCGTGGCGGACGGATACAGCCCGCGGACATTGAGATTCAGGTTGACGGTGTGAAAGTTGGTTGATGAAATACCCATCCAGGGGTCCCTTTGGTTTAGTAGAGAACTCCTCTCATAGGGCTGTCAAGGGCGGCTGGCCGCCGAGCGGCTGGTTCAGGTGAGGAAATCACAATCGAACGAGTTGATTTTCGTTGCCACTTCCAGGGGGAAGTCCGCGAGTTTTTCGCGGTATCGGGGCTGCACCTTTTCGGGGAGTAGCCGGATCACCTGCTCTGGCTGCCAGACAGTTTCATGGGTGGTCACCGGAAAGCCGGCCATGGTAGCGGCGGTACAGCCGATTGAGACGAGTCTCACCACATCCGATTCCGCTTCGTCGAGCTGGCCATGGTGATTCGCGGCGACGACGCGGAATTCCTCGGGGAGGTCCCAATCGGTGAGCAGCCAGTGGCCGGCCTGGCAGTGATTGATTCCCACCAGTTCCCGCTCCCGCCGCAGGAAGTCCTCAATCTCGGGAACTGCCGAGTTGATGAGGCCGGCGTAGGTGTCGGTGTTGGCGGCGACCAGCGCGAGGAGTCCGACATCGTGCAGCAGTCCGGCGGTGTAGCCGAGCCCGCTTTCTATCCAGAACGCGCCGGCGATGATTTCGCAGGCAAGCGCGGTGGCGAGATTGTGTCGCCAGGACCGCTGGACTGCGTCGCTCCGGCGGCTTTTCATGAGAATTTCCTTCATGGCGAGCGTGGTGGTGATGGCCCGCAAACGATTGATTCCCAGGACCGCAATCGCGTGCGGGATGTCGCGGATTTCGTAGCGGAAGCCAAAGACCGGGGAGTTGGCAAGGCGCAGCACCTCGACCGAAAAGCCGACGTCGGCCCGGATGAGATCGGCCACATCCTTATAGGAAAACGAACCCTCGTCTTCGGATACCAGCCGCATTAGCCGTGCTGCCACCGGCGGGAAGGTTGGCACATCCCGCAAAGCTGGTGGTCGGAGAGACAGCTCAGCAGTCAGACTCAAAACACACCCTCGCTCAAATACCCATATCGGCAAGGGAATACGGATTAGTACAGAAAGTGAGAACTGGACCTGTTCTTCGTTTTACCAATCGACGACACTGCCGTCGTCGGCGTCGTAGGTCATGGGATTTTGCCAGTCGTGTCCAATCTTGTCCGCCAAGGCGTCCTCGTCGAGTTCGATGCCGAGTCCGGGACCGGTGGGCAGGTCAAGGTAGCCTTCGCGGACGGTGAAGGGTTTCTTGATGTAGCCTTCGCCGAGAGATACCTGTTCCTGGATGAGGAAGTTTGGTATGGCCGCGGCGAGTTGGACGCCCGCTGCGAGCGAGATCGGACCGAGCGGATTGTGCGGCGCGATGGCCGCGTAATAGGCTTCGGCCATGCCCGCGATCAATCGGCATTCCGTGATTCCGCCGGCGTGGCAAAGGTCCGGCTGCAGGATTGTCGCCGCGCCGGTTTCCAGCACCCGCCGGAAGCCCCATTTGGTGAAGACGCGCTCGCCGGTGGCGATGGGCAGGTGGGTGCCGCGGGCGATGTCGGCCATGACGTCGTGATTCTGCGCCTGGCACGGCTCTTCGATGAACATGGGGTTGTACGGTTCGAGGGCCTTGATCAGCAGCTTCGCCGTGGCGGGACTGATGGCGCCGTGAAAATCCACGCCGATGTCGACGTCCTCGCCGACGATATCGCGCAGTTCCTTGAACCTCTCGGCCGCGTAGGCGACTTGGGCGGGGGTCTCGACATAGCGCGCCGGCCGCCGCTTGGCGGGCCCGGTCTTGAACGCTGTGAAGCCCTGTTTGAGAGCCTCGCGCATTGCTTCCGGAGACCGGGCGTGAGCGTACACCCGGACCCGGTCGCGGGTCGGGCCGCCCAGCAGTTCGTAGACGGGAACTCCCAGAGCCTTGCCTTTGATGTCCCAGAGCGCCTGGTCGATGCCGCTCAGGGCGCTCGTGAGTATGGGGCCGCCGCGGTAGAAGGCATGGCGGTAGATGGCCTGCCAGTGATGCACGACTCGTCGCGGGTCCTTGCCCACGAGGTAGGGCTCGATTTCCTTTACCGCCGCCTGGCAGGTGATGGCGCGCCCTTCGGTGATCGGCTCGCCAAGCCCGGTAATTCCGGCGTCCGTGTGGACTTTCAGAAACAGCCAGCGCGGCCTCACCAGGAAAGTCTCCAGTTTGGTGATCTTGAGGTTGTCTCTGGCGGCGACCGGGGAGTTTGTTGCCTGCGCGGCCGCCTCGGCTTTTTGGAACGCGCCAAGACCCATAGAGGCGAACGCTCCAGAAAGAATGGTTCTGCGCGACGTGTTCATTTGCATGCTGGCTTTCTCCTGACGGCTGTTACTGTATCACGGCTGGAGGAGCCTTATCCGGGTTGCCGTTTCGAGCGCGCCGGTGACGGTTCCCTCACGTTCGCGCCGCCCAGTGAACGCCGATGCCGCCGAGGATGAAGCCGTTCGAGTCCACCAACGAATACCCTGCTTGGTGCAGCATCTCGCTGTAGCCCGCGATGGAGACGAAACTCGAAATGGAGTCGGGAATGTAAGTGTAGATGCGCGGGCGACCGTGCAGAAGCAGACCCCAGATCCAGCCCTGCAGATAGAGGTAGCCAAGGTAGAGGGGCCGGAACAAAGGGTTGCCGGGGAGGAAGAAGTCCAGGCTCACAAGCTTTCCGCCGGGCCTCAGGACGCGGCGCATCTCGGTCAAGGCCGCGGCGAGGTTGGGAAAGTTGCGGAGGCCGTAGCCGACGAAGATGGCGTCAAAGCTTTCGCTGGGGAAGGGAAGCCGCATGGCGTCGGCGCAGACCGGATAGGGCAGGCCGTCCTGGCGGGCGAGCCGCAGCATGTTGAGAGTGAGATCGGCAGATACCGGCCGCGCCGTTTGGTCGCGGTTGAGGACAAGCTTCGAGAAATCGCCGGTGCCGCAAGCAAGGTCCAGCACATCGGCGCCCGCCGGGAGCCCAGCGCGTTCCACGGCCTTGCGTTTCCAAGCTGGGTCCATGCCGTAGGAGAACATCCTGGTGATCAGATCGTAGCGGGGGGAGATGGTGTGGAACATCTCCTGCATCAAGGATGTGTCGCGTTTTTCGGGGGGGACGGGTTTCGACATTCGTTACTTCGAGGGTCACCTGATCCGGCGGCAGTGAATTCTGGCGGCCAAATGAGAATTGTCTCACAAGCGGGCGGAGTATGAATACGACCGCTGCCGGGCGCTGTCCGTATCACCCGAAGGCCGCGGAGAAAGACTGCCGTTGCGCAGGGGTTCCGAGCATGAGGAGACGGCCATCCGGCGGCAGCGGCAAAGACGGAGGGGGAGCGCTGATGGTCTGCCCGCCATCCTCGACGGCGATCACGATGAGGCCGGTGCGGGCGCCGATCTGGCTCTTTCCGAGGGGCGTTCCCGCAAGAGTCTTCGGTACCGGCGCGAGGAAGAAATCGGCGGCCGCGCCAAGCAGGACAGGCTCGCGTCCCAACAACAGCGAGATGACGTACTCCGCCCCAAGCGAGGAGTAGCTGAGCACCGAGTCGGCGCCTGCGCGATAGATTGACTCGGTGTTTCTCTCGTGCGTGATGCGGCTGACAATGTTGAGTCCCGGATGCAGCCGCCGGAAATAGACGGCCAGGTAAATGTTCACGGCGTCTTCGTTGGTGGTGAGGACAACCGCGCTAGCGTCGTCGAGTCCGGCCGTGCGGAGCACGTTCCGGTCGGCCGCGTCGCCTTCGAAGAACCGGACTTCCGGGCCAAGCATTGCCGCGCGGCCCTCCTTTTTGTCTATGACGTGAACCGGCGCGCCACGCGGCAGGAGCGCCCTGGATACAGCGCGGCCGACTCGTCCCCCGCCGATGACCAGCACCGGACGATCTTTCGATGCGCCGCCGATCAGCAATGAGTTGAGCTTGTCAATCTGCTCGCTGGATCCGATGACGACCGGCACGGCCAGATCCGGGAAGCGGAGTTCCGGGTGAGCGGGCCGCAGAGCGCCTCGTTCCCAAACGCCGACGACGCTGACGCCGGTGAGTTCGCGCAACCGGGATTCCCTGAGAGTCTTCCCGGCGAGGTTCGTGCCATGTGCGACAAACTCGGCAATTTGAAGCCCCTTGAAGGAGCCAACCGAGTGGGCCACACTTGCTCCGGCGTTGGTGCGGGCGGCCAGATTCTCGCCGAGCCTGCGCTTGAGCGAGAGAACCTGACTGGCGCCGCTGAGCTCGAGAATGTCCACCGCATCTTCAGCTTCGGCGAGCGTGACCACGGGAACCTCTTGGCTCACTTCCCGAACCGTCAGCGTAACGTTGCTGTTCACCGCGTCTTCGGCATTGACGAACACCATGCGCGCGTCCGGGACGCGCAGACTCTCGTACGTCAGCCGGCTATCGATCTCGCCGGCGATCACCGAAATATCCTCACTAATCATTTGCGCCGCCTTCACCGGATCGGATTCGAGCACGAAGTAGGGAATCCGGTTGAAGCGCAGCTTCTGAAGTAAACCCGGGCAGATAGTGTCGTAGCGGCAGATGATGACATGTCCACTCGTGCCCTCGGGAACCTTACGCGGAGCATGCAAGCGAATCTGGGCCTCAATCCACGGGGCGTAGAAATAGCGGATAAACACGAACGGCAGCATGATCAGGAGCAGCACGACGCCGCTGAGGAGCACGACGATGCTGAACAGCCGGCCGAGATCGCTGTGGAAGGTGATATCGCCGAAGCCGAGGGTGCTCATCACCGTCAGCGTCCAGTAGACACCGGTCAGCCATGAGTGCCGCTGTCCCTCGACGTTGACCATGATGAAGTGGAAAAGCACCGAATAGACGCTGATGACGCCGACGACGAAGAGGAGATACTTTGCCAAGATCCCCAGGTTTCGGCGGACAGGCCGTTCGCCAACAAAACTAACGAGTTGAGATAGGACGTATTTCATCGTTGGCGGTGTGGCGCTTTACACTCGCGTGGGAACGCCTTATTGTTTCATTATCACGGCCAGCCAGTTGCCAGCGCCCGGAACCTCGATTGGCACAGGCCCGCCGCCGGAGAGTTGTGCGGTTGCACCCCACTCGCCGGTGTCCGCCGCTATCCACCGTAGAGAGTAGGTGCCGGGCTCGAGACGTAGCCCAACCGATCCTCCCGCCGTGAAGTAGAGAGCGTACGCGTGGCCGGGGCGGGCCGCCAGGTAGGCTTCATTCTCCTCGCGGCCGCTCAACAGTTTCATGCGGGGCGAGAGATCCCAGAGCGGCACCGCGGATTCGAGCTTGCGCGCCGCTCTTACAGCAGCCGTGGCGGTTTCACCGGCCCCCAATCCGGAAGGCGGGCGGTGAAACCGTGCGGAGGCGAATCCCGCCAGCATGTGACGGAAGAAGCGTTCCACTCCGTCCTGGTTTGTGTGTCCGAACTTGTTGTTGTCGGCGCCGTAGGTCTTCACGGTGTTGATGGGCCGGCGCTTGACGGAATCTACATACTCGCGGGCCCACAGAGCGTTGTTCCAGTGGACTTCGCCCTTGTTGTGGTTGTTCTGCGAAAGGTCGACGAAGTCGTAGAGCTCGGGATGGTCAATCGTGCGGCGGTGCTCCTCGGACTTCAGGTCCCACGCGTCCCACATCTCGGTAACAAAGACGTTCACGCCTTTGTTCTTGGCCGCCGCCTTGATCTTCTCCGCCCAGAATCGTCCCCACTCTTCCTCTCCGTTCGTTTCGTTGTCCATGCAGTAAAGCACGTTTCCGCGGGCGAGCGAGTAGGAGAGCATCTTTTCGACAAAGCGGAGCTGATGGCGCAGCAGAGTCGCGTTGTTTCGCTGCTTCGGGGTGGTGAAGAAGAACGGTTGTTTGTTTCGGCCCGGGTGGTCAGGGTACTCGGATGCAAGACCGGATTCCTCTCCGGTGTAGGTGACGTTATTCTTGGGGTTATACGGATGGGGCGGCCAGTGCTCGCGGCTGTAGTCGAAACGGTCCCACACTTCGATTTGCACGATGATGCCGCGCTCCTCCGTCCAGCGGAGGAAACGCTCGAAGCGCCGCCAGTAGTCCGGGTTCCACTGTTCAAGATCATACTTGCCGTCAGGGAGTTGCAAGTACGGGTAGAGTTCCCAGCCCTGGTCGCGGCGGTCCGACATCGTATTCCGGACGTAGTTGGCTCCGGCGGACTGGAGCGTGTCAAGCTGCTTCCGGAGTTCCGCATCCGGCCACTGGAACAGGTTGTCGTCGTCACTCGCTCCCAGAAGCAGGACGGTTTCTCCCCGGTACTGCCAGTAGGACGGGTTTTCCGCCGACGGCTGGATACGGCCGGCATTCTGGGTCGAAGCCAACGCGATGGTCAATACCGCGAAACAGATGGCTCTTGCAAACATAGGATCTCCACGGCCATTCTACATTTCTTCTCTAACGTTGGTCTTAAGGTCCGCTCGGGCCGCCATTGCGGTCAACAGCGCGTTGGGGGTAGGGTTCACGAACGTCGAGTCATCGGGGGCAGGTGACACACTCCGGTCCAGTGGGCGCTTCTTTGCGGTCGGGCTGGGGTACTTCAAAAGCGAGAGCAGGCTCAGCGCGAGCAGCACGGTCAGCGCTACGTCAGCGCCCAGCACTTGCAGCAGTTTCTGATGGCGGCCGAGCAGCGGCTGGGCAACTCCGATGACGGCTGCCGCATAGAGGCACTGGCGGCCCCAGGCCGGCATGACGCGCGCGCGGAAGGCCGCGACGAGCGCCGGCAGCGCCAACACGGTCAGCGCGATTTGCTTTTGTGTATACGGCTCGATAAAGACCAGGACGCAGAAGGAGAGCGCGATGACCTCCAGCGGGGAGGTTACCCAGTGCCGGCTGGCAAACCATAACAACCACCCGAAGCAGGCCAGCGCGATGACGATCCAGACGGCGTAGACGAGGGAGGCATCAAGGGAGACGAGGTTGATCGCGGGGTAATCCGGGTCCGGCAGGCGCTCGTACGGGATCTCCACGAGGTAACGGCTCATAACGCCGAGAAGCGATTGGCTCGGGAACCAGATCTCGACGGCGCTCGCGACGATTTCCGATTCTTGTTCCCACCATTGAACCAGGAGCCGGCGGTGTTCATCCCAACCGAGGTGAAGCGCCGGAAGGGCGGAGAGCAGACCCATCGCCGCAACAGCCCAGACGGCCTCGAGGCGGCGTTTTGCGGCGGCTAGAATGGGGAAGAAGAATACCGGCCATAGCTTGATGGCGGCGGCGAATCCGAGCAGCGCGGAGGCGGCGCGCGGGCGTCTGGACAACTGGAATAGTCCGGCGGCGGCAAGCGCGAACACCAGGAACTGGGCGTTACCGTACCGAATCTCCAGAAACACGTACGGAGCGGCGATGCAGGCGGCGATCGGCAGGTGTTTCCATGAGCCGCCGGTGCGCCGGCGCACGGCCACCGCGAGCCAAGCCAGCGCTCCGCACTTCAATAGCGCCCAGGCCATTGCGGCGGTCTCCAACGGCAGGCGGGAGACCGGCCAAAACGCGAAGAGGAAGAGCGGAGGATAGCGGTACCACATCGGCCACGCCATGCCCGTTTCGGAACCGTAGACGGGGCCGCCCCAGTGGAAGAAGACGCGCGCTGTCTGCCAGTAGACGAAAAAATCGATCGCGTATTGCGCGGCGTAGTAGGCGAGTCCAACGGCGCCCAGAACAGTCAACGGCGTTACGATGCGGCGCTTCAAAAGTGTGTGTGCGGCAGGGCCCGCCCGCCCGTGTCAGACCTTTTCCGGAGACGGTACCGCAAAGCCTTTGCGCACCGGATCGACGAGCATCTTATTGGCTTCGTCGTTGCCGGTGAAGCGCTCCTTCTTGGTATCGAACTCAAGGATCTCCCCGCGCCGGAACGCGGTATTGGCAATGTGGGCGAACGCGGAGGAGTAGTGGCCTGTATCGATCGGTCCGTTCTGATCCGAGGCGTTGCGGCTACGCACGGCCTGGATGAAGTTCTCGTAGTGGCGCGTTGGCGCCTGCCCGCTCGGGCCCGGCTCATTCTGGCGGCCGAAGAAGACTTCCCACTTCGTGTATCCGCTGATGACCATGTGGCCTTCGGAGCCGTAGAACAGGTTGCCGTTGGCAGACTGGGTTTCATGGTTCGAGCACCAGAACCGAACGGCGATCTCCGCGTACTTCTTCTCGTTGCCGAAGTCGCACAGAGCGGTGAGCAATTCCGGGGTCTCGCGGCGGTCGCCCCACAGATACTTCCCGCCCATGGCGACGATTTTCGTGGGCAGCTTCACGTCCATGCCCCACTGGAGCATGTCGAGTTCGTGGACGCCCTGGTTGCCGATCTCGCCGTTGCCGAAATCCCAGGTCCAGTGCCAGTTGTAGTGGACGTGGTTCTTCGAATAGGGGCGCCATTTTCCCGGGCCGACCCACAGGTCATAGTCGAGGTAGCTGGGCGGCTCCTCGTTTGGAGAGTTCTCGAGCTTCGGACGCCACTTGAAGATGACCGCACGCGCCATGTAGACATCGCCGATGATGCCGTTGCGCAGTTGATCCACCGCCTCGCGAATCGCTTCCGAACTGCGCAACTGGACTCCGTGCTGGACGATGCGGTTGTACTTCCGGGCAGCAGCGATCATGCTACGGCCTTCATCGATAGAGTGGGTGCCCGGTTTCTCCACGTAGACATCCTTGCCGGCCTGGCAGCCCCAGATGGTAGCCAGCGCATGCCAGTGGTTTGGGGTGGCGACGCTGATCACGTCGATGCTCTTGTCGTCAAGCACCTTGCGCATGTCCTGTTCAATCGCAGGGCGGCGGCCATATGTTTTCTCGAAGGCGTCAGCGCGCTCGCCGGCCACCTGGAGATCGGGATCGCAGAGGGTGGCGACCTCGACGTTGTCTTGCGGTTCAAAGCCTTTAATGTGATCCTTGCCGCGGCCATGCACGCCGAGTACGGCGACGCGAATCTTGTCATTGGCCCCCAGCACACGGGATCCCAGGGCGAGGCCTGGCGCCGCGATAGCCGAGGCTTGCATGAAGCTACGTCGGTTCATGGGTTTCTCCTGCCTCTTATCCTACCTGTAAGTAGCAGCGGGCGGCCAGAGCGCATCCGGCCGGAGCCTGGATCGAGGTGGCGTGTCTTCCGTTTACTGGGTGTTCGGCGGGAGTGGCTATGCGGCGTCGCGATACAATGAGGCGAGGCAACTCCTGCCGAAAGGGCTTGCGATGTTGACGGAAAGTGTGATCAAGCGGCTTTTAGTGGTCGCCGATGGAACCATCTTCTCCGGCGCCGTGGTGAAGTGGGCTGTCGAGATCGCGAGGCGGCATAGATCGGAGATTACGGCTTTGCCGCTGTTTGGCGAGGAACATTGGAAAGCTTCTCTGCCGGCCATGATGACCACGGGCGATGCGGCCCGCCTGCTGGAGTTCCGTCCGTGGGAAGTTGCGTCGCGGCGCAGCCGGAGGGTCCTGAGCGAACTCGAGCAGGCTTGCGCGGAAGGCGGCGTACTGTTCCACCTCAGCCGAGCGGAAGGCAACTTGCTGGATGCGATCATTTCGCTGTGGCGGTATCACGACCTGGTGGTTTTCGGTCTGCGCGGGTTGTTTGACGACGACGGCGTTTCGGACCCGGAACGAGCGATCATCCGGTTGATCAAATCGGGAGTGCGGCCGATTTTCGCCGTGTCGCGGGAATTCCGGCCGATACGCCGGGTCCTGATCGCCTATAGCGGGTCGCTCGAATCGGCAAAGACCATGAAGCAGTTCGTGCAGATGGGTTTGTGGCCGGACGCCGAATTGGAGGTGGCCTGTTTCGGTCAGGAGAGTGCGAGCGCCGGCCCGCTCCTTGAAGATGCTGACGCCTATTGCCGGGCCCATGGACTCAATCCCGGGACGACGAGCCTTGAAGGTTCAGCGAGCCGCCGCCTGTTGTCCTACGCCGGAGAGAGTAACGTGGACCTGATCGTCATCGGGGACGGTTACCGCAACATTGTGAAGAACAACTCGCTTGGCGAGACTTTCTCCCACGCAACCCGGCACAGCGAGCTACCGCTGTTTCTCTCGCACTGAACGGTGTCTAGAGGAGGTGGCTAATGCTTGACCGGTACGGGATCAACCGAGAATGAAGCCCGATCGCGAAGAGCACTTTGACCGGCCAGTTCGGGATTTCGCGCGGCCGACCGGTACCGTCCTTCCCGAGGACATGGCGGCGGGTGAAGCATTGCAGGAACTCCGCTCACGCGCGGTTGGGGAAAGGATCTTCTATCTATATGTCGCCGACGCCGAGGGACGCTTACGAGGAGTTGTACCGATGAGGCGGCTGATCCTCGCGCGTGCGGGGGACAAGCTCGGAGACCTCGCCCATGCGCCGGTCATCTCCTGTCCGGGCGACCTGCCATTGCAGCGGGATTTCGGATATCTTTGAAATATGCGACTGGGTATATTCTCTCTTGGGGCTGTGTTTCTTCTTGTCCAGACAGCGGCGGCGGACTGGCCGCACTGGCGGGGGCCAAACGCGAACGGCGTCTCCGAAGCGCGCGGAGTTCCGGTGGAATGGGCCGCCGGGAAGAACGTGCGGTGGAAAGCGCCGCTGGAGGGAGTCGGAACATCGACGCCCATCATCGTGGGCGATCAGGTGATCGTCACGATGCAAATCGGCAAGAATCCAACTGGTAGCGTACGGCAGTCGGAAGGCCCGCGCGCGAGGGAGGCTCCGGCAGCCGGGGGCGGAACGCAATTCGTGGTTCGCTCCTACAACCTGCAAGACGGCTCGCCGCGGTGGGAGCACCGTTTCGCCGCGGAGGGGACGCTTCCGTCAACCCACGAAAAGCACAACCTGGCGAGTCCGAGTTGCGTGACCGACGGCAAGACAATCTACGCGTGGATGGGTACCGGGCAACTTGTCGCGCTCGACCTCGATGGCAAGCCGGTGTGGAGCCGAAATATTGGCCGAGAGTACGCTCCGTTCGATATTCGCTGGGGGCATGGAAGCTCGCCGGCGATCCACGGACGAAAGCTGTTCCTGCTCTGTGACCACCAGGAGACGGCCTACCTGCTGGCGCTTGACAAGACCACCGGCGAGGAGATCTGGAAGGTGGACCGGAGTCCGGCACGATCGTACACGACGCCGTTTATCCTTCCGCTGGAGGAGCCGCAACTGGTGATCAACTCGAGCGAGCGGATTGACGTCTATGACCCGGACACCGGCAAGCTCCTCTGGCACGTCGGAGAGCCGAACCGGGTGCCGGTGTCTTCGCCGGTGTTCCACGACGGGGTACTCTATACGTCGCGCGGATACCGCTCGGGTCCGTATATGGCGGTGAAACTCGACGGCGGTTCGAGCGGAGATGTGATCTGGCGCACGCCAACCGGGGCGCCGTATGTCTCCTCGCTACTTCATTACGACGGTATCGTCTACCTGGCCACCGAAACCGGGGTGGCCTCGGCAGTGGACGCCGCTACCGGCAAGATGCTGTGGCGGCAGCGGCTCGGCGGCTATTTCTCCGCTTCGCCGGTGGTGGCGGAAGGCCGCGTGTACATGGTGAACGAAGAGGGCGAGACGTTCGTGATCAAAGCGGGCCGCGAGTATGAGCTGCTGGCGAAGAACGATCTCGGCGAGCGGACGTTGGCTTCACCGGCGCTGGTGGACGGGCGGATTCTGCTGAGGACGGACAATCACCTCGTGTGCATCGGGAGCGAGTGAGGCGCGAACCTCCGGCGCAACTTCTGCCTGCGATGTTACGCCAGAACGTCTTTCACTACGTGGCCGTGGACATCGGTGAGACGGAAGTCCCGGCCCTGAAAGCGGTAGGTGAGCTTCTTGTGGTCGATGCCGAGCAGGTGGAGCAGGGTGGCGTGCAGGTCATGCACATGCACCGGATTATCCTCGGCGTTGTAGCCGAGGTCGTCGGTTGAGCCGTAAGTGATGCCCGGCTTGACGTTTCCTCCGGCCATCCACATCGAAAAGCCCTTGATGTGGTGGTCACGCCCGGAGCCCTGGGCCATCGGCGTGCGCCCGAACTCGCCGCACCAGACCACGAGCGTGTCGTCGAGCAGGCCGCGCCGCTTCAGGTCGATAATCAGGGCGGCCGAGGCCTGATCGGTCAGCTTGCTGACCGTCTTAATGTCCTTCTTGAGCGATCCGTGGTGATCCCAGCCGCGGTGGTAGAGGTGAATGAAGCGGACGCCGCGCTCCGCGAGACGCCGCGCCAGCAGACAGTTGGCCGCATAGGTTCCGTCACCGCCGCGGGTCCCGTACATCTCGAGCACCTCCTCCGGTTCGTCGCTGAAGTCGACAAGGTTTGGAACGCTCATCTGCATCCGGAAGGCCAGCTCATACTGGGCGATACGGGTGGCGATCTCCGGGTCGTCTATCATCTGCTGTTGGATGCGGTTGAGCTCGCCGACGGTGTCGATCAGTTTGCCCTGCGACTCACGGCCGATGCCCGGCGGGTTGCGGATGTAGGATACCGGGTCACCGGCGGAATGGAACTTCACTCCTTGAAAACGGCTGGGGAGAAAGCCGCTGTGCCACTGGCGCGCGGCGATGGGTTGCGACTGCCCGCCGCCTTCTGAGGTCAGCACAATGAAGCCCGGTAGTTCCTCGGAATCGCTTCCTAGCCCGTAGGTGATCCACGAGCCCATGCTCGGGCGCCCGGCAATGCCGAAACCGGTGTTCATGAAGGTGTGCGCGGTGTCGTGGTTGATCTGGTCGGTCTGCATCGAGCGGATGATGCAGATGTCGTCGGCGATGCCGCCGATGTGCGGGAGAAGTTCGGAGATCTCCTGTCCGGATTTGCCCCAGCGGCGGAATTCGTACTGCGGCCCCATCACGCGCAGCTCCTTGCCCTGGAGCTGTGCGATCTGCTGGCCCTTTGTCACCGACTCGGGCATGGGTTCACCGTCGCGTTTGGCGAGCACGGGTTTGTTGTCGAACAGTTCGATGTGGGAAGGTCCGCCGGCCATGCAGAGCCAGATGACTCGCTTGACCTTTGGCTCGTAGTTGGGAAAGCCCGTGGCGCCGGCTGCCATTCCCGCGGCGCGCGGGTTTAGCAGCGAAGCCAAGGCGACGCCTCCCAGGCCCATCGAGGCACGGCCCAGAAACTCGCGCCGGGTGACGAATTGAAGCGTGTTCCCGCTCTTCATGGTTCAGTACCTCATGAGGAATTCGTGTTTGTTGAACAGGGCGCGGGCGACGCTCGTCCACGCGGCAAGCTCCGCTGTGTCCCACCCGCCGGGGACCGGCTGCAACCCCACCTCCAGCAGCCGCTCGGCATTCCCGGGCGAACGCCGGAACTCTTCGACCTGCTGCCCGTGGAACTCTTCGAGAACCGCGATCTCCTCCGCCACGGGGGCGCGCGAGAAGGCTTCGCGGAAGGCGAAGCCGGCGCGGGAATCGAAGCTCATGCCGCCGGCCGCGAGAATCCGCGCGGCGAAGGCGCGGGCGGCCTCCACGAAGCTCGGATCATTGAGCAGGGTCAGTGATTGCAATGGAGTGTTCGATACCGCGCGCTCCGCCGTGCACTCTTCCCGGGACGGAGCGTCAAAGGCGAGCAGCGCCGGATGCAGGAACGTCCGCTGCCAGTGCGTGTACAAGCCCCGGCGGTACTGGCCGTCGTCGAGATCGGGCTGGTAGGTGCGCTTCGGGAAGTTGAGCTCTTTGTAGTAGCCAGCCGGCTGATACGGCTTCGCGCTTGGGCCGCCGATCTTCGCGTTCAGCAGGCCGCTTACAGCCAGCGCGTTATCGCGAATGAACTCGGCGTCAAGCCGCTGCGCGGACTGCCGCCCGTGGAGACGGTTGTAGGGATCGGCCGCCTTGAGCTGCTCGCTTGCCTCGCTCGACCGCCGGTACGTCTCTGTCAGCAGGAGCGTCCGCACTACGTGTTTTATGTCCCAGCCGCTGTCCATGAACTCCACCGCCAGCCAGTCGAGCAGTTCGTGATTGACCGGCGGCTCGCCCTGCGAGCCGAGATCGTCGAGGGTCTTCGTAATACCGGTTCCGAAGTACATCTTCCAGAGGCGGTTGACCAACACCCGGGCGGTGAGCGGGTTGTCGCGGGAGACGAGCCACCTGGCAAGATCGACGCGCGTGGCGGTGCGCCCGTTCAACGGGATTTCGCCCAGGAAGCCCACACTCTGCGGCTGCACCAACTCCCCGGAGTCGTCCATCCAGTTGCCTCGCGGCAGCACCCTGACCTCGCGCCGATCGGTCGACTTCGAGACTACGCAGTCGGTGCCGCGGTCCATTAATTCCTTGTGCCGGCGTTCCAGGCGGCGGATCTCGCGCCAGTTCGCGTTCCCGCCGGTGAGACGTTTAACGTACCGAGCCAGTGCCGCACTCTCCGGCTTTTGGAGCGTGGCCGCGAATTCACCCTCTGGCGGCAGTTCGGGCTCGGCGGATCCCGTCACGAAGACGCGGTACCGCCCGCCGATCCTTCTCGCGACACGGCCCTTGTACTTGAGCTGCAGCCACAGAGAGCCGTTTCGTACCGGCCGGTCAAACAGCAACGCGATCCGGCCGGACTCCGGTTGGTCCTTGCCGCCCGCTCCCCAGCCAGAGTGATCATTGTCGTCCCGGGTGTGGCGGGCGAGATTCGACGGCGGGGTTTCAAAGCCGGCCAGGGTCAGCCGCACCGGGAGTAGCGATGGGGCGGACCGCTCCTTCACCCACCAGGCCGAAGCCTTGCTCAAGTGAAAGCCGTCCTGCTCCCATTTCTCGGTCTGCAGCGGGCCGCCCTCCTTGGGTAAGACCTCCACCATGACCGCGGTTACGGGATCGTCTCCTACGTCGATTTCGATCTGGTGAAGGTCCTCTCGGGGCTCCTCGCCGAACGCTTCCAGCGAGCCGTCCGGCAGGAAGCGGAACTCGAGATCCTCCGCTGACTCGGCCCGCCGGACTTCCGCCGGGTTCCAGGCTTCGGATACCTGTTGCCAGTAGCGGACGAACTCATCCGCATCCGGGACGCCGGCGGAATGTGTCATTTGGGCGAGGCTCTCCTCGATTTGAGCGAGTTCACCGCGATCCTCCTGGCGCGGTACCCGCACGGCCGGCCCGAAGCGGGCGTTTCCTGCGTAGACGCCCTTCTCATCGAGATCGGCGAAGAATGCGGACATCTGATAGAAGTCCTTCGTCAGGAACGGATCGAACTTGTGATCGTGGCATTCGGCGCAACCAAGGGTGGAACCAAGCCAGGTGGTGGACGTGGTGCGCACTCGGTCGGCGGCGTACTTCAGGAGATACTCCTTGGCCTGCGCGCCTCCTTCATTCGTCATGCGGGCGAGCCGGTTATAGGCGCTCGCTACCTGCTGTTCCAGGGTGGCGTTCGGAAGCAGGTCGCCGGCAATCTGCTCGCGGGTGAACACGTCGAACGGCTTGTTCTCATGGAAGGCCGCAATTACGTAGTCCCGGTAGGGAGAGGCACTGACGGGGACGTCGCTATGGAAGCCGACCGTGTCGGCGTAGCGTACCAGGTCCAGCCACCAAACCGCCATGCGCTCGCCGAAATGCGGAGAGCCAAGAAGTTCGTCAACCAAGGCCTCGTAGGCGTGTGGATCCTGACTCTCGACAAACGCATCCACGCGCTTTGGATTGGGCGGCAGGCCGGTAAGGTCGAAGTTGAGTCGCCGGATCAGGGTCCGGCGGTCCGCTTCCCCCGCCGGTTCGAGTCCGGCGGCCTCCAGGCGCTTATCGACTAGGAAGTCGATTCCGGCGGGACCGGCCGGCGCGTCAGGCCGCACCGGCTTGAGATAAGCCCAGTGAGTTTCATACGAGGCGCCTTGTTCAATCCAACGCACCAGCGTCTGGCGCTCTTCGTCACTCAGTGTCTTGTTGGACCAGACGGGCGGCATCCGGACAGCCGTCTTCTCGGCGTGAATGCGCATCACCATCTTGCTGGCGCCGGGATCACCGGGAACGATGACGCCGCGCTCGACGGCGACCTCGCGGAGATCCAGCCTCATATTGGCGAAGCGCGTGTTCTTATCGGGGCCATGGCATTGGAAGCACTTCTCGGAGAGGATCGGCCGGACGTCGCGATTGAAGCGGAGTTGCTCTTCCGCAGAGGCGGCAACCGGCGCCGCAAAGAGAAGGAATACCCAGATCCACGTGGATGTCATGGTGACCGCCCAGAGTCTTGCCTTCTATTCTGGCAAACCCGCCAGGCGATCACAATGCGACTTGCGCCGGGATACCACTATTTGGCAAGTATGGAATCTCTCGAAACCGCCTGCCCACTCTTTGCGATTTAGGTCTCCGGCCGATCGGTGAGGGCTGGATCCGCAATATCGAACGACGGGCCGTTTTCGTCCCACTTGGCGGCGTCGAACATGCGGCCCTCGCCGAACTGGCCGCCAATCTCCTTCACGGTGAGCGAAACCTTCCGTCCCTTCACGTGCCCCCAGATCCAGTGGTAGAAGATCCCGTCCTGGAAGCCCAGCCCGCGTTCGAGGTTCCCCGTCATCTGGCCGCCCGAGCTTCCGACCTCCATGTACGCGATACCATCCTCAACGCGCCGGACAAAGCGGTGGCCGTGGCCGGAGATCACGCAGTCGACGCCGTACCTCCGGGCGATCTCATGGAGGCGAAAGTCGCGGTTGGCGGCGAACTCGCCAATCCAGTACGGGTGATGGAAGAAGACGAACTTGGGTTTCTTGTCCTGGTTGGCCTCGAGGTCCGCGGTCAGAAAGTCGAGCTGCGCCTGGCTCAGCCGCTTGGTTTCCTCCTCGGTGGAGTCGAGCACGGTGAAGTGAGCGTCCTGATAGTCAAAGCTGTAAAAGAGCTTCTGCCGGGTTTCCTGCTGGTACAACTCGCGCGACTCGGTCGACCAGACGTCGTGGTTGCCAGGAGTGAAGTAGAGCGAGTAGTGCGCGTATCGCGCCCAGAGGGGCCGCAGCGCAATCCACTGCTCTTCCGGCGTGAGACCGTCCTTGTGATTGCGGCCCTGAATGGTGTCGCCCACATTGATAACGAACTCGGGATGGAAGAGATCGATCTCGCGCCACACGCGGCCGTAGATCTGCGGCTGCGCGCCGCCCGTGCGATCACCGACGATGGCGAACCGGAAATCGTTCTTCGGCTCGTCCATCGCCACCAGGCCCGCGCACAAAACCGCAGCGAGCGCCAAGGCGTGAACGATCCACTTATTCGGCCTACCGGGCGTCTGCATACCGGGATTCTAACACCGGCGGTGGTGGTTTACAGCTCTCGTTATGGAGTTGTCATGAAGACCAGCAATGGCTATCCCGCGTTCAAGATGAGCTGTCCGGTAACGCTGCAGGGCGCCACGGATATCGCCCTCAGACCCGGCCCGCAGGCTCCTTCAGATAGAGCACCAATTCTTTGACCGGAGGGTAACCTACATTCTTTGTAGGCTATTGGACCGCCCACTTCCTCCATACGTCCTCGTTCGCTAGCAGTTTGATGAAGACGCCGCCGACAACGGAGCGGGCCTGGAAGCCGCGGCGTCTGCCGTCGTGGGTCCAGTACCAGTCGGTCATCGGGACGCGGTCCGGAGTTTCGTTGAGAAACTCGTAGGCGCTCCGCGTGGGCAGTACCCGGACGGCGATTTGGGGCAGCGCTTCCGTGGGCGCCGGATTGCGCCAGGGATGGCGCGGATCACTCCCCATCAACCGGAAGGTCCGGCCATCGATACGCACCTTCGAATGAAGCGGGTGCGGAACTCCTGTCCAGTGTTTGGTTTGGTCGTCATGCAGAGTATCGCCCATCGACCAGACGCTGAAATAGGGATTGTGGACCACCAGCGGTACCGCGGGGGGCCGGAACTCCGCATGGGCGGGCGGCAGGGCCGCCAGAGTCAGTAGGGTGAGGGTCAGTAGTCTCGACATGGCCTGATCCTTGAGGATCGTATCCCATCTTAAATGCGGGACGGCCGGGGGTGGAGATACACTGCCTGCGCTCTGGGGAATACGCCGGTCAGTCGAGCGTCACCGGCTGGTCGAACACCACATCGAGCGATATGCCCGGCCGCAGCTCGACATCCTTGCCTCGCGAGAGCAGCACGGTCGCCAGCCCGACTCCCGCCCCAATGCCCGAGCCAATGCCGGCGCCGGTCCATACGCTCCCATCGCCGCGGCTCGAGACGATGGCGCCGAGAGACGCTCCGCTGCCGGCAAGAATCGCAATCTGTTTTGCGTCGCGGCCGCGGTCGCCTGACTGTTTGATGACGCCTTCCTCCTTGTCAATGCGCTGCCCGCTCTCGCCCGCATCGAGCGAACTAGGACTGACGTTGAGGCGCAGCGTCATTCCGCGTGGGAGCGTGAGGGTTTCCAGCCGGATTGCCATCTGCGCGCGGCCCTTTATTTTCCCCGCCCGTTGCGCATAAGTGACCCGTCCCTGAACGTAGCTGTTCGGCGGTACCACAATACGGTCGTCAACCGAAATCGGGCTCGCGGTCCGCATGTAGACATAGTCGCCTTCCTGTGCGGTCTTCGTGCTGACGGAGTTCACCATGTGGAGCAAAACGTGCGTTCCCGCGGGAATCTCGGCGCTCCATCCGGGAATCGCCGCGGCGAGCCCCGCCAGCGCCACTATCAAGGATCTGGGCATGACAACCCTCCCTCTTCTCATCCTAACCCGGCTGTTCGGCGGAAGTTGTGATGCGGCGGTAAAATCGAGGAACGTCCCAGCGGAATAGCGACGATTCAGACCGGGGGAGAAAATGGCAGGAAATCGCGATATTCGAATTGTTTCGATCCTCGGCAGCATGAGGCCGGGAAACATGACGGGGAAGGCCCTCGCGCTCGTGAATGACGAACTCGCCGCCCTCGATGGAGTGACGGTGCGGACAGTGGATCCCGCCAGGATGCGTCTCGCTCCCCCGGGCGGCGAATCCGATCCGGCTGATGTGGAGTCGATGAGGGAGAGAATTCTGCAAGCCACCGGCGTGGTACTGGCCACGCCCGAATATCATGGCAGTTATTCGAGCACCGTCAAGCTGATGATCGACAACATGGGATTCCCCTCCGTGCTGGGCGGCAAACCGATTGCCCTGCTGGGCGTGGCGGCGGGCGTGATCGGCGCCGTCAAGGCCCTGGAGCATCTCCGCAGCGTTTGCTCCCACGTGGGCGGCATCGTGCTCCCCGGACCCGTCTCCGTGGCTGCCGTCAACAAAGTATTCGACGGGGAGGGGAACTGCCTTGACGAGGCCGCTGGCAAGCGGATCCGCGGCGTCGCCCACAATCTGGTGGACTATATCGAGCGGAACATCTGTCCGCGAATTTCGCTCGAGCAGATGACCCGTTCGCAAGCCGAGTAGGTCACTTCCCGAGAGACGTCTCGATGGCCCCGGTCAACTCGGCTGACATCGGTTCCACGGCGGAGTCAAACTTTTGAATAACCTGGCCGTCCGGACCCACGAGGAATTTGGTGAAGTTCCACTTCACGTCGCCGGCCGCAGCGGTGAGGTGCTTGTACAGCTCAGCCTGATCCGCGCCCTTCACCGAAATCTTCGCGTACATCGGAAACGTCACATTGTAGTTGCGCGAGCAGAACTGCTTGATCTCAGCCTCGCTGCCGGGCTCCTGGTTGCCGAAGTTGTTTGCTGGGAAGCCGAGCACCACCAGCCCGCGATCCTTGTACTTCTCGTACAGTTCCTGTAGACCCGCGTATTGCCGCGTGTACCCGCACTTGCTGGCGACGTTGACGATGAGCAGCGTTTTCCCTTTGTAGTGAGCGAGCGGGCCGGGTTCGCCGTCAATCGACGGCAGCGTGTAGTCGTGAACGGAAGCTCCAAACATGGCGGCGGCAAGCAGAAACGTGGCCGAGAAAAGTCGGATCATAAAAGTAAAGATGCAATCACTCTTGAGGCCGGTGCGAAACTTGGCTGGATTTTTTCCGCTTCTCGCCATGAGCGCGGGGCTCTGCGCCGCCGCCGAAGTACTCGACTACCGGGTGGACTGGAAACTCTGGCATGCGGGGGATATCCGCCTCGTATACGAGACCGCGGAATCGCCGGGGGAACCTTCCACCGCCCGCGTCAGCTTGAAGACCCAGGGAGTGGTAGACGATCTCTATGGCGTCGACAACCATTACGAAGTGAAGTATCTGGATGGCTACTGTGCCGACTCCTACGTCTTCGAAGTCAAACAAGGGAAGAACCGGCGGCACATTACGACGGACTACCGAACGCCCTCAGGCCGGGCCAGCTACACGGACCGTGACCTGGTGGGTGACCGGATCGCATCCCGCAAACTGATCCGCGTTCCGGACTGCGTGCACGACGAGTTAACCGCTCTTGCCCGTTTCAGGGCCATGGATCTCGGGCCAGGAGAATCCGTCGAACTGCCCGTGAGCAATGGCAAGAAGTTCGTGTCCGCGAGAATCGTCCGGCAGAAGACCGATACCCTGGAGACGCCCGCCGGTGAATTCGACGCAGTTCGCTACGAGGTGTTTCTGTTTGATAATGTCCTGTACAAGCGAAAGGGACGGCTGTTTGTCTGGCTGACCGCGGACGAGCGCCGCCTCCCTGTCAAGATACAGGTACGGCTCGGCCTGTACGGAACCGTCACGCTGAGTCTCGTCGAGAAGGGAAAATTGTGAACCGATCCGCATTCATAGCTGTCGCGGCCGTTTTGATCGTCTCCACCGGGGCGGCCGGCCAGGATAATCCATTGCTCGGGAGCCGGGAGGCCGGCGAACTCTTCACCCGAAGCATGCAACTCATGGAGTCAACTGTGCTTACCGTGCCGGGGCTGGCCCGCTCCGCCGAGCCGCTGATCGAAAACTCCCGGCAGTCGCTGACCAGCCTGAAGGCGCAGCGCAATCTGCATCCCGGGCATACCTACGAGTTGCTGACGACTCTGCGTGCCTACCTGGCCCTCTCGGATTCGCTGCCAAAGCCCTACCCGTATCCCGAGGAGGCTTCCCGGCAGTCGGCGGAGTTGCGGGCGGCCGTGGCCAGAATCGACTCGCATTTCCAGGCCTTGATGGAACAGCGGGAGCGAGCGTTGCGCGCTCCGGACCGTGACAATCTGAAGCGCTACGCCGAGGCGAATCTCCGCGTCGGGCCTCCCCAAGTGATGAAACCGCGGGCCGTATTGCTCGGCGACTCGATCACCGATGGCTGGCGGTTGAACGAATACTTCCCCGACAGCGACTTCATCAACCGCGGCATCAGCGGCCAAATCACCGGCCAGATGCTGGGGCGCATGAAGGCTGACGTAATCGACCTCGATCCGAAGGCGGTGGTTATCCTCGCCGGCACCAACGACATCGCCCGCGGCGTGGAGCTATCAACCATTCAGGACAACCTGACAATGATCGCCGAGCTCGCCAAGCTGCACAGTATTAAGGTGATCATGGCCTCCGTGCTGCCCATACACGATTACAACAAGGGGGAAAATCCAATGTTCGAGCGAAGTCCCCAGCGGCCGCCGAAGACGATTCTCGCGCTCAATGACTGGATTGCGGACTACTGCCGCAAGAACCGGCACACTTACCTCGATTACTTTTCCGCCATGGTCGATGACAACGGATTCCTGAAAAAGGATCTTGCCGATGACGGGCTTCACCCCAACTCCGCCGGTTACCAGGTAATGGCCCCGCTGGTCTGGAACGCCATCGTAAAGACCGTGCCCCAACCGGCTGGACCTAGCCGGCGCTAGCCCTCCATGGGAGAGGCCGCCCGATTTGCGGGGCAACCCGTTCCAGCCTCGCGCCGTCTCAATCTGAGAGGATAGAGGTATGTGGGTGCGAGTGGCTGCGCTGGGTCTGTTCCTTTGCCTGGCGGCAAGCGGTCAGCAACTGACCGTGAATCAGATGGTCAGCTTCGTGAAGTCCTCCCTGAAACTCGGGCACAAGGACAAGGAAATCGCTAAGTACCTGAAGCAGGTCCAGCTCACCGAGAAACTGGGTCCTGGCGTCATCGAGACCCTTCAGGCCGAGGGCGCAGGCCCGCGCACGGTCGAAGTGTTGCGTGAATTGCAAGAGGCCTCCAATCGCCTGCCGGACGTCAGGCCCGCCGTCAAGAAGGAGAAGCCCACTTTGCCCCCGCCCTCGCCCGAGGAGCAGGAACGCATCATCCGGCAGGTGCGCGACTACGCTCAAAACTACACGCGGCAGTTGCCGGACTTCATCTGCACCCGCGTCGACAGGCGCTACGCCGATCCGAGCGGCACGGAGTTTTGGCACAAAATGGACACCGTGCTTTCGAAGGTCAGCTACTTCGATCAGAAGGAAGACTACAAAGTGGTCCTCGTCGACGACCGGCCCGTGAATTTGGCAATGCACGAGGTGGGCGGATCCACATCCACCGGCGAATTCGGCACCATGATGAAGGAGATCTTCGATCCCGAAAGCGACACCACCTTTCAGTGGGAGCGCTGGGGCAAACTCCGGGGCAAGATTTGCCATGTCTACAACTATTTTGTGCGCCAGGAAAAATCGCGCTGGACAATCAGCTTCGAGCAGACGATGCGCACTACGCCGGCTTATCGCGGCCTCATCTACGTGGACCGGGGCAACCTGATGGTGCTGCGAATCGTTCTTGAAGCGATCAATATCGAGCCGGCATTCCCAGTCCAGGAGGCCAGGACGGTGCTCGACTACGACATGGTGGAACTCAGCGGAAATTCCTTCATGCTGCCCCTCAAGTTCGAGATGCGGATGCGGCAGGGCAAGATGTTGGTCAAGAATGAAGTGGAGTTCCGGATGTACAACAAGTACACGGCGGACGCGGTCATCTCGTTCGATGTCCCCGAAGACCTGCCGGATGCGATGTTTGTCGAGGAAGCGGCCGAGCCGGAGCCAAGGCAGTAGCAGCGGGCGGCCGAAGCCGCCCGGCCCTGAGCCTACGGCAGTTCGGCAATCCGAATACTCCGGAAGTCCAGATTCGTGGTCGGATCGTGGGCCTGCAAGCTGATCACGCCCGCGTCCAACACGGCCTGCTTCTCCCTCACGTTTGAGCCGGCGGGATTCGCGTCCTCGAAGTCGGACACCTGGTAGCCGTCCACCCACACCGCCATATGGCGTCCCCGGGCGACGATGGTCTTCGTGAAGTATTCGCCGTCGCCGGCCACTACCTTCCGCGCCGGCTGGTTGCGGTAGATGCCGCCCGTTCCGAAATCGACGGGCTTTGTCCGGTCCCCGTTCTCGTATTCGTTGCGGATCTGCGACTCGTATCCCGACCAGAAGACGCCGGGCGTTCCCCGAAAGAAGACGCCACTGTTCGGATGGTGGCTCGCCTTCTGGGGATTCGTGCGGATATCGAGCTGCAACACGAAGTCCGCCCATTTCTGGATCGTCTCCAGTTGGCCCGGACCCTTCTCGACGTGGATCGAGCTATCCTTCACTGACCAGACCGGAGGGGCTTCCACGGGTTTCGGACGCTCCACCTTCTTCCACCCCGAGAGGTCCCGGCCGTTGAAGATCGGCTCCAGGCCGAGCGGCTTCAGCTTGATGTTGCGGAACTCGATCTTCTTGTCCGCGTTGCATTGAAAGCCGATGTGACCGATCTTCGACTTTCCGTCCCGGGCGTCAAGAATCTGTTCGCCGTTCAGGTTGACAATCCACCGGTCTCCCTGCACGCGGATCACGTAACTGTTCCACTCGCCGGCGTTATGGCCCTTCTGTTTCGCCGCGGCGTGGTTGACGAGACTGCCGGTCCAGAACTCCGGGTGCTGATCCCAGATCTGCAACTCATAGCCCGTCACGTGCGGCTCGCCCTCTTTTGCCGAGCGCAAAAAGACTCCGCTGTTACCTTCTTCCCCGGTGCGGAATTCGAGCTTCAGCACGTAGTCGGCGAAGGCGCTGTTGGAGCGCAGCCAACCGGCCTCTGAGGAGTCCCCGACGAGCGTGCCGTCCGCGGCGCGCCATTTTGCCGCCCCCTCCTCGGTCCAGCCGAACAGCGACTCTCCATCAAATAACAAAATCCAGCCGTCAGTGATCTCCGCTCGTGTCAGCGTATTAGCCTGTGCCATCGCCAGCACCGGCAGAATCAAGAGCAAACAAGCGAGTCTATGCATGATGAGTACCTCGGAGCTGGCGGCGCGGACGCTTTCGCCCCGCGCCCCGGCGCCACCGTAAGCTTTCTAATATTTCCCAAATTCGTACGCGGCTTCGAGCATCGCGTCCACGTTCTCCGGCGGCACGTCGGCCAGCACATTGTGTACCTGATTCCAGACATAGCCGCCGCCGGGCATCCAAACCTCAAGCCGGCGCTTCACGTCGTCCCGCACCTGTTCCGGGGTTCCGTTGACGAGGATGCCCTGCGTGTCGCAGCCGCCGCCCCAAAACGTAAGATCGCCGCCAAATTCCTTCTTCAACCGCTCCGGCTCCATGTACCTCGCCGAAGTCTGCACGGGGTTGAGGATCTCCACGCCCGCCTCGATCAAATCCGGAATCAATTGGTAGATGCCGCCGCAGTTGTGCATAAACAGACGCGCGCCGCTGAGCTTCTTGGCGTACTCGTAGATCTTCTTATGCCGGGGCAGGAATAGCTCTCGGTAGGAGGCCGGCGAAAGCTGGGGACCGCTCTGCATTCCCAGGTCGTCTCCCACCACCAGGATGTCAATGTAACCCTTGAGCTTCGGCAGAACGCGCTCGAGCGAAGCCATGTGATGCTCGGCGAGCCGGTCCAGGAACTTCCCCAAGCGGCGCTTTTCCCCGGCCACGTAAAGATACAGGTTCTCCATCCCGAACAACATTTGGGACCACTCGAAGAGGTTGCAGCCAACCGCGAGGGAAATGGCGTAATCGCTGGTCTCGTGAAGCTTTTTCGCCGTGCGGACGATCTCGTCGATTCGCGCCTCGGTCAATTCCTCATCGTGCGGCGGGGAGGGAAGCGCCGCCCAGATCACCTGGTCCATCGCGTCGCCAAGCGGGCCGCTGTAGTCCAGGCCGTCGCCGCCCGATAGCGGCCATACGGTCTGATCGATATATAGCCCGCCGCTCGGCATCATTCCGATATCCCGGCCGTTCTTGTCCTTGACGATCAGATCGCCATTGCGGCGTTCGGGCTGAAACCACCCCGGAACCACCGCCGTTGATCCGTCGGGAAGCGTCCACGGCCGGCACTTCCCGGGCGAGAAGAAGGCGCGGCCGAGGTCGACAGCGTCGACGTGGTAGCGGTCCAGATACCACTGTTCGGGCTGGGCAAGCTGCTGCACGACGTCGTAGACGAACGTCTCGCCGCCAGTGACGCCGAGGTGTTCTTTCAGCCGGTTGTAGGCGATGGCCATGATGCCGGTGGAGCGCATGGAACCGTGGTCAATGGGGACGCGGTCCGGCTCTTTGTGTCCGATGGCCGCCAACACTCTTTCTCTCGAAGTCATCCGCCTGTCCTGTCCAATCAATGTACCGCGGCGGCAATAATGATGCTCAACGCCACTGCCACCAGTCCCACCAGCACGGCGAGCGCCACGTTCTGCTTCTCGACGATCTCGTCGCGAAACAGCGCCACCGCCGATTTCGCGGTGGCCCGAAAGACGAGTTGAAAGATCAGCAGGCCGGCCACAACGAAGACCAGCGCGCTGATCAACCCGCCAAAGCTCAGATACATATCCATGAGTTCCTCCCCGTGCCGGTTATCCCGCCCGGTTGTGCCCGCTGCCGCAACCCATTATCATAGTAAGAGTTATCGCGTCTCCGGTATTGATTCCGGTATCAGTTGGATAGCGCTCGCGGCGCAGCTAACGAAATTTTTGCGCGGAAAGGGGGTGAAACCCGCTTGGCAGAAGTCATCGTAAATGACAACGAAACAGTCGAAAGCGCCCTTCGGCGCTTCAAGCGAAAGGTACAGCAAGAGGACATCATCAAGGAGATCAAGCGTCACTCCTACTACCTGAAACCTGGCGAGAAGAAACGCGTCAAGCAGGCCCTGGCCCGCAAACGCAACCGCAAGAAGCGGTCCCGGGATATGGAATAGCCTCCCACCGCCAATGAGATGAATTCGAAAAAGCGCCGCGGGTCTACCGCAGCGCTTTTTCTATCTGACTCTTCACCAGCTTGAATCCGGCCGGCTCCGTATCCACCAGCGACGGGTCGACGCTGGCGCTTGAATAGCCGCTGTAGCGAATGGTCATTTCCATCAGCTTGCTGGGGCCACTGGCCTGCTGGCCTTCGGCGGCTTGTGGCTCGGGTTCCGGCTCCTTCTTTTTCTTGCCAAATCTGCCGAATCCACCCAGGCCCTTGAGCGCTTCGGCCATCTGCGCCCCGGAGGGACCCTGCGGTCCGGCGCTGGATTCGGAGGCGGGCTGCGAAAGGTCGCCCGTGCCCATGGAGACAACCTGCAACAGCGGCATTCCGTTCATCTTCGCCATCTCCTCGGTCAACTCGGCCATGCCCTGTTGGCCGCCCTGCGCGCCGCCGGAGAACATCGCCATCGCGGTGTTCGGCATCCAGTTCAACTTCCCCGCGTACTTCTTATAGAACTCCTGCACCTCTTCATATCCGCTCGCCGGCTTCGCCATCCAGGACTGCATCAGCATGTCCATTTGACCGCTGTCGCCGGTCTGCGGGTTCTGGCCCTGAATCTTCATCTTCAGGCGGACTTCGCGCGCCGTCTGGCCGTCGATGTCCCTCTCGTTGTCTGTCTTCTCCACCGATACCGAGAAGTCGAGCTGCGGATCGCTCTCGTCCTTCTTCTTCTTGGCCTTCTGGCTCATCTGCTCCAGGTACTGGCGCATCTGCTCGAACGTGACGACCGAGTATTCTTTCTTCTTTGGGTGAATCGTGGTAATTGTTTCGGCATCGACATCCGTGACGGTGATCTGCTCGTCCATGATCGAGGCCATCCGATTTCCTTTCACCGCGGTCTTGGTCACGATCGGTTCGCGCGCCTTTTTGCTGAAGGCCCCGGCCATCTTCATTGCGCCGTGCAGCACTCCACCGGTCATTTCGCTGGTCTGGGTGAAGCTGAAATCGGCTCGCACTCCGGGTGCGGCCAACAAGAGAGCCAATGGCAGTAGTCGAATGGTTTTCATAGTTCCTCCTGCGTCTTCAGGCGGTGGTCTTGTGTTCGCCCCTCTCGGTTATTTTAACAGCCTGGCGGTCTGGATTGATGAGCCTGGAGCCGCGGTCCACGCAACGCAAGGCACAAGAATGGGGAGCCGGCTCTCCGGCTCCCCTGTGGTGATGGTCCCGGCTTTTACTGCAATTGCCCGGTTAGAAGATGTACTTCAAGCCGAACTGCAGTTGTCTCATACTGTTCGCGGTGCCTCGAATCCGTCCGAAGTTCGGGGACGGCTTCAGATCAGGATCGATATAGGTGTTGGGATTCGAAGTGGCGAAGGTGGAGTTCGGAGTCCCCCAGGCAGGGTGATTCGGGAAATTGAACGCCTCGAAGCGGAACTCCAACTGGTGACTCTCGAAAAGACTGAAGCTCTTGTGCAGTGAGAAGTCCCAGGCGAAGGTCGTCGGTCCTTGCATCCGGTTGCGGCTCACGTTCCCAATCGTGCCGTCGGCGGGGGCCCAGAAAGCAGCCGTGTTCCACCATCTCTCGGTGGTGCGCTGATCGGAAGACAGGTTGGGATCCTGACCCGAGGCGACCAGGCGGGTGTCACCAAAGGTATTGGTGCCCGGCGGGTCCCACCAGCCAGCCATCATGTTAGCCGGCCGGCCGCTCTGCCAGGTGATGATCGAGCCGACTTGCCAGCCGCCAATGACGGCATCCGCAACCCGGTTCATTTCGGCCCCGTAGGCTTTGCCTCTGCCAATCGGAAGGTCCCACAGTACCGATGTAACGAACCGGTGCGGCGTGTTGTGGGCCGAGTACCCGTAATCACACATGATGCAGAAGGCGTCATTGGTGAAGATGTCAGCGGAATTCCCGCGAATGGCGCTGGACTGGTCAAGCGATTTCGACCAGGTGTAGCTGACCAGAGCAGTGATACCGTTGGACATGCGGCGCGTGAGCTTCAGGCCCAGGCCGTTGTAATTGCCATTGCCTTCCGAGCGAACCACCTGGAGAGCCCCAAACTCGGGCGCAGGCGCCCGGAGGCGGAAGGGGGTAGTGCCGAAGGTGGGTTGGTTCCCGTTCACGAGCGACTGCAACTTGCGGTGCAGAGCGCCATTGTAGCCGACTTCAAGAGTAGTATTCGAGCCAAGCCGGCGCTGGACGTTCAGCAGGTACTGAATGGAATACGTGTCCCTGACGTTCGGCGCGACTCCCCAAAGGAACGGCGTTGAGATGTGAATTGGCAGTTGGTCGCCGCCGGGCAGGAAGTTGCCCCAGTCCAGGTCCGGAGTGACGCCGGGCGTGGCTGCGCTGCGGCCGCCCATCCCGCGGTTCATGTCGAACCGGGAGTTGCCGCTCTCGTGGTTGTAGAACACACCGACGCCGGTCCGGATTACCCAGTCCTGTGTTGGGTTGTAGGCGATGCCAAGCCGGGGCGCGAAGTTATTTTTGTCGGGCATGACATTGCTCGCGCCAAAGCGGTTGCTGCGCTCGACTTGAATGCCGTCATACACGAAATCCTTGCCTTCCCAGAAGTCCCCACTGCCGGTGCGAACCAGGATCGGATGCGCGGCCATGTTCGGATCGTTTGGGATATGCGACAGGTAAGGCGTGTACGCGTTCACGTTGTTGTCGAGCAAGTCCCGGAAAGGCTCGAAGTACTCATAGCGCAGGCCGAGATTGAGGGTCAGTTTCGAATTGATGCGATAGACGTCGTCGACGTAGAACGCCAGGTTGTGAGCCCGGAAGTTGGCTTCCGCCAGTGCCACCGCGACCGAAGCCTTCGACATCGTGCCCAGAAGCATGTCGGAATAGTTGTCGCCACTGTAACGGGTCACAAATTCGAACACCCCGCGGGCGAACTCGTTGCCGATCTGGTCATACACATCGTAGCGATACTCCCCGCCGAAGCGGATGGAGTGCTTGCCGCGGATCCACGAGAAGTTGTCGAGGATCTGGAAGATCTTATCGTCGATGACGAACGGGCCGTTGGCGCCGTTGCCGAGTTCAGAGTAGTTGGCCATCCCGCGGACAGTCGGGATGCCCCAGCTTTGGCAGGGTTCCGTCGGAATCGGCAGGCCGAGTTCCTCGACCACGTTCCGAGTGCAGCCCAATTCCTGGCCCTCCTCGTTGTACATCCACGTGTATCCGAACCTGGCTTCGTTCACCATCGTCGGGGACAGCACTCGGGTGTTGGACACCATCAGTTGCTTGGCCTTACTGATGCGCGTGTTCCCATTCAGGTACATGCCGTCATTGATGCTCGGCTCATCGGTCCAGCTATAACGGCCGAACCACTGGGAGTTGGAGCTCTCATTGACGTCGATCCGAAGGTTGAACTGATCTCTGTCCTGATTGCGCCTCCGGGAACTCTGGAAATTCCGGTCCACCGCCGTCTTGCTGATGTTCGGGTCGGGATAGAACTCCGAGATAGCGAGGGACGTTGGGTCCAGCATACTGCTTGGAATGATGTTGCCGCCGAATGGTTCCTTTGTCCACGGGTCCTTGATCGTTGTCGGAAAACTGGAGAAATCACCGGTCTTCATTGCCGCTGTTGGAACCGTGTTGGTGCCAATACTGGCGTCGCGCAATTTGAAGCCTTCGTAGTTGGCCATGAAGAATAGCCTGTTCTTACCGTTGAAGACCTTTGGAATAATTACCGGACCGCCCAACACGAAACCGAACTGATTCCACTTAAATGGTTGCTCGCCTGGTTTGGTGCCATCAAAGTCGTACTGGCGGGCATCGAACTTATCATTCCTATGGAACCAGAATGCCGTGCCGTGGTACTCGTTGGTGCCGGCTTTGGTGGATACGTTGATTTGCCCGGCGCCGCGGCCGAACTCGGCCGGATAGATGCCGCTCTGGACCTTGAACTCCTGGAGAGCATCCACCGAAGGACGCAACACGTAGAGGTTAAAGTTAACGTCCGTGTTGGAAACGCCGTCGAGCGAGTAGTTGTTCCACGTGCCGCGCATTCCGGAGAGCGAGAAGTTCTGCCCTGCCCTGTCTCCGCCCTGCCGGCCGCTGACCTGGCCTGGCGTCGCGAATCCAGCCGTGACGTTCGGGCTCAACGCGACGAGCTGGAGATAATTGCGGCCATTCAATGGCAGGTCAACAATTCTCCTCTGTTCGATAACCGTTCCAACGGTGGCGTCCGACGTGTTCAACATAGCGGCGTCGGCGGCCACTTCGATCGACTGCGAGACCTCGCCCACTTCCAGGGTTACGTCAATCTCGGCCAGTTGTTGTACCTCTAGTCGCACGCCGGTGCGGGTGGTAATCTTAAACCCGCCGGCTTCCACCCGGACGTTATACTCTCCGGGGACGAGCGACGGAAACGTATACAGCCCCGCCTCGTTTGTAGTCGTTGTCCGGATGGCGTTCGTGCCCGTATTGGTGACCGTCACAGTGGCTCCGGGAATCATCGCTCCAGTGGAGTCCATCACAGTGCCGGCAATCTGCCCGGCGGTCTGCCCGAAAACAGGCAGGGACGATACAAGCACGAAAAACAGTGAAATCAGTAGCTTTCTCATCTTTGAACTAACCTCATGGATAACAAAACAGCCTGATGTCTCTCGTTTTGGCATCGTGTGGTGAATCCCTCTTTGGGAGGCGCGACGCCCGGCAAGCACGGTTCTTAGCAGGGTCATGAGGGGGCTCGTTACGGCTGCACCAGCGGTTGGGTCCAGGCTCTCCAACCATGACAGTGGCCTTTCAGCCCCATTCTTCCGCCGCATAACAGATAAAGACGGCAGATTCGAGAGAAGACTTGCGGATACCGCTCGCTGGCCTGGTGAGCCTTTTACTTCAACAGGCTCGATCCAGCCGGCGTAATCCACATCCGGAGGAGGCGGCTGGTTGGGAGGAGCGAAGCGTTTCGGAATGGGGCTGGCCGGCCAGAGTTTTTGGCATGAACCGGCCTCGAAATCCGGACGCCCCAAGACGTGGGTGCGCATACGGCGGACCTCATCCCTCTGGAAAACCTGGCTACCCCCAACTCAGACGACGAATCCCGTTTCTGGGATCCGGTCGGCTTTGCTTACTCCGAGGCCATGGGTCTACGGTCAGATACCCATACCGGGAAACAAATCCGGTAGGACGGCGCCGTGCAGCGGATTCCAGGTGCTTGCTCCAAAGCGCGGCTGGCGGCCGGGATCTGAGAGGCCGCACCATGGCGGTGGTGCGGCTCGTGCGTAGGTCGATTCGATATGCGAGTGGAACCAAACGGTAGAGAGAAGAGAAGCCCGGCTCCACAGTCCGCGGAAAAACAGGTCCAGAGAACATCTCCCCGTTGAGGGAGAAGCGGATTGGAAACAGATCCGGAGTGGATCTTTCCAGCTTGGCGGCCAGACCCGGCGCTGGCCCAAGACTCCCCTGCGCGGAGCTCGAGGGTCTCAGGGTACAAGCGTTCAGTCTTGCCGCTAAGGGTCATACGCCAACACTCTTGACGATCTCGTCCCAAGGTTTGCGGTAGGGACGAACCAAAAGCTTATTCGCTTCGCGGTCGCCGATAATCTGCTCCTTTTCAGCGTCCCAGCGGAGCAGACGGCCCACCTCCATGGCTATGTTGCCCAAATGACAGGCGGTGGCGACCCGGTGGCCGTCCTCCACCGGTGCGATGGGCTCTTCGCGCGACTTGATGCAGTCCACGAAGTTTCGCGCGTGCAGATCTGTCTGCTCATCCGAGGAGCCCTGCACCTTCTTCGGCTCGATGTAGGGTGTCGGTTTCGCATCCGAGCGTTCCGGATGGCCCGGAGGTGTCGACCAGTTCGGAATCAGGTTGGCCGGATGCACGTCCATCTCGGGCTTGATCTCGAAACCGCCCCGCCCGATGCTCATTGCGCCCTTCGTGCCGCAGAACGCGAATGGCTCGCGGAAGCCGGAACTAGCTTCCCGGATATTAAACGACACCGTGAAATCACCGTAGTCGAAGATCGCCTCCTGCACATCCGCGGTATCCCCGTTATCCTCGGTGAGAATCCGCCGGCCCCCCAGCGAAGCCACCGCCCGGGGGCCTTTTGCTCCAAGGAACCAATGCACGATATCAAGGTTGTGCGCGCCGAGGTTGGTCATCTGGCCGCCCGAATAATCGCGGAACCAGCGGAAATGGTAGAGCGAGCGATGAGGATTGTAAGGCCGCTTGGGGGCCGGCCCCAACCACATCTCGTAGTCCAGCCCTTCCGGTGGAGTTCCGTTGGGAGGATCACCGAAGCCCGGCATCACGTTCCTGGTAGCCGCCATCGTGATGGCGTGGATTTTGCCCAGGTAGCCATCCTGCACCAGCCGGCGCGCCTCCTGATAGTGCTTGCCGCTTCGTTGCTGGGTGCCGACCTGGACAATGCGTTTGAACTTGCGGGTTGCGTTCACCATCCAGCGGCCCTCCTCGACAAAGAGGGTCATCGGCTTCTCCACATAGACGTCCTTGCCCGCGGCGCAGGCGAGGATCGTCATCGGCGCGTGCCACTGATCCGGACTAGCGACAATAACCCCATGAATGTCCTTCACCTCCAGCATCTGCCGGAAGTCCGAATAGCCTTCGGGCTTTCCTCCCGCGGCCGCAATGCCGGCTTGCACGCGCGGGGCATAGACATCACAGACGCCCACAATGTCCACATCGGGTAGTTTCTTGAAGGTTTCCAGATGAAACGCTCCGATGAGCCCGTAACCGATCAGCCCGATCTGAACCCGGTCGTTGGCTCCGAGAATGCGTTGGTAAGAAGCGGCGGTGATCGCTCCCAAGAAAGTGCGCCGTGTGGCCGTTACGTCTTCCATACCGATACTCCTGTCGCAGACTGTTGTTCGCTGAGCAGCGGGCCTCTATGAATCCCGGGTGCAAGTATATTTGCAATCCAGACTAAAATCAAGGAGAATCTCACAACTTCGGATTTCCACACCTGAAAATACTTACCTAGACCATCCCGAGTTCGTCCCGTGCGTAGATAATTGACTTGCGGAAGTTCTCTTGCTCGAACTCCGCCTTCTGGGTCTCGGACATTCCGTCCATGTTGTGCAGTTCTTGTTTGTTCTTCTCCACCCAGCGCAGCGCGCGGGCGAGATACCCGCCGCTCCGGTTCGGGAATGTGGCCCAGTACCTGTCGGTAAGGCATGGAATCTTCAGCGGATTCCGGGCCATCATCTCCAGTGAGAAATTGATCTTCGGATGATATCGGCGGATCGCTTCCGTGACGCGTTTCAGATCCAGGAAGCCCGTGCCAAGCGCCACCTGGGCCATGAGGAAACCGTCTTCGTAAGGTTGAACGCCAATGTCCTTGAGGTGCGTGTTCACGGCGTAAGGAGCGAGCGCCTCTATCCCCTCGTGCGGGTCGTCGAGCAGTGAGATGTTGTTGCCGAAATCGAGACAGACGCCGAAATACTCGCTCTCGTACTCCTTCAGCAACTGCAGGAACTCCTCCACCGTCCAGTCTTTGTGATTCTCCACGCCCATGCGCATCTTGAGCTTCTCGCAAACCGGGACGCTCAGCGCCAACCAGCGCTTGTACTCTTTGACGGCCTCCTTCCACTCGCCGAGAGTGCCGAAAGTCTCATAACGGCGGCCGCTCAGGCAGGTGGTACGGAAGCTCGTCGCTCCCAGTTCCCGATACTGCTTGAGACGCCGCTCGAACTCATCCCTGTCATCGCGCGCCAGCCCAGTCGAACCCTCCAGATACAGGCCCGCGGCCTCGGCTTTGCGCCGAATCGCGTGAATGGTGTCGAGGCTGATCTCGCCGCGCCAACCGATCTGGCCCCCGCCAAATCCCATACCGGCGAAGTATTCCAAATACTCCATCGGGTCGCGCACCCGTTTGATCATGGTCGACGCCGGCGTGAATCCCATCGTCGTCTTCTTTTCGGCGGCCTGTGCAGCCGGCTTAAGTCCGGCCGCCAGGGAAGCTCCTACGAATACTCGCCTCGTCATACATGCGCTCCTCAGGGCGGAAGGTTTCCGCGACCCATCGTCCGGCAAGCATATAACATTCTGAAGTCTGAAATCCAAGTCTCCGGACACGGAATTCGCAGAATCTTCCCGCCCTCCCGCCCCGCCGGCCGGAAAGACCGGTAGAATACAGGTTTCGGGAGGTCCGAGTGATCACGGCACTGAATCACACCAGCTTCACGGTGAGCGATCTGGAGAAATCGGTCGATTTCTATACGAACATTCTCGGCTTTCAAGTCGAGCGCCGCTTCGATGTGGAAGGAGAGGCGATCTCGGCGATCGTCGGCTTCCCCAACGCCCGCCTCCGCATCGCCTTCGTTCACCTTGGCGACTACCGTCTGGAGCTGATTCAATACGATTCTCCCGAAGGAACGCACCTCGATACTTCGACCAACAACGTCGGCTCTGCCCATATCGCCTTCTGGACCGACGATGTCGACAAGACCTACGAAGAGCTGAAGGCGAAGGGCGTGACGTTTCGCGCCGCGCCGCGGCGGTCTATGGAGGGCCGTCCCCGGGTCGCTTATTTCACCGATCCCGACGGTATCACTCTCGAGATCGTCGAGCCAAACTGAAGGCGGGTGTATAATGCGGAGTCCCGATCAGACCCGCGTGAAAAGGAGACGGAATCATGGAAGATCATGGATACCTCGGATGGGCCATCCGCAATACCAAAACCACTTGGTGGCACGATTCGGCGGATCCGCGCGAATTGCAGCTCGGCTTGGAGCGCGGCGCCGTCGGCGTTACCACGAACCCGTTCCTCAGCAATGTTGCGTTGGATAGCAACCGGCAGGTATGGGCGGAACCGGTTGCGGCTGTGCTCAGCCAGGGTCTAGGCAAGGAAGAGAAGGCCGAAGCGCTGATGCGCATTGTTGTCACCAATGCGGCGCAAATGTTCTGTCCGGAGTTCGAGAGCAGCCAGGGGAAGCGCGGCTACGTGTGCGCCCAGGTAAATCCGGCCTACGCGGGCGATCGCGAGGTCATGTTGCCGATGGCGCGCCGGTTCCACGGCTGGGCGCCCAATATCGCGGTTAAATTGCCGGCGACGGCGGCGGGCCTCGACGTCCTCGAGGAATGCGTCGCCGAGGGAATCACGGTCACCGCGACCGTCAGCTTCACCGTCCCGCAAGCCGTGGGTATCGCCGAGCGGCACCGGAAAGGAGCCGAGCGGGCGAAAACGAACGGAATCAATCCCGGCCGTTGCTTCGCCGTGATCATGATCGGCCGGTTGGATGATTACCTGCGTGAGGTCGCCCACGATACCAAGGCGGCGGTCGCGGAATCCGATATCCAACAAGCCGGAATCGCCGCCACCAAACGGGCTTATTCGATCTATCAACAAGAAGCCTACGAGGCGGTTCTGCTCGTCGCGGCATTGCGCGGAACCCATCACATGACGGAATTGGCCGGCGCCGACCTCATCATGTCCATCGCCCCGGCGTTCCAGGAGCCCTTGATGGCCGGCGATCTCCCGCGCGAGGAGCGCATCGGCCTTTCGGTTCCGGAAGACGTCCTCGGAAAACTCAAAACCATGCCCGAGTTCGTCCGCTCCTACGAGCCCGATGGCATGTCTCCCGAGGAGTTCGTCGCCTTCGGCGCCACCCAGCGGACACTGAGCCAGTTTGCGGAGGTAGGCTGGAAACTGCTCGAAAAGTTCCAGTGAACTAGATCATGGTCACCGCTATCCAGATGCCCCAGCCGGGGAACACGGTCGAGGAATGCATTCTCGTGAACTGGCTCGCGCAGCCAGGCGATGCAGTCGCCGAGGGCGATATCATCGCCGAGATCGAGACCGACAAGGCGAACTTCGAGGTAGAAGCTCCGGCCGGCGGCAAGCTGCTGGCGACATTCTTCGACGCCGGGGATCTGGTGCCCGTGCTCACGAACATTGGCGCGATTGGCGACGAGGGGGAGGACTACGGCCACCTGCGGCCGCAAACGCCCACCGCTGAGACGGCGCCGCCCGCCCCCGCGGCCGCGCCAAGCCCCGAACCGGCGGCTGCTCCGCCGCCGGACATCCCCGTCCGGACTCAGACGGCTTCCCCTACCCCGCCGCCCGCGCCGGTAGCGCCGGTCAAGGCCCCGTCTCTGAGCCCGCGCGCGCGCCGTTTTGCCCGGCAGCACGACTTCGATCCCGGCCCCATCCATGGCTCGGGGCCCAACGGCCGCATCCTGGAGGCCGATGCCCGTGAGTCGTATGAAAAATCGCCGCGGGTCTCGCCCTTGGCGCGGGAGATGCTCAAGGCGGGCCACCGTCCGCGGCGGGCCGGCTCCGGCATCAACCACTCTTTGCGCGCGGCCGATCTCTCCGCCCCTCCCGTTCGCCTGCAAGGAATCCGGCAGACGATCGCGAAGCGAATGCGCGAGTCTCTGGCCACGACTGCCCAGTACACGATGCACGCGAGCGCCGAGGCGACGGCTCTGCTCGCCGCGCGCGCGTCGCTCAAAGCGGAAGGCGGCGAGGAAAGCGCGGTCAACATTAATGACCTGGTGATGTACGTCACCGTCCGTACACTGCTTGAAGTGCCCGCGCTAAACACCGAGCTGATCGGCGGCGAAGTGTTCACGCGCCAGGAGATCGACCTCGCCTTCGCCTGCGACACCCCCCGCGGGCTCGTCGTGCCGGTGGTGCGCGATGCCGGGAGCCTCCCTCTGACCGAGCTTGCGGCGCGAATCCATCTGCTGGCCGAACAGGCCGCGAACGGAACCCTGAGCCCCGATGACATGACCGGCGGCACCTTCACCGTGAGCAATCTCGGCAGCCTCGGGATCGAGGCGTTCACGCCGATCGTCAACCCGCCGCAGGTCGCCATCCTCGGCGTGAACGCGATTCAACTGAAGCCCGTCCGCCGCAATGGTTCCGTGGAGTTCGTCGACCGTATCGGCTTCTCGCTCACCTGCGATCATCAGGTGATTGACGGAGCTCCCGGCGCCCGGTTCCTCCAGCGGCTGACTGCGAATATCGAAAACGTCCGCCATCTCGCTGGCATGGCGGACCAGGAGAACTGAATGTACGATTTGGTCGTGATCGGAGCCGGGCCGGGCGGATACGAAGCCGCCGCGCATGCCGGCCGGATGGGCAAGAAAGTCGCCCTGGTGGAGAAAGGCGCGCTGGGCGGAACCTGCCTCAATGAGGGTTGCATTCCAACGAAGACCCTCCTGCGCTCCTCGAAGCTCCTGTCCGAGATTCGCCAGGCCGCGAAGTATGGCATCCGCGTTTCCGGACCCGAGTTTGACCCCTCGGTAGTCCTCGAACGCAAAACGAAGATTGTCGGAACGCTCAGGCGCGGCGTCGAATCGCTGCTCAAAAAATCGAATGTCGAGGTAATCCAGGCGACCGGACGGCTGGCTTCCAGCAGCGCCGTCGAGGCCGATGGCCGCAAGTTGGAAACGAAAAATATCTTGGTGGCCACCGGTTCGGAACCGGCTGTCCCGCTGATTCCCGGAATCGATTCGCCGGCGGTGCTCGATTCTACCTCAATTCTCGAGCTGCGGGAGATTCCGCGCCGGCTCGCCATCATCGGAGCCGGCTACATCGGCCTCGAATTCGCTAGCTATTTCGCCGCCGTTGGCGCGGAAGTGGCGATGTTTGAGATGCTTCCTCAAGTGGCCGCCGGCTGCGACGAGGATGTCTCGAAGCGGCTTCTGCAGGAGACTCGCAAGAGCGGCGTCCAGGTGAACCTCTCCTGCCGGGTCAGCCGCATCAGCGGTGTGGCGGTCGAATACGCCGGCGCGGACAATCAAACTCTGAGCTACGAGGCGGATGCCGTTCTGAACGCCACCGGGCGGACGCCCCGGATTGCGGGCCTCGGGCTCGAGGAAACCGGAGTCGACTGCAGCGCCCGCGGCATCCGGACCTCGGAGCGCGGCCGCACGAACATCCCCGGAGTCTGGGCCTGCGGCGACGCGACGGGACGGATGCTCCTGGCTCACGCGGCTACCCGCGAGGGCTTGGTGGCCGTGAACAACATGTTCGGTCACGATGACCGGCTCCGCTACGAAGCCATCCCGGCGGTGATCTACACCCATCCCGAGGCCGCGGGCGTGGGCGCAACCGAGCAGAAGTTGCGCGATCAGGGTGTCGGCTACCGGAAGTCGCTGATCCCCATGGCGATGGCCGGCCGGTTCCTCATCGAGCACGACGGCGGCTCCGGCTTCGTCAAGGCGCTGGTCGGCGCCCGTTACGGCCAGATCCTCGGAGTGCATGCTGTCGGCGACGGCGCCAGCGAATTCATCATGGCCGCGGCGTCCTTCATCGAGAGCGAAATGCGTGTCGCGGACGTACGTGAGATCGTCTTCCCTCATCCGACCGTCTCCGAGGCCCTGAAGGAGGCCATCGTGCAGGCGGGGCGGCAAGGTTCCGCCGAACACGCGGGAGTATAAATACGCAATGCCGAAATCGATCATCATCGAGCCCGATAAAGTACTGGCGAAAGACACGATCCGCTTCGCCGAAATTCCGGTGAACGCTTACTCGAAGTCGCTTGCGGAGGAATCGGAACTCTATTCCCGGCAGGATTTCCTCGACATCTTCCACGATATGTGCCTGATCCGCGAGTTTGAGAACACTCTGAACCAGATCAAGCTCCAGGGCTCACACAAGGGCGTCGAATATAACCACCGCGGGCCGGCGCATCTGTCCATCGGCCAGGAAGCCGCGGCCGTGGGGATGTCGTTTCTGCTTGGGCCGGACGATCACATCTTCGGCTCCCACCGCAGCCACGGAGAGATCCTGGCGAAAGGGCTCTCGGCCATCCGGAAGATGAGCGACGAGTCTCTTCTCGAGATCATGCGGACGTACCTCGACGGAGCCATTCTCCGCCCGCTCGAGAACGGCCACCAGGGATCGGTGCGCGACCTGGCCGTCCGGTACCTCGCCTACGGAGCCTTCAGCGAAATCTTCGCTCGCGAAACCGGCTTCAACCTTGGCTGCGGCGGCTCCATGCACGCCTTCTTCCCGCCCTTCGGTATCTATCCCAACAACGCAATTGTTGGAGGGTCGGGCTCCATCGCGCCCGGGGCGGCCCTGTTCAAAAGAGTCAATCGCCAGCCGGGCATCGTCGTCTCGAACATCGGCGACGCTTCGTTCGGCTGCGGCCCCGTCTGGGAAGGAATCACCTTCGCCAGCATGGACCAATACCGCAAGCTCTGGGATCCGGCCCTCGGCGGCGGCCTGCCGATCATTTTCAATTGCATGAACAACTTCTACGGTATGGGTGGGCAGCCCTTCGGCGAGACTATGGGATGCCAGTTCATCGCCCGCATCGGCGCCGGCGTGAATCCCGACCAGATGCACGCCGAGCGGATCAACGGCTACGATCCGCTGGCCGTCGTCGACGCCTTCCGCCGCAAAATCGACATCTTGCGTAAAGGCGCCGGTCCCGTCCTGCTCGACACGGTTACCTACCGGATCAGCGGCCACTCCCCATCCGATGCCTCCAGCTACCGCTTGAAGGAGGAAATCGAGAAGTGGGAGCACGCCGATAGCATCAAGGGCTTTCAAACGCGGCTTGTCGAGGCCGGCTCCTTTCGCGAGGACGAGCTCGCGGCGGTCCGGGAAAGCGCCGAACAAACCGTGTTCGATGTCTTTCGTGTTGCGGTTGACCTCGATGCCTCCCCCCGGACCAGCATCCAGTCGGACCTGATCGGCAGCCTCATGTTCTCCAACCGTAAAGTGGAGCGCTCTGCGGACCGCGAGCCGGAGCTGCTCCAGAAGCCGGAGGAGAATCCCCGCGTCCGGCAGATCCAGGGCAAGAGCCGCCGGGGCGTCGTCGACGGCAAACCTGTGCCGAAGATGAAGGCCTACAACGTCCGCGACGGAATCTTCGAAGCCCTACTGCACCGCTTCACGATCGATCCCACGATGGTCGCTTTCGGCGAGGAAAACCGCGACTGGGGAGGAGCCTTCGCCGTCTATCGCGGCCTCACGGAGTTGCTCCCGTACCATCGCTTGTTCAACTCCTCCATTTCGGAGGCAGGCATTGTCGGGGCCGCTGTCGGCTATGGCCTGGAAGGTGGACGCGTGGTGGCCGAGCTCATGTACGCCGATTTCATGGGGCGCGCCGGCGACGAAATCTTCAATCAGCTTGCGAAGTGGCAGGCCATGTCGGGCGGCCAGACGCCGATGCCGGTGGTCCTCCGCATCTCAGTTGGCTCGAAGTACGGCGCCCAGCACTCCCAGGACTGGACCGCTTTCGTCCACCATGTCCCGGGCCTCAAGGTGGTCTATCCGGTAACGCCGTATGACGCCAAGGGCATGATGAACGCCGCCCTCGCCGGCGCCGATCCGGTCGTCTTCTTCGAGAGCCAACGCATCTACGATACGGGCGAACTGTTCGAGGAAGCGGGCGTGCCCGAGGGCTATTACGAAATTGACCTCTCCGAGCCCTCCGTCAAACGCCGCGGCAAGGACCTCACCATCGTCACCTTCGGCCCGGCCCTGTATGTTGCCGTCGAAGCCGCGGATCAGTTGGCCTCTCAGTTCGGGCTGTCCGCGGAGATCGTCGACCTGCGGACCGCCAACCCAATCAACTACGACTCTCTGGTCGAATCCGTGCGCAAGACCGGCAAGGTTCTTCTCGTCTCCGAGGCTGTCGAGCGCGGTTGCATCATGCAGACCGTGGCCGCCACTCTCGCCCAGCTTTGTTTTGACGACCTCGACGGTCCGCCGGCCGTGGTGGGCGCGCGCAACTGGATCACCCCGGCCGCCGAACTCGAAGAGGCGTTCTTTCCCCAGAAGGAGTGGCTGATCGACGCGATACACGAACGCATCCTGCCGCTCCCTGGACACTCGCCCACAACTAATCAAACGCTCGAGGAACTCGCGCGCCGGAACCGGTTGGGCGTTTGATAGGCTGCGGGTAGCGGTACGCTTGAGAAAGAGCTGCCGGACAGATAGGAGCGCCCATGAACAGACGAACGTTTCTCACGATTTCGGCCAACACCACGGCCTGGACCGCAGCCTCCCGCATGAAGGTGGCCGGCGCCAATGACCGGCTCCACATCGGCCTCATCGGCTGCGGCGGACGCGGCAGCCTCGATGCGCGCCTCATTCGCGGAACCCCGGAGGACATTCAGGCCGTCGCTCCCGCCAACTATCACGGCGGCAAACTCGACCCGCGCCTCACCGGCGACCGTAATGTCGAAATCACCGGTCTGTGCGATGTGTGGCAGCAGCGCATTGACCGGGCGAAACAGTGGGCTCCCGGCGCGGCCGCCTACAAAGACTTTCGCCACCTTCTCGACAACAAGGAAATCGACGCCGTCATCATCGGTACGCATGATCCCTGGCACGCCATAATGGCCGTTCTCGCCTGCGAGGCCGGCAAGGATATCTATCTCGAAAAGCCGATCATGTACACGATCAAGGAGGCCGGCGCCATCCGCGACGCCGTCAAGCGCACGGGCCGCATCGTGCAAAACGGCACCCAGCATCATTCGGCCGATCACATCCGCGAGGCTGCCCGCATCGTCAAAAGCGGCAAGATCGGACAGGTCTACTTCGTCCGTGTCTGGAACTACCTCAACATGGGCAGGCGGAAGCCCAGCCCGGACCAGCCCGTGCCCGCGGGGCTCGATTGGGACTTCTGGCTCGGGCCCGCGCCGAAAAAGCCCTTCAATCCCGACCGGCTCGACTACCGTAGCTTCATGGATTACACCAACGGCCTTATCTCGGACTACGGCATGCACCGGTTCGACAGCGTTCACCAGATCATGAACTCGGAGCATCCCCGGACCGTTGCTTCGTCCTGGGGGCGTTTCTTCAAGGACAAGACCGGCGACCTCCCCGATGTCCATCAAGCCACCTACGAGTATCCCGGCTTCATCCTCAGCTACGAATGCTGCACCGTGAACTCGCACGGACTCGGGGGCCGGACCGCCGGCATGAACTACTACGGCGCCCGCGGGCCCGAAGACCGGCCACACGGCATGGCCTTCTACGGCGCCGAGGCGGCGTTGTTCGTGGACCGCATCGGCATGGAACTCTATCCCGAACCGAAAGCAGCCGAACGCGGTGTGCGCGGCAGGCCCGCCTGGGAGCCTAGGATGGAGAAGTTCCAGATGAACGAGGACGAGCCAACGCCGCTTCACTGCAAATACTTCGTCGATGCCGTCCGCAGCCGCAAGCAGCCGGACGCCGATATCCTCGGCGGCATCCGCTCAACCATCACCCCGCTGATCGGCAATATCGCCGCGAAGGTAGGCCGGAAACTGAAATGGGACGCGGAAAGTGAAACCTTCCCGGGAGACGGCGAAGCAAATGCAATGCTTTTCCGGCCCTATCGCAAACCCTGGGACTTGGTGAAGATTGTCTAACCGGAATGACGAACGTCTGGGCCGCGAGACCGCCGCGGCCCCGCGCCACGATCTGTCGATGACCATGCAGTGCTATCCCGCTCTCCAGGCGCAGCCGATCGCGCATGGTCGAGGAGACTCGGGAATTTGCTGAAATCCGCTGCCGATCTACAGGCCATCATCCAAAAGATTCTTGCCGCTTTCGGCGTCCCGGACGAAAACGCGCGGTTAGTGGCCGAGTCGCTGGTGGCGGCGAACATCCGCGGCGTCGACTCCCACGGCATCCACCTCCTTTCTTACTACGTCGAGCACATCCGCCGGGGCCACATACATCCGGCGTCCGAGGGCTCTGTCGCATCCGAAAACGGAGCCTGCCTCGTCTACGACGGGTGTCGCGGCCTCGGCCAAGTCGTGTCTGACCGCTGCTGCCGCCACGCGGTGCGTCTCGCTCGCGAGCACGGCCTGGGAATGGTGGCCGCCCGCAACTCGAATCACTTCGGCGCCGCCGCCTTCTGGGGACAGCGGATCTCCAGCGCCGGGATGATCGGCATCGTCGTTTGCAACGCCTCCCCGACCGTCCCGCCGTGGCAGGGCAGGGAAGGACGGATCGGGACCAACCCGATCTGCGTCTCCGTCCCCAGCGAAGCTCCCGGCGCGTGGTTACTCGACATGGCGACCACCACCGTCGCCAAAAACAAGATCTTCCGCGCGGTGGCGAACCGCGAACCAGCTATCCCTTCCGTCTGGGCGATGAACGAACGCGGCGAGCCAACCACCGATCCCCGCGAAGCGGCGCTCCTCATGCCCCTCGGCGGATACAAGGGCAGCGGGCTTGGCGTCATGGTCGAGATCCTCTGCGCCGTATTGAGCGGGGGGGCGATGACCACCGCCGTGGGCGGCACTTACATCTTTGACAGGCCGATGTCCACCAGCCAGATGTTCCTGGCGATTGATCCCAACCGCTTCCTCGCCCCCGGAGAACTCCAATCCCGGATGGAAGCGCTCGTCGCGTCGCTCAAATCCTCTGCCGCCGCCAGCGGCTACAACGAGGTGCTGGTGGCCGGAGACCCGGAATGGCGAATCGAATCCCGGCGGCTGCGCGAAGGCATCCCCCTCGATCCGGCCACCTGGGAGATGCTGCGCTCGCTCTCCACTGACGCCGGCCTGCCGGAACCGCGCTAGCTCACACCCACACGACCTTGTCTGAATCGCGCACGACTTCGTAGTGGTCCTTCAGTGTCGACAACGGGCATATCTCCGAGCCCTCGGAGTTGCGAATCTTCAGGCACGTTCCACAAGCAAGGAACTCGCCGCCCGCGTCTGCCACTTGCTGCGCTTGGCCCTTCACGTCGAAGGCGGCGTCCTCAATCTGGTCCATCTCCACGCCCTTGCCCGATAAGAAGATTCGCACCTGGTCGCCTTGCTGCAAGCTGTAGAGCGCCAGCCGCAAAGCATTGAACACCGTCTCTGGTTCTGTCTGGCTGATTATGATTCCTAGTTTCATACGTTTGACTCCTTTTAAGATTGTCAATCTCAACAGAAATCCGGTTGCGAATTTCCGCTAACCGGCCCGCTTTTCCCGCTGGGCCATGGTTGCGCCTGGTACGAAGCCCCCGTAGTACTCGGCATTGACACTGGTCTAGGTCAAGCCTCAGAATCCAATAGCCAGTTGCGCTGTTATGACTGGCTGGTCGGGACGCCCACCCGCTGTCTGATCCACGAACGAGTAATCGAGACTGAATTTGGCGTTGTGGCCCCGGATATAGTAATTGAGTCCGCCGCTGTAGAAATTCGTGATCTCCTTGCCGGTCACCGACACCGCCTCGTACCGGAAATACGGCTGCAGGCGCCCCTTCCCCAACTGGCCGGGGAGCAAATACCCGCCCTGTAGATACCAGGCGCGGCCGTCATCGCCGGAGGAGAGAGTCGAGAGATTATGGGTCTGGCTGCTGTTGTGGATATCAATGTACGACGCCTCTGCGGTCACCGCGCCGCGCCCGGCTGGGTGGTCGAGGAACATATCCAGCGTCCAAGCGAAGTTGTTCATCCCCGGTGTTCCGTTCAAGGTCAGCTCCGGTTGGTAATCGGCGCCAAATCCGAAAGCCAGCACCTTCTTCTCGCCCAGGTAAGTCCCCTGCTTGAACCAGCCTGGCTCCGGGTCCAGGAGATTGAGCGCCAGGCGGCCCGCGAACCGCTGCCGGTCATGCGGGTTGTTCGCCCCTTCGACGCCCTCGGAAACCATGAACCTGTACTGAAGCAGCCCGTCCAACGGATTCCCCCAAACGGTCACTCCGTCGTCGCGTCCCACCTTCCCCGCATAGAAGATATTGCCCCGCACGCCGCCCTGCAGAAACGGCAGGTCGGTGGTCAACATGCTCTTGGTGGAGGTGGTGCCAAACTGCCGCGTAAACGGCACATACATCCGGCCCGCCTGCACCTGGACAGCCTCGTGGAGCCTGAGCGTGATCCACGCATCCCGCAAAGCGATGCCGCTGCCCAGGCCCACGGACGGCTGGTCCAATCCGTCCTGTCCGACGCGGTCGGCTGCAATGTGGACAAACGCGCCAAACCACGGAGTCACCTCGCCTCTCAGGCTGAAATAGCCCCGGCGCAAGATGAAGTCGCTAACACCACGTCCGGCCCGCTCCTCCCCGGTGAACTGATACCAGCCCTGCATCCAGAAACCCGCTACCACGTGCGATTGATCATTAATCTTTACCTTGTATTCCGCGTGGGCCGGGATCACTGCCAGGTAAAGCAGGGCGCTGGTGAAAGCGAGCTGGCGCAGCTTGGTCTGCATCGTAACCTCACCGGACGGCCTTCAGAGCCTGCCTGTCCTTCGGCGCCTTCTCCTCCCCCGTCGCGACCGGAAGACCTCGGGCTTGCCAATCGCCGACGCTGTCTTCCAGACGGAACGCCGTAAAACCCCGGCTTCTGAGGATCTCCACCGCTTCCACGGCCAGCACGCAGTACGGGCCGCGGCAATAGGCGACAATCTCACGGCCGGCGGGCAACTCCGTCAGCCGGCGCTCCAGCTCCTTGAGGGGAATGGATAGGGCAGATGGCAGATGGCCGGCTCGATACTCTTCCGGAGGCCGCACGTCCAGCACGGTCACCGCTCCACTCCGTACTTTGGTCAGGAGTTCTTCGCGGTCGACGGCGTGCAGCCCGTGCCGGTTCTCGAGAAACTGCCGCGTGATCTCCCGGATCTCCGCTAACCGTGACTCGGCCAACGCTCGAAGAGCGCGGAAGAAGTCGCACACCTGCTGGTCCGCCAGCCGGTAGGTGACATAAAGACCCGTCTTCTCCGTTTCCACCAAGCGAGCCTCGCGAAGCGCCTTCAGGTGTTGCGAGGTGTTGGCTAGCCCCAGGCCCGCTTCCTTGGCCAAAACCTCCACGGTCCGCGGGCCCTGGCACAGCAGATCGAGAAGTTCGAGCCGGCTGGGATTCGCGACGGCCTTGCCGATGCGGGCAAACTGCTCGTAAATTACAGTCTTGAAACGGCGGTTTGGGCTTGCCATAATTGATTCACAATTCTATAATGTACTGAAATAGTTTTGAGGTGTCAATATCCTGTGTAGTCCGCTCCTCTGGGAAACCATTATCAGCATCCGACAGCCGGTAGCCTATGAAGAAACGTATCTATCTCGATTTCAATGCCACTACGCCGGTCGCCTCCGAGGTCGCTCACCAGATGCAGTCGGCGCTATCGGAGCCTTTCGGAAATCCCTCGAGCGGCCACTGGGCCGGCGCTTCAGCGCGGGAACTGGTCGAGTGCGCTAGGGAGCGTGTCGCTGCGTTGCTCTCTTGCAAGCCCACGGAGATTGTTTTCACCAGCGGTGGCAGCGAGGCGAACAACCATGCGCTCAAGGGCGTCTTCTTCGCCAGCGAAAACCCCCGGCCGCATATCATCGTCACTCAAGTGGAGCATCCGGCGGTGTTGAGCCCCTGCCGCTTTCTCGAGCGTCTGGGAGCCGCGGTCACGTACCTTCCCGTCGACGGTTTCGGCCGCGTGGATCCGGATGAAGTCCGGCGGGCCATCACGCCGGGTACCATCTTGGTCTCCGTGATGCACGCCAATAACGAGGTTGGCTCCATTCAGCCGGTGAAGGACATCGCTCGAATCGCCCGCGAGCACGGGGTTCTCTTTCACACCGATGCGGCCCAGACGGTAGGGAAAATCCCCACCCAGGTCGGCGAACTCGGTGTGGATCTGTTGTCGGTTGCCGGTCATAAGCTTTACGCGCCCAAAGGGGTCGGAGCCCTCTATGTTCGGGAGGGTGTCCAACTCGAACCTCTCGTCCATGGAGCCGGGCACGAATCTGGCCGCCGGGCTGGAACCGAGAACCTCCTACTCGACCTAGGCCTCGGAGCGGCGTGCGAGTTGGCTCAATCCCAGGCCTCGGACCTGCGAGTCCGTGAGCTGCGGGATTCGCTCTGGTCCCATCTCCAAGCGCGGTTCGGTGGTTTGGTTGTCCTGAACGGACATCCGGTCGAGCGCTTGCCGAACACGCTTAACGTGAGTTTCGTCGGGGCGATGGGGAACGAGATCCTTGCGAGGCTGCCGGACCTCGCGGCGTCCACCGGCTCCGCTTGTCATTCCGGCGCGGCGGAACCGTCGCCGGTCTTGACGGCCATGGGCGTGCCGCGCGAGATCGCCCTTGGCGCGGTGCGCTTCAGCCTGGGCCGTACCACCACGATGCAGGAGATAGAAGAGGTCGTCGAGCAATTAGCCAGTGTTCTCGGGCGGCCTGTTTGACGGAGAAGATCCCAGTCGTGCTGTACGCAATCCTTGAGAACTGGCAACCGGTCTTGGCTCTCGGCGGGCTGGCCGTTTTCTGGTTGTGGGAATCCAAAGACCCGTTCTTTGAGATGACAGACCGGTTCCGGCATGCGGCTCGGAACCTCACGCTCGCCGGGATCAACGCCGTCGCCGCGGTGCTGGCGTTTTCCGTTCTTACCGCTGGCGCTGCCGCCTGGAGCACCGGCCGGAGCTTCGGTTTCCTGCACCGAATCGAAGCGCCGTATTGGTTCGTCCTCGGCTTCAGCTTAATTGCACTCGACCTCTGGACCTACTTCTGGCACCGCGCCAACCACCGTGTCCCTCTACTCTGGCGATTCCACCGGATGCACCATAGCGACGAGAACATGGACGTCACCACCGCTACCCGCTTCCATATCGGTGAGATCGCCATCTCCACGGCCGTTCGGCTTGGCCCGGTAGTCCTCGTTGGCATTCCGGCGGAAGCGATCCTCACTTACGACGTCGCGCTCCTGTTGGTCACTCAGTTCCATCACGCTAACATCGGGTTGCGCGAGCGGCTTGACCGGCGGTTGCGCTATGTGATCGTAACCCCCAATATGCATCGCGTCCACCATTCGCAACAGCGGCACGAGACGGATTCGAACTACGCGAGCGTGTTATCGCTTTGGGACCGCTGGTTCCGTACCTATAGAGAACGGGAGGATTACCGGAGCATCCGCTATGGCCTCAAGATGATGGTTGGCGATCATTTCCAGTCCTTGCGCGGGATGCTCGATACCCCCTTCCGCGAAATTGCGCCAGAGACGGAAAGGTGATCTTACCGGACATACGGCCGAATAGCGCGCTGCACAGACTGGCGATCCCAGACATACTATGAGTTTGAAGCGGCAACTCCCATTATTTGACCACGACGTTGACGAGCCTCCGGTATTCACTCCCGAGGCGCTCATTGAGGCTGTCCGGAATAAACGCGGTAGTGAGGCAAAACCCGTGCCAGCCGTTTGCGTGCTCGAATTCGACGGCGATCTGACCGACGAACTCGTCCGCCGCTCGATCGCCCGCAAATTTAATGGCTGGTCCTGCTTTCACACCGAGATGTTCGCGGTCGAGGTGGACGGATCTCTCTGTGGCGTCATTCCTCGAACCATCGGCGGAGCTTACGCTGTTCTGATCGCCGAGCAGCTAATCGCCTCTGGCGCACAGGCTGTGATCGGCCTCACTTCGGCCGGCCGCGTCTCCCGCTCCATCAGAATTCCTAGTCTCGTCGTCGCCACAAGCGCTCTGAGAGACGAGGGGACCTCGTACCATTACCTGCCGCCCTCGGCCACCGTGGAGGCTCCAACGGAGATGGCCAAGATCCTGAAGAAGGAATTAGCGGTAGTCGGGTTGCCCGTCTCCACCGGCCTGCTCTGGACCACCGACGCGCCATATCGTGAGACCCGCGGCCAGTTGGAAAGATACGGGCGATTGGGTGTCCTGGCCGTCGAAATGCAAGCTGCTTCGCTGTTCGCCTTCGCCGCTGCGCGCAACGCCACTGTCGGCGTCGTCGCCCACGTCACGAACGCTGTCGACCACGATGGCGAGGCCTTTGATAAAGGACCGGAAGCCGGCGAATTCGTGCTCTTCGAAGCCCTCTGCCGGGCCGGGCTCCAGGCCAGCCGCGTCTCTGGTTAGGCCGGCTCCCCCGCCGCCAAATCCTAAGAATGCGCCTCGGCCGGCCGGAAGCCTCCCTGCTCGCCCTTCTTTCGTTGGGCCTGCTTGCGCAGGTCCGGCAGCGGCTTGCCCAGCAGCGAGTCGTGATCTCGACTGTATAGCTTCTCCGCCGCCTCATTGCATGTGCAGACCAGACCGCTTTCATCGAGCGCGACAATCGCCACCGGACTGGCCTGAATCAAGGAATCAAGCAATTTCTCGGGCGGAACGTTCACCGGATTCCCAATCGCCGTCTCGGCGGACTTTGCGTCCAGTAGCAGCGAACTCATTTTCCCGTCCAGCGCCCGGACCGGGCGTTCATTCGCCTGGGCAAGCCGCAGTTGAACCATCGTGACACGGTGTCTCGACGCTTCGCTGTGTACGATCACGAGCGCGACCAGCATCAAAATCGCCACCAGCAGATCCACTACCCCGCCGTACCGCGCCACTGTCTCGAGGGCCCCCAGTCCATTGGCCGTCAGAAGACGAAGGCCGTGAAACATGGACACCAAACCGACCATCGCGATCAGGAATCGCGCCCGCCCCTCCCGGACCCTCTGCAGCAACACAATCGTCCAGCAGAGCGTGACCAGGATGAAGCAGATTGTGGCCGAGTCAAATTTGCCCATTCCGTCTTCTCCTGAATCGTCTATCGCTCGCCCGAGGAATCAACTTTAGGGATAAGTCGCATTTCAACAATAGTTTCGATGAACTCTGGCAATACCCATACCTGATACTCAACCATCGGGCACTGCACTCTCAATCAGCGTCTTGCCTGAATTGTGAACCGATATTGTCTTGCGTACTAGACGCAATGATCCGTCGATCTCAGGTGTCTCGCCTAGTTTCCGACGAACGCAACTCGTCCGCCCCTGCACAGCCCCCGGAAACGTAACCCGGCCGGCGGCATCTGCGCCCCTACGTTAAGATGAAGTCGTTCTATGTCAACGCCGGATATTGACAGGTTCACCGGACGCCCTTTCTCGTTCTATCCGCCCATACTGAACGTTGAACACAATCAATGGGTATACGTGGAGTCAACCTGGTCCGAGATGAAGGTGCGCAACACCGGCTCCGCGGAGGAACTCTGGATTCCCCGGCGTTATGTTGGGGAGGTCTCCCAGGTTGACGACCCGGTGATGATCGTCGGCCTGAATCATGAACTCAGCCACAAAGGGGGTATCGTGACGCCCCATCGCCGGACCTTGCTCTCAATGCCGAGAACAACGCACATTCCGGCTCCGCTCTCCCCGGCGCTTTCTGCGCCGCCCCCACGCTCCAAACCAAGGCGCACGGAATCCGCCACCGAGAAAAGCGTCGGCCGGCTGATCATGATCGCCCTCGTCGTGGCCATCTCCGCCACTTTCCTGACCGTGATGTTGACGCGCGACCGCCATGCCGGCGGACGGGTCAGTTACGAGGCCGTGCTACAGGCCGAGTTGGGACTTTCGGCGGCCGACGACTACTTCGCGGTGGTCCGCAAACTGGGCGAACCGCGCAACGACCGCTGGCGCTCGGAATCCGGAGAGCAGCAGTACCGCGCCCTGGACTATCCGGATCTAGGCGTCACCGTCCTGCTCATGGGCGCCGACAGGGACCGCGTCTTCTATATCGGAGCCAAGGATGAAGAATGGCGCAACGTCCACACCGTCAAGCTTCCCGGCGACAGCAATACCGATTCCATTCTGCGCAGCCTCGAGAGGTTTTGACTTATTCGGCAAAGTAACGGCTACGGTTGTAGCGGAAACACGTGCCAATCAGGGCGGGGGTGGCCAGGGCGGAGAACGTTTCTCCGGCCACCGAGGAAAGCTGGCCGTCGAACAGAAACGACGTGGCGAATGCCGCGGGCGGCAGCAACGACAGCACATACGCTTTCCACTTCGGAGATTCGAGCGAACGCGCCTTCAGTGCCGCGAACCGGCCCCAGCCGTAGGCAAGGTAGGCCGCTCCTATGGCAGCCAGCCCCGCAAGGCTGAAGACACCGGCGAGGTAGATGACGTAAAGATTCATTGCACACAAATACACTACCGCCGGTTCCAGAATTTTGCAATGCAGCCGCGGGCCGGCATGCTCGAAATCGCTATCTGGCAACCCCAAAATCTAGGTGCATCTACTGAGAGACTGATTCTTCCCGGCGCCGGACAGCTTTCAATAACACGCGAGAAGTCGCCGGGAATCGGGTCATTCCCTGGCGCCCGACGGCAAACCCACTGAGAACAGCGAAGTTCTTTACCCGCAACTGTCTACAAATGGTCCTAAACCGGGGACATCCATGATAGGGGGAAGTCAATAGGGAGATAGAGATCCCCCTTCCC
>CAYXVG010000021.1:0-107800 GCA_964468205.1 uncultured Solibacteraceae bacterium | reverse complement strand
CCCCCAGGCTGCACGCTGGGAGCGGAACTAGGGCGAGTCATTGTCGAGCGCCAGCAAAGGAAGCGCCGGACCGGCCACCCGACATTCCACCTTTGCGGCCGCGGCCGATCGCGTGATACCTTCAGATTTGCATTCATTCCACCGGGAATGACGAGAAGGCGGCGCAAATCCGCCACTGCCCCGCAACTGTGAGCGGCAAGACAAAGGCCGCGGCTGCCACTGGGCTTGCCCGGGAAGGCGCCTGCGAACGAGGCCGGCCGCGAGTCAGGAGACCGGTTCCCGGCAAGCTCATCTGGTTCGTTTTCGAGGGGGGACGGAGCAGACGTCAATGCGTCCGCGCCTCTTCCTCACTAGTTGTTCAGCAGACGGTTTATGGAAATTCAAGACAGCGGCATCTTTGCCCTCGCCCGAGAATACGGTTTCGACTGGCGTGAGGCGCTCGACTTCAGCGAAGCGGTGAATCCGCTCGGTTTGGCGCCGGGTGCCCGCGACGCAATATTCGCGGCGATGGATCGCGTACCCCACTTCCCGGAGCGGATGCCCACTGCTCTGGTGGAAGCTCTGGCACGGCGCTGGCAGATGCCACCAGAGCGGATCCTTCCTGGAAACGGGACCACTGAACTTCTCTACTTCACCGCCCGCATGTGGCGCAAAGAGACGGCGAGCGTGGCGGTACCCTGCTCCCCGGATGCGCTCCGCGCATACACGCTGGCGAACGAGGTTTCGTGGAACGACACTGGAAAGTGGCCAGCGAGCGGTTTGGTGATCCTCGCCAATCCGAACCCTGTCATCGGACAGACCGTGGCGCGTGAACGGCTGGAAACCTACCTTCTGCGCACGAAGAATCCGGTGCTGGTGGATGAGTCCTTCATTGAATTCAGCGATGCGAAGTCGATGCTCTCACTCATCGGAGAGCGTCCGAATCTTTTCGTGCTGCGCTCGATGAGCGAGTTTTACGCTCTCGCCGGCCTCCGCGTGGGGGCCCTGGTAGGTGACTCCGGCAACCTCGCGGCGCTGCGCGAGAAGCGCGAACCGTGGCAGGTGAACGCCCTTGCCGAAGCCGCCGCACTCGCCAGCCTGGAGGATATCGAGTACGCCGCGCGAACGCGGGCGCTTATCGCCGGGGAGCGCGCCTGGCTGTGGGAGCAATTGAGCCGGATCCCCGCAATCACGCCCGTCCGGTCCGAAGCCAACTTCATTCTGATCTATCTCGCGAGCGGCGCGGACGAACTGGCGCGCTTCCTCGCCCGGCACAAGGTCCTTGTGCGAGATTGCACCGGCTGGCCGGGTCTCGAAGGGGATGCCATCCGCATCGCCGTCCGGCAGCGTCCCGAGAACGAGCGCTTCGTCTCGCTTCTCAAACGCTATATAAGCGGCTAATGGGAATCGGTCTTCCATCCCGCCTGGCGATTCTGTTCCTCGCCTTGGCGGCTTGCCTTTACGCCCAGCCGGCCCGGATTGTCTCCACCGCCCCCTCCATCACCGAGATGATCTTCGCCCTGGGGCTTGAAGACCGGCTAGTTGGAGTGACAACGTTTTGCCACTACCCCGAGGCGGCGAAGAAGATCACCAAAATTGGAACGTACATTCAACCGAACGTCGAAGTCATCTTGAGCCTTGAGCCCGACCTCGTAGTGATACAGGAGAACCCGGCGCGGCTGAAGGAGAAGCTGGAGGCCGTCCGGCTGAACGTGCTGGAGCTCCGCCACACCGGAGTGGAGGATATCTTCGACGCAATCACCACCCTCGGCAAGGTCACTGGAGCCGAACCGGAAGCAGAGCGTCTAAACGCGCGAATCCGGGCTGAGCTGAATGCCATCCGGCAGAAGACGGCGCCGCTGCCAAAGCGGCGGATGATGTTCATCGTGGGCCGTACGCCAAGCGCCATCGAGGGGCTGATGGCCGTGGGCAAGGCTTCCTATCTCAACGAATTGATCGCCATTGCCGGCGGCGACAACGTGTTCCGCGACTCTATATCGCCCTATCCGAAGGTTTCCCTCGAGGAAGTGCTCGACCGGAACCCGGAGGTCATCGTTGACATGGGCGAGATGGCAAACACAGTCGGCGTGAGCGAAGAGCAGAAGCGGCGCGTCGTCCGCCTCTGGCAGCGCTACCCCAGCTTGGCCGCTGTACAGCGCAACGGGGTGTACGCGGTAGCTTCGGACATCTTCGTGGTTCCCGGCCCGCGCATGATAGACGCAGCGAGGGCGTTCGCGAAAATGCTGCATCCGGAGGCAAGTTTTTGAGCGCCCTGTTCCAGCTTCGCCGAACGCGAATGCGCTACAACGGAACCACTGTACTCGATGTCGATGAACTCGACTTCCCGGCCGGCGAGATGGTCTCGGTGGTGGGACCAAACGGCGCGGGCAAGTCGACTATGCTCGGTATCATGGCCGGGTTGCGGCCAACCTACACCGGCAAGTGCCTTTTCGAGGGCGCGGAGGTACGCCAGCGCCGCCGGCGAGATTTCGCGCGATCTGTCTCCTTCGTGCCACAGAGCCTCCGGCTCGAGTTCCCCTTCACCGCCGAACAGGTTGTAATGATGGGCCGCACCCCCTATTGCGACGGGCTGTTTGAAGCTCCGGAAGACCATGCCGCTGTCGAGCGGGCGATGGAGACGGCCGACGTCCTCCCGTACCGGACACGGGATTTCCGCTCACTGAGCGGCGGAGAGTGCCAGCGGGTAGTGCTCGCCGCGGCGTTGGCGCAGGAACCGCGAGTGCTCCTGCTCGACGAGCCGACCACATTCCTCGACATCAAGCACCAACTCGCCTTCCAGCGGATTCTCCGCGACCTCTGCCGCGGGGGCGTGCTGGTGGTGGCGGCGACTCACGACCTGAACCTGGCCGTAGCCTATTCGCACCGAATCGTCGTGCTGAACCGCGGACGGGTGGTAGCCGATGGGCTGCCGCGGGAAGCCCTCGCCCCACAGACCGTCCGCAGCGTCTTCGAAGTGACAGCCAGCATGAGGAACGGACCGGGCGGGCGGCCGTGGTTGACTTATGAAGAATAGGATCGTGGCGCTGCTCGCGGCTTTCGTGTTGGTACTAGCCGTCGCCGTCATCAGCCCCCTGATCGGCTCCACCTCCATTGACTGGAGCCGGGCGCTGAGCGGCGTCTCGCCTGACAGCGACATCCTGTTTTACGCCCGGCTGCCGCGTGTCCTGCTCGCCCTGGTTGTCGGCGGAGCGCTCGCCGTAACCGGTGTGATTTTCCAGGCGATTGTGCGGGACGCCCTGGCGGATCCTTACGTGCTCGGCGTCGCAGCGGGGGCGTCGCTCGGAGCCGTGCTCGCGATCTGTTTCGGCTGGCGCGAGGTGGGCAGCGTGCCGGCTCTCTGGCTGGCGGCGTCCGCCGGCGCGGCTGCATCACTGCTCGTTGTCATCGGAATCTCCACCCAGGGCCGGCGAATGTCTTCCTTCACCCTACTTCTGGCCGGCGTGACCATCAACTCTATTTGCGCGGCGGCCATTCTCTTCCTCCACAACATCGTGACTTTCAACCAGAGCTTCATGGTGCTGCGCTGGCTGATGGGAGGCATCGAGCCGGTCGAGTACTCGACCATTGCGATCTTGTCGGTGCTGGTCCTGGCGGTGGTTGTCTTCGTTTTCGCCAAAGCCCGGGAATTGAATCTGCTCGCGGTCGGCGAAGACTGGGCGGCAGCCCGCGGCGTCTCCGCGCAGCGATTGATGGTTATTGGTTTCATTGCCGGCTCGCTCCTCACGGGGACCGTGACCGCCCTTACCGGCCCCATCGGCTTTCTCGGCCTGATCGTGCCTCATGCGCTGCGCCTCCGCTGGGGCGCCGACCACCGCTTCCTGATTCCAGCGTCGTTCCTGGTGGGAGCCGCCTTCCTTGCCATCTGTGACACCGTCGCGCGGACGGCGCTCGCGCCTACCGAAATCCCGGTCGGAGTGATCACCGCCATGCTCGGCGGACCGTTTTTCATCTGGCTTCTGCGGTCGAAACGGAGGAGCCTATGGCTATAGTGATCGTCGGCGGAGGGTCGCGCAGCGGAAAAACCGCCCTCGCTCTGAGAAAATCTCGGGAACACGGCCACCGGCTGGCCTACATCGCCACCGCTGAAGAACTCGACGACGAAATGAGAGAGCGGGCCGCGGCACACCGGACCGAGAGAAGCGATAAATTTGAAACGGTAGAGGAGCCACTTGATGTGGCGCGTGTAATCGAGGAGCGCGGCTCGGATTTCGACGCCGTGGTAGTGGACTGCTTGACGATTTGGCTCGGCAACCTCATCATGGGCGGACGTGACGTAGCGTCCGAGACGGAGCGGCTTGTTCGCGCGGCCGCGGCCGCCCCGTGTACGGTTGTATTCGTGACTAACGAGGTCGGCTCGGGAATCGTTCCTGATAATGCGTTGGCACGGCGCTTCCGCGACCAGGCGGGCTGGCTGAACCAGCGCTTCGCCGCAGCCGCCGCCGAGGTCTGGTGGACCGTGTTCGGATGTCCCCTGCGGGTGAAATGATGCGCATCCTGCTCGGCGCCATCCAGTTCCTCACGGTCATTCCGATTCGCACCCGAACCGCCGAGCCATGGAAGGCGGCTGTTCTCTTCCCTCTCGTGGGGGCGGCTTTAGGAGCCAGCGGCGGCCTAATCCTCATGGCCGCCGAGAGCCATCTGCCAGTACATTTCCGCACTTTGCTCGTGGTCCTCTTCTGGGTGCTGGTCACCGGCGCCCTGCACGAGGACGGACTCGCCGACGTGGCTGACGCCTTCCGCGCTGAACGGCCGCGTGAAAAGATCCTGGAGATCCTCAAAGACAGTCGCATTGGAACCTTCGGCGGGCTGGCGGTCGTATTCTCCGTCCTCATCCGCTGGCAGGCCCTCACCGGCCTGACGCTGGAGTATGTGCCGGCGCTGGCCGCTGTCATGGCGCTCTCACGCGCGGCGATTGTGATACTCGCCCGCATCTCGCGGCCGGCGGCCGTGGGCATGGGATCGATGTTCGCGCGAAACATTTCGACCGCCACGGCGTTACTGGTGGGCATCCAGGGAACAGCCGCCGCCATGCTGTGCGGCTGGCACGCGGGAATCGCCCTGATCGCCGTTTCCGTTTCCATCATCCTCGGAGCCCGCTGGTACTTCGAGCGGCGCATCGGCGGCGTCACCGGAGACTGTCTCGGCGCAGCCAGCCAAGTCGCGGAAATGGCGTTGTTGGGGGTGCTCGCTTGCCAAAGCTGTTTCTGGTGAGACATGCCGAACCCGCGACGACTGGACGCTTGCTCGGGCGCACCGACCCGCCCCTCAGCGAGGCCGGCCGGCGTGAGGCGCAGGTGAAACTCGGCGGACTGCAAGTGGAGGAAGTGTGGACCAGCCCGCTCCGCCGCTGCGTGGGAACCGCCGAACAAATTCGCGGCCGCTTGCGGGTGCACGAAGGCCTGAGCGAGATCGGCCTCGGTTCCTGGGACGGCCTGAGTTGGACGGAGATCGAGGCCCGGGATCCCGAGCTGTCCGCCAAAAAGGTCGCGGACTGGAAAGGCGTCACCCCGCCCGGCGGCGAGCCGTGGGATCACTTCGAAGACCGTGTCAACCACGCCCTCGCGTTGATCCTCGCCCGCCCTGCACCAATGGCAATCGTGGGCCACGTCGCGGTAAATTCTGTCATCGCCGCTACGCTCACCGGTGCGGATCCGGTGCGTTTCGTGCACGCCTACTGTGAGGTATTGGAATTCGAGCTCAGGGAGGAGGATGTAGACATACGATGGCCGAGGGACCGATAGAAAAACAGATCGAGGAACGATGGAATTCACTCACCAAGCCGCCGGGCAGCCTGGGACGGCTCGAACGGCTGGTCGCCCGCTACGGGGCGATTCGTGGAGAAGACATGCCGAAGATTGCGCGCAAGGGAGTCTACATCTTCTGCGCCGATCACGGCGTCGCCGGCGAGGGCGTAAGCGCGTTTCCGCAGTCGGTGACCAGGCAGATGGTAAGCAATTTCCTCCGTGGCGGTGCAGCTATCACGGTTCTGTGCCGGAGATTCGGGATCCAACCGGTCATTGTCGACACTGGGGTTCTCGGGGAAACCGATACCGGCGTTGTGGACCGCAAGATCGCGCAGGGCACGAAGAACTTCTGCCGCGAACCCGCTATGACGCGAGAGGAGGCCGAGCGCGCCCTGCAAGCGGGCCGGCAAATGGCGCGGGAGGCTGCCGGGAAGTTCGACGTCGCCGGTTTGGGCGAGATGGGCATCGGCAGCAGCGCCGTTGCCGCCGCCTTGCTGAGCGCCTTCACTGGACTCGGCCCGGAAGAAACGGTCGGCCGCGGAACCGGCGTCGACCGCGAGGGGCTGGCAAGGAAGATTGAAGCTGTTCGCAGGGCTCTGACCCTGCACCAACCCGATCCCAATGACCCAGTGGGGACCCTGGCTGCCATTGGCGGATTCGAGATAGGCGCCATGGCCGGTTTCATTCTCGGGGCGGCCGGAACCGGACTCCCCGTGATCCTCGATGGCTTCATCTCCTCATCGGCGGCGCTTGTAGCAAAGGCAATAGACCCGGAGTCGATGGAAACAGTAATCTTCTCCCATCGCTCCGCGGAACATGGCCACGCCCGGATGCTCGGCTACCTCGACGCCGAGACGTATTTCTCTCTCGACATGCGCCTCGGAGAGGGTACTGGAGCGGCGCTTGCGATCAATCTTCTCGAGACGGGTCTGGCGCTCTACAGCGAGATGGCCACCTTCGCGGAAGCCGGCGTGGAAGGTAAGACCGCGCCTTAATCCGGGGCTGCGGCTGGCCTGGCTTGCCGAAAACTCGGGCTCCATGTCCCCTCTCCAGGGTCATCCCCGCCCTATGGGATAGAATAAGAAAGCAGCCCTTCGCTACACCCTGCCACGAGAAGGAAGGTTCTACTTGCTGAACAAACTCGTGTTTGAAAATCTGAAGCACCGGCCCGTCCGCACGTTGCTCAGCATCGCGGCCATCGCGGTGGAAGTCACGATGATGCTGACAGTCGTCGGTCTCAGCCGCGGCATGCTCGAGGATTCGGCGCGCCGGGCTCAGGGAGCCGGCGCCGACATCTGGGTCCGCCCGCCGGGCAGCGCGGCAATCGGCCTCTCCGGCGCACCGATGCAGGAAAAAGTGCTTGATTTTCTCGGGAAGCAGGAGCACGTAGAGATTGCCACCGGATCGATGGCGCATCCGATCGGCGGGCTGAAGTCTGTCAACGGTCTGGATTTCGAGGAATTCGACCGGATGGCTGGCGGCTTCAAATTCCTGGAGGGCGGACCCTTCACGGGTGATGACCAGATCATTGTCGACGAACGATACGCGATCGAGAACGACGTCCACGCAGGCGACCAGATCGAGGTGCTAAACAGACCCTGGACCATCGCCGGCGTCGTTGAGCAGGGGAAGCTGTCGCGGCTCATCGTGCCCCTCGGCCAACTTCAGGAACTGACCGCTTCCCAAGGCAAACTCACTCAGGCCTACGTGAAACTCGACGACCCGGCCAACACCGACAAGGTAATCGCCTCGCTCAAAGCCCAGCTCAAGGACTATCAGATCTACTCGATTGAAGAGTTCACGTCGCTGTTCACGGTGGACAACATTCCCGGTCTGAAATCATTCATTTACGTCATCATCGGCCTCTCTGTTACCGTTGGATTCCTCGTGGTGTTCCTATCCCTTTACACCGCGGTTTTGGAGCGGACGCGGGAGATCGGCATTCTGAAATCCCTCGGAGCTTCTCGAGGCTTCGTGATCGGCGTGCTGATGCGGGAAACGGCCCTGCTCGCTATCTTTGGTTCCATCGCGGGAGTCCTCATGACGTATGGCGCGCGAGAGTTGATTCAACTGGCCGCGCCGGCCTCGTTGACGCAGAAGATCGTCCCCGACTGGTGGCTCATCGCCGCCGCGATCTCCCTCGCCGGCGCGATCTTGGGCGCCGCCTACCCAGGCTGGAAAGCCGCGACGCAAGATCCCATCGAGGCACTTTCGTATGAGTAAGAGCGAGCACATCATCTCCATCCGCGGCCTCCACAAGATCTTCAAGGTGGGCGAGGTACAAGTGCCGGCGCTCCGCGGCGTCGATCTCGATATCGACCACGGCGAATTTGTCGCGGTGATCGGACCTTCCGGATCCGGCAAGTCCACCATGTTCCACATCCTGGGTGGGCTCACCCCGCCGACATCCGGGACGGTGCTGGTACATGGCAAGGATCTGGCGAAAATGTCCGAGGCGGAGCGTACCGAACTCCGCAAAACCGAGGTCGGCTTTGTGTTCCAGAAGTACAATCTGCTGCCGACGTTGACCGCGCGCGACAACATCGCTATCGCCCAGCATATCGCCGGAAAATCCATCGAGTTGAACGGCTGGATGGGCGAGGTGCTCGAACTCCTCGGCATTCGTCACCGTCTGGACCACAAGCCCCGGGCGCTCTCCGGAGGCGAGCAGCAGCGCGTGGCCATCGCCCGCGCCATCGTAAACCACCCCTCGCTGGTGCTGGCTGACGAACCGACGGGGAACCTGGACACGAAAAACTCCGACAAGGTTCTCGAGATTCTGCGTGACCTCAACAAGCGCCTCCGCCAGACAATCCTCATGATTACCCACAATCCGGACGCGGCCGCTTTCGCGGACCGCATCGTCCATATGCGCGACGGCCAGATCGTGGTGTAGCTCGTTGCTGACTTGTTCGCTTCCGCTCGTGTAACGGCTCCGAACCCGGAGACCTATCCCCACCCGGCCATCGCGCAAGATGGCGGCTCGGCGGTCCTATTCAAACTGCACGCGGCTCAGCTTCGCCGGATCGTCCTGTTTGCCCTTGAGCGCCCGCAGCCGGAAGCTGTAGCTATAGGGCTCCGATATCAGCGTGTACTGCTCGTGTGGCCGCGCACCCCAGCTATTGTCGCCGCCGACGCCGGTCTGGCGGTAGTCAACGTTCAGCGTTATATCCTTGCTCCGCGCCAAATCATGTGTGTGCGTCGCCGCCTCGAGCTGGTCCATGGTGAAGGGCCAGGCGCTCACGTTGAGCACTGGCGCGCCCACCGCCAGCAGGCCCGCGCCGGCCGGGTTGGTCATCGCCACCCAGCGGACGTCAGTCTTGTTGCCGGTCTCCTGCGGGCGGACGTAGAGATGGAACTGCTGGTCGACGGGACCGGAATAGACACCCACCGGCGCGCCGGTTTTGCGGTCCCAGTAGCTCTCGTGGGGACCGCGGCCGTACCAGCTCATCTGGCTGAACTCGCCTGGGATTCCCATCTGCATCCCGAAGCGCGGCAACTCGGGCAGATCCATCCGCGGCCGGTACTCCGCCTTTACCACCACGTCGCCGCTGCCATAGATCTCGTAAGTGGCCGTGTACGGCGAGGCGCCGGCCGGCAGGATCATCTGGGCGGTGACACGCACCACCTTGGAACTCACCGCCCGGGCGGAAACGCTCTCTACCTCGCGGTCCGGACCGGCCTGCTTCCAAACGCTCAGGCGCGTTGGAGCATTGTTCCCTTCATCATTGTCGGTGGGAGCACGCCAGAAGTTCGGCGCGACAGGGCGAGTGAGCAGTTCCTTGCCGCCGGAACGGAACGACTCGATCAATCCCGTCTTCTTGCTGATGCGGACGTCGAACCCCTCACCGGTCACCGTAATCGCCTCCGGCGTTTCGTTCACGTTTAGAGCCGGCATGCCCGCGACGTCCAACTTCGGAGCCGCGGGAACCCGCCAGGGCATCGCCATCTGGTCCCAAGCCACCACATGGCCTTTGTCCGCCCACGGCAAGTCCGCCGCAAGCGCGAACTTGACGGTCAGGAAATATTCGGAACCAGGATTCGTTTGAGGCTGCTTGAGCGCAACGGTGACGGTCTCCTCCACTCCAGGCGCCGTGGTCAGCCGAGGCAGTTCTCCCTGCTGGATCACCGCGCCGTTCTCGCTCAACTCCCATGTGGCGTCTAAGAAACCGAGATCGGTGAAGTCGTACTTGTTCCGTACTTTCAATCTGGCCGCGGCCAAGTCTTCAGGCGTCACCTTGACGTATTGGTAAACCTTCTTGACCTCGTTCAGGTGGGGGTTCGGCAGGCGGTCGGGCTGCACCAGCCCGTTGGCGCAGAAGTTGTCGTCATTGGGCTTGTCGCCGAAATCGCCGCCGTAGGCCCAGAATTCAACGCCCTGGCCCGTTTGATGACGAAGCCCCTGGTCCACCCAATCCCAGATGTGGCCGCCCTGCAGCGCCGGATACTTCTCGAACGCGTCCCAGTAGTCCTGCAGGTTGCCGACGCTGTTTCCCATCGCGTGGGCGTACTCGCAGAGGATCATCGGCCGGTCCGGGTTCTTCTGGGCGTACTCGATTACCTCAGGAATGCGGGCGTACATCGGACTCACGATGTCGACGTGCGGCTTCTCCTTGGCCTGCTCATAGTGCACCGGCCGGGTCGGATCGCGCCGCCGAATCCAGTCGCTCGCTTTCACGAAGTTCACACCGTCACCGGCCTCGTTGCCCATTGACCAGACAATCACCGACGGGTGATTCTTGTCTCGTTCCACCACGCTCTGAATCCGGTCAAGGTGCGCCCTCTCCCACTCGGGCTTGTTGGCGAGTGTCTCATCCGGGTGATAGCCGATACCGTGCGATTCGATGTTCGCCTCATCGAAGACATACAGGCCGTATTCGTCGCAGAGGGCGTAAAAGTGCGGGTCGTGCGGATAATGGCTGGTGCGGACGGCGTTGATGTTGTGCCGCTTCATCAGCAGGATATCCTTCATCATCATTTCGACCGTGGGCACGTGGCCGAGGTCCGGATCGTGCTCATGCCGGTTGACGCCCTTGATGTAAATAGCTTTGCCGTTGACGAGCATTTGGCCGCCCTTGATCTCCACCTGACGGAATCCGACCTTCGCCGGGATCACCTCCAGTACGCTTCCCGAGCCATCACGCAGAGTCAGCAGCAACTGGTAGAGAGTCGGCTCCTCGGCGGACCACTTCTTCGGGTTCGCAATATCCGCGGATAGATCGAGCCTGACTTCGGAACCCGCGCCAATGCTCCGGGACGCGTTCACCGTCGCGATCACCGCTCCCTCTGGATCCAGCAGTTGCGCTTCCATGGCGGTTTCTTCAGGTCCGCCGGCATAGTTGCGCACCTGCGCCTCGATCCTCAGCTCGGCGTCGCGGTATTGGGCATCTAGCGGCGTCGTCACCCGGAAGTCGCGGATGTGCTGCGGCGGCGCTGACCAGAGGAATACGTCCCGAAAGATGCCGCTCAACCGCCAGAAGTCCTGGTCCTCGAGATAAGAGCCGTCGCTGAAGCGGTACACCTCTACCGCGAGCACGTTGTCGCCCGGCTTCAGATGTCCGGTGACATTGAACTCGGCGGGAGTCCGGCTGCCCTGGCTATAGCCCACGTCCTCGCCGTTCAGCCAGACGTACATGGCGGACTCGACGCCGGCAAAATGCAGAAAGACCTGCCGTCCATCCCAGCCATTCGGGACAGTGAACGTGTGCCGATAGGAGCCGACTGGATTATTGTCGTGCCGGATGTACGGAGGATTCTTCTCGAACGGGTAAATGATGTTGGTGTAGTGCGGGATGCCATAACCTTCGATTTCCATGTTCGAAGGAACGGGTATGTCATCCCAATGCGAGACGTCGTGGGAAGGCCGGTAGAAATCAACTGGCCGTAAAACGGGCTTCGGAACCCAGTGAAATTTCCACCGGCCGTTCAGCAATTTAAAGTAAGGCGACTCGTCCCGAACCCCCTTCCTCGCCGATGCCGCATCGGGATAGACCATCATCGTGGCATGGCCGGGCTCCTTGTTTCGTCCGATCATCTCGGGGTTCTCCCAGTCATTGGCGGCATTTACTCGTGGCGAGAGCATCACGGCGAAACTGAGCAGCAATACGGCACAAACATACTTAGACATAATCGGCTCACTTCGTATTATCAGCAATCCGGAGGGCTACCTCACGGGAAGTTCGAAAACCGTTACGGAAAGCGGCGCAATCCGCAAGGCACTGACGCTGCTGAGCGCAGCCTGCCGGATGTCAACCACCCTTGGTTCGCCCGGGTGGTTGTGCGCCATCTTGTCCGGACCGGTGATCTCCCATTTCATGCCGGACTCTTCGAGTGAGGCCCCTCCGAGCCGCAGCGACAACGACTCCGCCTCGTCCTTCGGGTTCACCACACCCACCGTGATCGCCGACCGGTCGCTGGTCCATGCCGCAACGACATCCAATGGCTCCGGAACGCCGCCCACCTCCACCGGCGTCACGCCGAAGCGCTCCCGGTACAGTTTCAATACAAGCCCCGTCGTCTCGAACTCCGCCTCCGTCTTGGTCGTCTTGATCGCCCCGATCACGTTCACCGTCTGGGCGTAATTCGCCATGAAGAACAGATCACTCTGGCGGAACATCTCGTGCAGGCCGGCAGCGATGCCGAGCCCGTCTTGAAGGAAATATCTTGTGCCCAGTTCGCCGAAGTCTACCGGCCCGTACCAGAAGTTCCATTCGTCCAGCGCAATGCGGATGTCTTTTCCCGCCAGGGAGGGAATCGTTCGCCGGTAGCCGCGGTGCGCCTCGGCAAGCTCGCGAATGTAGGCGGGAAGCTGGGCCACGTGCTCCACCACCGAGTCCTTGTCCTGCCGGTAGACGTGCTCGCTCAGCAGACTCATGTGGTTCGCACATTGCCGCAGCATCGCCTCGCTCCACTCGCCCATACTCCCCACCGCGACCGGCTCAATCGACGGGTCGACCCTTCGCATCGCTTCCACTACATCGTTATGTTTCTGGACGTACTTCTCGAGCGGCATGTGCCCGAGTTGCCAGTCGCCGTACATTTCGTTGCCCACGGCGAACCACTTTACGCCCCAGGGCTCCGGGTGGCCGTTCTCCGCCCGCAGTTTCCCCATCGGAGTATCTACGGAGCCGTTCACGTACTCGACCTCCTGGGCCGCCGAGGCGGCGTCCCCCAACCCCGTGTTCACCGCAATGAAGGCTTCCGAGTCCAACTCCCGCATCAGCGCCATGTACTCGTGCAATCCAACGTCGTTGTGCTCGATTCCCTTCCAGGCAGGATTCTTGCGCGGCGGCCGCTTGTCGGGATCGCCGATACCGTCCTTCCAGTCATAGCCGCTAACGAAGTTGCCGCCCGGCCAGCGGTAGACTGGAGAGTTGAGCTCCTTCAGCAGCGCGACGGTGTCGGCTCGCCAGCCCCAAATATTGTCGGCAGGCATCAGGGAGACCGTGCCGATCGAGAAATTGCCCGTCCCGCGGCTATAGATCTCCAATCGGCCGTTGTCAGTCGACCCGCCGGAGCGGAACCGGAGCGGATACTTCGCGTACTCGCCGGTGACCTTCTCGATGACCACCGTGTCGCGCATGGTCGCACCGCCGCCCCAAACGAGGCTTACCTCGATAGGACCTTCCACGTCCCCGGCAAGTGCCACCCGGCCGGTGTACTCCTTGCCCTTCACCAGCCCGAGCCGTTCCTGCATCAGGCCGCCTGCCTGGCCTTCACCAGGCAAGGTGATTCGCGGCGTGTGGCTGCCGGCATAGCTGTCCTCAGTCAACATTCGTACGCCGTGCTTGGGACCGATGATCATCCAGGGAGACCGCACCAGCAGCTCAAACGGGTGTCCCTCGCCGTCGTAGGAGCGCGGCCCCGGGACATACATCTCCCAGGCTGGCGCCTCGCCCCGTACGGGGAAGTAAAACTTCCGGTCCTCCAGCATTTCCGCCCAGAGTCCGCCATAGATACAGCGGCCCAGGTGCTCGATAAACTGGCCGTAAACATACTTCGAGATCGGCTCACCCGTCTTTGAAACATCGACGGTCACCGTTGCGGCTTGGCCCGCGGCCACCGCACATACAAGAAAAACCAATCGAAGCTGTCGCATTGCCCGCCATTCTACACGGAAACGGTACCGGATTAGTACCATGGAATTCATGAACTACCGCCCTCTCGGCCGCACGGGTTGGGAAATCTCCGAGATTAGCTTCGGCGCCTGGGCAATCGGAAGCGCGTGGGGCACGGTTGACGACAACGAGTCGCTGGCTGCGCTCCATACCGCGATAGACGAGGGCGTCAACTTCATCGACACCGCCGACGTCTACGGCGACGGCCATAGCGAACGGCTCGTTGGCCGGCTGCTCAAGGAGCGGTCAGAGGAGATTCTTGTCGCCACGAAGACCGGCCGCCGGTTGGATCCGCATACGGCGGATGGCTACAATCCCAGGAATTTGACCGCCTTTGTCGAGCGCAGCCTCCGCAACCTCGGAATCGGCTGCCTGGACCTCGTTCAACTGCATTGCCCGCCGTCGGCGGTCTACTACCGGCCGGAGGTGTTCGGTGCTTTGGATGACCTCGCCGCCGCCGGCAAGATCCGCTATTACGGTGTAAGCGTGGAAAAGGTGGAGGAAGCGCTCAAGGCGATCGAGTACCCCGGCGTCCAGAGTGTCCAAATCATCTTCAACATGTTCCGCCACCGCCCCGCGGAGCTGTTTTTTAAGGAAGCCCGCCGCAAGCAGGTCGGAATCCTCGCCCGCGTGCCACTGGCCAGCGGCATGCTGACCGGAAAGATGTCAGCCGGCACCCGGTTCGAGCGGGACGACCACCGCAATTTCAACCGCCGCGGCGAAGCCTTCGATGTCGGTGAAACTTTTTCCGGGGTCGGTTACGACAGCGCACTCGCCGCGGTAGCCGAACTACAGAAAGTCTGCCCGGACGGCGCCACCATGGCCCAGTTCGCCCTGCGCTGGATTTTGATGTTTGACGCCGTCACCTGCGCCATTCCCGGAGCGAAAAGACCGGACCAAGTCCGCCAGAACACCGCGGCCTCGGACCTTCCCCCAATCTCGCCAGACCAGACGGAAGCCGTCGGAGCGGTCTATGAGAGCATGATCAAGCCCCACGTTCACCACCGATGGTGACCGGTTCCATCTCCCTGGCACATGTCCCGTAACCGTCCGCAACCCGATCCCAAGCTAACCCGCCGCCTCATCCGGGAGTCCGCCCGGCCTTCCGAGGTTCGAGACGAGGCTGTCCGCCGGGTGATCCGCTCCATTCCCCGCGGCCGGGTCGCCTCCTACTCCCAAGTGGCCGCCGCGGCCGGCTACCCCCTGCTTCATCGCCTCGTGGTCCGGATCCTGCGCAATGCGGGCGAATCCCTTCCCTGGCAACGCGTGGTAGGTGCGGGAGGCTACATCCGTCTCAAAGGTGAAGCGGCTCTTGAGCAGCGCCGGCGGCTCGAAATGGAAGGGGTCAACTTCCGCGGCAAACGCATCGATCTTACCCAGCACCAGGCTGTATTCCGCCCGTGGGAACTCGACGACTTACCGTGAAACCGTCTCAGCCGTGCGCCGCGGCCCACTCTGCCTTCAAGGACTCAATCAGTTCACGGACCGAGACAATCTGGTTCACGCGGTAGGCATTTTCGCCCGCGAAGGCGAATCCGTACTTAAACAGCCCCCGCTTGGCAGACGCCAGCGCCAACGCTATGCAATAAGGGCCTTTTTCGAGCTGGCAGGACTTGATGCAGTGGTACACACAACGGAACGGCTTCTTCGAACCATCCTCGGTCGACTCGAGGAAACAGTTCCTCAGCGCCCGGCCCGGCATTCCTACTGGACTCTTGATCACCACCAGGTCGTCTTTCTTGGCGTCGAGATAAGCCTGTTTGAAGGCGCTATCCGCGTCGCACTCGTGGGTTGCGACAAATCGCGTCCCCATCTGCACTCCCTGCGCCCCAAGCCGCAACATCCGGGCAATGTCCGCGCCATCGAAAACTCCCCCGGCCGCGATCACCGGGATGGAACGTTGGCAAATCCTCTCAAATTCCTTCACCGCATCCAGCACTGCCACGAGGATCTGTTCGAGAGAAAATTCCGGCTTGTCCAGTTGCTCCGGCTTGAACCCGAGATGACCGCCGGCCTTCGGCCCTTCCACGACGAAAGCGTCCGGCAGGTAGTTGTAGCGGGAAAGCCACTTTTTGCAAATCAGCGTGGCGGCCCGCGCCGACGAGACGATCGGTACCAGTTTGGTGGTTGCGCCGTCGCGAAGATACTGAGGCAAGTCCAGGGGCAGACCAGCCCCGGAGAAGATGACGTCGATCTTCTCTTTGATCGCCGTTTGCACCAAAGCCGCGTATTCGGTAAGCGCGACCATGATATTGACGCCCAGAATCCCCTTCGTCGCTTCGCGAGCGGCCCGGATCTCGCGGCTCAGTACGCGTGTGTTCGCCTCGGTAGGCTTACTGCGGATGTCCGGCTCATCGATGCCGGCCATGGCCGCCGCGATGACACCGATCGCTCCCTCGTTCGCCACAGCCGATGCCAGTCCCGACATGGAGATCCCGACACCCATTCCACCCTGGATGATGGGCAGCGGGCTAATCAGGTCGCCGAGTTTAAGCGCCGGTAGTTCCATTTCAGTAAATGTCCTTCCCCTCTTACCGCAAGCACGGCGGCGAATCGTGCGCACGTCGGGGTGCGGTAATACGTTCAATCACGGAATAGATCCTCGAAGGGTCTAGTACCTAATTATTACAAAGCCTTCACGCCAGAGGTTGCTCGAAGCCTGGAAAAGCCTTGCGTACCCGCTTCAGAAATCCAGCCAGCTTGACCTTGGGATCGCCCTCCCCGAGCGTTTCGAGCGGCAGGAACCCACGGTACCCGCCCTTCTCGATGATCGCACGAACCCGGACAAGATCGATCGGCGTCTCTCTCCCTCCATACCACACATTCTCCTTGAGTTGCCAGGAAACGGCGTAAGGAAGTAGTTTCTCGATCTCTGCATAGGGATCGTTCAGCCGTAGGCTGCCAACATCGAGCACTAGCCCGAACCACTCTGAATCCACCGCCTCGATCACGCGGATGGTCTCCGCCGCCGTTTTCACGAAGTCGTGGTGGTTCTGGAGGCTCACCATCACGCCGTGCCGCCGGCCGTAGTCAACACATTCCCGGATGTCAGCCGCCAACCACTCCAGCGCTTCGTCGAAACTATGACCTTCCGGTACTTTCGCTCCCGAGAAGATGCGCAGGACCGTGCCGCCCAACTTCTGGCAGACCTCGACCCAGTTCTTCACGAGTTGCATATCCCGCTGGCGAGCCGCCGCATCGGCGACCGCAAAGTCATTCCGCACGCCCGTTCCGCTGATGGTGATCCCGTTGACGAACGCTTTCTTCTTCAGCGCGTAAACGTACTCATCGGGCGGAACCCGCGGGTAGCCAGGGAAGTAGTAGCCCGTGGCGTCGAGACCGGCGAATCCGTTTTCAGCGCAGTAGTCCACTACCTCCTCGAGCGTCATCTCTCCGTCCCGCAGAGGGCGGTTGAACGAGTAAGAGTTCAAGCCCAGCTTGATTCCGGTTCCGCTGAGACGGTCGGCACGGCCGCCGGATTGCGCGAACGTAGTATGGCCGACGGTGGCGGCGATCGATACGTGGAGAAGATTGCGGCGGCTGATCATCGGTTCCCCTTCCCCTCTCGGTGAGCAAGGACAGCGTGAATGCCGAGTTGCACCGCCTCAATCGAGCGGCGTCAGATAGATATTGCGGAACTGGGCCGCCGCGCCCTCGCTCTGGAGTGAGATGGCCCCTTTGGACTGGCTAAGATTCGTGCCGTGATTCACGAAATCGCCATTGACCCAGACCTTCAGCTCATCGCCCTGGGCTTCGATCGCCATCTTGTTCCATTCACCCACCGGATTCTCGGATCCATCGGTGAGATTCAAATGGCGGCGGCCTTTGACACGCTCCTCCTCATTCGGTACGTCCAATTCGGCGCCGATCACCCAAAAGTCGCCGGCATTATCCTTGGCAAGCTGGACTTCGATCGATTTGGGCCACTGCCCCAGAGCATTTGGTGTCGTGGTGTGCACCAGCACCCCGTTGTTTCCGCCTTCGGTTCCCGGCTCCCAGCGCCACTCAAGCTCCAGCCGGTAGTTCTCGTATTCGTCCACCGTCCGAATGTAACCCGTCGGCATTCCCTTGCAGTAGAGGATTCCGTCCTCCGCGCGCCAGACTGCGGACATGGGAGTGGAGGTGTCCTGCTTCTTGGCTTCCCGGTCCCAGAGATAGTGGGTCCAGCCGCTGAGGTCCTTCCCGTTGAAGAGTTGGATCTTCTCGGCTCCAGCGAGAGGCAAAGTCAGACAAAGTACAACCACGAAAATGAAACTCAGACTCCGCATTGTGTGTATCCTCCTTGATCTAGGGTGCAGCCGAATTGTACAACACTCGGATACCATCGGTGCATTGACGCCTGCACGATGAGGTGTGTTACCAGAAAGAGACTGTCAGAAATGAGACCATCGATACTGTTTCAGAGTCTGCTCGCCGCCCTGCTGTTCACCGGTTGCGCTCCGCAATCGGAGCAGCCTCCCACTTCCGAGCAACCCAACATCATATTCGTCATGGTAGACGACATGGGCATGTTCGATGCCGGCGCCTACGGTTCCGATGCCGTTCAAACACCGAACATGGACCGCATGGCGGCCGAAGGCGCGATGTTCACTCAGGCCTACTCGGGAGCCCCCGTCTGCGCGCCGGCTCGCAGCACCCTCATAACCGGGCGGCACATGGGAAAGACCTCGGTGCGCTCCAACTCCGGCGGCGCATCCCTGCTCGATGAGGACGTCACCGTTGCTGAACTGCTGCGGGACGCAGGCTACGCCAACGGCGGTTTCGGCAAGTGGGGACTCGGGGACCTCGACACCCCCGGGGTCCCCGAAAGGCAGGGTTTCGACCGGTTTTTCGGCTACTACCATCAGGTGCACGCCCACTACTTCTATCCGGAGTACCTGATCGATTCCGGCGAGAAGGCCCCGTTGCCCGCCAACGAGGGTTTCTACGAGGAGAAGCGCGAAGCCGGCCCGGTGGATCCCAACGCCGGAACCTTTTCGGCGTATGTCATCTTCGACGAAATGAAGGACTTCCTCCGCGAGCACAAGGACCGCCCCTTCTTCTGCTACGCGCCGTGGACTCCTCCCCACGCCCGCTACGAATTGCCGGCAGATGATCCCGCATGGCAGCTCTACAAGGACAAACCCTGGAGCGTGGAAGCCAAAGTTCACGCGGCTTTCTGCACTATGATGGACCGGCATCTCGGCGAAACCCTCGCGTTGCTCGACGAACTGGGTATCGACGAGAAGACCATCGTCTTCTTCGCCTCCGATAACGGCGCTTCCCAGCGATTTGATGGCGAGCTGAATTCCAGCGGCCCGTTCAAGGGCAAGAAAGGGACCGTGTGGGAGGGAGGCATTCGCGTCCCGCTGCTGGCCCGCTGGCCCGGCAAGATCGCGCCCGGAACCAAGATCGACGCGCCGGTCTACTTTCCCGATTTTCTGCCCACCGCCCTCGAACTGGCGGGAGCCTCGGCGAGTTTGCCATCCGGAATCGACGGTGTTTCACTGCTGCCGGAACTGCTCGGTAGCGGCATGATCGATCGCGGCCGCCACCTCTATTGGGAGTGGAGCGGCGCGCACTTCGAGGAGGACCTGACTCCGGACCTCCAGGCGCACCGGCACGGCGAATGGAAGATTCTCCGGCATGACCGCAACGCCCCCTGGGAGCTTTACAATCTCGCCGCCGACCCCGGAGAAGAGAACAACCTCGCCTCGGATCATCCGGAACGGGTCAGTGAAATGGCCGCTTGGGTGGAGGCCAACCGGGTCGACGCCCGCCCGCAACCCGAGCCGGAAAAGCCGGAAGGTCAGCGCTGGCGGTGACGTGGCGCCCGCCATCCGCCGAAGCGTTCACAGAAAAGCTAAGATAACCACATGAACCGCCGTCACTTCCTCACTGCCGCGGCCGGAGCCGCTGCCGGGACGTCCCTCTCGGCTGCCCGCCAGGCCTCCGTTGCGGATTTGGAAAAGGCTGCCGCGCGCCCCGTCCTGCAACTGAGGGGCGTTGACTCCCCCGTCATCCTCGACTCGATCCAACTCCTGCGAAACGAGCGAACCAGGGAGTACTTCGTCCACGTGCGCTCACGTGATGGCGCCGAAGGCATTGCGGTACCGAACTCGCGCGCCGGCTACCTCTACCCGATTCTCGAAAAGACGATCACCCCGTTCCTCGTGGGCAAGGACGTCCGCGACCTCGAGAATCTCGAATGGGAACTCTATCGCTGGAGCAGCAACTACAAGCTGCAGGGCCTCGCTTTCTGGTGCCCCCACGCCTGGGTCGAGTTCGCGATTCTCGACTTGCTCGGCCGTATCGCCAACAAGTCCATATCGGATCTGCTCGGCGGGGCCGTCCGCGAACGGATCCCATACTACGTCGCCTCCGGCCGCCGGGACACAACACCCGGCGAAGAGATCGAGCATTTGAAGATGCTGGTCGAGGAAAGCCATGCGCCGGCTCTAAAATTCCGGGTCGGCGGGCGCATGAGCCGCAACGCCGATTCGATACCCGGGCGGACGGAGACCCTGATTCCCCTGGTCCGGAAAGCCTTCGGCGACCAGATGGAGATCCACGCCGATGCCAATAGCTCGTATGACCCTCCCCATGCCGTCAAGATCGGCCGCATGCTCGAAGAGATCAATGCCGTGTATTTCGAAGAGCCTTGCCCCTTCGATCACCTCGAGGAAACGAAGCAAGTCGCCGAAACGCTCGAAATCCCCGTCGCCGGCGGCGAGCAGGAATTCAGCGAATGGCGGTTCCGCTGGATGATCCACAACCGCGGCGTCGACATCGTGCAGCCCGACCTGCAGTACTACGGCGGATTGATCCGCTCCTTGCGCGTCGCCCGCATGGCGGACGTGGTGGGAATGCCGACCACCGTACACATCTCCGGCGGCTTCGGTTTTGTGTATATGCTCCATTTCGCCGCCGTTGTGAAGGACCCGGGCAAGTACCAGGAATACAAACGCGGCATCGAGAAATATGCCGGCTGGTTTGACCCGCCGCTACGCTACGAGGACGGGGCGTTCGTCACGGTCGAAGGACCCGGCGTCGGCATCCGTGACATCAAGGAGGTCCTCAAGGAAGCGAAACCGCTTTAGGATTCCGCGCCATCTCGCTGAACGCCATTACCGGGTGCGCCAGGTAACGCCCCTTCGCACGCACCAATTCCACTCGCGCGCACAGTTTCTTTTCCTTCTGCCGAATCCTCATGAGGACGCCCGACTTCAGATCGTCCGCCACCGTCCACAACGGCAACATCGACACCCCCAGACCGATCCGGACCATCGCGCCGATCGCCTCGGCGTTGTCGAGCCGCATCGACACGCGCGGCCGGAAGCCGACCGAAGCGAAGTAGCGTTCAATTACACCCTCAATCCGCCCGCCGCGCTGGAAGAGAATGAACGGATGATTGTGCAGTTCCCGGATTGAGCATCTCCCGGGAATCCCGGGGAGGTTAGAGACGAGTACGACCTCGTGTTTCCAGCCCGCCTCCACATGCAGGCGCGGGTCCTCTTCGCCGTCCGACGCAACCAGCATGGCAAGATCCAACTCGCCACCCTCCAACCGATCGATCAGATGCTTGCTTGCGCCAGTCTCCACCAGCAGATCCACGTCCGGATACCGGTCCCGGTACGCCTTGATCACCGCCGGCAGCAGATGGCTGCTTATGCTCGGCCCCGCGCCTACCCGTACAAGGCCTGTCTTCATGCCTTTCCACTCGCCGAGAGCCGTCACCGCCGCGTCGTATTGCGCCAGCACCTCCTTGAGATGCGGCAGAATCACCTCCGCCCCTTGAGTCAACCGGAGCCGCCGGCCGCTTCTTTCGTACAAGGGCGTCTCCAGATCCCGCTCCAGGCTCTTTAATTGCTTGTGGATCGCCGCGGGAGTCAGATGCAGGGCCGCGCCGACGGCGGTAATGCTGCCCGTGTCGTTCAGCATCACGAGGCTGCGGAGTTCTCGAATTTCCATAGAGACAGTATTTACTCTCGGATAACAAACTGCAAGGATTCGGATATTTTTCTTCCGGTTTATGATCAGTTTCTAAAATTCACTTGCATTCAAAATACAGGTTACGGAAAACTGATAGGGTACATCAGTTCAGATGAATTCGCGATCCCCATCACCGGACGCCTACAAGTGGCTCATCCTCGGCCTCTTCTGGCTGATCTACTTCCTGAATCATGCCGACCGAATGGTGCTGCCATCGGTCTTTCCCTTGCTGAAGAACGAACTCGGCCTCACGGACACCCAACTCGGGCTGCTCGGCAGCTCGTTCTTCTGGGTCTACGCCCTGCTCGTCCCCATCGCCGGCAGCCTCGGCGACGTGATGAGCCGGAAGAAACTGGTCGTGCTGGCCCTGCTGCTCTGGAGTTCAGCCACCGCCTCATCCGGACTGGCCAGCGGCTTCGCTCTTCTCTTCGTCTTCCGCGCGCTTACCGGTACCGGCGAGGCCTTCTATTACCCCGCCGCGAACTCCATGATCAGCGACTTCCATGGGCAGAAGACACGGTCGCTGGCAATGGGGATCCACCAGACGAGTGTGTACTTCGGCACGGTGGCCAGCGCCACCGTCGCCGGATACATCGGGCAGACATGGGGCTGGCGATGGGCCTTCCTCGGCTTCGGACTGTCCGGCATCGTGGTGGCCCTGATCGCTTGGTTTACGCTTCACGAGCCCGAGCGCGGCGCCTCTGACCGCGAGGAATTGCAGACGGCTCCGCAGACGGTTCCGGCGGCGCTCCCGCTGGGCGAGCGAATCAAGGAAACCTTCGGCACGCCGACCGCGATCGTCCTCATGATCGCCTTCCTCGGCATGATCCTGAACAATGCGGCGTACCTTACGTGGACGCCGACGCTACTGTTCGAGAAGTTCCGGCTCAGCCTCGCTGAAGCCGGCTTCCACGCCACGTTCTGGCACCACCTCGGCGCGATGGCCGGCGTGCTGGCCGGCGGGCGGGTTGCCGACCGGCTTTCGGCGAAGTCCCGCATGAGCCGCCCCCTCGTACAGGTGGTGGGACTCGTGCTCGGCGCGCCGTTCATCTTCCTGCTCGGATGGTCCGGGTCGAGCGTTGTCGTGTTCGCCTCGCTCGGCCTGTACGGCTTCTTCCGCGGTCTCTATGATTCGAACCTCTTTGCCTCGCTCTACGAAGTGGTCCGCCCGGAGGCCCGCGCCACCGCCACCGGTTTCATGATCTGCGTCGCCTTCCTCTGCGGCGGCTTCGCCCCGGTTATCATCGGGTGGCTCAGCGCGCAGATGAGCCTCGGGATGGCGCTCGCCAGCACGTCGCTGTGCTATCTCGGAGGCGGCCTGCTGATTCTGCTCAACTGCGCGGTCTGGTTCCGCCGCGATTCCGCCCGGATGCAGCGGGCAATCCTTGGAACCCAGGAATCCGCATGAAAATCACCGATCTCAAAACCACTACCGTTCTCGTGCCGCTCGAAGCGCCGCTGCGGCACTCCACCGGTGTTCACCCCGAGCGCTTCATCCGCACGATTCTCGAACTCGAAACCGATGAGGGCGTCACCGGCCTTGGCGAAGTGGGCGGCGGGGACCAGAGCGGCGCTCTCCAGAAGCTGAAGCCGCGTCTGATCGGCGAGGACCCTTTCCAGCTCGAACGCATCAAGCAGAAGACCCTCCGCCAAATCTACTACCTCTCGAACCCGCGCCTCTACGCCGCCATCGAGATCGCCTGTCTCGATATTCAGGGCAAGGCCGCGAACCGTTCCGTCAGCGAACTCATCGGCGGGCGCCTGCGCGACAAAGTTCGGTTCTGCGGCTACCTGTTCTACCGCTACAAATCCGAGGCTACCGGAAAGGGCGGCGAATCGACCCCGCAGGAGATGGTCGACTGGACCAAGGAGCTGGTCGCCCGGTACGGCTTTCGCTCGGCCAAGCTGAAGTGCGGCTCGTTTTCACCCGAGCACGACACCGCCGTCCTCTACGCCCTGCGCGAGGAGTTCGGCAAGGAGTTCGGTCTCCGCATCGACCCCAACGGTTTCTGGTCCCGCGGGAAGGCCATCGACACGGCCATCGCTCTCGAAGGATGCCGTCCCGAGTACCTCGAAGACCCCACTTGGGGGCTTGAAGGCATGGCCCGCGTGAAGGAACGCACCAGTCTGCCGCTCGCCACCAATATGTGCGTCACCAACTTCGAGCACGTCGCCGCCGCCGCCCGGATGAACTCAGTGGACGTCATCCTCAGCGACATCTATTATTGGGAGGGCATCCGCGGAGTGAAGAACCTCTCGGTCATTTGCGACTGCTTCCGCTGGGGCGTCTCCATGCACTCCGGAAGCGAACTCGGCGTCACGCTGGCGGCCATGCTCCACACCGCCGCGTCGCTGCCGAACCTCACCTACGACGCCGACGCCCATTATCATCACCTCCTCGACGATGTCATCGTGGGCGGGAAGTTCGAGTACAAGGACGGCTGCATGGAAGTCCCCGCCGGCCCCGGACTCGGCGTTGCACTCGACCCCGAACGCATGGCTAAGTATCACGAACTGTTCCTGAAAGAGGGCGACTACTACGCCCGCTTCCACGAAGACACCCGGAACCCCGACTGGTTCCCCATCAACCCAGGCTGGTGAACCATGAGCCTTTCGAAGACATTGACTACAGTGGCGGCTGCCGCCATCTGCCTGTTGGCCGCCGCCTTCACTGCCACCGCACAGTCCCGCGAGTATCGCGAGCTTTGGAACGACCCCGCCGTCGCCAACCGGATCGAGGAAGGCATTCTCCGGAACCGCACTTCCTGGTTCACCCTTGAAGTCACCGGCAAGAACGGCGACCCCATGCCCGGCGTCGCCATCGAGCTCGAACAGGCTTCCCACGAGTTCCTGTTCGGGGCGAATGCCTTCATGGCCGGTGGCTTCGACTCCGCCGCCGCGAACAAGCGCTACGAGGAAACTTTCGCCTCCCTGTTCAACTTCGCCACCATTCCGTTCTACTGGAAGACCCTCGAACCCGAACCTGGCAGAATCCGATTCGCGGCGAACTCGGCGCCGGTTTACCGCCGCCCGCCCCCAGACGCGGTGCTCGACTTCTGCCGGCGTTATAATCTCACTCCGAAAGGTCACCCGCTCGTCTGGGACAATCCGCAATGGCAGGTCCCCGATTGGCTCCCCGAGGACCGGGACGAACTCGCCCGCCTGCACCGCCGGCGCATCGAGCAGATTGCCGGCCGCTACCGCGACAGCATCTTCATCTGGGACGTCGTCAACGAGTATCTTTCCCGCAAGCCGGAGATTCCGATGCCGGACGACTTCGTGCGCTTCTCCTTCGATATCGCCAACCGCCACTTCCCGCCCGAAACCGAGCTGATTCTGAATGAGACCACCGGGGTCTGGCGCCGCTTCGAAGAGGAGCGCAGCCCCTTCTACCTGGTCGTCGAAAACTTGCTCCTGCGCGGCGTCAAAATCGACGCTATCGGCATCCAACTCCACTACTTCAGCGAGCAGTTCTGGGAAGAGACCCTGGCGGGCAAAGCGATGCGCCCCCTCGACATATACCGCGTGCTGGACCGCTACGCCGATTTCGGCCTCCCGCTCCACATCACGGAGATCACCATCCCCACTCTCCCCGACGCGGGCGCCGAGGCGCAGGCGGTGCAAGCCGAAGTCGTCCGCAACCTCTACCGGATCTGGTACTCGCACCCTGCCGTCGAAGCGATCACCTGGTGGAACCTGCTCGACGGCACCGCCGTTCCCGGCGAAGACAAATGGCGCGGCGGCCTCTACCGCGGCGACTTCACTCCGAAGACCTCCGCAAAGGTCCTCGACCAACTCATCAACCACGAATGGCACACCACTGAAACTGTAACCACTGACTCCGCCGGCCGCGCGCGCATCCGCGCCACGCATGGGATCTACGCCGCCACCATCAACGGCGTCCGCCGCACCATCCGCCTGACCTCGGACAGCCCCCGAACGATTATCCTTGGACTCGCAGAATGAAGTCGTGTCTGTTTCACTGCATTTCAATACGGAGTTGAACTCATGAAACTCTCCGATCAAGTTGCTATCGTCACCGGCGCCGGCCGGGGCATCGGCGCGGCAATCGCCCGCGCTTTCGCCCGCGAAGGCGCCGCGGTCATCGTCAACTACTCGCGTTCGACCCAGCAGGCGGAAACGCTGATCGATCAGATTGAAGCCGCCGGCGGGCGAGCCTCCGCCGTCCAAGCCGACGTAGGCGACCTGACCGATCACGGCCGCCTCGTCTCCGCTGCTCTCGAGTACTACGGATCGATCGAGATCCTGGTCAACAACGCCGGCATCGAAACCCGCCAACCCTTTCTCGACGCCACGCCCGAAGTCTGGGACCGCACCTTCGACGTGAATCTCAAGGGAGCCTACTTCCTCGCCCAGCGCGCCGCCCGCGTGATGCGGGATCAGGGCAAAGGCGGCAAGATCCTCAACATCTCCTCCGTCCACGATGAGCGGGCGCACCGGAACAATTCGATTTATACGATGACCAAGGGCGGCATGAAGCTCATGACGCGAGGCTTGGCGTTGGAGCTTGCCACCCACAACATCCAGGTGAATTCGCTCAGCCCCGGCGCCATCGAAACCGACATCAACCGCGAGGTCCTGACCGACAAGGAGTTCCGGACGAAGGTCCTCGGCATGATCCCGGCCGCCCGCATCGGCAGCGTCGAAGATTTGACCGCCGCCGCCGTTCTCCTATGTTCCCAGGACGCCAACTACATCACCGGCGCAACCCTCTATGTTGATGGAGGGCTGCTGCTGTAGGAGTCATCATGTCATCCGCCGAAACACCGACGCCGACTAACACGAAGTCTGAAATGCTCTCCTTTTGCGCGCGCTTCCGCAAGCTCTACGCGGGCCTCATCTACGACGTGCTGGAGCACTTCGGTTATCCCGACCAGAGCGTCTCCCACGACATCACGCCGCTCGACCGGGAGATGAAGCTCGCCGGCCCGGCCTTCACCGTCAAGGGGACGGTCAGTACCGTCCGCGACGAGTCGCTGCGCTACAAACGCCTCCGCATGATCACCCAGATGACCGACCCCTGCATCGAGGTGCGCGACCGCGGCACACCGTTCAATGTAGCCATCTACGGCGAACTCAGCGCCACCACCGCCCGCGCCCATGGCTCTCACGGGGCGCTCGTGGACGGCGGGGCCCGCGACACGGCGATGCTCATCAAGATGGGCTACCCGGTCTTCTGCCGCTTCCGCAACCCGGTCGAGGCTTTCGGGCGCTGGGCCATGCTCGATTACAACGTGCCCATCCTGCTCTCCGGCGAAACCCGCGAGACGGTCATCGTCAATCCCGGCGACTTCATCTTCGCCGACTTCGATGGAGCTATCGTAATCCCCAAGGACCTCACCCTCAAGGTCCTCGAAGAGTGCGAGCGCGTGATGGCCATCGAGGACGAAGCCCGCGGCGACTTCGCCCGCGGCGACAACCCGGTCGAGGTCTTCGAGAAACACAAAAGGCTGTAATCATGCCCCCGAGTGACACCGCGCACCCGCGAACCGGCGCGGGAATAGCGCGGCGCCGCTCCCGGCCGCTTGCAACGGGGCGACACAGATGCGAGAGAATCGAAGCGTCATGCAATCGCTCGCCCGTATCTTGATTCTGGCCGCCGCGTTCGGAACCGCCGCCTCCGCTCAAACCTATGAAGGCGCCGCTCCTCCAGACGCCGCGAAACGCTGGCCCCATCCCGGCTCGAAGGCCGGCGAATCCCGCGCCGAATTCGAGCGGCGCATCGAGTGGTGGCGCGATGCGCGGTTCGGCATGTTCATCCACTGGGGGCCGGTCAGCCTCACCGGCCGTGAGATCGGCTGGTCGCGCCAGGGCGAACGCCGCGGACGCGGCGGGACCGGCGAAACGCCAGTCGAGATCTACGACAACCTGTACAAGCACTTCAACCCGTCGCTCTATGACGCTGATGAGTGGGTCCGCATCGCCAAGGAAGCGGGCATGAAGTACATTGTCTTCACTACCAAGCACCATGACGGCTTCAACAACTGGGACACCAAGGTCTCTGGCTACAAGATCACCGCGCCAGAGGCGCTCTATGGCCAGGACATCGTGAAGCAACTCGCCGAAGCCTGCCACCGCGCCGGGATGAGACTCGGCTTCTACTACTCGCTGCCAGACTGGTATCACCCCGACTTCCTCTCGGAAAACCACGACCGGTTTCTGGATTTCATGTTCGCCCAGGTACGCGAACTCGCTACCAAGTTCGGGAAGCTTGACGTCATGTGGTTTGACTTGGGCGGCATGGTCGATCCCAAGACCGGCGAGCGGACCTGCGACCCGTCCGTCTGGCGCGCCGAGGAGCTCTTCGCCATGCTGCATGAGCTCCAGCCCGGCATCCTCATCAACAACCGCACCTGCCTTGACGGCGACTTCGGTACCCCCGAGCAGCGCATCGGAACCTTTCAGATGGAGCCCGCCTGGGAAACGTGCATGACCATTACCCGCCAGTGGGCCTGGAAACCGCAGGACGAGCTCAAAACGCCGGAGCAATCCCTCCACGCTCTCATCCGCGCCGCTGGAGGAGACGGCAACCTGCTTTACAATGCCGGTCCGATGCCGGACGGCCGTATCGAGCCCCGCCAGGTCGAGGTTCTCTCAGAGATGGGCGCCTGGCTGCGCGAGTACGGACAAACGGTCTACGGCACGCGCGGCGGGCCCTATACTCCGACTGACTGGGGCGTCTCCACGCGCCGGGGCAACCGCGTCTACCTCCATCTGCTCAATTGGTTCGGCGAGGCGGACCCGGCGCTGTCAATCCCCAATCCCGGCAACCGCATCAAGATCAATTCCGCCCGGCTTCTGACCGGCGGCAAACTCGCCTCCCGCGCCACCGACGGCATATTCACGTTTGTCATCCCGGCCGCGGCCCGGCAGCCGATCGACACCATCATTGAGCTCGAGATCGAGGGAGACGCGATGGCGCTGGAGCCAATGGCTCCACGCGCCCAGTCCCTCTCTTACGGCAAACCGGCATCGGCCTCCAGCCAGACGCATTTTGGCAGCGCCGAAGCCGCCTTCAACGGCGACTGGGTCGGCCACGGCTGGCAACCGGAGGGATCCGACAAGCAACCCTGGCTCGCCGTAGATCTCGGCGGGCCGACCGAGTTGTCACGCATCCTACTGATCGAGGACGGCGACCGTGTCCGCAAGTTCGTGCTGGAATGCCAAACAGGCGCCAAATGGGAGACCGTCCACTCCGGTACGACCATTGGAGACGCGCTCTCGATCCCGGTATCGATGACCGGGCGCCGGCTCCGCCTCACGATCTCCGAATCAGACGGAACCCCTGCTCTTCGCGAGCTTCTGGCGTTCTAGCCAGCCCGGCGACGAGCAAGATGGATAGAATGGTGTCCTCATGACGTGGATCCGTGCCATCTTCATCATTCTCCTTGTCCTGCCGGCAGCCACCGGCGCCCCGCCCAACTTCATCTTCTTCATCACCGATGACATCTCGCCGGACGATCTCGGCTGCTATGGCAACACCGTCATCCAGACGCCCAATCTTGACCTCATGGCCAGCCAGGGACTCGTCTTCGACAACGCCTACGTCACCACCAGCAGTTGTTCGCCCAGCCGCTGCAGCATGATCACCGGCCGTTATCCCCACAACACCGGGGCTCCCGAACTCCATACCTCCCTTCCGGGCGACCAGTGGGTCTACCCGGAGGCGTTGAAGGCGGCCGGTTACTATACCGTTCTTTCCGGCAAACATCACATGGGCGACGAAGTGAACCGCGCCTTCGACAAGATCTCGAAGGGAGGCGGCCCCGGAGGTGAAGCCGATTGGGTCGATATCCTGCGCGACCGGCCCGAGGAGAAGCCATTCTTCTTCTGGTTCGCCTCGAACGATGCACACCGGCAATGGCAGCACAACGATCAGGCGCCCGAGTACGACCCGGAACTCATCCGCGTACCGCCGTTCCTGTTTGACGGCCCGCTGACCCGCCGGGACCTCGCCGAGTACTACCACGAAGTGAGCCGTACCGATACCATCGCGGGCGACCTTATGGGCGAACTCAACCGCCAGGGCATCACCGGCAACACCTACTTCATCTACATCTCCGATAACGGCCGCCCGTTCCCCCGCAGCAAAACCTGGCTCTTCGATTCGGGTTCGAAAACGCCGCTCATCATCCGCTGCCCGGGTTCCATCCCTCCCGGCCGCACCACGTCTCTGGTCAGCTCGATCGATATCGCCGCCACGGTTCTCGAGCTTGCCGGGCTTGACAAACCCGCTTCCGTGCAAGGAGTTTCCCTTCTGCCCATCCTCCGGAATCCCAAAGCCAAGGTCCGCGACTACGTCTTCGCCGAGCATAACTGGCACGTCTACCAAGCCCACGAGCGCATGGTCCGCCATGACAAATGGATGTACATCCGCAATGCGTGGCCCGAACGGATGGTCCGATGCGTGGAATCCGACGACCGCTTTCCCGCAGGCGAGGAGTTATGGGCCGCACGGGACGCAGGCAAGCTTCGGCCCGAGCAATCGCAGGTGTTCGAGCAGCCGCACCCCCGCGAGAAGCTGTTCAACGTGGAAGCCGACCCGCACCAGATCTTCAATCTCGCCGGGCGGCCGGAGTATGACGACGTATTGAAGCAACTCCGGTCAGTACTCGACCGCTGGACCGAGGAAACCGGCGACACCGTCCCGGAAAATCCCACGAAGGACCGTCCCGAAGGCGGCCGCGAAAACCGGGGCGAGTTTCCCGGCGCCGCCCGCAACGCCACCAAAATCAACGCTCCCGGTCCCATCTGAGGTGGATGCCCGCAACCGAATCTTTGGCCGCCACCCAACCCTGCCGGCGCCGGCCACTCCGTCCGTGAGAAGGGCGTCTCGCCGGCTACCTGGTGGATGAGAATGCCCGTTTTGCTGGCTCGAACTGCCACCTTTTCTCCGTGGCATCTGTTTGGATGGTATTTGATAAAACACAAAACTCACTTATTATGAGATGCTTACGGAGACGGTTTTTTTCAAAAACAAGATTTCTACCGCCACCTTGGAGGGGTGGTCTTCAAGGCGGCGGCGACCCTGCGGCCAAACATTACATCCCGAGCGGGATCGGGCTGTTTCACTCACAAGGATCCATTGCGTGATGGTGTCGCCCGGACATGCCACACACCCTCGTCGCAGCCGTACTCGTTTCACTCACAAGGATCCATTGCGAGATGGTGTCGCGGCTCGCCTGGCGGTGGTGGTTGTTACAAAAACTGGCGGAAAGAGTGCAGAAACCGATGTGACCGGGATTATCGCGATCGATACTCCCGGCGGAGCCTTGCGGGCATCGGGCCGGCTTTGCCCCTCACGAAACGCACCGGACGACGGGCCCGCCGAAGTCGTTCACGGAGAATCAGACTGTGCCCTGCCGCTACTTCAGATCCGTCGACAGGAACACTTCGTGTACATCCAACTGGCTCGGCCCGCGGAACATGTCCTTCGGCGGACGGTTGGCGTGCGCCTCCGCGAAGGCCTCACTCCTGGTCCAGGCAACAAAGTCGTCCATCGACCGCCACCAGGTCTTCACCTCGTAGAACCCCTCGGCCGCCGGATCATCCACAAACGCTCCGCTCTCATGATCGAACTTCATGGGCCGGGGACGGTGCACCTCGTTTCGGACAAAACCGGGCGCCTTGTCCACCAAATGAACCCGGTTGCGAAACCGGTCCTCGAAATCGATTTCGTGCCCCTTTGCCACCGGAATCCGGTTCGTGACCACAACCATTCGCTATTCCTCCTCAATCGCCGTTGCCCGTAGCACGGGCATACTGGCCGCCGCGTCAAATTGGACCGTCCCCGTCACCCTGAACACCTGGCCGGCGGTGAGCGTCTCCGGCGCTCCGCTCGTCTCCAGCCGGTATTTCCGAGGCAACCCCAAGGGCTGAAAAACAGCGCCAGCGGAATCCTGTTCCACGGCGCCGCGGGCGACCACTTCAGTATGGACGACCTTCGTTCCGTCCTGCGTGATCCGCGAAACCAGCGGCCCAAGGCGGACTTTGTTCCCCTTCTCCAGGCGCATCGACACCAAACTTCGCTCCGGGTCGACATGAACCTCGGCCACACCCCGCACCCGCGCCAGTCTGCTCTCGAGGGATGCGACGCAGGAGGCGCAGCCTACCCCGTCGAACTGCACTTCGACGCGCAGGAACTCGCCACGCAAGATCAAGGTTGCTACTAACAGAAGGAAGCCCAGCCGCATATCTTACTATTACAGCAGAGCGCCGGCGCTCGCCCGCAACCCGGGCGGAACCACTCGCAGTATAGGTGTGCCTTATTGGAGTTCCGAGCCGGCCGGGGAGTGGATCGTAGTGGTCAAGCGCGGAATTCGGCGATTAACGTGGCCGCGCCGCGGACGCCCTCGTGCTTTTCGATCCGGGAGCGCAGGAGCCGGCGGGCGCGCAGTAGCCGGGATTTGACGGCGGCGACGGTCAGCTTCAGTTGCCCTGCAACTTCGGGGGTCGGCCGCTGCTCGATATATCTGAGCACCAGCACATCCCTGAGCAGCGGCGGAATGCAGCGGATCTCCCGCTGCATCATGTCCACAACCTGGTCCCGGCCGAGTTCCGCTTCCGGCGTGTCCCGGGAATCGCGCAACTCGAAATTCGGGCGGTCGTCACCTGCCTGCACTTCATCGATGGATATGGCGCGCTTTCGTTTCTCGCTACGGAGGCGCATCAGGCACTGGTTGATAACGATGCGGTTCAGCCAGGTCGAAAACATCGCTTCACCCTGGAACCCTTCGATATTCCGGTAAGCCTTCCAAAAGGAGTTCTGGACCTCCTCTTCAGCGTCATCAGGGTTCTTCAGGATGGATGTGGCAACCTTAACGCAGTTCAGGCGATGTCTCAAGAAGAGTTCGGCAAAAGCCTGGTCGTCGCCGTTCTGAGACGCGGCCACCAGTTCGGTGTCGGGCACGCTGTCGTATGTGCTGTTCATTCTGGTCATTCCGAGAACCTCCGATGTCTTTCAATGACCAGCTTAGGAGTTGGGTGGGGAAACTATAACTGGGAAAAGTTCTGGGATAACGAAGGATTACTTCGAGGTCGAAGCTCGGGCCGCCGGGCAAACCGACGGCGAAATGTACGTCTTCCCGGAGGCCACCGCCCGCAAAGCGGGCATTAATTCCTCCGCCGCCCGTGTCTTCGGAACATAACCGGAAGCGCCGCTTCTCAGGGCCGCCTTGACGATGGCCTCCTCGCAATAGTTGGAGAGGAAGAGAATGAGCGGACAAGGTTCTAGCCGCCGGAGTTCATTGGCCGCCTGAATCCCAGTCATGCCGGGCATGGAAATATCGAGCACTACGATGTCCGGTTTCAGACCGGCAACCTTCTCTAGAAGATCCGGGCCGCTTTGAACGGCGCCGACCACCTCGCACTCTACACTGAGCAACTGAACGACCTGATCAAGGATGATTTGGTGGTCATCCGCGACCAGCACGCGCGGCCTGCCAGGAACCACCTTTCTCCGCGTATACTTCATCACGCGTGTGATGCCGGGCGGCCGGCCATGGAGACAAGTGTTTGCGCGCCTGACATGCAACCCTAGTGTGGGCCGATAGGACGGGATGAATCTACTGGGAAATCTTACAGGTTCTCGCGCTCAGGGACCGACGATCCCGTGGCGGACGGCGTACTGGGTGAGTTCGGCGGTAGTCTTGAGACCGAGCTTGTCCTGCACATTGTATTTATGGAATTCGGCGGTGCGCGTTGAGACGTTAAGGAGAGCGGCGATTTCCTTGGCGGATTTGCCCTCCGCAACAAGCTGGAGCACCTGCCGCTCGCGGGCTGTGAGCCTGGCAGAGGGCCGGTCGGCGGACTTTCCGCCCCTCATCAGCGATTCAAGCACTTCCTTTGCGATTACGGGCGTGACGTAGGCTCGGCCCAGCAGCACCTCGCGCAATGCCGTCGTCAGCTCTTCGGCTGCCGATTGCTTCAGGAGATAGCCAGATGCACCGGCCTCGATAGCCTCCGTGGCGAGGCTGACGTCCGAGTGCATCGTGAGAATGATGACCTTGGTCTCAGATCCGGTTCTCCTCAGTTCGCGGACCGCCTCGATCCCGTTGAGCAGCGGCATGGAAATGTCCACGACGACAACATCCGGCCGCAATTCCCGCACGCGTTCGAGCAGTTGTTGACCGTTCTCCGCGGTTCCCGCCAGTTCGAACTCCGGCTCCAGCAGACGGCTCAATCCCGCGATCACCATGGCGTGATCGTCAGCCAGAAGGACTCTTGTTTTGCTCACTATCTTGTACCGGTAATACGCACTTGCACCCGTGTTCCGCACCCGGGATTCGAGCTTACCTGAAACGAACCGCCGGCAAGACGAACACGCTCCTCCATGCTCACCAGGCCGAGTCCGCCGCGGCCCCGGATTCCCGCAACCTCGAAACCCCGGCCGTCGTCTTCGATCAGCATCTCGACTCCGCCGTCCTTGAGCGGCATGAGCGAAATCGTAGCAAGACCAGCGCCGGAGTGTCTGGCGACGTTCGTCAGGGATTCCTGAGCCACACGGTAGAGGCAGAGAGCCTGGCCGCGCCCGGGTTCGGCAACTTCATCCGCAATGAACAGCCGGACATCAAGGGAGTGCGCGGCGGAAAACTCCTGCACGAAAGAACGCAGCGCCGCCAACAGGCCAAGATGTTCGAGGGCGGCCGGGTGGAGACGGTGCGAAATGCGGCGCACCTGATCAGAAAGCTCAATGGTTGTTTGTTGCAGCTTCTTGATCTCCGCGCGAATCGATTCTTCCACCCGCGGTGCGATCAGGCCCAGCTCGATCGAGAGTACGGCGACGCGCTGGTTCAAGCCGTCGTGGAGTTCCCGGGCTAGCCTCCTGCGCTCATCCTCCTGGCCGCTGATGAGCCCCGTGGTTAAGACCTTCAGGCGTTCAGCGTCGAGCAGCTTCCCTTCGAGCAGCTTTCGCTCCGTGATGTTGATATGGAGCAGCACCACTCCCCGGGAGCCGCGCCGCAACCCGTTGGCCTGGAGCAGAAACCATCGCTGCTCATCGGGAGAGTGGCAGGGATACTCGATCTGGAAACTCCCGGCGCTCCCGTCGATCACCGCGCGGATGCCGGACTCGACATCCACAGCGCCCTCTGAGGCCGGGCCGCAAGCGCTACGGCAGACACCGAGATAGTTCACGCCTATGCCCGTGTTGCGTGGTTCGCCCGCGGAATTCTCAAGAGCAAAGCGCTCCCAGGCAGCGTTCGTGGCGATGATATTCCCCTTGCTGTCGAGGACGGCAATATGGGCCGCCAACGAGTCCATCACGGCCTGTGTCAGCTCTTTGCTGCTGCGCAGCGCCTCCTCAAGGCCGTCGAGGCCACCGGGACCCGCGATCTGGTGATTGCTCATGCAGCGAACAGCGCTAAAGCTTGATTTAACATCATGGTAGCATCTACCGCGAAGGCCGCAGGATTCGAGACACACAAACTCTATGAACCTGCCCGCGCATTCTGTGCGGGCCTGAATTCCCCCGGACTTCGTTTGCAGCGGCGGCGTTATGCGAGGATCTTCTTAATCTCCTCTTCGTCGAAGGCACGCATGCCTTCGGTACGAACATTCCCTTCCTGGGCTTGGGCAATAGTGAATTTCATTGCCGAAACCTCGTCCGGCCACCTGGTTATGGCGACAAGATCATACCGGCCCATCGTAAGGTAGGCACCGGCCAGTTCGGCGCCCGCTGCTTCACCGGGAGCGGCGCCTGTTACGCCGGCAGGTTGCCGTCCCGGAATTCGCCGGCTACCACCACAATCATCTCCGCCCACAACGCCAGCAGAGGCTGATAGCCGTTCGGGCCCGCATACGTCTTCTTGGCCTGCTTCTTCCAACTCTCGATGATCGTTCCATCCAGATCGATCGTGGCGATCTTCTGATCGGCACAACGCCGGCCCAACTCCTGCACCAGATCCTGGTTCACTTGCGCCAAACTACCCCGGGCCGCATTCTCGCCGGAAATACAACTCACCTCGTTGAGACCCAACTGCTGCTGGGTCTCCTCGATCTTCTTCTTATCATGAAACTGATACAGAAACTTCCGCGCTCCCTCCGGTCCAGGCGGCTCGTAACCCAGTATCTCCGCCACCGCCGGGTCCTCACCCAAACAGGCGAAGTCTTCCAGACACTCTCCCCCCACCGCATTCAACACCAGAAAACTCTCTCCGTACGACGGCTCGTCAGGACCACGCCACCGCTGCTTCAGGCGCAGGTTCCGCTTCACGCTGCCCGGCACATCCAGCGAACGCACTGCCCGCACAAACAACGGCAAACCGCCCCATGGCGTCACGCATTCATCCAACGGCCCTGGATCTGTCTCAAAAATAGACTCACCCTCGGCTGGCGATTGCTCCCGTTTGCGTCTCACCACCAAAACCACGGCAACTTCGCCCAATTCGGTTTACCGCAAAACCTCTCCCCATTCCCTCAGCGACACCACCCAACGGTACTACCAATCAATATCGCAGAATCGTTACGGACGGATCACAGGCGACTACCAACGTATTCATCGAGGAATTGCGGCACGCTACCGCCTCTCAAGGGTTCCAAGTTTCCGATGGCGGCTTCATAACCTACATCTCAGCAATTGACGTCACGCTTTCTGACCGTGTTGATTTCGCGCAGATCAAGGTCTGTCTGCCGCGCAACGCCCAAAGGTGAGCGCCGGTATTGACCGGCTGAGGTGGTCGAAAGGGAGGTGGTCCCAGTGATCGGGAATCCTGATCTGGATCGAGTCTGCACGAGCCACGTAGCGCGCCAGAACCTCACCGTGCGGATGCAGGTCAGGGGGCTCACCTGTTTGACGAACGCATTTTCAATGAGTTGGGAGAACCTGTGGGCTGCGCTCCGCTTGCACTTCGCCTGCTGTAGCTTCTGCCGGATTCATCGGACACTGCGGGTACCGCCAGCGATGGAGGCCAGGATCTTTTATCATACGTGGGGATCGCGGAACTACTTGCAACATAAGGGGTTCTATCTTTTCCATAAACCGAAAAGCATGTCGCATGTGATGATATGTTAAGCTTAGGGCGCCACGAATATCGAGGGAATGTATCCATGGCTGATAGAAAACAGTTTCAGAACGTACCGACACCGGACCCGGAGTTGACGCGGCTTTTGAGCGCATCTAAAGACGTGACGGAAGAGGAGCTTCGGGAACAGAGGGTAAGCTTCGCTTTTGGCAATGCCCCCGTTTCTTCTTACGACCGGATCACAAAGGCCAGCGTTCGGGCTGCGTCAACGCGCATAATGCTTCGAGACTGAATTCTCAAGCTTACTGCTACCTTCCCGCTTCCAGGAAATGTCGGTTAGAGAAAAAGACGATCCCGATCTCTATGCCAAAATCCAAGAGCAGAACCTAGTGCGGCAATATGACCTCTTGGCCAACTGCATTGAAATCGGTTTAAGAAATGGCATCGAGTCTTTCGACAAGTACACGCTCTGGGCCTTGAACCATGCGGCCGTAACGAACATTTCGCAGTTCGGCGGGCGGTACCGAGAAGAGCCCATCTATGTGGGGAATCATTGCCCACCTCATTTCCGGGAGGTCCCCAATATGATGGACAGGTTCTTTTCCTTGGTTCACGAGAACTGGGAAATCATAGATCATCCCACGATGCTTCCCGCATACGCACTATGGAGGCTTAATTGGATTCACCCTTTCGTGGAGGGTAACGGGAGAACCGCAAGAGCGGCATGCTATTACTTGCTTTGCATGAAGCACGGCAAATTACTTGCCGGCAGCAAGATCGTTCCCGAGCGGATCAGAGAAAACCGGCAGCCATACTACATTGCTCTGGGAGCTGCCGATACAGCATGGGAGCAGGGCCATTTCAACGTTTCGGTACTGGCCGGCTACCTGAGCGATCTACTAAAACAGCAGCTCTCAGAGCGATAGGCCCTAGTGTCTCCACCTCGGTCAACGGCTTTTCAATCAAACCGCTTTCATGTTGTCGCCGTCAACGCACCTTTAGGACACTACCGCCGGCTTCGAGACACGCAAGAGTCTTTAAACGACTGCGGGCTGAAGCCGGTAGATTCCTTTACGAGTGAAAGCCGGCTTACGGCTGAAGGGCCTCCGGCCGAGTGCCGGTTCAAGGCTCGCTGGGCGCGGTGATCTTAAACCCCTTATCGTCTTCATCCCACTGCTGGCTCTCGATGTACCGCTTGATCGTCTCCTCGTACGCCGCATGCGCGCTAGCCGATACTCCGCCATCCCTCCATTGTCGTAGAGAGTTGCTGGAAGCTCACCACCTCAAAGGTGGTGGGATTAGACCTGGAAGACTGAGTAAACCAGCCCGAGCGTTCTGTCCGGGCCTGATCCCCCCCGGGCTTCGTTTGTAGCGGCTGCGTTATGCGAGGATCCGCAAAAGGCAAAAGGCGTAGTGACGGCCCGCCGGTTATGATGGCAACATGATGAAGCGCCGTTCCTTCCTCAAGGCAGCCGCCGCGGCCCCGCTTGCCGCCGTGGCGAAATCCGATTGGACCTTCGTCGGGATTCAGGTGAACCCGCACGCCATACTGGACGAGGGCCTGGATCACAGCCTCGATTTGATGAAGGAGACAGCGCGGATCAATGCGCTGGTGGTCTATACCCACACTTACTATTCGGCCCGCGCGCACAATCCCGGCGTGCTTGCGCCCGACCACGGCGCGCCGGTGCGGCAGGAAAGTAGCCGGAAACTGCCCAAGGTATGGGTGAAGCATAACGAGAAGTACTTCCAGAACACGCCGCTGCGCCATCACGTGACGGATTCCTCCTACGAGTACGCCAACCGGGACCTCTTCGCGGAACTGGTGGAACCGGCCCGCAAACGCGGCATGAAGATCTACGCCCGCATTCTCGAGGCCCAGGCGAGAGACGGCCTTGGCTTCATCAAGAACTGGAAAGACGCTCTCACCGTGGACCTTCAGGGGCGCGCGGGGAGCGGCCCCTGCTGGAACAATCCGGACTACCGCGAGTGGGTGCGAGCGACCACTGAGGACCTGTTCCGCAGCTATGAAATCGACGGCCTGCAGTATGGCGCCGAACGGGTCGGACCGCTCTCGGAAACGCTGTTCCGGGGGCAAGTCCCCTACTGTTTCTGCGAGCACTGCGTGAGAGCGAATCAAGCGCGTGGCACGGGCGTCGAGCGGGCGAAAAGAGGGTACGAGGAACTCTACCGGTTGATGGAGTCCACCCACGCCGGCGCGATAAGCCCGCCCGACGGAGTGATGACCAACGTCCTGCGTATCTTCCAGCGCTATCCCGAAGTGCTGGCCTGGAACTACCAGTGGCTCCAAGCCGACCAGGAAATCGCGGCGCTGATCTACAAAACGGTGAAGGAGATCAAGCCGGATGCCGATGCCGGGCAGCATGTCGATCACCAGCGGTCGAGCTGGGATATCTTCTACCGGGCCGCGGTTCCCTATAGCGAGATGGCCGAAAACGCCGACTTCCTCAAGCCGATCCTATACAACGACATCCTGGCGCCGCGGATGCGCTGGTGGGTTCTGGACAGGATGCGAACCCGTGTATTGGCGGATCTGAGCGAGGAACAGGCGCTCGGTCTCTACTACTCTCTTTTCGACTACGATTCTGGAACGGAGCCCGGGCTGGGGGAACTGGCGCGGAGCGGCTTTTCGCCGGACTACGTCTTCCGGGAGACGCGCCGCTGTGTCCGCGGCGTTCAGGGCAAGGCAAAAGTCTATGCCGGCATCGGCTTTGACGTGCCGTGGGGCGAGACACATTGGCCCAGCGAACCGGAAAACGTGTACCGGTCTGTGCTGCGCGCTTTCGAGGCGGGCGCGGACGGCGTGATGGCCTCCCGAAAATATGCCGAGATGCGAGTGCCGAATCTGAAGGCGTTTGGCCAGGGGGTGGCGGACGCCGGGAGGGGCTGACCCAGCCGGCGCGGCTACTTCAGTTCCGCCTCGATTACGACATTGGCGCGGATCTCCACCGGCCCGGCCTCGATCGGGGTGTTCGCGGCGGCGGCCACCTCCCGGACATCGGCCAGAACCGGTCCTGGGGACGAACTACTGTCGCTGACCATCAGAACCGCTCCAATTTCCCGGTGCAGGCCGGCCGCCATCGCGGCAGCGTGCGCGCGGGCCTGCCGGGCGGCCAAGCCCAGCGCCTCCGCCCGCAGGGGCTCCGGATTCTGAATCGTAAAACGAAGGCCGTGCACGTTGGTGGCGCCGGCTTCGATGGCGGCGTCAATCACCTTACCGATGAGCGTTAGATCGGTGATCTTTACCTCGACCACGTTGCTCGCCGTGTAGCCGGTGAGGATCGGCTCCCGGCCGGTCTGATGCGAATAGTTGGGATTCAAGGAGTAGTTGACCGTGCGAATTTCGGCCGCCGGACCGAGCATGCGCCGCAGTTCCACGAGAACGGTCTCCACTTCGGTTGCGTTGCGCGATGCGGCCTCATCGGCCGTGGGGGCTTTGGTCACCACACCCACGTTCAGGCGGGCTTCGTCCGGATCGGCGGTGACGACGGCGTGCCCAGCGGCTCGAACAATGTGGGGCCGGGACGGAGTCTGGGCGAAGCTGATGGAACAAAAAAGTGCAACGGCGGATAGAATCGCGGCAATTCGAGGCATAAGTCCCTCCGCTGCTATTCTAGCCGGATTCGCGGGTGGCGGGACCGTCTTCTGATACAATCCCCGCATTATGCGGAGACGGGACTTCTTTTCATCGGTGGCGGCGGGCGGAGCCGTGGCGGCTACACCGGCCAGCTTGCCGGCTCAGGCGCCGGGCAAGCGGCTTGGTATATCCGCCGTCGAGTTCTGGCGCGTCGAGGGCGAGGTGGAAGTGGAAACGATGTCGCCGCGGCAGTCCAACCTGCAGCCGATTCACATCTACGATGAGCACCGCCCGAAGCCGGTGCTCGGGCCGCAGACCGTCACGCGAGAGACCCGGCGGCAGTCCCGGGTCTATCTGCGGATCGGAACCGATGGCGGGGTGGAGGGCTTCTACGGTCCGATCGACAACGAGGTGATCCCGGTGGTGGAGCGGCAGTTGAAAGGGTTCCTCATGGGCAAGGACGCGCTGGCCGGCGAGGCGATGTGGGACAAGATGTTCCGGCTGAACCGCCACTCGCGCCGCGGCCATTTCATGATGGCAATCTCGGCCGTGGACAACGCGCTCTGGGACCTGCGGGGCCGTTACTTCAACGCCCCGGTTTACCGCTTGCTTGGCGGGCCGACACGGCCGGAGATCCAGGCCTACGGCTCGACGCTGGGTCACAGCCTGGCGCCGGAGCCACTGCGGGAGAAGTGCGTCGAGTTCAAGAAACAAGGGTTCGTGCATCAGAAGTGGTTTGTGCCCTACGGCCCCGGCGACGGCGGGGAGGGACTGAAAAAGAACGTCGAGATCGTGCGCAACCTGCGTGAGGCGCTCGGCTACGAGGCGGATATCATGTTCGACGCCTTCTCCGGCTGGGACCTCAACTATGCAATCTCCTGGGCCAAGCAGGTGGAGCAGTACCGGCCGCGTTGGATTGAGGAGGCTTTTCATCCGGACAAGATTGACAGCTTTGCCATCCTGCGCCGCTCGACCTCCATCCCGGTCGCCAGTGGGGAGCACTTCTACAACCGCTGGGAGACTCATGACTATCTGAAGGCCGACGCGCTCGCGGTGGTTCAGGCCGATCCGGAATGGTGCGGCGGGGTGAGCGAACTCGTAAAGATCTGCACCACGGCCAGCCTTCACGACGTGCAGGTGATCCCCCACGGCCATAGCGTCCATGCCGCCTTGCACGTGGTGGCCTCGCAATCGCCGATGACCTGCCCGCTGGTCGAATATCTTATTGACAAGATGCGCAGCTACTACGTGTTCGAGAAGGACGCGCCGCATCCGGCCGGCGGAAAAATAGCCCTCTCGGATCGCCCCGGTTTCGGCATCGAGCTCGACGACGCGAAGGTGGAGAAGAGATCGTTGGTCGAATTCGGATAAGGCTCACGCCTCTTCAAGACGGATGGCCAGTTCGATCAGCAACTCCTCCTCCCACGGCCGCCCGATGAGCTGAATCCCAACCGGTAGGCCGCCGCCCGTATGCCCAAACGGAATCGTCAGGGCCGGCAGCCCCAGGCAATTGGCCGGGGTCAGCGGCTCCATCGCCTGCGCGTAATCGAGCGCGCCATCCGGCGTTTCCCACTTACGCTGCCGGTGCCGGAAGGCCGGTACTCCCGCCGCCGGCCACAAGAGCACACGATGTCTTTCCATCTCACGCAGAAGCTGCCCCCTGAGCTTATCCCGGGTGACCAGGCTTTCCAGGACTTCCTTTCCGGTCGGTTCCGGCTCGCCGGCGATCTCGTCCCACAACTCGCGGCCAGTCCAGTGAAGCTTCGCGGCCGCCTCGTCGAGGATGGACCGCATTACCGTGACCGGAAGGCGTTTAAAGAAGAAGCCCCATAGTTGCGCCGCCCGTCGCGGGACATTGGAGTTGAACTCCTCGACGGGAAAGCCCAGATCCTCGAGCTTCCGCGCCGCCGCGACGACGGCCGCCCGAATGTCCGGGTCGACAGGCGATTCCGTGGGACGCTCCATGAATCCGATGGAGAGGTTCGAGAGGCCGGGCGGGCGGAGCGGAACGGGGGCGGAAAACGGGTCCATCGGATCGTGGCCGGCGAGGACCTCGAAGAGAATCCGCAAGCCGGCCGCGGTGCGCGCCATTGGACCGCCCACGCCGAGAAGACCTCCGGGATGGGCGATCTCCGGGAAATGTCCGGTTGCGGGGCAGCGCCCCGGCGTCGGTTTCAGGCCGGCAATCCCGGTGCAATGCGCGGGGAAGCGGATGGAGCCGCCGCCATCAGAGCCGATGCCACCGGCGGAGCAGAACGCGGCAATGGCCGCGGATTCGCCGCCGGAGGAACCACCAGGCGTGAATTCCGGATCCAAGGGGTGGTTGGTCCGGCCGGTGATGTGGTTATCGGTCTCGTAGTTCATGAGGAATTCGGGGCAGTTGGTCTTCCCGAGGATGACGGCGCCCGCGCGGCGGAGCCGAGCCACAGCGGTCGAGTCCGCGGCGGCACGGTGTTCGAGGCGAAGCTTCGAGCCGCAGTAGGTTGGCAGTCCGGCCATGTCGAAGCTGTCCTTCACGGTTACCGGAACACCGTGAAGCGGACCGGCGGGAGACTCCGCTTCGCGCTGGCGCGCGGTGGCCATTGCCTCCTCGGCAAGTACTCGCACGAAGGCGTTGATGCGTGGGTTTGTTTTGTCAATTTCGGCAAGATGCGCCGCGGCGAGATCGACCGGCGAGAGTTCCCTGCTCCGGACAGCCTCCGCCATCGCGGCCAGCGTGAGATGGTTCGGCATATGGATACCAGTCTAGAGCTTGAAACAAGGGAGGGCCGCTCCGGTACCGCGTATAATGGCGGCTGTGGCGACGATGACTTTCACCGAAGCACGGGCGTGCGTGGCCGCTAAGGTATCGGCCGCGGCTCGTCCGGAAATAGAAGAGGTGACGTTGGGCGAAGCGGCTTGGCGGATTCTCGCGGAACCGGTGCGGGCTGACCGCGACATTCCATCGCTCGCGCGTTCCATTCGGGACGGATTCGCGGTGCGTTCCGCCGATCTGCCAGGATCGTTCGAAGTAATCGGCGAGGTACGGGCAGGCGAACGCTTCGAGGGCGAAGTGGGAACCGGCCAGGCGGTCGAGATCATGACCGGCGCTCCCGTCCCGCCCGGCGCCGACCAGATCGTGATGGTGGAGCACACCACACGGGACGATGCCCGGATGAGCACCGAACGGCCACCCGCCCCCGGCGAGTTCGTCAACCCTCGCGGATCGGAGGCGAGACAAGGGGAGGTGATCCTCGACGCCGGGCGCGCGATCGAATACGCGACGGCTTCCCTGTTGGCGACGGTGGGGATGATCCGGGTGAAGGTCTACCGGAAACCGCGGGTGGCCATCCTGGCGACGGGAGACGAGATCGTCCCCGCCGCCGAGACGCCACTGCCCCATCAGATCCGGAACTCGAACGCGCACTCGCTCGCGTTTCAGGTGGCGCGGGCGGGCGGTAGGCCGGTGATCCTCCCGGTGGCGCCCGACGAGTACAACAGCACCCGCGGATTGATCGAGCGCGGCCTGGAAGAGGACCTGCTGCTGCTTTCCGGCGGCGTATCGGCCGGCAAGTACGACATCGTGGAGCCGGTGCTGGCGGATTTGGGGGCGGAGTTCTACTTTGACCGCACGCTCATTCAACCAGGCCGCCCCACCGTCTTCGGACGGGTGCGAGACACCTTTTTCTTCGGACTGCCAGGCAATCCGATCTCCACGATGGTCACATTCAAGGTGTTCGCCTCGGCGGCGCTCGAATTGCTCGCGGGAGTCCGGGAACTATCACTGCCGTTCTTGCCCGCCCGGTTGACCAAGCCCTTCCGCCACCAAACCGGACTCACGCGCTTCCTGCCCGCGCGGCTCAGCGCGGACGGCTCGGAATTGACGCCGATCGAGTGGCAGGGGTCGAGTGATGTGCCCGCGGTGGCAAAGGCGAACGTATTCCTGGTCGCCGACCCCGACCGTGAGAGCTGGGGGGCCGGCGAGATGATGCCGGTGCTGATGAAATGAGCGACCTTTCGCATTACGATCACGCGGGGAGCCCGCGCATGGTCGACGTGTCGGGGAAGGTTCCCACGAAACGCACGGCCCGGGCGCGGGCCTTCGTCAAGATCCGTCCGGAAGTGCTGGCGCAATTGCCCCAGAATCCGAAAGGGAATCCCCTGGAGGTGGCCCGGATCGCCGGAATCTCGGCCGCGAAAAAGACCTCCGAGCTGATCCCGCTATGCCACCCTCTCGCCTTGACCCACGTTGATGTCGAAGCGGTTATCGAGACCGGCGGCGTGCGAATCGAGACAGCGGCCGCGACCACCGGACCGACCGGCGTGGAGATGGAGGCCCTGACGGCGGCGGCTGTCGCCGCGTTGACTGTCTATGACATGACGAAGGCTCTCGACAAGGGAATCGAGATCCGCGAGATCCTTTTGATCGAGAAAACTGGCGGAAAGAGCGGGGACTGGCGGAGATGATACTGTGGAAATAGGTCCGTGTGACCGAATCCGCTAAGGGGCGCGCCGCGTCTTACTTGAGGGTTGCTATGTTGCTTCGATCACTGCTAATTGTCTTCGCCGCCGCCGGCCTGATGGCGCAAGAGGAACTGCCAGAACGGACGTTTCGCACGACGGTGAGCGAGATCGTCGTACCAGTGACGGTCACGAACCAAGCCGGCAGCTTCGTTAGCGGCTTGCAGGCAAAGGACTTCCGCCTATACGACAACGGGACACTGCAGGATATCGCGATGGACGTCACTTATAGCCCGATCTCGATGGTCGTGGCTATTCAGCGCAATTCCCGCGTCGAGGGCTTCCTGCCGAAGATTAAGAAGATCGGCAACATGCTGGAAGCGAATGTGATCGGCGAATACGGCGAAGCCATGCTGCTGGCGTTCGACCATCGCATGCGGATTATCCAGGATTGGACCAACGACGGCGAGAAATTCGCCCAAGCGCTCGACGGCATTATGGTCGGATCGAGCACGAGCGCGCTCGTCGATTCGGTATTTTTTGCCGTTCGGGAACTCCGGAAGCGCCCGGCGGATCAGCGGCGCATTCTGCTCCTGATCAGTGAAACCCGGGACGGCGGCAGCGAAGGCGACCTGAAAGATGCGCTGATCGAGGCCGAGATACACAATGTCATTGTTTACACCGTGAACATCAATCGCGGCTTGGCGATGCTCTCGGAGACCCCTTCCTACCGGCGGAACAGCCCCTACCCCACCGCGGCCTCCACACCGATGCCTGGCGGTGGCGGCCCCGCGCCGGTCACCCCGCATATGAACGAGCAACTCCGGGGCCAGCAATCGATGACTTTTGTGCCGGTCATTAAGGAGATTTTCATCCAAACCAAAGCCTTGTTCATTCCCAACAAGGCCGAGGTGCTCACCCGGTACACGGGCGGCCGGGAGTTCGGGTTCACCGATCTCAAGAGCCTGGAGCGAGCCCTCATCAATCTTGGCGAGGAACTTCACAGCCAGTACATTCTCACCTATCAGCCAAACAATACCGAGGAGGCCGGCTATCACGAAATCGCCGTGGAAGTGATCCGGCCCAATCTCGAAGTACGCGCCAGGGAAGGCTATTGGGCCGCGGCCAGATACACAGAAGATTCTCAAGAATAGGGAGTTTTCTCTCGCCGTTGAAACGCGGAGAAGTGACCAGCCATCTAACAGCACAGTGCTACACTCGCAAGAGGAGCGATCCTTCTGCGGATTAGAGGAGGCAACCCTTTGAACGAAGGTAACAACGCACACTACATTCCACCCCCGAGCGGTCCAGGCTTGAAGGTTCCCATCCTGTTTGGAATTGTGATCGCCCTAGCCGCCGCGAATGTCTATCTGTTTATGCAGATTGATCAAATGCGGTCTGAGATGACGGTGATGCAGAACTCACTGTTCAACGAAGTCTCCGAACTGCGCGAAACCTCATCGGTGACCAACCAGACCCAGCAGCGCCGTTTGGAAACGATGCGCGAGGAGTTGGAAGCGGCGCGGCGCCAGGCGGCAGTCGCGGCGGGCCAAGCCAAGACTGAGGCCACCAAGCGCGCCGAACAACTGGCTAAGGAACTCGAAGCCGAGCAGCAGCGCCAGCGGGAGGACACCCTGCAGGTCAAGCAGGATCTAACACAGGTGGCGAAGGCCACCGAGAGTAATCAGGCCACCATCAAGGAAGTGGATACGAGCGTCAAGGAAACGAAGTCCGAACTGGACAAGACCATCTCCGCCTTGACGGCGGTGACGGGCGACCTGGGCGTGCAGAGCGGTCTGATTGCCACCAATGCCGGCGAACTGGCCGCGCTCAAGGCTCTGGGTGAGCGGAACTACTACGAGTTCGATATCCGGAAGTCGAAGGCGCCGGTTCGGGTTGGCGATATCGCGCTCAAGCTTAAGAGCACGAACCGCAAGAAGGGGCGCTTCACGGTTGAGGTGGTCGCTGATGACCGCGCCATCGAGAAGAAGAACCGGACGCTAAACGAACCCTTGCAGTTCTATGTCTCGGGAGCGCGGCAGCCATATGAGATTGTCGTCAATGAGGTGGAGAAGAATCGCATCGTCGGATATCTCGCCACGCCGAAGGTGACATCTCCGCGCGGCGGCGAAGTGCGGACCGCGGAAGCAAGAGAATAGACAGCCCCCTGTGATGCACACGAGAGGCCGGCGGAGACTCTGCCGGCCTTTTTGTCTCTCTGACGGAGTCTCTTTCTGAACCTCGAAGGCCCCTTATAGAACCCCGAACTCCCGCCGGCCGGCGGGAGTTCGCTAGTTCAGTTCGAGAAACGAGATATTCAGCTTATTCGTCTTGTGGCCGCGTATTTCAAACTTAGCCTTCTCCCCGAGCGGCAGATTGCCCCCGATCGTGATGCGGTAGTGGCCGCGCATCGCCTCGAAGATTACAGCGGCTGGATTATCGGAATGTTTCGAAAGATCCTGCGCACTGAATAAGGCTCCTCCCGTCAGCCGCGCGAGATCCCGGAGTTTCGAACGCCCATAGCCCATCAGGTGAACGGGAAATATCGAGACTCCGTTCCGCCGGCAGATTCGCAGCAACTCCTCGTCAGTTACGGAGTTGGGCCCGTCCACCCCGCTCGTGAGGAGGAGGATAACGCGGCGGAAAGTCGATCCTTCAAAGCCGTCCGCTACTACAGCGTAGAGGGCGTCCAGCAGACGCGGGCTATTGCCGAACCGAATCTGGCCAATCGCTTCCCGGAGGAGGTCTTTGCTGGAAGTGAAGTCCTGAAGCTGTTCGGCGGAGGCGTCGTAGGCAACGATCGACATCTGTTCTTTTTCGGACAGTTCGGCGATCAGGCTGGGCGCCAAGCTGGCGGCTTGCTGTCCCAGCGAGCTAGACTCCACCATCAGCACGATGTCAATGACTCCGGTGACGTATTCGCACTCCTGCACCTGCTTGGGGTTGTTGTCGACGGTGATCGTGAAATCGGAGGCCTGCAAGCCTGTAATAGCCGTCCCGGCTTTCCTATCGGTTACGGTCACGATCAGCTTCGTGGCGGCCGCGAGCGGAATCGCTAAAATCGAGGCGAGGATCATGGCGCACGCGGGTCGGATCATTGAATCCTTTGTAGCATGACGGCCGGCCAAGCGGGCGAATGAGCGTGATAAGATTCCGCCATGACCGCAAGCGGTTTTTCAACAGTCTCACGCCGGCGCTTCCTAGGCTTGCTGGGCGGCGGGGCGGTGGCCATGCACTCGAAGGCGGCACGAAACCCGAAGCTGCGCGGGATATTCCCGATCATGGCCACCCCGTACAACGATTCCAAGGAGGTCGACTACGAGGATCTCGCCCGCGAGGTGGATTTCCTGGATAGATGCGGCGTCCACGGAATGGTGTGGCCGCAGCTCGCCAGCGAGTATTCGAAGCTAACGATGGATGAGCGCTTCCGCGGGATGGAGGTTATCGCCAAGGCGCATTCGGGCCGCAAACCGGCGCTCGTCTTTGGCGTGCAGGCGCCGGATCTGAAAGGAGCGATGCAATATCTGAGAGAGGCAAACCGGCTCGGGCCGGACGCCGTGATCGCCATTCCTCCCAGGGAGGCCAAGGCGCTCGCTGGATACGAGGAGTACTATGGCACGCTCGCGCGGGCCACCAAATTGCCCCTCTTCATGCAAACCACCGGCGGGGCGGAAGGGATCGAACCCACCATCGACTTCCTGGTGGAGATGGCGCGGAAGCACGAGAACCTCGGCTACATCAAGGAGGAGTATCAGCCGATCATCGGCCGGATGATCGAGCTCGACAAACACCGTCCCGCCATCAAGGCGATCTTTTCCGGCGGCGGTGGCCGCGGGATGACCTACGAGATGCGCCTCGGCATGGACGGAACCATGCCCGGCTCCCCGTACGCCGACCTGTATCCGCAGATTTGGGACGCATTCCAATCCGGTTATCCGAACAAGGCGCGCGAGATCTTCGCGACGCTCGGCCTCATGCTGAACTGCGACCGCCAGGTTCCGGGGACCCGGCAGTACATCATGAAAAAACGCGGCGTCTTCAAAACCACCGTCAGCCGCCTGCGGGACTACACTTACTCCTCCGCCGCAATCGCCGAGATCGAGTACAATTGGGCGGCCTGCAAACCGTATCTAAGGTACTGAAACGGGGGACTGATGGACACGAAGACGGATCAGGCCCGGCAGTGGCTCCGTGATGCTGAACGAGTCGCCGTCCTCACCGGAGCGGGCATATCCGCGGAGAGCGGCGTGCCCACGTTTCGCGGTCCCGGCGGTTTCTGGAAGCAGTACCGTCCCGAAGATCTGGCCACGCCGGAAGCGTTCGCCCGGGATCCTGAGCTGGTCTGGGAGTGGTACCTGTGGCGCCGCAAGTTGATCGCGGACACTACGCCCAACGCCGGCCACCGGGCTCTGGCCGATCTCGAGGAGCGCAAGCCGTGGTTCACGCTCATTACCCAGAACGTCGACGGCCTGCATGACCGCGCCGGCAGCCGCAATATTCTCAAAGTACACGGCGACCTTTGGGATTTGCGCTGCACCTCGTGCCGCCGCGAGGATCGCGATGAGCGACTTAAATTTCCCGACATTCCGCCCCGCTGCGCGTGTGGAGGAATACTGCGTCCGGCCGTGGTGTGGTTCGGTGAATTACTGCCGGGAGGCGTCTGGGAAGGGGCCGTGGAAGCCGCGGCCGGTTGCGACGTGATGCTTGTTGCTGGGACCTCGGCGGTCGTCTACCCGGCGGCCGGACTCGTTCCCACGGCGAAGCACAACGGCGCGCGCGTGATCGAAGTCAATCTCGAAGCGACATCCTTCTCCGCAAGCGTGGATGCGTCCCTGCTTGGCAGGGCCGGGGAAATCCTGCCGGAATTGATTGACGAGCGGCCCTGAGTGCGGGCTGCGGTAATTCTGGCCGGGCATCCGGGGCCGGGCGTGATATTCTGGGGGCGGAATCACAGTGTTTGTCCGGCATCGACGCAAAGACAAGTTACTGTTCGGAATAGCCGATGTCGCGCTGACCCTGCTTGCATTCGAACTCGCCTACAGGACCCGCATGGCGCTCCCTTTAGAGCGTGTGTTCTTCCTCGTGACCCCGGTGAAAGTCCTGCTGATGGGTACCGCCGCATTGATCTGGCCGCTCACCGGTTCCTGGCTGAACATCTATGACCGGATGGACGCCGAGCGGCTTCCCGTGATCCTCCGCGAAACGTTGCAGCAGTGTGTGTTTTGCGGAGTTGGACTCGTTCTCGTCGAATACACGCTGCGCCTCGACCTGAGCCGGCCGTTCCTGGGGATCTTCCTTGTTTACAACGGCGTCCTACTGGTACTGTTCCGGGTGAACGCACCGCTGGCGCTCGGCTGGTTCCGCCGGGGATTCGGCGCTCCCTACTATGTCTTCATCGCCGGCAGCGGCCCCCGGGCCAGGCGCGTGGGCCGCAACGTGGAAAGGGCCGCCAACCATGGCATCCGCCTGATGGGTTTCATCTACCCCGGCAACGGCGGCGGCGAGCGGGAGATCACGTTGCGGAACCGCTACCCGGTCTATTCGCTGAACCAGCTTCCAGAGCTGCTCGAAGGCCAAGTGATCGATGAGATCATCTTCGCCGTGGATAGCAAGCGCTTGTCCGAGCTGGAGGAGGTGCTGCTGCTGTGCGACGAAGAGGGCGTGAAAACCCGCGTGGCGGTGGACTTTTTCCCCCACGTGAACAGTGACGTCTACATGGACCGCTTGGGAGGCGTTCCGCTGCTCACGTTCTCCTCGACGCCTCATGACGAGATCCTGTTGATGCTGAAGCGGTTCCTCGACATCGTCGTGTCCCTGGCGGCGTTGGTGATACTGGCGCCCTTCCTCCTGCTGGCCGTGGTTCTGATACGGCTCACCTCGCCCGGGCCGGCGATCTTTCGCCAGGAGCGGTGCGGGTTGAATGGGCGCAGGTTTACGCTTTACAAGTTCCGTTCCATGGTGCAGGATGCGGAGGAGCGCAAGGCGGAGCTGGCGCATCTCAATGAAAAGTCCACCGCGTTCAAGATCGCCAACGATCCGCGGGTTACACCGATCGGCCGCCTCCTGCGCAGGTTCTCCTTCGACGAATGGCCGCAGTTGTGGAACGTTTTGAAAGGTGATATGTCATTAGTCGGCCCGCGTCCGCCGGTACCCGACGAGGTCGAGAAGTACGAACGGTGGCAGCGCCGCCGGCTGCGCATGCGCCCCGGGTTAACCTGCCTGTGGGCGATCGAGGGCCGAGACGCGCTCGATTTCGAGAGTTGGATGCGGAAGGATTTGGAATACATCGACACCTGGTCGCTCCGGCTCGACGCCACCATCCTTCTGCAAACAATACCGCACGTCTTAAGCGGTAAAGGAGCACACTAAGAGTTATGCATTTGGTGCCGACGCAAGATGAGGTAACCACCCAACTTCGCCAGACAGGCGCCCTCCGCGATGGTCATTTCCGTTATCCTAACGGACTCCACTCGGATCAGTATCTTCAGATACCGCTGGCGATGCGCTATTTCCAGCATCAGAAGATTTTGAGCGTTGGACTCAGCCGCCTGGTGAGAGCGAATCCGGAGATCCGCGCCATCATTCCCGATCTCTCCATCGTTTGCCCGGCCACGGGTGGGCTTCCAGTGGCTTACACCCTCTGCGAGGCGTTGCGGGCCAAGCAGGTCTACTGGGCCGAAAAGGAGTGCGAAACGGCGCCGCTCCGCTTTCGCCAGTTTCTGGAGCAGAGCGCGGGCGAAAAGGTTCTGCTCGTGGATGACATTCTTCGCTCCGGCGGCAAGTTGACGGAGCTCAAGGCGCTGGTGGAATCGAACGGCGCCGAGATCGTCGGACTCGCCGTGGTGGTCTACCAGCCGACACCTGAAACCGCCGACTTCGATTCCCTGCCCTTCTATTACCTCGCCAAGCTCGAGAACGTCTACTTCGGCCACGACGGCGAGTGCGACCTTTGCACGAAGGGTGTGCCGCTCCAGGAGGTCTGGGTGTGACTCGCCTGCTGCTGCTGGCGCTGCTCTGCGCCTCTCTGCAAGGAGCGGACTTCCGGGCCGGAGTCGCAAGGATCAAGATCACACCGGCAGGCCCCATCTGGCTCTCCGGCTACGCGAGCCGAGAGAAGCCTTCCGAAGGCGTGCTGCAGGATCTCTACCTCCGCGCTCTGGCGATCGAGGATGCGAAAGGCTACCGCGTAGTGCTGGTGACGGCCGACCTCATCGGCATTCCGCGATCGCTCGCCGACGAGGTTTGCGCCCGTGCCGCGAGCGAATACGAGCTCGAACGGCCGCAAATACTCTTGAACGCGAGCCACACGCACACCGGGCCGGTGGTATGGCCGAATCTCAGCACGATGTATAGCCTTCCGGCGGGAGAAGAAAAGAAGCTGCGGCGGTATGGCCGCCGCGTGGCCGATTCGATGGTCACCGTGATCGGGGCGGCGCTCGCCGATCTCGCTCCCGCGCGGATCGCCTATGGCCAGGGCTCGGCCGGATTCGCCGCGAATCGCCGCGTGCTGGGGTCCGAGGGGACCTGGACCGGCTTCGGCGTCACTCCGGAGGGACCGGTGGATCATTCGGTCCCGGTGCTGCGGGTCACCTCACCCGAGGGCGCTCCGCGGGCCGTTGTTTTCGGTTACGCCTGTCACAACACGACGCTCACCGGGGAGCACTACCGCATCAGCGGCGATTACTCTGGTATCGCCGCCGCAGAGTTGGAAAAGTCCGGTGGGGCCGCTCTGTTTCTGGCGCTTTGCGGCGGAGACCAGAATCCGAATCCCCGGACGCGAGTCAGCAACGCCGAGGCGCACGGGAAGTCGCTCGCCGCCGAGGTGGAACGCGTAATGCGAGAGAGGATGAAGCCGGTGCGGCCGCCGCTGCGCGCCGCCTTCCAGCTCGTGGATCTGCCGTTCCAGTATCATACGCGCGAACAGTTTGAGCGGGAGCTGTCACACGAGAACCCGGCTTATGTCCGCCGGGCGAAGGAGATGTTGGCCGCTTACGCTCGCCGGAGTCCGATCCGCTCCGTGCCCTACCCTGTGCACGCGATACGGCTCGGACGCGGCCCCGCGCTGCTTGCCCTCGGCGGCGAAGTAGTGGTGGACTACTCGCTGCGGGCGAAGCGCGAGTACGCCGGAGAAGATCTGATCGTGGCCGGCTATTCGAATGACGTGATGTGTTATATCCCCTCGGTGCGCATTCTGCGCGAAGGCGGCTATGAGGCGGACCGGAGCATGGTCTACTACGGTATGCCCGGCCCGTTCGAAGAGAGTGTCGAAGAGACGATCTTCGCCACTATCCGGCAGGTGATGAGGCGCATCGGCGTGGAGCCGAAGCACTAGCAAGGTATTTCGGGCTTCATTCCGTAGAAGCATCCCTGTAGTTGACTCCTGCCTCCTCTCTGTTGGGGCCGGTCCTGGCGACAGCGCCGGCCTCGTTTTTTTGGGGGGGGCGGAATGGAAATCACCGTGATGGGGAGACGCGTCGTGCGCCGGGCCATTCGGTGTAAGTATTCCGCTCACCGGCCGCCTGGCCATATCCCCGCATCTTGACGCCCAGGGCATCTCAGTTGAAAACCCTTGCATTCTATAATCAGATCCTGTACTAAGAAAGTATTGGAGGATATCTTCAAGCACGCGCATCTTCTTGTTTCACGGTACGGCGCGAGCTATTGCGGGTTGAACCCGCGCAATCGGGCGATGTCCGCTGTCTGAGAACCGCTAACTTATGCACCTGAAGCAGAGGAGGTGTCGACCATGTTCTGCAGATTCTGTGGTGCGCAAGTCCCCGAAAATGTCAATGTCTGTCCTGCCTGCGGGCGAAAGCTCTCAGAGCAGTCCGGCATCACTTCCGCCGCCGCGGTAGGATCGGCGCCGGAACCTGCCCCGGCCCAGGGCGAACGCATCGCCCGCATGGGAGACCGCTTCTTGTCGGTTGTGCTGGACACCGTCGTCACCGTGGCCGTCTTCGCGGTGGCCGGCATGGCCCTTGCTGGGAGACTCGGAGGCCTTACCGGCTCTGGATTCTCTCTCGAAGGGACACCGGCGCTGATCACGATATTGGCAACGGCTTTGATCACCTTCTGCTACCTATGGCTCGGCGAAGGCCTCTTCGGAGCCACTCTCGGCAAAGGAATGATTGGCATTCAGGTGAGGAAGAAAGACGGCGGGGACTGTGACCTCCGATCCTCTCTGATTCGCAACCTCGCGAGGCTGATTGACGCCTTTGCCTTCTATCTCGTCGGGTTTATCGTCGCAATGCTGTCCAAGTCGCGGCAGCGTGTCGGTGACCATCTGGCCGGAACCGTGGTGTTCGAGAAGAGAGTGGCCGGGTTTCTCCGAACGGGGCTGGTCGTGCTTTGGCTGTTGTTGTGCGGCGGCGCCTTCACCGGAGCCTGGCTGCTGCACGACGTGCCAGCCGGAACACCAGCCGCGCAGGCGGTGGAGCCGGCGGCGGCACCGGTGGAAAACACCGGGTATCCCGCGCCCGACATATCTCCTGGTGTAAACCTTGCCTCATCGGGCGCGCTGAAGGCGGTCAATTTCGACTACCTCCTGAGCAAAGACGGCGCGTCCCGGCCACCCGGCCCTTACCACGCCGGCGATACGGTGCATGTCAAGTACGACGTCGTGGGCTATTCGACCGACGCAGGCGGCCATCCGAAGCTCTCTTACCATCTCGTGGTTCTCGATCCGGCCGGCCTCCCGCTGAACAAGGCCTGGACAAACGTATTCCGCACCAGGCTGCGGGAAGGCGCGCCCGTACACGGAACTTTCAGCCTTGGGATACCGGGAGCCGTGCCGGCTGGAACGTGCACCTTGGTCCTCGACGTTCGGGATGAACTCAACGGCGATGAACTCAAGCTCACCGCACCATTTCGGGTTGACGCGGCCCAAATCGCGCCGGCCACCCGTCTTGAGGTGCGGGGCTTTCAGTTGTCACTTTCCAAAGGCGGACCCGCGGTTGAGATCCCGGTGCTCCGGGGCGGAGGCACTGTCTATATGGACTGCTCAGTCTTCGGCGCGCTGTTTCGCGGTGATCAGGCCGATGTGCAAATGGGCCTGAAGGTGACCGGCCCAGGCGGAGAGGTCGTGTTCGAAAAGCCTGACTATGAACATATCCGCGGTTCCTGGGTCTATCATCCGCCTACCTTTCACGTCCCCATCAGCGGCCACATGAGCGTCCCTTCCGGGTTCGAAAAGGGCGTCTACACCGCCCTCTACACATTCACTGATAACTATGCCAACCGCACCATCACCACCGAAGGCCGGTTCCGGGTAGAATAACATTAGAACCTACTTGCATAAATCAGAGTAATTTTGCTTTGGCGCAGTCGGATGGACGATCGCCTTGGTCCATTCGAAGGGTGCGGCCGTAGTGTTGTAGGCTTCAACAAAGTCATCGATGGCCCGGCGCAGTTGCCGAGGAGAAGTGAAACTTGCTCCCCGTAGCGCTTTTCGGCTAAGAATACTGAACCATACTTCGACCTGATTCAGCCACGAAGAGTACGTTGGAATGTAGTGGAATTGAACGTTGGGATGGCGCTTCAGCCAGCGGTCGTTTTTGGGGCGATGTGTGTTCAAGTTGTCTAGCACGACGTGGATCTCGCAATCCTTGTGTGTCGCCACAACCGTGTTCATGAAGTCTAAGAACTCTCGCCTCCGCCGCCGTTGATAGTGCCCGGCCTGTACCTGGCCCGTTGCCACGTCAAGGGCGGCAAACAGTGTTGTCGTACCGTGGCGCTTGTAACAGTGACTGAAACCATTCAGGGCCTTGCCATCTGGCAGTCGCAGCCAGCCTTGCGCACGCTCCAGCGCTTGAATCGAAGGCTCCTCGTCAACGCACAGAACCATCGCATTCTCCGGCGGGTCCAGGTACAGACCAACAACATCGGCGGCTTTGGGACCAAACTCCGGGTCAGTGCTGATGCACCAACTCCTTCGCCGGGCCAACGAGATCCCACGCTGCCGCAGTAGCCGCCACACTTGATGCACACTGACATCGCCCAATGCCTCGGCTAATAGCGGGCCGGCCCACTGAGCGTGACCCTTCGGCGGCGGTTGGTCCAGCAGTGCCAACACCCGCTTTTCGGTATCGTCAGTGTACTTGGCAGGCTTGCCGGGACGCGAAGCGTCGTTCAACCCCATGAGACGTTGTTGGGCAAACCGCGTCCGCCACTTGGAAACCCGCGCCGTACGGGTTCTCAGTTCGTCGGCAATCTCCCGCGTGGATCGTCCCTCGGCAGCCAGCAGGACGATACGTGCTCGTTCGACCAAACGATGCTCCGTCGTGCCGGAAGAGGTCCAATGGATCAGCGTTTGCTTCTCCTGCTCGATAAGCTCGATAGGGGTAGCGCGAGGTGGCATACCCAAGTATGCGTTAGCACGCTAAATAATGCAAGTAAATACAAGTGAACGGGCCTGCACCATTACTCCGCCAGCAACCGCACCGGACCGAACAGGCCGCTCGCAATCGGATTCACGTTCCGCCACGGAACGCCGGCGGTGTCGGTAACGTTCGTTTTGGTGATCTCCTCCGTGGTTTCCCCCCGGGCTTCGCCGATGAGCCGGTTGGCCCAGGTGTTTGCAACGCGGATCTCCAGGGTATTCGCGCCATTGCGGATGGCGCTGGTAACGTCAAGCCGGAAAGGCGGCTGCCAGACCACGCCGAGGTCCTTCCCATTCAGTTTCACGCCGGCCACCGCCCAGAGCCGGCCGAGTTCCAGGTAGACGAGGCCGCCGGTGAGGGAGGCCTCAAAGGTCTTTTGGTAGGTCACCACGCCCGAGTGATAGCGCTCATCCGGATTCGCGCGGCCGGTCCACGAACCCAATTCCGAAGCTTGGCCGCCCGCGCCGAAATCAACCTGCCACTCGCCCCCGAGGGTGAGCAGTTCCTTCCCCTCGAAAGGGTTCGGCCGCACGGGCAGTTCCGGGCCGTTGTCGCGGAAAACAACAAACATCGAGCCCAAGGCCTCGAGTTCAAGCGGCACCCGCGTCCCGCCCGGCGTGGTTTCGAATTCCGCCGGTTTGAATCGCTCTCCGGAGACGGCGTCCCATAGCTCCGGGCGGCGGCCGGTCACGCGGAAAATGGGATCGAAGCGCACCGCCTGCCTGCTCTTGTTACGCACGAAGTAGATCTCTGCCTCGCTGGTGCGCCGGTGGATGAAATCGATCGTATCCGCCGGAGCTCTCACATCCGGCCCGGCGCCGCGCTCCCGCAGCACCTCGCGCAAGGGCTTTCCGGTGATCACGCGGCCCTCTCCGTAGCGGTTCTCGCAGCCCGAATCGCCGCTACATGCGCCCCAGAGCCTCGCCGCCAGATCCCGCACGGAGCGGTCCTTCTCCGGATAACTCTTGAGACCGGTTGACTTGGCCGGCCGCGGTCCCACCACGGTCGCGCCGGCGGCCACCAGCGACTCGATCTTCTGGAGCACTTCCAGCGTGATTCCGTCTTGCTCCGGCAACACGAGTGCTTCGTAATTCATGCCATCCGGCAGGATCAAGCGTCCGTCGCGCACGCTCATGCGTCCCAGCAACACCTCAGCGTTGACGACGTCGTAATCGTAGCCCGGCCCAAGCGACGGGTCCACGTGTTTCGGCGGCACGAAGTTGAAGCCCTGGTCGCCGTAGTAGTACACGACATCGGCGACGAAGCGCCCTTGTTGCAGCAGAAAAGAGGCGCGGGCCAGGTAATCGAGAAACGGCTTCGCCATGGGCCACCAGACCACATTCGGCGTCAGGTGCGTTCCCGCGTAGTAAGCCCATCCAGGTTTCCCCGCCTCCGGAGGCTGATGGGCCGAAGTGTGCCAAACCACGTGGTTCATGCCCTCGCAGAATGCGCGGTCGGCGGAATCCTTAAGGCTCTGCGGGGCATCCTCCCAGTGGTGGGTACTGGTGAACGCCTCCATGTGGATCTGGCGGCGACCATAGATATGCCCGGCGGCGGCGGTCTCCTTCACTACCCATAGCCGGCTGGCATTGGGGCGCCACGGCCAGAACTCGCCGCGGACCGAATCCACCGCGCCCAGCGCCTGCAGAGCGTCGACCGGCACGTTGTGGATCGGCGGCCCGGGCCCGCCGGCCTCGGATTCGATCGTCAGGCCGGCGGCGTGTGCCGTCGCCCGGGCGGTCCGGTAGTAGGCATCAACAAGCAATTCGCCGAGAGTCTTCCGGAAGTCATAGCGGAAACGCTCCGTGGTCTCCTCGTCGTCCACGAATCCGCCGATGGTCACCGGCAGGTAGCGTGTCATGTCATAGCCGCGGCGGCGGCGGAACTCGTCAAGGAAATCCGGCGTCCAGATGGCCCCACGCACCTCATAGCTCGCCAGGTAAAGATCCTTCAGGGGGCTGTTCCGGAATTCGCCAATCTCCGGCCGGAGGCGGTCGATCACCTGTTGGATGTAGCGCCGGGTGGCGCCGGCATTGAAGTGGTCAGTGGCCAGGCCGTCGGAGTTAGGGCTCGGTACCTTCAGCCGTTCGCCGGTGTTTGTCACCAGGAAGCGTAGTATGGACCACCGGCCCTCGGGCGCCATCCACTGAAGCCGCCCGCCGGGTCCCACCCGCGATGTGAGGTCGACAATCTTCGAACTGTCGGCGATCCGAAGCGGAGGACGCCCCGCCGAGGCCCACGCGCCGCGGGCGCCTTCCGTGAGGCCGTCGTGAATGTTGTTCGCCGCCCAGTTACGTCCCTGCCCCAGGGCCGATGTGAAACGCACCAGCCCCGCTCCGTCCTCTGACCGGTTGCCGGCGTGGGAAATGGCGACGTTGCGGTTATCGGTGGTGTACAACGCGAACTCGGCCAGTTCCGTGCGCTCGTCCACCGCGAGCAGGCGCAAACGGACATAGCGGGCGTTTGTGGCATCAAAACGGAACTCTTGCGGCCCTTGCCGGCGCTCGAGCGTTCCTGACACGACTCCGCGGAAGGCGCTGGCCCGTTCTGAAGTGGTGGAGACCGCGACCTCGAACCGCGTCGCGGCCGCTTCGCTCGCGGTGTTGTGTAGCACGACCCGGTTAACCCGGTGAACCCCGGCCGGCGGCAGCGCAATCACAAACTCATGGCCCGGCAGGCGTTCCGGCTCCGGCACGGCCAGCACCGCGACCTCCCGGTAGAACTCCGGGACACCGGCGGCGTCCTTCGGAGTCAGATCCGGCAGAGGCGGCCACGGAAGCTCGCCGTTAAACTCGCGGGGACCCTCGATCTCGACCTCGCTGTGGAACAGCGCCATGCTGCCGTCCTCCGGACGCACCCAGCTTCCGCCCATGTCCCAACTGCTCGAGACCGAAAGATCCACCTCCATGCCAAGTTCTCCGGCCTTACGCACCAGGCGTCCTATCGATCGGACAGACTCATCGCTCAGGAACGCGGGTCCTGCCGGTGGCCGTCCGTGCTCGGCCCCGCGCGCGCCCATGTCGAAAACGCACAGGCCGCCGATCCCCGCATCGCGGAGTTGCTGCAACTCCCGGTCCATGTAGTCGTGGTTCACATAACCGTTGAGCCACAGGTAGTAAACATGAGGCCGGGCTTGAGCCGGCGGGCGGAGAAATCCATCGTCGAGCGGGGACGCCCCCGCCGCGGCGGCGCAGAGAAGCAGCAGCGTTAGCTTTCGAATCATGGTTGAGGCTCCGGGATAACAATATTGAGAAGCGGCCCCTCCTGTCAATCATCGGCGTTGGTCGAGCCTTTGTGTTTCACGATACGATACACACGTGGTGCAGTCCGTCCAGCGCGCTTGCCGCCTCCTCCAGATTCTCGAACCGGCGGGAACCGCCCTCCGCCTGGCGGAGATCGCACGCCGATCCGGGCTCCACAAGGCCACCGCGCTGCGCCTACTCCAGACTCTGGAACAGGAGGGGTTCGTTGCCAGAAGCGGTCAAGAAGGATACCGGAGCCTGGTGAAGGCCGCTGGCCGCCGGCGCTACCGTCTGGGATTTTCCAGCCGGGGCGTCGACACCCCATTTTCGCGCTCGGTGACCGAAGGAGTCGAGAGAGCGGCCGCCGAAGCCGGCATGGATCTGGTGACCGTCGTCACCCATCGCAGCCCCCGGACCACCCTGCGCAAGGCCGAGGAACTCGTGCGCGAAAGGGTGGACCTTGTGATCGAGTTCCAAACGCATGAGCGCATCGCGGCGGCCATCGCGTCACGGTTCCTGACGGCGGGCATCCCGGTAATCGCCATCGAGATCCCCCATCCCGGCGCCGTCTTCTTCGGCGCCGACAACTACCGCGCCGGCTTGATCGGCGGGCGCGCTCTGGCGCAGTGGATCAGGAAACATTGGAGAGGACAAGTCGAGGCTCTGTTGACGCTGGAAGAGGGTATCGCCGGGGCTCTACCCCGCCTGCGGGTCACGGGCATGCTCGAAGCGCTGCGCATGCTGCTCCCCGGGGTGGAACGGCTTCCCGCCACCCAACTCGACGGCCGCGGCGCTTTCGACCGCTCGCTCGAACTTGTCCGGCGGTACCTCCGCCGCACGCCGGAACAGAGGACCGCCGTCCTGGCCAGCAACGATCCGATGGCGCTGGGAGCGGTGCGCGCTTTCGAGGAAAGCGGACGCGCAAGATCCTGTACCGTAATGGGACAGAACGCAACCCTGGATGTCCGGGTCGAACTGCGGCGGAAAGGCTCGGCCCTGGCCGGATCCGTCGCCTACTTCCCGGAACGCTACGGTGAACAGGTGCTTCGGCTCGCGGCGGAGATGCTCGCCGGCCGCACCATTCCACCGGCTGTCTTCACGCATCATGAACTGGTCACGGCCGGCAATGTCGACCGGCTCTACCCGCTCGACCCGGTGGCGAGCTTGACCTGATCGGCGTTTCATATCGTGAGACGCCGATCGTTCGAACTATTCACACTTGCTCCCCGCCGCTGCGTCGCGCAGAATACCATCAAGATCATGAACCCGCGAAAAATCACCCGCCGGGGATTCCTCGGCACGGCCGCCTTCGCGCCGGCTGTGATCGCCGCCGCGGCGGACCGTCCCAACATCCTCTGGCTCATGACCGACGAGCAGCGGCCGGATTCGCTCGCCTGCTATGGAAGTCCGTGGGCGTCGTCTCCTCACATCGACAAGCTCGCCGAGGATGGCGTTCTCTACGAAAGCGCCTACACACCGGCGCCGGTGTGCGTGCCGGCGCGTTCCTGTATGCTCACCGGCAATTACGGCTCCACTCTCGACGTTCTTCACAACCAGCAGCGGATGAGACCGGACGCCCGCTTTCTGACCTGGCCGTTCGAAGACACGGGATATGCGAGCGCCTCGTTCGGGAAGAAGCATTACTTCCGTGAGGGCCGTCAGGCCTTCCAGGACGAAGCCGGAAGGCCAACGGAGAAGATCGTCGAGCCCGAGCGCTACGCGGACCGCTACGACATGAGCGAGTATGATGTGCTTCGCTACCCGGACGTGCCGGCCAGAAAGCTGCGGCGCCGCTGGATTCTCGCCGGCCAGTTCCCGGCGTCCCAATCGAAAACCGCCGAAGCCGAGAATACCGATCTCGCCCTCGACTGGCTGGGCCGGCGCGACGAGGCACGGCCGTTCTTCCTACGCCTTTCGCTGAATGCGCCGCACACCCCGGTTGTAACGCCGCGAGCATTCCTGGACGCGATCGACCCGGAGAGAATCGATCTGCCGATTCCCCGCGAGGCGGGACTCGGTGGAAAACCGGATCACGAGACCGTACACCTGCAGGACTTCCAGGGCGCTCTTTGCCTGACCCCGGAGGAGATCCGCAAACACCGCCATTATTACTACGCCCGGGCCGCCTTCGCCGATGCCGAGTTCGGGCGCCTGCTCGAATGGATGCGGCCCCGCGGACTGCTCGACAACACCATCGTGGTCTTCACGAGCGACCACGGCTCGCACGTTGGCGACCACGGCCTCGTCCAGAAACAGACCTTCTACGAACAAGTGGGCACCGTGCCGTACCTGTTCTGGTGGAAGGGACTCTCGAAGCGCGGCGTCAGAATCCGCACCCCGGTAAACGCGATCTCTCTGCTCCCGACTTTGCTCGAGCTAGCCGGGATCGACGCAGATCCGCGTTGCGAAGCCGAGAGCCTCGCCTCTTCTTTGGCAATCGGCCAGGAACCGGATGCCACGCCCGTCTTCAGCGAGATCAAGTTCGGCTACCAGGGCTACCGCGACGACGACCGCCGAGCGATGGTCCGCGACGGCCGCTACAAGCTATCGCTATTCCTGGATCCGGACGACCCGGGCCGCTTCCGCGACAAACCCGATGGCTCGCTCTATGATCTCGAGACCGACCCGGGCGAGACAACAAATCTCTTCCCCGCGCCGGCCCAGGCCGGGCGCATTCAACACCTCACCAACCTCATCATCGAGTGGGACCGCCGCCGAAAGGAAAACGCATGAACGCACCGGAACCGAACCGTATCCCCCGCCGCAAGCCCCTCACCGCCAACATCGGCGTCTTCGGTGTCGGCCATCATACGTACTGGCCACAGTTCGAAGGCCTCCTTGACGAGCTGCGCGGCAAGCTCTCCGTCTTTGTTGACAGAGTGAGAGCGTGCGGCGTCGCGGTCACCGAGTTTGGCATTGTGGACGATGCGAAGTCAGCGTACGCCCTCCGCGACCGCCTTCAACGGGAAGATCTCGACCTGCTCTTCTGCGATATGGTCACCTACGCCACGTCAGCGACGTTCGGAGTGATCATCCGGGAGCTGAATATCCCCGTCGTCCTCGTCGCGCTCCAGCCGCGAAAGGCCCTCGACTACACCCGCGCATCGACGCACATGCAGTTGGCGAACGACGACTTCTGCTCCGTGCCCGAGTTCACCGGCGTCGCCATCCGGATGGGCAAGCAGCCGCCGCCGGTAATCCTGGGGACTCTTTACGACGACCCGTCCGCCGACGCCGAAATCGCCGCCTGGTGCTCCATTGCATGCGCCCTGCACGACCTCAAGCGGGCCCGCATCGGCCGTCTCGGCCACGTGCTCGAGAACATGCTCGATATGCAGACGGACTCCACGGCGCTCAGCGCCGACTTCGGCTGCCACATCGTCGAGACCGAGCCGGATGATCTGATGCGCCACTTCCGCACGGTGTCCGATAACGATGTCGCCGCCAAGCAGCGCGCCATTCTGGACCTATTCGACACGCCCGATCCGAAGTCCGACCCCATCACCCGGAAGCTGACCGCAGAGGATCTCGACATGGCCGCCCGCGCCTCGGCCGCTCTCGACCGCTTCGTCGACGACTACGAGCTCGACGGCCTCGCCTACTACTACGAAGCCGAGGCCGGGAGTGACATGCGCAGGCTGGTGACGAACCTCGTCGTCGGCAACTCCCTGCTCACCGCCGCGGGCTTTCCGATGTGCGGCGAGTGCGACTTGAAGACCTGCATCGCCATGATGATCGAGGACCGCCTCGACATCGGCGGTAGCTTCGCTGAGTTTCACCCGATCGACTTCAACGAGGGCTTTGTCCTGGTCGGCCATGACGGTCCCCACCACATCAACATCGCCTCGGAAAGACCGGCCCTGCGCAGCCTCGTGAAGTATCACGGCAAGCCCGGCTCCGGCGCGAGCGTCGAGTTCAAAATCCGCGAAGGCCCCATCACCATGCTCAGCATCGGCGTGAACGCGACGGGTCGCTCCAAGTTCGTGATCGCGGAAGGCCGCAGCCTCGCCGGGCCCATTCCGCCAACCGGGAACACCAACACCCGCGGCTATTTCCGTCCGGAGGTCCGCACGTTCCTGAAACGTTGGGTCGCCGAGGGCCCCACCCACCACTTCGCTCTGGGCATCGGCCGGCACGCCCGCAACATCGAACGGATCGCGGACGTACTCGGACTCGATTCCGCTGTTGTCGCCGAGGAGCCGGACGAGGCATGAAGCCCATCCGCGGATTCCGCTGGTGGATCGCCGGGCTGCTCTTCGGCGCCGCGGCCCTCAGCTTCTTTGACCGGCAGGTGCTCTCGGTCCTCGCGCCCGAGATCCTCGCCGATCTCGGCATGTCGAACATTGAGTATTCCCACGCCGTCTCGGCCTTCACCATCGCCTACAGCGTGATGTTCACTCTCGGCGGGCGGCTCATGGACCGGCTTGGAACGCGCCGCGGCCTCGGCATCACCGTCGCCTTCTGGACCGTCGCAAGCCTACTCCACGCCGGCGTCCGCAACAGCATGCAGCTCACCACCGCGCGCTTCCTGCTCGGCGTTGGCGAAGGAGGATGCTTTCCGGGCGCGGCAAAAGGCATCCTCGAATGGTTCCCCGCCCGCGAGCGCGCCTTTGCCATGGGTATCGCCACCACGGGCGGATCAGCCATCGGCGCGGTGCTCGCTCCGCCCGTGATTGTGTGGGCGGCTTCCCACACCGGTTGGCGCGGAGCCTTCATCATCACCGGGTTCGCCGGCGCGGCCTGGGTCGTAACGTGGCTGCTCTTTTTCCGCCAACCCTCCGAGTCCCCGCTGGTGAGCGAACAGGAAAGAGAATACATCCTCGCCGGCCGTATCGAACCCAAAACGGCGCGCCCCTGGCCATGGCGGCGGCTGCTTGCTCTCCGCGAGGTATGGGGGCTGCTCGCCATGCGCTTCCTGCTCGATCCGGTCTTCTATTTCTACATGTTCTGGATTCCGCAGTACCTGAGCCGCGAACGCGGCGCCTCGATCGAGGACATTGGCCGCCTGACGTGGATCCCTTTCCTCACCCTCGGGATTTCATCGCTGGCCGGCGGCGCGCTCTCCGACCGCCTGGTGCGGCGCGGCTGGTCAATCAACCGCGCCCGAAAGACAATTATGGCCGCCGCCGCTTTCTTCACCCCGGTGTCCGTGCTGGCCCTCGTGGCGCCGGACGCCCTGTGGGCCGTGGTGCTGCTCGCCGGCCTGATGTTCGCGCACGGATTCTGGATGACGAATTACATGACGATGATCGGAGATCTGTTTCCGGCGGCCAGCGTGGGAACGGTGGTCGGCCTCTCGGGGACAGCTGGCGGCATTGGCGGCGCTCTCTCCGGGCTTCTGGTGGGAGCAATCGTGGAGTCGGTCTCGTTTACTCCGCCGATTCTGGCGTGCGGGATCCTCTATCCTCTCGCCCTCGTGATCATGCTGGTCACCATCCCGCGGATTGAGCCGATCCGAGGCGGGTGAAGCTCCGGCGGACGCGCCCGTTAACGGTAGTCAGCCGGCCGCAACCCTTTTCTGAATTCCCCAAATCCGAAAAACGACGGCTCAAAGTCGCCAACCAGATCAACCTTCGCACGAGCCGGAATCTTGTCCTCCATTCCAACCGCCCAGTACACGGCGTTCACCACCAGGCGCCGGAAGCCCTCGCTCTCCAGGTCGCTCGCCGCACCCATCGTGGTTGTGAACACGCGGGCCGCCTTCCCGTTCCGGCCGGTGAACCGCTTCGTCCAGGCTACGGGCATCATCGGATCGTTCGGCGTTTTGCGGATCTCCCCACGGCGGGTCTTCTGGACGTAGTCTCCCGCCACCGGCTTATCATCCGGATTCATACCTTCCAGCACCTGTCCCATCACCAACGCCTCGCACGAGTCGCAAAGCGGCAACTCCACCGTGTAGACGTCGGTCGGCCCCCAGATGCCGTCGCAGCCGCGAACGATAGGATGATCCTCGTTGCCCTTCGCGATCACGCCGCGAGTGCTCTGCACCTTGTGATGGCCGTGGTGGCTGATCCAGGTTTCACCCAGCACCTGCCGGCCGAAACCGCCGTCCCATTCCTTGCTCCTCCAGCCGTAGTGTTTGTAGTGGCTGCCGCTGTCCTCGGGGAAGTTGAAAGCGTGGGTCGCCGTGCGAAGGCCGATTACCGGGCGGCCCGAATGCACATACTCGTCGATGTATTTCATCTGCTCGTCCGGCAGGTTCCGAAAACGGGTGGCGATAATCATGAGGCCGGCGTCCTCCAGGGCCTCGAGCCCGGGAATGTTGTTGGTCACCTCTGGGTTGATCACGCCGCTCGCGGGGTCGATCGCGAACAGCACCGTGCAGCGGAAACCATGATGCTTCGACAGTATCTTGGCAAGCTGCGGCAGGGCCTCTTCCGAACGGTACTCCTCGTCACCCGAGACGAGCACGACGTGCTTGCCCGCACCCGGACCGCTGCCACCCTCGAAGACGAGCCATTCCTCCGCCGCGAACAGCGGGAGAGCCAGGAGCAGAAACGCAAAAATCATGACACCACCTCAGCGTCGGTGATCACCAGCGGATAGTCCCGGAGCGGGGCCCCCTTCAGATGCCAGTAGCCGGCTTCCTTCCGCCCCTCGGGCAGATCATGGATCGATCCGGTGCAGAGGTCCACCAGCACCGGGCGGCTCAGTTCCGCGGCGCCGCCCGACCAGACGCTGATGTTCACGTTGCGCGCGGCGAACTCTCCATGCAGGTCCGCCGGCGACCAATACACATACAGCGGGCGGCCGTTCCGGACGAAGGAAGCGCTCCACAACGATTCGTCGTTCAATCGCAGCAGCAGTTCCTCCCGCCGCGTCTCCGCATCAAAAAGCGTGCAAAGATTCTGGAGCGCGAAGTACGACTCTTTCGGTGAATAGTCCTCCGCGTTGATCACGCCCTTGAAGTTGGTCTGCCCGGTCGCCCCCGTCCCCCAAATGTAGTTCCGCATATCGGTCGCATGGAAATAGCTGGTCAATTCGATGTCGCACGCGAGATCCGCCATCAGACGCCGCAGCAGCCACTTCGCTTGTTTCTTTTCCGTCCACGGATACTGCGAAAGGGCGCCCGCACTTCCCGAAACCGACGGTGCGCCGTTCTCACCCTGCCACAGCCCCATCCCGGGAGCGTACCGGTTGACAAGGCCGCGCAGCCCCGCCAATTCCGTCCGGTAACCCGACTCCGGGATCGGTCGATATGGATGGAAAGAGTATTTCTCCGAATAATCCGCCAATCCAAGCTGGAAACAGCGCTCCACCCAGTCCAGCTTGCCGAGGCCGGATTGCGCTCCGCCGATGATCGTGACACCCGGGACCCGCTTGCGGATCAACGGTACGGTCAGTTTCACGAGATCCATGTAGCTGTCGGCGTCAGGTGGGTCCGGCAGCCAGAACTTCGGATAGTTCGCCTCGTTCCAGATCTCCCAGTGCTTCACGCGCCCGCCATAGCGCTCCGCCAGAATCCCGACATAACGGACCCAGGCCTGGCGCTGCTCGAGGGTATACAGCGGCGCCCAGCCGACGGCGCTTTCGTGCGGCGCATCCGGCGAATAGAGCCGGTTGCCGTAGCCGAGGTTGAACCAGGGCTGGATGCCGATGCCGAGCAGAGAATCGACCACCTTGTCGAGCCAAGCGAACTCATATTCGCCCTTTCGCGTCTCGGTGCGGGCCCATCCGGTCTGGCAGCGCGCCCATTTCACGCCGAGCTTCGCCAGGAGCGGATAGGTGCGATCGGGGTCGAACATCTGGCGGTCGAGTGTCTCGAATCCGATGCAAATGGGCGATGCCGCTATCTCCTTCGGGGTTTTCGGCCGGAGCTTTCTCCCGCCAGCGGCCACCGCGCCCGCCAGCGCCACGGGCGTCATCAACGCCGCTCTGCGACTGATATTCATAGCGCCTATCAGTTTACTGAAGGCCAGGTCCGGGTGGGCGGGCGGACTCTCCAGCGGGCGCGGCCGGGTTACCGTACGAACTCTTCGAGCACGGCCTTCCGCAGCAGCGACGGGGGCAGCAGCCCCTGCGCCAGCACGAAATCATGGAAGCGCTTCCGGTCGAATCCGGCCCCCATCGCTTTTTGGATCTCGGCCCGCAAAGCGATCATGCGGCTGTATCCGTAAAAATAGGAGCAAGCTTGGCCCGGCATGCGAAACGTATACCGCTCCACCTCCTGCCGCGCCATCGCTTCGGAAACAACGACGTCCTCGGTCAGAACCCGCATCGCCTCCTCCGGCGTCACCTTGCCCGACTGCAGCTCCGGATCGAGAAACGAGCGCGCTGCCCGCAGCAGCCGGTGCTGGAGCGAGATCAACTGCCCTTCCAGCGGCATATAGGGTTTCAAGAAACTCTCCGAGTAGAGCGCCCACCCCTCCACGTTCGTCGAGTTGAACGCGAAGATGGCCCGCGCCGTAGATACGCCGGTCTCCACCATCGACGCGAACTGCATCTCGTGGCCGGGACGCGCTTCGTGCACCGTGAGCGTCCACGACGCGGCGTTAAAGGTGAAATCGTCAAAGCCCTGCATATTGCCTTCGGCGTCCGGCACGCGAAGCGGCAGCACAAACTCCCCGCGCTCACCGGTATTGCCGACCAGCCGCGGCGGCGACATGTGCGGGGCGGGCGACGCCGCGCTCTCGGCCTCGCTGGCCAGCCGGATCGTGGCCGCCCGGTCCGGCAGCGTCACAAGGTCCTCGCGCTGGACGATCTTCTCAATCTCAGCCAGCCGCGCGTGGTAGTGCGGCAGAATCTCCTCGCCGACAAGCTGCTTCTGTTTCAACCTGCGGATCACATCGCGGTACCCGCTGGCTGTCCAGCCCCGTTCCCGGGCGATCGCGGCGCCGATCTCCTCCATCTGCAACTGGATTTCGCGGAAGGCGCCGTGGGCCTGATTCGATAGCTCTTCCGGCGGGATGTCGATCCCGAAGTTCCGGAGCGCGATGGCGTAAAGCTCCGGCGGCTGCCGGTGGTCCTCGCGGGCCTTGGGCAGCACTTCCTTCCGGACGAAGTCCTGGTATTCGGAGAGCTGTTTCTTGATGGTCGCGAGCGCGTCTTCATACCCCGAAAGCTCGTACTTCGCAAAAAGAGGCTCCAGCCCGTCGAGGATGTGCCGCGAGTCCGCCAAGCTCTTCTCGACGCGCCCCCGGAAAGGCGGGGTGAGTCCCTTCCCGAAGGCGGCGCGCGTATCGGCCGCGGCCAGCCGCGTTATCGGCTCGTAACCCTCTTCCATGCCGGCATAACGCCGCAGCCGCACAACGGCCGCGGGGCGCCGGGACGCGCTCACGCGGTCGTCAAGCAGCGACTGGAGGCTGAAAAAGACCGACCGGCTCAAATCATGAAAGGGAACGTTCAGCTTTTCCCGCAACTCGTCTTCCTTGAGGCTGAGGGCCACCGCATCGAGCATGATTTCGAGATCCTGCTTCACGCGGGGGTCGTCTTCCGCGGCAAATCGCTGTCGTAGCTCGGCCTGCGCCTCCAAAGTTACGCGGCGGTTCCTCTCCCGGAACCCCGGCTTCCGATCGGAGATCTCCTCGTCCACCCCTTCGACGCCATACCTGGCCGCCGACTCCGGCGAGGTGCGCGCCATCGCCTCGAGCAGCACCCGGGCGTGCTCATTGCTCTTCTTGACCCAGTCCCGCTCAGCCCCCCAAGCGTTTATCGCCAGTGGAGAGAGGGCGCACAATAGCGCCACGGTTGTTCTTGTCACGTGTTGTTTTTCCCTTTCCGCGAGAGCCTTCGCTGCTTCTTCGATTGTACGGCGTCTCGCGGCCGTGCAGGAGCTGAGCTGGAGCCCGCGCGCCAGCCGCCGCAACCGGCGTTGCAGTTGAAACTAACCCGCCTGACGCTTCGCCGCAATCTCGCGCAGTTTTGGCAGCACGTGGCCGATCGCCGCGGCATCAGAGCCCGGCTGGCCGAACGCAAAGTAGAGGCGCTTATAGAGCGGGTACAGGTCCTCGTAGACGGTTGCCTCGGCCGCGTCCGGCTCGATCACGCGGTAGTTCGGACAAAGCTTGTCCTGCGCCTCCTCCACCGTCTCAAACACTCCCGCCGCCAGAAACGCGAAGATCGCCGAGCCAAGGCTTGTCACCTCGCTCTCCGGCACCAGCACCGGCTTGTTGAGCACGTTCGCATAGACGCGGTTGAGCGTCTCGTTTCGCTGCGGAATGCCGCCGCCGTTGATCACGCGCCGGATCGAGACGCCGTGCTCCCCCATGCGCTCGAGAATGACGCGGGTGTGAAACGCCGTGCCCTCGATGGCGGCGAACAGCTCATCCTGGGCCGTGTGGGTGAGATTCCAGCCGAGGGTGATCCCGCCGAGGTTCGGATTCACCAGCACCGTCCGGTCCCCGTTGTCCCACGTCAGGCGGAGCAGGCCCGTCTGCCCGCCCTTGAACTCGCCGATGCCCTGCGACAGTTCCGCGACGGTCGTGCCGGCGCGCCTCGCGATGGCGTCAAAGATGTCGCCGGTGGCCGAAAGTCCGGCTTCGATTCCCGCGTATTGCGGATGAATCGATCCCTGCACCACGCCGCAGACGCCGGGGATCAGCTCCGTCTCCTTTGCGATCGCCATGATGCAGGTCGACGTGCCGACGACGTTGACCACATCGCCCTCGCGGATACCGGCCCCAATCGCATCCCAATGCGCGTCAAACGCTCCCACCGGTATCGGAATGCCCGGTCTCAGTCCAAGCGGCTCCGCCCATTCCGGCGTCAGTTCCCCGGCAATGGCGTCGGAGGTCTCGTAGCGCCCACGAAGCTTCTCCCGCACGCCCGTGAACAAATCGTCTACTTTGACCAGGAAGTCTTCGCCAGGCAAGCCTCCGAGGTCCGCATTCCACATCCACTTGTGACCCATCGCGCACACGCTGCGCGGCAACTCGTCGAGGTTCTTCTTGCCGGTCAATACCGCCGCAACCATGTCGCAGTGTTCGAGCGCTGTCACCATCCGCTCGCGCTTCTCCGGATTGTTGCGAAGCCAATGCAGCAGCTTCGAAAAACCCCACTCCGAGGAGTAGACCCCGCCGCACCAGTGGATCGCCTGTAGCCCTTCGGCGTGGGCCGTTGCGGTGATTTCGGCGGCCTCCCGGTGGGCGCGGTGGTCGCACCACAGATAGTAGTCGTCCAGCGGCTCGAGGTTTTCTCCGGCGGGGATCACGCTCGAACCCGTCGTGTCAAGCGCCAGCGCAGCCACGTCCTCACCCGCAACACCGGCCTTTTCGAGCGCCTCCCGCATGGCGGCCGCGAGAGCGGTCATGTGATCCGCATGACTCTGCGTCGCGTGGTCGGGATCTTCCCGTTTCCGGTGCAGCGGGTACTCGCTTACGGCTGATGCCAGCCGCCCCTTCTCGCTATCCACAATCGAAACCCGAACGTTCAACGTCCCATAGTCAACACCGGCCACAACCGCCATAGGGGTCACTCTCCTTCCAATTCGATCCCCTAAAATATCATCCCCGTGAATCCACCTTCACCAACCGCCCCATCGAAGCGCTACAACTCGACACTGACAGCCGCGCCTTCGCACGGCAGCGTCACCTCCACCTTGCGCACGGCATCCCCGCGTTTCACTTCCACTTCGTACTCGCCGATGAACCCACGAACCGCATAGCGGCCCTCACCGTCCGTTTGGCCGGACTCTTCGGTCCACCAGGTCTTGAACACCAGGTCCTCATAGACCTTGGCGTTCGGCTTCGGCGACCAGTCCTTTTCATACATCGCCCCAGTTGGTTTCCAGTGACGGCCCTCCCAGAAACCCCACATCACGAAGCCGGTTACCGCCGGGTGGCTGAAGAGGGCGGTCATGGCGTCGCGGGTGTAGTCAGCCTGAAGCTGCGCGTCCACGGTGTCGATATCGAACTCGGTAACCTGCAGGTCTTTCCCAAACCTGGCGAAACGGTCCAGCCGGCGCAGCAACTCCTCGGGAGGGGTCACTTCGCTCGAGAAATGCCCCTGCAAGCCGATGCCGTCAAGCGGAGCGCCCTTTTCCAACAGGTAGGCGATTGTCTTCTCATAGTGGTCGCGGTGCTTCTCGTTGTTCCCAGTCAGGATTCCGAAGTCATTGATATATAGCTTCGCCTTGGGATCCGCTTCGCGCGCCGCCCGGAACCATTCCACCATCAGTTCCTCTCCGGCGATGTCCATGAGGTCGTGGTTGGAATACGGCTCATTCATCACATCCCATTCAAAGATCTTCCCGCGCAGCGCGGTCACCTCGTCCCGGATGTGCTCGAGCGACTCTCTCCGCAGTGCCGCCGGATCGTCCTCGAATTCGCGGAGCCGTTCCGGCAACCACCTCCACGAGGGCCAAATGAGCACATGGCCCCGCACGGCAATGCCACGCTCCAGCATCCAATCCACCGTCTCGATGGTCTTCGGCTGCAACTCGAGATCTTCCCAAGCCGGCCATTTGGTCGCGTTTTCAAACACAACCCGGTTGAAGAGGCGAGGAATCTCCGCCCGGTAACGCTCCACATCCTCGCGGGCGAGATTTCCACTCAGGTTGTGAAATGCCCGGACATTCACCGCCGACCCGAATCCGAAAGCGTGCTTCTTCATCCGCACCTGGACTTCGGCGTCTTTCACCACTTCACCCGATGCGTCCTTCACCGTGACGGCGAGATTACCCTTCCGGTTCTTCTCGATCCTCGCCGCCGCTTCCTTCCGCCAGGCGGCGTCCGCACCGCTCCCGTCATAGTCGAGCCGCGTGCAGGGAAGATCCGCAACGCGGGTTTTCTTCCCGTGGTGGACGAGTTTCAAGCCGCCTACCTCGACAACCTCACCAGCCGTGACACGGAACGACAACTTCGCCTCGCCTGGCGCATAGTCGCGCCGCAGCTTGAAGGGATACTGGTACTTCGTCCACTCCGCGCCGGCCGGAGCCGCCATCTTTAGCGCCGCGGAGAAGCGGGAAATCCCTGGCTCGAACCTCACCTCCGGATTGGATTGCCCGCCAGCACCCCGAACGAATACCGTCACCGATAGGACATCTCCACTGGCAAGCTCCGCCTCGACGGGATGCTCCACTACGGCCGTTTTCTCCGCGGTGGAACGAACGTGAAGCGACTCCTCGAAGCCCGGGCCGCTGGCGGCGACCATCTCCAATGCGCCCGCGGAATCCTGGCTGATGGCAAAGCCTGGCAGGTCCCGCTGCTCCAGTAGAAAATCCACGCCCCCGTCCGGACCGCCGCACGCGATCAGGGCGGCCATGCACACCAGCCAAGTAGGTCTTTTCATCTCGTCTACAGCATACCAACTGCCCAGCAAACCAAAACTGTCGCTCTTGCTACTAATTTTTTAGTTGACACCACGCCGACCCGATGCTATTCTTTTTTTCGAAGCTACTAATTCATTAGTTGGAGCAAGTCGCAAACGTGCCGCGCAAGAAATCGCCAACCCTCACCGAAGCCGAATTGCGGCTCATGCGGATTCTCTGGGATCGTGGCTCATCGACCGTGGGGGAAGTGATCGAAGCGCTTCCGAAGAAGGCGAGGATTGCCTATTCGAGCGCGCTCACGACCCTGCGTATTCTGGAAGAAAAAGGCCACGTCCGGCACAAGCAGCGCGGCCGGGCGTTTGTCTACGAGGCCGTCGCCGAACCGGGCGATGCCAGGCGCAGCGCGGTTGAATACGTCTTGCGCCAGTTCTTTGACAATTCCCCCGAGATGCTCGTGTTGAATGTTCTGGAAAACGAGAAGCTGACCAAAGAGGAGCTGGCGCGTCTACGAAAGATGATCGAGGGCGCCGGTTGATCAACGATGCTGGAGATTTGGACAACGGCGGCCGCGGAAGGCCTACTGAATAGCCTCTGGCAGGGGGCCGCTCTGACCGCGTTCGCGTGGCTTTTCCTCAAGGTCGCCCGGAACGCTTGCGCTTCGGCTCGTTACCTTGTCTGGTACACGACGCTCGCGGGTATTCTGCTCCTTCCAGTGTTCCACCTGGTTCGCGCCACCCTGCCGTCCGGAGCGCCCCTTGTCCCGCAAGCCGTACCGGAGGCAGCCGGAAGCACGCCTTCCGCACCGCCCCCGGCCGGACTGCTAGCGCCGTCCCCGGCGCTTCCGCTCGTGATCCCGGCGGGAACTGTGGCCAGCGGTTTCGCCGCAATATGGCTCGCCGGAGCGATCTTGCTCTGCCTGCGCCTCGGAGTATCCTACCGCCGCCTCCGGCGGATCAAGCGCGCTGCGCATCCGGCTCCGGCGCCTTACGACGGGTGGCGGAAAGACTGGAACGCCGAGGCTCCTTCCGCGCGTAACCCGGAGTTGCGGTCGTCAGGGCGCATCCGGCTGCCGCTCACCGCCGGTCTCTTCCGGCCGGCGATCCTCTTCCCTGAAAGGCTGCTCACGAGGCTATCCCAGGCGGAAGCGCACGTCATCTGGCTTCACGAACTGGCGCACGTGCGCCGTCTGGATGACTGGACCAAATTTGGCCAGCGGCTCGCCGAATCGATTCTATTCTTCCACCCGGCCGTTCACTGGATCGGCCGGCAGTTGGAAAACGAACGGGAAATCGCCTGTGATAACTGGGTGGTGGAGAGAACCGGCGCGGCTCGCCGGTATGCCGCCTGCCTGGCCAAGCTGGCCGAATACGCCTCCCGGCGGCCCGCGGCATCGCCCGCTCCAGCAATGGCCACGGACAAAAAGCAAATCTTCCGGAGAGTAGACATGCTGATCAATAGAAAACAGAATCAAGAGTCAAGAGTGTCTGGAGCTATCGTCATGGCCCTGTTGCTGCCCTTGGTGGCCGCCATGGTGGCAAGTGATCCGATGGTGGTACTGGCCGGTCCGCAATCATCGAATGACGCGGTCGAAGTGGCCCCCGCGCCTCCACCGCCACCAGCCGCCGCAGCGGCGCCGGAGCTTCCGGCGCCGCCTGCATCGGCGTCGCTGGGAGCGCCACCTTCCCATCCCACGCCCCCGGCGCCACCCCAGGCCCCGGCCGCTCGGCCGGAACCAGCGCCCTCTCGCGCGCCGCAGCCGCCTCCGGGAATCTCGGAGGAGAGCCGGTTGTGGCTCGACGAATTACGTGAGGAGATGGCCGCCGTACGCGAGCAGATGCGCGCCGCCAAGGACGAGTTTCAGCAACGGATTCGCCAGGATTTGGAGCCGCATCACGAGCAGATGCGGAGGCTTTCGCGAGAGATTCGCGAGACGGTGCAGAAGGATCTCCAGGAACAAGTCAGCCAGATGAAAAGCCTCCACCGCGATTTGGTGGAGCAGGGCCGCTCGGAACAACCCGACGAGGCCCGCATCAAGGAGTTGCATCAGCAATTGGCGGACCTCGAGGAGAAGGTCGCCCGCGAAACCGAAACCCGGATGCGCGCAATGGAAGGTAAGATGCGCGAACTCGAGCTCCAGATGCGTCCTTCCGAGGATGCAATGCGAGAGTTCGAGCGAAAGATGCGCGAGTTGGAGAAAGAAATGCGCGAGAAGGAGCGCGTGTTCCGCGAGCGGGAGCGCGAAATGCGGCGCAAGATCGAGAAGGCGCACGAAGGACCTTCCCAAATCTAGCCGCTACAACAGGTCCCCCACCCTACATCTTGTAGTGGCCGAGGTCCTCGTCGTTGAGACCCTCCAGCCAGCGGCGCAACTCCTCGTTGTTCACCTTCTCGGACACCGCGTTGGCCATCTTCGAGGACTGCAGCACGGAGTCCTCGACATAGATCGGGCAGTCCAGGCGTAGCGCCACGGCCAGCGCATCGCTCGGGCGGCTGTCAACGCTCATCAGGCGCCCGTCTCTCTCAAGCCAGATCCGCGCGTAAAAGGTGTCTTCCTTTAGCTCGTTTACCACGATCTTGGACACGCCCGTATCCAATCCGTGAAGGAGCGTCCGGATCAGATCGTGCGTCATCGGCCGCGGCGTGGAGACCTTCTCAATTTCCAGCGCTATCGCGTTGGCTTCGTAGATGCCGACCCAGATGGGCAAGATGCTCTTGCCTTCCAAGTCTTTGAGGATCACGATAGGCATGTTGGTCACCGGGTCCATCATCAGACCCCGAATCTTCATTTCGACTTCCATTACTGTCCCCTTTCCGCGATGTCGAACATCTTCTGGACGGGTTGAACCACGGTTTCGCTCCCCGGGCGCTCTGGCGCAGTTGTATGGATCTCTCCGGCTAGAGAATTCGGGCCGGAGCGCGTCACCAGGACCGCGGCGTAACGGCCGCTCAAATCCTGGCCGGGTTCGCCGGAGAAGTTCACCGTCCGATTGCAGGCGGTATGGCCCACCCATTGGCCCGTGGCGAAATTAAACCGCTCCACAAGCGTTTCCTGAACCGTTCCCACCAATTCCGCATTCTTGCGGATCTGAATGCTCCGTTGCCGCTCGTTCAGCAGACCCAAGCGGCTTCCCTTCTCGGCGCCGGAAACCTGGTCGGTCAACTCCAGCGCCGGTGTGTTCGGGCGCGGCGAATACTTAAAGCTGAACATCGAGTCATACTCCACCTCGTCAACCAGCGACAGAGTAGCCTCGAAATCCTCGTTCGTCTCGCCCGGAAATCCCACAATCATGTCCGTCGTTATGGAGATCCTCCGCCGCGCGCTCTTCAACCATCCGATGCACTCCATGTACCGTTCCCGGTTGTACTGCCGCTGCATCCGGGCAAGCACGGTGTCAGAGCCCGACTGCACCGGTAAATGGACATGGTTGCAGAGCCGTGCGTTGGAATCGATCGCCTCGACGATCTCCCGCACAAAGTCCCGTGGATGCGAGGTGGTGAAACGCACGCGCCGGATCCCGTTCGCCTCTCCCACGCGGACCAGCAAATCGGCAAAGTCCGCTCCTCCGGCCGACGGGTCGCGGTAGCTGTTCACGTTCTGCCCGAGCAGCGTCACCTCCGTGTAGCCTTCGTCCACGAGTTTGCGAACCTCGGCCATAACGCTCGCCGCCGTGCGGCTCCGCTCCGGTCCCCGCGTGTACGGCACAACGCAGTAAGCGCACGACTTGTCGCAACCCTCGATGATGGTTACGAACGCCCGGTATGGATTGTCGCGGCGCGTGTAGGCGGTCTCGAAGGTTTCCTCCGTGTCCGTGTCCAGCCCAGTCACCCTGCGCTCACCGTGCTCGATTTGGACCAGCAGTTCGGGCAGCTTGGTATAACTCGCGGAACCACAAACGAGACCGACGTGCGGCGCCCGCTCGAAAATTTTCTCGCCTTCCTGCTGAGCGACGCATCCAAGAATTCCGAAAACCTTGTCCCGGCCGTTGCGCTTGAACTGCTGGAGGCGGCTGAACACCTTCTGCTCGGCCTTGTCGCGGATGCTGCAGGTGTTGTACAGGACCAAGTCGGCTTCTTCCGCTGACGGTACCCGGCGGTAGCCCCGGGAAAGAAGCGTTCCGGTCACCTTCTCGGAGTCATGAACGTTCATCTGACAGCCGAAGGTCTCGATGTAGAAAGTCTTCATTCCCTGATTAGCTCTCATTATAACGAAGGCCTCGCCGGCCACCCCGCCGGCGCGCCGGGGCAGCGCCCCACGGTCCGTTTTGCGCCCGAATCAGGAATCGCCCTCGTGATTGTCCAGAAACTCCTGATCGATGAGTTTCCGGCCCCGGAAGCCTTCTTCCATGCCGTGCCAGTAGCCGATGCGATCCTCTCCGAGCTTCCAGCAAAGCAGCGCCTCCTGGCCGCGGTAGAGGGTCGGGAAATCGAGCAGGCCGCTGTCGAGGTCCTTCACCTGGCAGCCGAAGGTATGAATCTCGTTCACCATCTCCCGCAGCCGCCGCGCCAGGGCTTCCTGCCGCGAACGCCATTGGACGATCTGCTTCCGGTCGATCAGAATCCCCCCGTTTATCGCGGCCCGGTGCGAGGTCGCCTCGAGTTGGGCCGTCACCTCCGTCAAACCGGACTTCGCGTTCAGCGCCATTTCCAGACGCTCGCGCACGAGCGGCAACAACGATTGCGCCTCATCCAGCGTGAAATACCGCGCCATCCGGCTACACGCCTGACACCTGAACGGCCAGCGAACGGCTCCGAGGACCGTCGAACTCCGCCAGCACAATGCTCTGCCATGTGCCGAGCAGCACCTTGGCGTTCCTCACCTGGAGACACAGGGATTGCCCCATGATCATCCCCCGCAGGTGAGAGTGGGCGTTCCGGCGATCGCAGTCCGAGAAATCGGGATCATTGTGGCGGTAGTACTTGTCCGGCGCCACCGACTCCTCGAGAAAACGCTTCACATCCTCGAGCAGCGCGTCCTGCCACTCGTTCAGAAAGACGGCAGTCGTGGTATGTAGCGACTGCAGATGCACCAAACCGTTCCGTACGCCGCTTTTGCGCACCACCTCGTTCACATGATCGGTGATGTTCAACAACTGGGTCTTATCGTTGGTGATCCAGTCCAAGATGCGGTTCACCACCCGGTATGGCGATTCCGCAGCCTGATCTTTCCGCGAAACGCCCTCAACCGCCTGCATGTTCGGAACGCTCATTGTCAAATCCCCTCGTTTGGTTTAGATAACCGGCGTGCCAAAACAGCGAACCTGCCTGAGAAATTCGCTCTCCCCCTCACGTATGAGTATATCAGCCGTTTCTCCGGCGTCCGGCGGCGAAAGTGCTACGACACCGGCGCGGCGGACCTCTTTCCGTAGCGCGTGGCCACGTAATCATCGAGAATATCGATGAACTCCTTGACAATACGCTCGCCCTTCAGGGTCTTCATCAGGCGGCCGTCGACGTACACCGGCGCCTTCGGTTCCTCGAACGTCCCGGGCAGTGAGATCCCGATGTTCGCGTGCTTGGACTCGCCCGGCCCGTTGACGATGCAGCCCATCACGGCAACCTTCATCTCCTCGACGCCGGGATGCGACTCCTTCCAAACCGGCATCTGCTCTTTCAGGTACCGCTGAATCTCGTCCGCCATCTCCTGGAAGAAGGTGCTCGTCGTGCGGCCGCAACCGGGACACGCAGTGACCTGAGGCGTGAAGCTGCGCAGTTCGAGCGACTGCAGTAGCTGCTGGCAAACCAACACCTCCTCGGTGCGGTCGCCGTTCGGCTTCGGCGTGAGGGAAACCCGAATGGTGTCCCCAATGCCCTCCTGGAGCAGCACCGCCATCCCAGCCGTCGAGGCAACCACGCCCTTTGTCCCCATGCCCGCCTCCGTAAGCCCGAGATGAAGCGGGTATTCGCAGCGCGCGGCGAGCTTCCGGTAAACGCTGATGAGATCCTGTACGCCGCTTACCTTGGCGCTGATCACGATATGGCTCTTGGTAAGACCGTATTGCTCGGCCGCCGCGGCGGATTCGAGCGCGCTCGTTACAATCGCCTCAATCATCACCTCCCCGGCCGTCATCGGCTCTGGACGCTGGCTATTCGCGTCCATCAGCCGGGCCAGCACATTCTGATCAAGCGATCCCCAATTGACACCGATGCGTACCGGACGGCCGTACTTTGCCGCCACTTCCACCATCGAGCGGAAGTTCTCATCGTCCGTCTTGCCGATATCCACGTTGCCGGGATTGATGCGATACTTCGCCAGCGCCCGCGCGCACTCGGGATACTCGCGCAGCAGGATGTGTCCGTTGTAGTGGAAGTCGCCGATGATGGGCACGCGGACCCCGAACTGCTCCACCGTCTCGACAATCCTCGGCACCGCCGCCGCGGCTTCCTTTGTATTCACGGTGACGCGCACGAGTTCGGAACCAGCACGTGCCAGTTCCATAACCTGATTGACGGTTGCGCCCACGTCGGCCGTATCCGTGTTGGTCATTGATTGGACGACGACCGGATGGCCGTACCCGATCTTGACCCCTCCCACATCGGCGACCGGCGTCCGGCGACGCGGTTCGAATCCCATATATGGCCATTGTAGCAGCGGGATCCCGAACCGCCTGTCGCACCTCGTCTGCATGCCCAGCGGTTTCCCTTCCTCGCGATTGCGGCGCCCTGCACGCGGTCTTCGCCGCCGTCGCGAGATCGTAATGATGGCCGCCATCGAAACTTTCTATCAATCTGCTGTTGGTTATTCCGATATGAAGATCGTAAACTATTGGGTAGAGGGATATCGCAATCCGGTTCCGGCCGCATCTCCGGCTGGGCCGCCAGAGCAACCTACCGGCCGGCTGTATGGCGGGTAGGCAAGTGACGTCGTCCAACGCAAGGGCGCGGCTCCGTACCGCCCGTCCCGCGTGGATTCCCGATCGTCCGCAACGAACGAAACCCAGGGGTGTCATATCAGCCCTCCGGGTGTTTCCCCGGAGGCCGAGTTTAATCTACCGGAGGTGTCTCTTGATAAATGCTTATGGAATCATCGCCATACTTCTTGCCGGCTTTGTCCAAGCGTCTTTCGCCCAACCCCTGGGTGGCTTTCGCGACCGAAATCCGGTGGCCGTGCACGGCAAGATCGTCTCCGACCGGGACGTGCAATTCCAGGATTTGCAGGTCACTCTTCAGGTGGCGGGCAGAACGTCGATGCGGAGCACCGCGCAGGTTTTCGCGGACGGGTCTTTCCGGATGACAGTGGCTCCGCCGGGAACATACCGGCTGACGGTGCTGAATCCGCGGGGCGTCGAGGTCTACTCCGGAATCGTGAGCGTGGACGCCTTCGCACCCGAACTCCTGATCAAGCTCCCGGAACTGCCGGGGGACAAGGCCGTGACGGGAACGGTATCGGTGGAGACCCTCCGGCGCACGGTTCCCGAGAAGGCGCGCAAGCAGTACCGCCGCGCCATGCGGCAGCACCGGAAAGGGAACACCGACAAGGCGATTGCGGGCCTCGAAAAGGCGCTCGAGGTTGACGAAAAATTCGTCGCCGCCCACGCCAGCCTCGGTGTGGTGTTCCTCAAGCTGGAACAGTACGACCAGGCGCTCGAGCATCTGCAGAAGGCCGCGCGGCTCGACCCCACGTCGGCCCCGGTCTACACCAATGCCAGCATCGCCCTTTTTTCCGTCCATCGCTTTCATGACGCGGAGGCGGCGGCGCGCGCCGCAATTCGCCTTGACGCGGGCGATCCGTTGGCGCATCACATTCTCGGGCTTTCGCTGATGTTGACGGACCGGCATACCGAAGAGGCCCTTACCAGCCTGCGCCATGCCGCGAAGAGTTCCCCCCGGGCCGGTCTGGCCGCGGCCCAGTTGCTGCTGGACATGAATCGAGTCGAGGAAGCGGTTCGCGAGCTACGGCGCTACCTCAGAAGCGGCAGCTCCTTGTACCAGGAGGAGGCGGCCCAACTCCTGCGAAAGCTCGAGGAGTCCGGAGCGGCGGGCGCAGAGAGCGGGCTGGAGATCTCCGAATAAAGGTTCAGATAGTCGCAAACCGCTCAAAACGGGCGGCGTAAGCCGCCTCCTGCGCTATACTTAAGGGCAGGAGCTGGAAACCCCGTGTCAATCCGAAATTTCGTCCGCCTGGCGGCCCATGTGCAGATGCTTCCAGTGCTTGAAAGCGGTGAGGAGGAGACCCTTGTCGGCGGCCAGGCCGTGATGGAAGGCGTCATGATGCGGGCGCCGCACAGCTATTGTGTGGCCGTCCGGAAGCCCGGCGGCGAGATCGTCACAGATGAGAAGCCGATCTCCAAGATGTCCGAAAAGTACCCGCTCTTCAAGTATCCTGTACTGCGCGGCGTCGGAACGCTCGGGCAGGCCATGTCGCTTGGTGTAAAGGCGCTGCGCTTTTCGGCCAACGCTTCTCTCGATGAAGGCGGGGGCGCGAAGGAAGATGGCAAGGAAAAGAAATCCGAAGAGATCTCCCCGTGGGTAATGGGCCTCAATCTGGCCTTTTCGTTCGCCTTTTTCATCTTCCTCTACAAGTTCGTGCCACTTTGGATGGTCACCTGGCTCGGCGACGCCGTGCCCGCTTTCCAGGGTCACTTCGCGTCGAACTTCGCCGACGGCGTGCTCCGCATGCTCATTTTCCTTTCATTCCTCTTCCTCATTTCCCGCTGGAGCGAAATCCACCGGGTGTTTGAATATCACGGCGCGGAGCACAAGGTGGTTTTTAACTTCGAGTCGCGCAAGCCGGTGACGGTTGAGAACGCGCAGAGGTTCGAGACGTTCCATCCGCGTTGCGGAACCAGTTTCCTGCTGGTGGTGATGCTCATCGCCATGGTGATCTACATGCTGGTTCCGTTCGAGGGATTCGGAGCGAAGTTCGCCTCGCGGATCGTTCTTCTGCCGCTGATCGCGGGCGTCAGCTACGAGGTGATCCGTTACGCGGCCCGGCAGCGGGGCGGCCTGATGGCGATGCTCACCGCGCCTGGACTCTGGCTGCAGCGCATCACAACCCAGCCTCCGGCGGATGACCAGACCGCCGTGGCCATTCACGCGCTGAACGGTGCAATGGAGCTCGAAAAGTCCCAGGGCGGACAGGCCATGATAGCCTAGACTTTCGGATATACGCCGCGGGCTTTTCCCCTCCCCGGCCACGGCCCGAAGCCTTTGCCATTCCCCGAGGAATCGTCGATGAACTATCAGAAAAAACTCGAAGAGATCGAGGCCCGCTTCAAGGAACTCGAGGACGAGATGGCCGATCCCGCCGTGTTTTCCGACCAGAACCGCTTCAAGAAGGCCGGCAAGTCTCACCGTGAGCTCGAACCAATTGTCGCGAAGTATCGCGAGTGGCGGAACGTGAAGCAGGAACTCGACGGCGCCCGCGAGATGCTCGCCGAAGACGACCCGGAAATCCGCGTAATGGCGCAGGAAGACCTGCACCGCCTGCAGCCGCGAATCGAGCAACTGGAAGAGGAACTGCGGATCCTCCTGTTGCCAAAAGATCCCAACGACGAGAAGAACGTCGTACTCGAAATCCGCGCCGGAACCGGCGGGGACGAGGCGACCCTGTTTGCCGGCGAAATCTTCCGCATGTACACCCGCTACGCCGAGGAGCGGCGCTGGAAGGTCGAGATTACCAGCATGAGCGAATCCGAGGTCGGCGGCCTCAAGGAAGTGATCGCGCTTGTCAGCGGAGACCACGTGTACAGCCGTTTGAAGTACGAAAGCGGCGTCCATCGGGTGCAGCGCGTGCCCCAGACCGAGACGCAGGGCCGCATTCACACCTCGGCAGTAACCGTCGCCGTACTCCCGGAGGCCGACGAAGTCGAGATCACACTTGATCCGAAGGAGATCCGCATCGACACGTTCTGCTCCTCCGGCCCGGGTGGCCAGTCGGTCAACACCACCTATTCGGCGGTCCGCATCACGCACCTGCCGACCAATACCGTCGTCTCCTGCCAGGACGAGAAGTCACAGATCAAGAACCGCGCCAAGGCCGAACGGGTCCTCCGCTCCCGCCTCTATGAGATGGAGCTGAAGCGGCAGCAGGCGGAGATCGCCGGCGAACGCCGCATCATGGTTGGCACCGGTGACCGGAGCGAGAAGATTCGCACCTACAACTTCCCGCAAAACCGCGTCACCGATCACCGCATCGGGTTGACGCTCCATCAGTTGGACCTCGTAATGGAAGGGCGTCTGGACCCGGTGATCGATGCGTTGACGACTCATTTTCAGGCGGAGCGTTTGAAGCAGGCGAGCGAGGCGGCGTAATAAACAGCCGGCCGGCCTTCTGGACGGCAGGCCGGCCGTCCGGCAGGCCTGGGACACTTTGGATATCAAAACAGCGCTGGAATGGGGCCGCCGGCAGTTCGAGGATGCCGGAGTCGCGGTACCGCGGCTCACCGCGACTGTACTGCTTCGCCACGTTCTGCAGTGTGAAGAGAGCTACCTGTTCAGCCATCCGGAGCGGGAGTTGACCGCCGCTCAGAGCCGCGGCTTCCGGTGGCTGGTGGAGGAACGCCGGGCAGGCAAGCCGACGCAGTACCTCACCGGCGTACAGGAGTTCTACGGCCGCAACTTCCGCGTCACGCCCGACGTGATGATCCCGCGGCCGGAAACCGAGTTCGTCATCGAAACCGTGTTCCGAGTGGCCCCCGGCGCCCGCCGCATGGTGGATGCCGGCGCCGGCTCCGGAGCCATCGCCATTACGCTGCAGCTCGAATCGGGCGCCACCGTCATCGCTACCGACATCTCGCTCCCCGCCCTCCGTGTCGCCCGTTCCAACGCCGCGGCGCTCGGCTCCCGCGCACATTTCCTCCAGTGCGACCTGCTCTCCGCGATCGCCCCCTCGAGCGTCGATGTCATCGCCTCCAACCCCCCGTACGTCCCACTGGCCGACAAGGCCGGACTGCAACGCGAGGTGCGCGAATTCGAGCCCCATGCCGCGCTTTTCGGCGGCCGCAGCGGACTTGACTTCTATCGCCGCCTGGCGGCCGAAAGCCCCCGCGTGCTGCGCCCCGGCGGCTGGCTGGTCGCCGAATTCGGCATCCGCCAACTCGGACCTGTCCAGGATATGCTGGGAGCAGCCTGGTCCAACACGCTGGTGGTCGACGATCTCGCCGGACTGCCCCGCGTTCTGGCCACGCGCTACACGCCATGAAGACCATCTTCCACGTCGACATGGACGCCTTCTTCGTGTCGGTCGAGGAGCTGTTCGACCCCTCGCTCAAGGGCAAGCCCGTAGTTGTCGGCGGCAAGCCGGACCAGCGCGGCGTGGTCTCGGCGGCTTCCTACGCCGCCCGCCAGTTCGGCGTCCATTCGGCGCTGCCCCTGCGGACTGCCTACGAGCGATGCCCGCAGGCAATCTTCGTCGAAGGCCACCCCGGCCGCTACCGCGAGTACTCCCAGAAGGTTTTCGAGATCCTTCACGGTTTCACGCCGCTGGTCGAGATGGCATCCATCGACGAAGCCTATCTCGATCTCACGGGCACCGAACGGCTCCACGGCCCACCGCTCGCCGCCGCCCACGCGCTGCACGAACGCGTGAAGCGCGAAACGGGGCTCAACTGCTCCATCGGCATCTCGGTTTCACGCATGGTCGCTAAGGTCCTCTCGGATCAGGCCAAACCGAACGGAGCGCTCTGGGTGTTGCCCGGTCACGAGGCGCGTTTCCTCGCGCCCTTGAGCATCCGGAAGATCCCCGGCGTCGGAAAGGTCACCGAAAGCCGCCTCAACGCCCTCGGCATCCGCAAGGTCGGAGACCTTGCTGCGCTCGAGCGCGATTTCCTCGCCAAGCGCTTCGGGAAATGGGGCCTCGCCCTGGCTGGGAAAGCCCAGGGCCTCGACGCCGGCGCCTGGTTCGACGGCGAGATCGGCTCGCACGAGGATCCGAAATCCGTCAGCCACGAACACACCTTCAACGAAGACACGCCCCACCGGCCGGCGCTCGAAGCGATGCTCGCCCGGCTCACCGAGATGGTGGCCCGCCGCCTCCGCGAGCACAAGCTCTATTCGCGCACCATCCAGATCAAGCTTCGCTACTCGGACTTCTCCACCTTCACCCGCGCCCGCACCCTGCCCCGCGCGACACACCTTGACAGCGAAATGCTGGCCGAGGTTCGCCGGCTCTTCGACCAAAACTGGACCGGCAAACCGATTCGCCTGATCGGTGTCTACGCCCAACAGCTCACGGCCACCGAGGGACAACTCGGCCTGCTCGAGCACGACAAGACCGAGAAGTGGGAGAAGGCTCTGACCGCCGTCGACCGCCTCCGCGATAAGTTCGGCGAATCGAGCGTCTCCCTCGCCGGTGGTCTCCAGGGCCGGTTCCGGGAGCGGACACATGAAAACCCCGCCGGCCTACCCGGGAAGAAGCGCCACGAGTAGCGTTGCCGCCGCAGCGGGGATTCTGAGAGAATAAAGGTCCATAATGGGTCGATTCGCCGGCCCCACCATTCCAACCACGGAGGCCGGCTCCTGAGGAGAAATACTGCGTGAGAGAAAAAGGAACTGTGAAGTGGTTCAACCCCGCCAAAGGATACGGCTTCATTCAGCGGTCTACCGGGGAGGACGTATTCGTCCATTTTTCGGCGATTCAAATGGATGGCTTCCGCACCCTCGATCAGGGTATCGAAGTTGAATACGACCTGAAGGAAGGCCCCAAAGGACTCCAGGCCGACAATGTCCTCGCCGTTTGAGCGGCCCGCGCACCGAAGTCGACCCCGAAACGCTCCCGCGGGACTGGCCCCGATCTTGCCGCGGCCTGATAAACTCCAGTTGTGACTGTGGAGAAGGAGAGTCCGATGAACAAGAAGACCCTTTGCACAACCGCTATCCTCGCCCTCCTGATGGCGTATCCCGCCGCGGCCGAGGATGGCTGGATTAGCATGTTCGATGGCAAAACCCTCGACGGGTGGAAGGCCAGCGAGCGCCCGGAAAACTGGGGCGTGGAAGACGGCGTCCTGACCGGAAAGGGGGAACGGAGCCATCTGTTCTGGATGCAGCAGAAATGCCGCGACTGCGAGTTCAAGGCCGAGGTGAAGATATCCGACAGTGGCAACTCGGGGATGTACTTCCGCGCCGAGTTCGGCCCGGGCTGGCCGAAAGGCTACGAAGCCCAGGTCAACTCCACCCACAAGGACTGGAAAAAGACCGGCAGCCTCTACAACTTCGTCAACATCAAAGAGATTCTTGTCCCCCCGGACACCTGGTTTACCCAGCACATCATCGCCCGGGGCAACCACATTGTCATCAAGGTGAATGGTGAGACCGTCGTGGACTACGTGGACGAGAAGAGCACCTTTACCGAAGGATACCTCGCGCTCCAGCAGCATGACCCCGGCAGCCGCGTCTGGTACCGCAACCTCCAGATGCGCCCCCTGCAGTAGGGGCTGAAAGCGCCGCCGCGCCGCATGCGGCGCTCCATCAAGCCGCTGTCGCCTACTGCAATCCGGCCCGCGCGAGGAGCGCCGTTACGTCGGGATCGCGGCCCATAAAAGACCGGTACAACTCGACTGGGTCTTCGCTGTCCCCTTTCGCCAGTATCTTCTCGCGGAATCCCCGGCCGACCTCGCGGCTGAAGATACCCTCTTTCAGAAACCGCGTAAAGGCGTCGGCGTCCAGCACCTCGGCCCACTTATAAGAGTAGTAGCCGGCCGCATAGCCCACCGGGCTTGCGAACAGGTGGGAAAACGCGGTGATCATCGAATAGTCGTCCGGCAGCGGCGCCGGAGCGAACTCGGCGGCGATGCGGCGCGCATAACCCTGAATGTCTCCGTGAATCCTCGGATCGTACTCGCGGTGGAGCGCGAGATCCAGCCAACCTAAACCAAGCTGGCGCATCTGTGCGTTGGCGGCCCGGAACGTCCGCGCGCGCTTCATCTTGGCGAACAACTCATCCGGTATCGGCTCGGCGGTCTCCCAGTGCCGGGCGAACAAAGCCAGAGATTCCCGCTCCCAGCACCAGTTCTGCATCATCTGGCTCGGCAGCTCGACAAAGTCCCAAGCCACGTTGACACCGGCCAGGGAACGGATGGGAACGCGCGTAAACAGGTGGTGCAGCAGGTGGCCGAACTCGTGAAAAATGGTCTCCACGTCGTTGTGAGTCAGCAATGCGGGTCTTCCGCCGGAGGGTGGGTTCAGATTGCCGCACACCAGCCCGAGATGCGGCTCGAATCCTTCCGCCGTCTCCCGGCCGGTAATCAAGTTGTTCATCCAGGCGCCGCCGCGCTTGTTCTCGCGCGGAAACCAGTCCGCGTAGAACGCCCCCAGTTTGCGCCCGTCGCCGTCGACAAGGCTGTAGTACCTCGTCCCCTCATCCCACACGGGCACACCGTTCTCCTCTACCACCCGGACGCCGAACAGGCGGTGGACGAGTTCAAACAGCCCGTTCACCACGTTCTCCAGGGCGAAGTAGGGCCGCAGGTCTTCCTCATTGAAGTCGAAGCGGGCCTGGCGTAGCTTCTCCGCGTAATAGCCTAGGTCCCACGGCTGCAGAGCGGGTGCGCCGGCTCCTTCCAACTCCATCCGGAACGCCTGCAATTCGCGGTTTTCGCGCTCGAAGTGGGGCGCCGTCTTCTGCTGTAGCTCGGCGAGGAACTGCTGGGCGTTGACACCGGACTTCGCCATCCGTTCCTCGAGCACGAAGTCGGAGTAATCCCGGTAGCCAAGCAGGGTGGCCTTCTCGCGCCGCAATTCCAGAACTCGCGCGATCAGCTTCGCATTGCCGAGTTCGCCGCCGGCGGCGCGGGAGTTGTACGCCCGGTACACCTGCTCGCGGATGGACGCGTCGTCGAGGTACGTCATCACGGCTACGTAGCTCGGGGCCTGCAAGGTGAACCGCCAGCCGCTCTTGCCCTTGGACTTGGCGCTCTCCGCCGCCAGGTCGCGCGCGCTCTGCGGCAGCCCGGCCAGCTTGTCCTCCGCTTCAATGTAGAGTTCGAAGGCGTTGGTGGCATCAAGAGCGTTCTGCGAAAACGAGGTGGTCAGCTTCGCCAATTCAACATCCAACTCCCGCAGGCGAGCCTTACCGTCCTCCTTCAGTTCGGCCCCGTGACGCCGGAACTCCCGTAGCTCCCGCTCCAGATAGCGCCTGCGCGCGCCGCGCAATCCCTCCGCCTCCGGAGTCTTGGCGTAATCTCGCAGCGCTTTCCACAGTCCCGCATGAAGACGAATGCCGGCTTCAAACGCGCTCGCCTTGGGCTGCACGCTGTTGAAGGCGTCGCGGAATTCCGGATAGGTCGCCACCGCCTCGAGATGAGCGACAATTGTCATGGCCCGGTCGAGCGGTTCGGTGACGCTGTCCAGGACGGACATCGTGTTCTCGAACGTACGGGCCTCTGGTAGCTCCGCCAGATTGTCGATTCCCGCCTGCGCTCCGGCAATCAGCTCGTCGACCGCCGGTTCCACGTGCTCCGCGCGAATCCGGTCGAAGGGAACCGTAAACGGAATCCCGATCAGCGGGTTGTCCGCGCCGTCGCTCATAGCTGCTCCTCGAACTTCTCGGTGAGCGACGTGGTGAGTTCCCGCGAGCGATTCGTTGCCGTCTCGATCGCCGATATGAGCATCGCCCGCAGGCCGTGCCGCTCCAACTCGTGAATCGCCGAAATGGTGACGCCGCCTGGCGTCGTCACCCGGTCCCTCAGAATCGCCGGGTGCAGCATCGTTTCCCGCACCAACTTCGCGGCGCCCAGGCAGGTCTGCTCGGCCAGCCGCGTCGAGACCTGGTGCGATAGTCCCATCTTCAATCCGCCCGCAATCAGGGCCTCGATCACCATGTAGATGTACGCTGGACCACTGCCGGACATGGCCGTGACCGCGTGCATCATGTCCTCCTCCACATTGCACACTGCTCCCACCGACTTGAAGATCCGCTCGACAAACGCCTGCTGCTCCGCCGTCGCCACCCCGTTCCAGGCCAGCCCCGTTGCGCCCTCGTCCACCACCACCGGAATGTTCGGCATCGCGCGGAACACCGGCATTTCGATGGCAACCGCCTTCTCAATGAGGTGAATCGGGAATGCGGCCGCGACGGAAATCAGAATCTGATCGGTCCGCAGGATCCCCCGCAGATCCTTTAGTACCGATGGCAGCGTGGTCGGCTTCACGGCCAAAATGATGACCTCGGCGTGCTTCACCGGCTCCTCGTTTCCAGTGGTAATTACGTCAATGCCCCATTTCTGCTCCATCTCCTCCGCGCGGGCAGCCGAGGCGTCGGTCGCCACCAGGTGCTCCCGGTCGGCCACGCCGCTTGAAAGCAATCCGCCGATAATCGCGCCGCCGATGTTGCCGGCGCCAATCACAACTATCCTCTTCATCTCGGACATAAACCGCTATTGTACGTGGAACGGGGGGAACCTGATCACTCCCTGACCTGCCGGCCCGCCCGCCGCCCCGCCGCGCGCGATATACTGTTGGCGGTTCCGAGGTAGCGATGACAAAGATGATGAATCGACGAACGATGTTGCGCAGCTTGATCGGATCGGGCGCGTTGTTTGGTTTGGATGCGGTGTTTACCGCCGAAAGGACCGACGCCGCCGCAGTCGGCCCGAACGACAAGATCAAGGTCACCAAGCTCGAAACGTTCGTGCTCAAGAACTCCTGGGTCTTCGTCAAGATCTCTACCGACGCCGGCGTCACCGGTTGGGGCGAGATGCTCAAGGACGATGCCAAGGCCTGCGCCGCGGGCGCCCTCGAAGTAGGCGACTACCTGATCGGCCAGGACCCGTGCCGCGTCGTACACCATTGGCAGGCGATCCACCGCGGGGCGTTCTACCGCGGCGGACCCATCAAAACCGCAATTCAAAGCGGCATCGACCAGGCTCTCTGGGACATCAAGGGCAAGGTCTACGGCGTTCCCGTCTACAAGTTGCTCGGCGGTCCAACCCGGGACCGCGTCCGCGTCTACGGCACGGTGAGCGAGGAAACCGGCGTCAACGCCATCAAAGTCGGCCCCCGGGCCGGCGGGCGCAAGCCAATCAAGTACGTCGAGGGCCAGCGGTACGTCGATGAGGTCGTCGAAAACTTCGCCGCCCTCCGGGAGAAATACGGCGACGGCGTTGATATCGGAATCGACTTCCACGGCGCCGTCCAACCGCCCACCGCTATGCTCCTCGTCAAAGCCTTGGAACCCTATCATCCCTGGTTCTATGAAGAAGTCGTACAGGCGCTAAACGTCGATGTCATGGCCGAAATTGCCAAGAAGACCCACATCCCGCTGGCCACCGGCGAACGCATCTTCACCAAGTGGGGATTCCGTGAGATTCTCGAAAAGCGAGCCGCCACCATTCTCCAGCCCGACGTAAACTATGCCGGCGGTATTACCGAACTGCGTATTATCGCCGGTATGGCCGAGGCCTATTACTCCCCCATTGCGCCCCACAATCCCAACGGGCCCTGCTCCCTCGCCGCCAGCATCCAGATCGCCGCCTCGATTCCGAACTTCCTGATTCAGGAACGCGGCGACCGCGAGCACGATCTCCTCGCCAAACCCCTGCCCCCGGTTACCGGCGGTTACCGGCCGCTACCACCGGACCCCGGCATCGGCATCACTATCGACGAAGACAAGCTCATGGCCGAGGTGGGCGAACCGCGCGAATATCTGCCCCAGTACGACCCCGACGACGGCTCTGTCGTCGACTGGTGAGCCGCGAATATTTTATTGTGAGCGTCCGCGCCGCCGAAATGTAAACCCGCCCACAGGCCCCTCGGCCCGCGAAGCAGACTCCTTATCTGATTGAAAAATAATACACACATGGCCCCATAAACAACGTAGGTCCATCGGAAACCTCCTCAAAACTGCCAGGACTTCTCATAAAAGTAAAGCATATTTTACTTGTTCTCTCTTCCAAAAGGGTATAAAAGAGTTTAAGGGAATCTCTATTTGTTCGGTCTTGAGTCTCGCTCCATCCGAATAGAAGTTTGCACCATCCGGGAGGTCATTTGATGTATACCGTACGTGTAGCCAGCATTCTGGTCTGGCTTGCTTTTTTCCTCGCACTCACCGTGCCAGCTCAGGATCCGCGAGGATCGATCACGGGGTCCGTGGTCGATTCCTCCGGCGCGCTCATTCCAGGCGCCGATGTCCGGGTTCTGAATACTGAGACGGGTCTCGCCCTGACAGCCGTCAGCAACGAGACCGGGGTCTTCAATATTCCGTTTATTCCGCCGGGGATCTACACCGTTTCCGCGGAAGCAATAGGCTTCAAGCGCTTCATCCGGGAGGGTGTGCAGGTTCGCATCAGCGACCGCGTGGAACTCACCATCCCAATGGAACTCGGCGAGGTCACTGAAACAGTCCAGGTGACCGCTGACACACCACTGCTTGAGACATCCAGCGCCTCGCTCGGGCAGGTTATCGATGAGCGGCGCGTGCTCGAGTTGCCGCTGCTCGCCGGCAACGCGACCGAACTCGTGCTGCTGACGCCGGGCGTGGTTAACGGCACCAACATGCGGCTGCGCAAACCCGCATTTAACGCCGGCCTCTCCCAGTTCAGCACTGACGGCAACGGAAACAACAACAACGAATTCCAGATTGACGGCGTCTCCAACACGTTCGCGGAAGGGACCAACCCGCGCGCCCGCGTGGCCTTCAGCCCACCGGCCACCTCGATCAAGGAATTCAAGATGCAAACTTCGACCTACGACGCGAGCCTCGGCCACACCATCGGGTCCGTCGTCAACCTCAGCACCAAGAGCGGCACGAACGACCTGCACGGGGAAGCCCACTATTGGCTTCGTCACAGCGCTTTCGACGCCCCGAATTTCTTCAACAACAGGGCCGGCACAACGCCGCCCACCTACCAGGACCACCGCTACGGCCTTTCCGCCGGTGGACCCGTTCTGCTGCCAAAGCTCTACAACGGAAAGAACAAGACCCACTGGTACTACGCCTGGGAGGCCAACAAGTGGGGCGTTCCGAATACCTTTACCCGGACGGTGCCGAATGCCGATCAGCGCCGCGGCGATTTTTCGCAACTCCTTGCCCTCGGAAGCCGCTATCAAATCTACGATCCGTTCAGCACCCAGCCGGCATCGGGAGGACGCTTCGAACGGCAGCCGATTCCCGGCAACATCATTCCCCAGAACCTGCTCGATCCCGCCGGCCTGAATATCGCCGATCTGTGGCCTCTGCCAAACCAGGCGGGTACCAGCGACGGCCGGAATAACCACTTCGTCGCCGACAAGGGATTCGAGGACTACTACGTCCATCTCGCCCGCGTCGACCACGCCTTCAGTTCCAACCACCGCTTGTTTGTCCGGGTCCACTACGACTGGTGGGAAGAAGACAAGCGCCACGACCTCGGCCGGGAGAACCCCGTCAACGGCGTCATCCTGAACCGCATCAACCGCGGCATCGCCCTCGACGACGTGATCCTGATCAATCCCTCGCTGATCTTCAACTTCCGCTATGGCCTTACCAGCCAGGACTTCCTCGAGCGCCGCCGGTCCACCGGCCTGGACTACACCGGGCTCGGCTTCTCATCGAACCTGATCGGGCTGCTGCCCGACGCCGCGAACGCTCCCCTGCCGCGCATACGAGCCGGCGGCTACTCGGGACTGTCCACCTGGGAAAGCGGCGATGGTGGCAACACCAGCCTCACCCACTCCTTCGTCGGATCTTTCAACATGACGAGAGGCAGCCATCAATTGAAGTACGGCGCCGACTTCCGCGTCTATCGCGCTTTCGGCCAGCGGATTCCCCAGGGCATCGCGCCGGATCTGACCTTCGCGAACACCTATACCCGCGGCCCCCGCGATAATTCCCCCGCCGCGCCGATCGGCCAGGAACTCGCCGCCCTCCTCATGGGCATTCCGGGCGGCTCCATGCAGCGCACCGCCACCTCGGCAATGCAGGACATGTATCTCGGCTTGTACATCCACGATGATTGGAAAGTCAACCGCAAGCTGACACTCAATTTCGGCCTTCGATACGAGCACGAATGGCCCATCACCGAACGGTTCGACCGCTTGCAGGCCGCTTACGCTTTCGACACATCGAATCCGATCGAGGCGCAGGCCCAGGCCAACTACGCCAACAACCCGATCCCGGAGATTGCCCCGGAAGACTTTCAGGTGCTCGGCGGTCCCACATGGGTCAACACCGGAGGTATCGGCCGTAGCCCATTCGACGGGGAGAACGACAACTTCATGCCTCGTATCGGCTTCGCCTACCAACTCAATGACAAGACGATCCTGCGGGGCGGATACGGCATGTTCTTCGATTCCATCGGCGTCAGCAAGACCGTGGCGCGCCAGACCGGCTTCACCCAATCCACCCCGGTTCAGGCCTCGCTCGACAACGGCCAATCCTACATCGCCACGGTATCGAATCCCTTCCCGAACGGCCTGCTCGAACCGCTGGGTCCGGCCGGCGGCCTGACTACGAACCTCAACCAGGGGCTCACGTTCTACTTCCGCCCCCGCGCTCACGCCTACTCGCAGCGCTGGAGCATGGGCATCCAGCGAATGCTGCCGTCCCAACTTCTGCTCGAGGCGAGCTATGTCGGCAACCGCGGCACCCGCATCGGTGTCAATCGAAGCCTCAACAATACTCCGCGCGAATACCTCAGCACGAGCCCGTTCCGCGACCAGCAGACCATCAACTACCTCAGCCAGAACTTCCCGAATCCGTTCCGGGGCACTGACCCGATCTTCGGCAGCAACATGTCCCGGTCGCGCCTGCTCACACCTTACCCGCATTTCGGCGGGCTCACCTGGGAGGAACCGATCGGCTATTCCTGGTACCATTCGCTCCAGGCCAAGCTCGAGCGGCGGTTCGCGAACGGCTTCACGTTCAACATGGCCTATACGTGGTCGAAGACCATGGAAGCGGCCAATTTCCTGAACGCCACCGACCCATTGCCCGATGAGATCGTCAGCGGCTTGGACCGTCCCCACCGCCTCGCCCTAAGCGGAATTTGGGAGATCCCGGTCGGCAAGGGCAGAAAATTCGGCTCCGGCATGCCCGCCGTCGGCCAGTTTGCCCTCGGCGGCTGGCAAATCGGCGGCGTGGTTGTCTATCAGTCCGGTTCGGCGCTGGGTTTCGGTAACGCCCTCTTCATCGGCAACACCGACGACATTCCGCTTCCCGCGGACGAGCGGTCGGCCGAGCGCTGGTTTAACACCGAGGCTGGCTTTAACCGCAACTCGGGTCAACAGTTGGCCAGCAACATCCGGACCTTCCCGCAGCGCCTCAGCGGCCTGCGCGGTGACAGCCAGCGGCGCTGGGACTTCTCGCTGATCAAGACCTTCCCCATCAACGAGCGCTTCAACTTCCAGTTCCGCGCCGAAGTCTACAACGCTCTGAACGACGTCTCGTTCAACAATCCCAACACCTCTCCGACCAACTCTTCGTTCGGCCAGATTACCGGTACGCAGATGGACGCGAGAAACTGGCAACTCGCCCTTCGTTTCAACTTCTAGCCCCAGCCCCGGGGAGCCGGATTCACACCGGTTCCCCGGGCCTCATAAGACCGCTCGACGGAAACTCGCTCTTTAAAGGAAACGTCGTTACGCCAGGCTTCTAAAGGATATAGTTCCGGTAGGAGGGCTGCCTAATTCCGCTGGGCCTCGTACATCAGCCGCCGCCGCTGCAGGATGGCGTCTATGAACTCCGCCCGGGCCGGGTCGTCCAGATCGGAGCGGCCGATCGACCGGTTACGGGAGTTGCTCGCCGGCATCGCATACACCACCGTGACGGGAGTCGGCGGTTCGCACTCTTCCTTCGCGCCTTTGACCTGACTCGCGGGCCGGCCCTTCTTCATCTTGGTCTTGATCATTCGTTGTACCTTCTATCGCCGGGGGGACCGGCATTGGACTAGCGTATAGTCATATTCTGCCTGCCAAGCGTCAAGAAACCAATCGCCCGTAAGGGCCAATTCTCTTCCCTATTTGGGGGGATGCCCGAAACAGCGAATGCTGCCCGGGCTAGCTCTTCCAGTCCAGCTCAGACAGGTAAGCCGGCTTCTCGCGCCAGTTCTCACGAACTTTGACAAACAGCTCGAGATAAATCCTCTTCCCGAGTATCTTCTCGAGTTCCTTCCGCGCTTCCGTCCCGATCTCTTTCAACCGCGCGCCCTTGGCGCCGATCACGATGGCCTTCTGCCCGTTTTTCTCGACAATAATCGCCGCCGCGATACGCAGGAGCTTCTCGCCCTCTTCCCAGTTTTCCACCTGCACCATCACTGAGTGCGGCACCTCCTGCCGGGTGAGGTGCAACACCTTCTCACGCACAATCTCGGAGGCGAAGAACCGCTCTGGCTGGTCCGTTACTTCGTCTTCCGGGAAGTAGCGGGGCCCGGCCGGAAGACGGCTCATCACGGCGTTCTTCACCCGATCCAGTCCGTCGCCGGTCTTGGCCGAAATTGGAATGAACTCCTCGAAATTCCCCAGCCGCTGGTACTGTTCGATCACCGGCAGCATTTTCGACTTGTCCTTCAGCAAATCAACCTTGTTCAGCAACATCACTACCGGTGTTTTGGCTCGCGCCACGAGTTCCACGGCCCGCTCGTCCTCCACGTTCGGCCGGGCCTGGCACTCCACCATGAACAGCAGCAGGTCGCGGCCTTCCAGCGCGCCGGCCACATCCTGTGCCAGCTTCTTGTTGAGCTGCGTGTCGGGACGGTGAATCCCCGGCGTGTCGAGAAACACAACTTGCGCCTCCGGGAGGTTCCACACGCCCTGGATCGACGTGCGGGTCGTCTGCGGCTTGTCGGAAACGATCGTTACCTTCGTTCCGAGCAGCGCGTTCAGCAGTGTCGACTTGCCGGTATTGGGCCGCCCAAGTATGGAGACGAATCCCGACACGAACTTCCGCTTTTTCTTCTTCCTAGCCATTCTCAAAAGGATAGTTCATCCGGTACCCGCCGCTTGGTGCGCCAGGCGTTCAGCCGGCCGCCTTTTGAGTGGCCTGTTAACCGGCCCGGCCCGAAACGTTGCCCGTCTCCTTGGGGACAGACTTGCAAACCCGAACCTCGGTAACGTGCCTCTCGTCCCCCGCGGTCACTTCGAGCCGGATACCGTCCCGCTCCACCGACTCCCCTATTGCCGGCACCCGGCCCAGCCACTCGCTCACGAGGCCGCCCACGGTAGTCGACTCGGTCTCCTCGGACGGCCGGAACTCCACCAGTTCGTGCAGCAGGTCTAGATCCACATCGCCGTTCGCAATGAAGCAGCCATCCGCCTCCACCTTGATGTCCGCCTTCGGATCGTATTCGTCCCGGATCTCGCCGAATACCTCTTCCACCACGTCCTCCATGGTCACGATGCCGGCTGTCTCGCCGTATTCGTCCACCACCACCGCCAGTTGGATGTTGTCCCGCTGCATCTCGCGGAACAGGTCCGCTACCCGCTTGGTCTCGGGCACGAAGAGAGTCGGCCGGACGAACTTCTCCACCGTCTGGCTCGCACGCTCGTCATAATCGATCTCGATGATGTCACGGACGTGTACGGTGCCGAGGATGTTGTTAATCGACTCGCGGTAGACCGGAAACCGGGAAAAGTGATTGTCGATCGCAAGCCGCCGGAAATCCTCAATGGTCGCTTTCGCGGTGATCGAGACGACCGCGGGCCGCGCAGTCATCACCTGCCGCACCGTTTTGTCTCCCAGCGCTACAACCGAGTGAATAAGCTGCCGGTCATCCTCCTCGATCAGCCCCTCGTCGGCGCCCGCTTCGATAAGCGCCTCGAGATTTTCTTCGGCTGAGCTGCCGTTCTCTTTGGCGCCGCTGTCACCGTCGCCGAGGGAGACCAGAGTCTCCAGAAACGACACCAGGCTCGTCACCGGCCACACCATCAAACTGGCCAGACGCAGCAGCGGCGCCAGCGGAGCGAGCCACTTTCCGCTCGTGCGCCGGTACAGCAATTGGGGAACGGCGTACGCACCCAGCAACATGAGCGCCACGGAAATGGCCGCCGCCTCGATGGCAGCGCGCGCCGCCAGCGGAGCCGCCGACAAAACGCCCAGCGCCGCCAGCACACCGATCAACACCAGCAAACTGTGCTTGATCAACGAGAAAGCCAGCGCGCCCTTCTCGGTCTTGAGGCCGATGCGCTGCTCAATCTCTTCCTTGAAGCACTCGAGCGCCGGCAAGTCGCGGGCGCGCAGGCGCAGCGACTCGAGATAAAGCAGTTGCACGAGGGATATCAATGCCAGCGCGAGCGTCAGCAGGGCGGCAACCGAAATCAGCAGGGGTGTCACTTCTTCTTCCGTTCAATCAGCCCGGCGGGCAATCCAAGCCTTTCTCTCCAGAGCTTCTCCGCTCGCGCCATTCTTCCCTTGTCCTTCTCGTGATCCATCCCCATCAGATGCAACAACCCGTGCAGCATCAGAATCCCTGTCTCCGCTTCCAATGGATGCCCAAACTCCGCCGCCTGCGCCCGCGCCCGGTCCATGGAAATCGCCACTTCGCCAAGCGACGCTCCGTCACCGGCGTCCGACGGAAAGGAGAGCACGTCGGTGGGGTATTCGCGTCCAAGAAATTCCCGGTTGAGCCGCCTCAGTTCCCGGTCGTCGGTAAATAGGCATACGAAGGGCCGGCCTCCGGCCGCTTCCTCGCGCAGGCGTTCAAACAACAAGCGGATCGCGCGCTTCGAAAATCCCCGGCCGGCCCGCCGGTAGAGAAGGGTACTTTCGCCTTCAGAGGACATAGTGGGGGCTAGACGGTATCCGCGGCCGCCTGGCCGTTGACGGGCGCTTCCGCGGCTCTGCCGTTCGTGCGTCCCGCCTCTGTAGCGGCGCCGCCATTCTGCGGCATCCCGTCGGTAAGCCGCAGGGAAAGCTGCCGATTCACCCCGGTCGCTTCCTCGAACCGCTCGTAGGCCTGCACGATCTTCTGCACAAGCGGGTGGCGCACGACGTCCGTCTCGTTGAACCGGACAAATCCGATACCACACACACCCCTGAGCACCTCGGCCGCCTGTAGCAAACCGCTCTGCTTACCCGCCGGCAGGTCAATCTGCGTGATGTCGCCGGTGACCACCATCTTCGAGTTGAACCCGACGCGCGTGAGCACCATCTTCATTTGCTCGGCGGTCGAGTTCTGCGCCTCGTCGAGAATTACGAAGCTGTCATTCAGCGTGCGCCCCCGCATGAACGCGAGCGGCGCCACCTCGATCAGGTTCTTCTCGAGCAGGCGCTCCACCTTCTCCGCGTCCATCATGTCGAAAAGTGCGTCATAAAGCGGGCGCAGGTACGGATCGATTTTCTCCTGCAGCGTCCCGGGAAGGAAGCCGAGCCGTTCGCCCGCCTCCACCGCCGGACGCGTCAGAATGATCCGCGTCACCCGTTTGCTGAGCAGCGCGCTGATTCCCATCGCCACCGCCAGGTAGGTTTTCCCCGTCCCCGCCGGACCGATCCCAAAAACCATGTCATGCCGGTCAATGGCGTCCAGATACAGCCGCTGGTTCATCGATTTCGGAGCCAGCAACTTCTTGCCGAAGCTGCGCTTCTTGCCGCTCTCCACCAGTCGTTTCAACGTGATGTCCGGGTCGGACATCAAAGCGCGCAAACAGCTATTCAGGTCGCCGTTGGTGAACGTATGGCCCTCTTGCATGAGCGCCACGTAATCGTCCAGGATGTCCCCGGCCCGTATGACGCTGAGCTCCTCGCCCTCCACTTCAAGCGAGTTGTTCAGCAGCCGGGTCCGAATGTTGAGTCCCTCTTCGAGTACACGTATGTTCTCGTCGCGGGTCCCGAACAAGGACTCTATGCCGCAACTAATCTCAACACTGGTTTTCATGCGTTGGAAAGGGTATTACCTCCATCAGGAAGGAAAATCCGGTAGGACGAAATCCGCACTGGCGGAACTCGATGGTACATCCACCCTCACTATAACAGAACCTGCAACCCCGCTCAATGCACGTAATTGATTCTTAACCACTTTTTTTGAGTTACCCCACCGCCCAAAATCAGCCTCCGCGATTTGCCGCTATCCACCCCCTGATTTTCATGATATCCTCCCCGTCAATACCATGCCTGCTCACAGTATTTCCCGTCGTGGCTTCCTTCGCACCGCTCTCGCCCTGCCCGCCGGGTCTTGGCTCGCCGCCTACCGCTCCTACTCCGCCCCCTTCGAAGGCGAGGTAAAGATCACCGCGATCAAGGCCTTGCAACTCGACTTCCAGTTCGACGGCTGCCTGATCAAGATTGAAACCGACGCCGGTATCCCCGGCTACGGCGAAACCGGGACCAACGCCGCCATCGCCCGCGCTCACATCGAGCACATGACCGCCGGCAGATGGCCCGGCTCTCAGAATTACGCAGGCGGCCCGGCCGGCCTGATCGGCGCCGACCCTCTCGCCATCGAGCGCCACTTCTACCGCATGACCTCGCTGCAGCACCCTCTCATGGGTCCAATCGGAACCATCTCCGGCATTGACATCGCGCTCTGGGATCTCGCCGGCAAAATCACCAGCCAGCCGGTCTATAGGCTGCTCGGCGGCCCCTTCCGCGACGGCTGCCCCATGTATTCCCACGGCGACGCTCTCAAAGACATGCATAACCCCGCCGCCTGCCGCGACTGGGTACGCTACGTCCAGGAACAGCCCGAGGGCTTCACCGCCTTCAAGTTCAACATCGACCAGGCCTTCCCCATCGAGCGCCCGTTTCACCCCACCCTCACTCCGGCCGAATTAAGAAAGCTCTACCGCGGATTCGCCAACGTGCGCGAAGCCGCCGGCGGCTCGCTCGACATCGGTGTGGCCTGCCATGGGGAGTTCGATACGCCCAGCGCCATCGCCATCTCGAATACCGTCGAGCCCCTCAACGTCCTCTTCGTCGAGGACGCTTTGAGCGTGCCCTACTCCGACGGCTGGTCCGCCGTGAAACGGGCCACCCGCGTCCCCATCCTCACCGGCGAGAAACTCGCGCATCTGCGCGAATTCAAGCCGTTTCTCGACGCCCAGGCGGTGGATATCATCCACCCGGACGTCTCCTTCGCCGGCGGCATCACCGGCTGCCGCAAAATCGCCGATTACGCCGCCATCACCCGCACCCCGGTCGCGCTCCACAACGTCGGCACGCTCGTGCGCACCTACGCCTCGGCCCACCTCTCCCTGGCCATCCAAAATTTCTACCGCTCGGAAAGTTGGCTCGGCCGCCCCGGACGGCTCCGCGAGCAGATGACCACCGGCGAACCGCCGGCCGTCAAGAACGGACTGCTCCGCGTCCCGGACGCGCCTGGCCTCGGCCTCTCCATCGACGAGGAATTCCTCCGCCGACAACTCGCGCCCGGCGAGCCATGGTGGGGATAGTAGAAGCCGCTGTGGCTTTCGACCCAGCCTCAGCCGCCCGCCAACAGCTCTTTCATCGTGACCGGCTGCTTGCGGTAGACCGCCTCCCTCACCAGCATGCTCGTGAGAGCGGCCTCCCGCCCGTCGTCCACTGTCGCCGGCGGCGTCTTGCGGCTGCGCACCGAATCGAGAAACGCGCGCATCGCCGCCACATCCCGATGCGGAGCGTCCGCCCGCTGTGAAATGGTCCAGTCCTCGCGTTTCTGGTCGCGCCGGTAAGAGAAGGTCCCCGTGTTGAAATCAACCCCGCCGCGCGTGCCCACCACGCGCGTGAACTCGCCGCTGAACAGAGCCGGGGAGATCCAGCTATGCAGAATATTCACCAGCACGCCGTTCTCGTACTGCACCACCGCGGCATAGTAGTCATGCACATCCCGGTCCGGCTGCTTCGCCCAGGCGCGCTTCAGATGATCGGCCATCACCGGCGTATCGCGAAACAGATCGTCGCGGCCCAAACCCACCGCCAGCACTGGACGGCGCCGGTTCACCCAGTTCATCACGTCCCAGTTGTGGCAGGCCTGCTCCAGCATCCAGTCGCCCGACTGCTCCCGCCGGCCGTACCATCCGCCCATCGGACCGTAAGTGTTCGACCACTGGATCCGACCCTCGACGAGATCGCCAAGCTCGCCGCCATGAACCTTGGCCACCGCGTTCACCACCAGCGCATGCGCGCGCCTCTGGAAGCCGATCATCACCACCGAATCCCCGTTCGCGGCGGCCTTGGCAACCGCGTCGCACTCGGCCACCGTCCGCGCCAGCGGTTTCTCGGCGTACAGATCCTTGGCGGCGGCGATGACATCCTGGTAGTTCCGCGCGTGCAAATGAATGGGCAGCGCCGATACCACCGCCCGGATGTCCTGGCGTTCCAGCAACTCCCGCCAATCCGCGTAGCCATCCGGCTTCGGCTTGCCCGCTTCCACCACCTTCGCCTGCGCGGCCGCGAGATGTTCCGGATCGTTGTCGCAAATCGCCACGATGCGCACATCCGGCATCCGCAACAGATTCGTTAGGTGCGCCGAACCGCGCCCTCCCACGCCGATCATGCCGACGCGAATCTCCTCCTCCGCGCCCATCAGCCGTCCGCTCACAGCCGAAATCGAGCCGGCAACACCGGCTTTTGCAATAAAATCTCTGCGCTTCATAGGCGCCATTCTATCGCGGAAGGCTCCCCGAGTCCCACCGTCTCCGCGCATCGGAGCTTCGCCGATCCGTCCGGCTTCCCGTGCAGTGCTGGCGTTCTGGATTGCGGCTCGCCGCATCAATCCTCGGTTACGCAGGTGGGGATCATGACGTCGCCGGCCAGGCGGTCACCGGGCAAATGGACGCAGTCGCGGGTCTCGCTCAGCACCATGCCGCTGGTGTTTCAGATAAGAGCGGCCACCTGCCTCACGCGGAGGCGGGATCGGTTTGTGGCGGCCGCATGGAGCGCATGGGAAGACGATTTTGTCATCGTCTCAGAACCAGCATGAAACAGTCTGTGGAACACCCTTTTTACAACCGTACATCCAAAATTCACCCCCATAATACGGCGCGTTAACATATGCCCCCTACGGTGGGGTAGGAGGACATTAGCATGCATTTCGTTTTCGCGCTATTGATGACCCTAATACCCGTGCTCGGCTGGGGACAGACTAATGCCAGTGATGCCACTCTTGATGGCTACGTAACCGATCAGACCGGTGCGGCGCTAGTAAGCGCTTCGGTGATCGCAACCAATACGGCGACGAACAACCAGCAGTCCACGCTTACCGATGAGCAGGGGTACTACCGCTTTCCATTACTGCCCGTGGGCTCCTACGAGTTGAGGGTGATGGCGCCGAGCTTTCAGGAGTACCTGCAGCAGGGCATCGCACTTAGTGTCGGCAAGCAGGTTCGCGTCAATGTAACGCTCGAGTTGGGCGAGGCCACCGACAGCGTCACGGTGGTGGCCGATGCACCTCTGATTAACACCTCGCAGCCGGCCACCGAGCAAGTGGTAGGTGATCGCGCGCTCCGCTCACTGCCGATTACCTCGCGCAATATCTACAATTTCCACCTCCTAGGACCCGGAGTAAAGGGACTTCCCAGCACTGGTTTCGGCACCACGCAGTATCTGTTCGGAGGGCTCAACCGCAGCGTCTGGACAGTGGACGGATTTGACAACACGCAGCGTCTGTTCAGCCGCCAAATCCGGCTGGTGATCTCGACGCCGGAGTCGGTGCAGGAAATGCAGGTTGTGTCGGGCGGCCATTCGGCGGAGTTCGGGCGCGCCGCCGGCGGCGTGGTCAACGTAATCAGCCGCTCGGGCGGCAACGACTTTCACGGATCTTTCTTTGGTATGTGGCGGCCGGACGCCCTCATCGCCCGTCAGGCGCTGGCCGCCGAAAAGGCGGACGGCAACACCTGGTACACCCTGGCGGGCAACTTCAGCGGTCCGCTCAAGAAAGACAAGCTGTTCTTCTTCATCAACGATGAGTACAACCCGCTGCGGATCCGGCGGCCGATCACCATCAGCGCCGCCAACGCGCAAGCGCTCGGGCTGTCAGCCGCCCAATTGGAGGACTCGACGTTCGGTGAAACGTTCCACACGCCGAGCGCCAAGCTCAACTTCATCCTGGACAACAGGAACAGTGGCTTTATCCGCTACAACCGGTTCACGAATGACCAGCCCCGCGCCGGCGGCGGATTGACTATTGAGCGCCGCGGCACGAATTTCGAGGACCGCATGAACGGCGGAGCCGTGCAGTTCGCGACAGCTTTCAGCCCGATGGTGCTCAACGAAGCGCGCTTCGGCATCAACCGCCGCTCCAATGCCCGCGAGCCCTTCCCGGACGTACCGGCGGACTCAGCCGAGATCAACATTCTAGGCGTGGCGAACATCGGCGCGAATCCGTTGAATATCTCGAGTAATGTAGAAACAAGCTGGCAGCTCGCCGATAACATAACCTGGACCACCGGCCGTCATACTCTGAAGTTCGGGTTTGACTTCCAGCGGACACGGCTCTTCCGCTCGAATCCCTTCACGCGCCGGTTCGAGTTCCGCGGTCTGGGAGCCACCGCTGAACGAGACGCAGTCAGCCCGTTGAATCAGTATCTGAATGCTCTCAACGAAGTGGTCGATCCCGCTACGGGCCGCCAGTTCACCTATACCCAGCTTGTTCAGGATTTGGGCGACAATGAGATCACCCAGTCGTACAATTTTTACAACTGGTTCGTGCAGGACCAGTTCCGGCTGTCGCCGAACTTTACGCTCAACCTCGGCGTGCGGTACGAACTCCTCGATTGGCCGGTACTCGACGCCAACGCGCCCTTCCCCTTGTCTCGGGAGATCCCGAATGACACCGACAATTTCGCCCCGCGCGTCGGTTTCAACTTCGCGCCGGCCGGCAGCGGCCGGGTAATCATCCGCGGAGGCTATGGCCTTTACTACGACACGCCAAGCCTGGGCCTGGCCCTGAACGGGGCGCAATTCAATGGCAACCGGATCTTCAACTTCGTCATCCCTGGCAATGATCCGAACGCGCCGCTGTTTCCGAGCTTCTTCAACGTCAACGATGACCCTGCATTCAGCAGCGTCCCGCCGAGCATCCTGGCCTTCGCCGGCGATTTCCAGCTCATGTACGGGCATAACGCCACCATCGCCACTGACTTCGAGGTGGTCCGCGATCTGCTGGTCTCCTTCCAGTACACATTCTGGGGCCATCGCTTCGGGACCCACACCCGGGACATCAACCTCGGTGCGCCGGTGGGCGCGCTCGAGGACGGGCGTCCTGTCTTCCAGGGCGCGGCGGGACGTCCAAACCAGGAGTTCCGCGCCATCAACCTGAACGAGTCAGGCGGCACGGGCAACTATCATGGCTTCGACGTCACGGTCACCAAGCGCTTCAGCGGTGGCGTGCAGTTTTCAACCACCTATTCGGTCTCGCGTGCGCGGGGCGACAGCAACTTGATTGGCGGCGCGTTGACCGATCCGACCAATCGCGAGTTCGACTTCGGTGCCGCCGACGGCGACACGCGGCACTCGTTCGTGCTGCAAGGCCTGTTGGCCCCGAGCTTCGCGAACCCGGGCCTGAAGTGGATGAACGGTTTCGAGCTATCGACAATGGTCTGGACGAATTCAGGATTCCCGGTAAACGTGGTGGCCGGTTCGGATCTCAATCAGGATCTGAACCTGAACGATCGCCCGGTCGGTTTCGAGCGCAACTCGGAGTCCGGGCCCCGCTTCTTCCAAATGAACGCGCGCCTCTCGCGCCGCATCAAGATTAGGGAACCGCTAACCCTCGAGCTGATGGTCGAAGCCGAGCATCTGACGAACAGCTTCAACGCCGCTTGTTCGATCAGCGGCTGCTCGGGCGCTGTGGTCAACCGATTTGGCGCGAACGATTTCGGCCGCGTCACCCGTACCCGCGACCCGCGCCGTTTCCAATTCGGCGGCCGGATCTCCTTTTAGGAGGAATCGAAACCGATGCGATCCATAGCTTGTCTCATCGCGCTCGTCCTCGCGGCGTCTCCGGCCTTCGGCTGGGGACGCCGTGCCCACTCCGCGATTAATCGCGCCGCCGTTCTCGGACTCCCGGCTGATGGGCCGGCCTTCTTGCGAAAACACATCGAATGGATCACTTACCTGTCGGTGGTCCCCGACTCTTGGCGCCGGCCTTCAGAAGGTTTCCTGAAGATCTACGAGGATCCGAACCACGGATGGTTCCGTGAGCAGTTCACTTTTATGACCGTAGCGCCGCGGTCGCGCTACGAGTTCATCGTTGACCTTTACAACGAGCAACAGAAACTCGCCAAGTCGGATCCCGAGGCGGCCAAATTGACCAACGTCCGCTGGACCGGAACGCTCCCCTATGCGGCCATGGAAGGCTACGAGCGCTTAAAAGCCGCCTTCCGCACCTACCACATGATCCAGACGATGGACCCGCCGGAATACATAGGTGAGTGGCCTGAGTTGACCCATGTCGAAATGGAGATCGCCTTCTATATGGGCTGGCTGGGTCACTATACAGGCGACGGAGCCCAGCCGCTGCACGTGACGATCCATCACGACGGATGGCAAGGGCCGAATCCCAACAATTACACCCGTGACCGGAATATTCACGGGTTGTTCGAATCGCGCTTCGTCGAGCTGATCGAACTCGATCTTGACGACTTCGCCGATCGTATCGGAGCGCCGAAACGGCTGCAAGATCCCTTCGCGGCCATTGTCGCCCATCTGGACCAAGCCCAAAGTCACGTCGAGCAAGTCTATCGGCTTGAAAAGTCGGGAGCCCTCGCCGACAAAGAGCACCGGGAGGCGCGAGAACTGGTCTATCAGCAAGTGGCGGCAGGAGCCCGCCTGCTGCGTGACCTCACATACACGGCGTGGGTGAATCGTGACGAAACGCCTGCCTACAGCCGTGACCCGCACCAGAACCCGGTCAGTCCGGAGCATCCTCGTTACAACCCGGCCACGGGTTCGGCTCCCGCACAGTGACCACTGAGCCGTCCGTTCCGGACAGGGAGCGTTGCGGCGTCGGAGGGAGCGTCGGCCGCTCGCTCCCTCCGGCGCATTTTCTTCCGCCTTCTAACCTGTATTGGTTCGTTTCCGGTTCTGGCAGGACACCCAGCCCCATTCCTCTCCCCCTGCTCTGCCTACCTACGGACCTAACCCGGAACAACCACCTCGCACCATACAGTGACTTCGCATCTTCCCGGCCTGCTCGCCGTCGAGGAAATCCCCCATCCAATATTCGTGCTCGTGCATGAGGTTGCCCTTCTGCCCCTCCCCCTTGCGGTGCTTCAGGCCAAGATAGTGACCGATTTCGTGCGCCAGCACGCGGCCCAGGAGAACATTCGGAGTGGCCGCCACCAATCCCGTATACCCTTTCTTGTCCTTGTCGCATGGGCCGCCAATCGGCGACTTGCCTCGGGACCCGTCGATTTCCATTACCAGAAAGATGTCGATCCCGTTGTTCGGCACGGTCCACTGCCGGGTCAGTTCTTTGAATTCCGCGTTGCTGTCGATCACCGTGAACGGCTCAGCCTCGGCCAGCGGAAGCGAGTAATGTTCAACCCGGCCAATCCCGAGGCTGACCTCCGCGTAGACTTCCCGCAGATCCACCAGCCCCCGATCCGTATACTCCTCGACGTCCGCCGTGAACTGCTCGGCTCCAACCTGAATGAAGTTCACATGGATGTGCTTGCCCTGAATGGCGCGCACCTGCCGCAACACCGACAGGCTGGTGAAACTGGACTGCGGTTTGAGCTGGCGGTGGCCAAAGAAATCCCGCACCACGGAGAATCCGCCCCTGATTCCCAGGCACCCCGCAGCCGCTCTCAGGGAAACCATTGCTCGACTCCTACTCAGCCGGCGGAGGCAGCGGCCGCGGATGGCGTTTCGGAATAACACGGCTTGCCGATACGCCCTGCTCGATCTCCAACCCGCCCTCACCGAATCGCCCGCTGATACGTACTGGCGCCGCGCCCGGGCGTTTCACCGCCCGGATCGAAAACCGCAGCGACTTTCCCTCGATTTCGCCAGTTCCGGCGTATTCCAACTGCCCGCCGGGTTCGAACAGTCGAATCTCGAGCCCCGAACCGCGCTTCGCCGGTGACGTGAGCACCACCAGCGCCGAATGACAATCCTCCTCGGCGTTCAGCTTGGTGGCGGCGACAGCCGCCAGCGCCCGGCGCCCCGACAAACGTTCCACTGCGGAAGCGCCCGCATACTCCCGGTTCAACAGGAGCATCCAGGTCTCCTCCTCGCACTCGATCTTGAACATCGGCGTATCCGCCAGTTCAATGCCGAACGGGTCCCGGGCCAGGTGAATCAGAGCCTGTTCGATCTCGCCGCGCCGCGCCGGACGGAACCGCATCGGGTTCGCGCATCCACTCGGGGGTTCGACAAACTCCACATCATCGCAACCAGCGGCGTAACCTTGCTCCAATCCCAGCCGGTGCGCGATAAGCTCGGCCGCGAATTCGGCTTCCCTTGCGAGCTCGCCGGGAAGACGGTCCTTCGCCCGCAGTACGGCGTCCAGCGCCTCAGCCCCTCCAATCCGGCCCAGGCCGGCGGCCACCTCGGCCAGCACCGCCGGATCTTGAATGTCCGCGTTGTGCCTGAGAATCTCCTCCGCGGCCGGCGTCCCGATGCGCGCCAGTTGAACCGCGGCAATCCTCCGGTAGAGACGCGGCTCGTCCGGGTTCTCGAGAACAGCCTGGAAGTCGCGGTGCTTGTTCGGGTAGCCGGACTCCGCCAGCGCTCCCATCGCCGCTCCCCGCGGAAGCTGGCTCCTGCCCGCGACCGCATCCCGAAGCTCCGGGACGCCCGCCTTCAATGGGTCAATGACGTTAAGTGACATGCCGCCCCCTATCCCCCGCAGCCGTCTTGAACCGTACGGTGGTCTCGCATCGTTTCTCCTTGACTCGCCGTCAGGGCCGTTCCGGTCGCCGTGGGGAACATGAGATTCCCCACGGTGGAACTATGCTTCAGTTTGAGCCCGTGTCCCACCTCGTGGGCGATCACCTGTCCGGCCATGACGTGGCCGATACCGATACCGAACCAGCGCGCCCCCATGACGCAGCCGCTCATCACGTAGAGATTCTTGTTCTTCGGAAGCCCAATGCGGCACAGCCCCACCTTCCCTTCGCCACCGGTGGTGACGGCGTAATTCGGCACAACGAACACATCGATGGCGTCGCCATTCGGGCCGCTGAACTCCTTCGTCAGCTTTCTCGCCTCGCGCTTCTTCGTTATCGCGTCGTATCCGTTCGCCTCCGCTTCGGGAATCCCAAAGAACTTCACGCGGGCGATACCCAAATCCACTTGGGCGTAGGTTTCCCGCGCCAGGAAAACGGCGTGGTCGAAGTCCTCCTGCAGCGGCTTCGTTAT